>RECQ01000032.1 GCA_007693965.1 Phycisphaeraceae bacterium | reverse complement strand
CCCGTCAACCGGAAAGTTGAAAAAAGCGAACGCCGCTTGTCCTGCTGTTGCGAGGCGGATTGTCTTGCGAAGGTGGCCGTCGCCCGCCCTCAACCGATCAATGTATCAAGCAACTCGGGTATTCCCTGACCGCGCGTCGCCACCGTCTCGACGATGGGGCGTTTGCCGGCGATGTCGCGCAGGTCGCGGACCAGCTCGTTCTCGCCGGGGTGGTCGGCTTTGTTGCAGACGAAGACGTCGGCAATCTCGAGGATGCCCGCCTTGTCCATCTGCACGGCGTCGCCCATGCCGGGGGTGAGGACGACCGCGGTGAAGTCCACGTGCTCGCGGATCTTTGTTTCGTTCTGGCCGGCGCCGACGGTCTCGACGAAGAGGGTGTCGAAGGCGCGCTGGCCTTCGACCTCGCAGCCGCCGATGAGCTCGATGATGTCGCCGATCGAGTGGTAGTCCTCGCCGGAGATGGCCAGCGAGCGGTAGAAGACGCTCTCGCCGAGGTTGTTGAAGTCGACGCGCAGGCGGTCGCCGAGCAGGGCGCCGCCGGTGATGGGCGATTTGGGATCGAACGCGATCACGGCGACGCGGCCCAGCGAGTCGTCATCCGAAGACCGCCTCGTGTGCTCGGCCGCGAGCTGGGCCACCAGCGTCGACTTGCCCGCGCCGGGCGAGCCGGTGACGCCGATGACGCGCTTGGGTCGCCGGCGCCTGGCGCTGTCGCGCACCGGGCGCTCCAGGTGCGCCAGCGAGATGTCGCGGGCGAGCTGGGCGACGGGGTGGGGATTGTCGCCGAGCGTCTGCGCGTAGGGCTTCGTCTCGCTGCGCGAGGCCTCGACGATGTCCATGAGCCCGACGCCGGTGGTGAAGACGCGCTTCACGCCCATCTCGATCAGAGACGGGATGTCCTCCTGCGGCAGGATGCCGCCCATGTGGACGGCGAGGTCGGGCCGGCCCAGGTCGCGCAGTGCGTCCATGAGGCGCGGGCCGAGGACCATGTGCGAGTTGCTCATCATCGAGGCCGCGACGACATCGCAATCCTCATCGCGGGCGCCGATGGCGAGGGAGAGGGGCGTCTGCCACAGGCCTGAGTAGATGACGTGGACGCCCGAGTCGCGCAGGGCCCGGGCGATGACCTTGGCGCCGCGGTCGTGGCCGTCGAGGCCCATCTTGCCGAGGAGGACACGGGGCCGGTGGTCGAGGTCGGCGCAGCGGTCCTTCTTCTCGAACTCGCTGGTCGGTGTGTGGAGGGCTGTGGTCATGGGGGCGGTCCTGGCCAGTCGCGGGGTGATCAGGGCAATTCCGGAACTGGGGTAGAGATGACACAGGATAGCAGCAGCGTGGGTCGAAGCGCGTCAGACTCAGGCGACCCCGATCGACACGATGAACTCGTCGGCTCCGTGACACAACCACTGCATCGAGAGCTCCATGAAACATTGTGCCCAAAATAACTCTCACTCAGCCGAGATCAAGATTTCAATGGCAAGTCAAATTCAGGGAAACAGTTGTCCGTGGCCCGTGTGAGCCACCGTCCACAAGTCCACCCAGCCAGAACCATGTTCGTTGCTCTGTCATGATCGGCATCATTGCAAAGCAACATCGCGCTACGGTATTGTACGTACAATTCTGCCGAAGGTCGCGCTGTGGGGTGGGGCGCTCAGAGGCCCCGGAGCAATCTCATACGGAGAGAAAGTCATCCCCAGAGCCCAAGCAGGATCGCCAGATCCTGAGCATTCACAACACCATCACCGTTTAAATCAGCGGGACAGGGAGACGGCTCTTCAGGACAAACACCCCAGGATCCAAGTATTATGGCAAGATCCTGAGCGTTGACAATGCCGTCTCCATTTATATCCGCAGGATTGATTTCGGTCGCCAGTTGCAGTCCATGTAGAGCCGCAAGCGTGATAGCATTCATACCTCGGGAATTGGGATGGGCTGCGTCGTCTGCAAATCCATCAGCGAGAAAATCCCATGCTCCACCGATTGTCTGTGACTCAAAGACAGAGACGCCGATGACATTGTGCGCCTCAGCTTGTTGCAGAATGAAATTCACCCAGAGGGTGAACGCATTCATTGTCCCGAAGTTTAATTGAGGGTATAAAGGATCGGAAATCCAGGCGATTTCGAGATCCGGTCGCCCTTCACGCATCTCTTCCGTGTAGTCAATCAAGTGAGGGTTTGGATTCGGATCCTGATTGGCAGGATGAATCAGCGCGACGTCAAGATTCAGAGCGTTTGTCCAGGATGGGATCGCATCGGAAAATGATTGTGCGATCTGATCTGAGAAACCATTGCCCCCCCACCCGAGTTGAGAAAACACCCACCCGTCAACGTCATCAGCCCAGACCCCATGACTGAGGACCACAATCGGCAGGTCGCCGGTGGTGGAAATACGCTCGACCCGTATACCTTTGTAGATATTTGATGGATCAGGCTCGATCATGACCTCGAGAGTCGCAATGCCGTGTCGCCCCCACATTACCTCAAGCGGGCTGCCGTCTTCGACAGGAGCTGTATCCCACGGGTGCTCGATCGCGACATGAGTCATATTGTTGAGAGCATCAAATGTGATCCCTGTGATAACATTGATGCCTCCATTGGACCCCGTGATCGCATCGCCAATGACGGGGCCGTCCGTTCCCTTCTTCATCAGATCCCCGGAGAATGTGAGTGTCAGAGAATCGACGGCAAGAGGAATAGACGATCCTCGCGCAGTGTCCAGAATCACTTCATATGGATCCCACACGACCCCATTGCTCGTGCGCGTTGCAGCTTTTGCTTTCCAGATGCGCGCCGGGGGAGAGCCAGGGTGCTCAAGCAGATTCACCCTGGCGACCGCTCCAGACAGTTCGGTATACAGAGTGCCTTCAAGAGGCGCCAAGAGTGTCTGATTCCATGAATTCTGGTTGCGCAGCAAAACCCCGTGACCCGGTCCAGTAAAGGCTGGGCCAGAGCCGCTCCAGAATCGTGGATAATTTGTGCCCTGAGCGTTGACAACACCTCCACTCCGTCGAGAAGAGATGGGGAACGGGCGATTACGCCCCGAGGTGATCAACGGATCAATATTGCCAATGCCCGCTGTGATCGCGGCAAGGTTATCAATGTAGCCATAAGTAAAGTTTGCGGCGTCGCCTGGCGAATTTGAACGTACACCACGGCTGTTCGCAGGAACGCCGACGTGAATAATTCCACTTGCGGGCGCTTTCCCTCTCGCCATGCGTGCGATTCGTGGCGATGAATTCGACACGACATCCAGTCCTTCGTGCTCTCCGGGATACACCCCGGGAGGGCGTCGGTTGAAGCTATTCACTATGGGAAGATCGAACGGAGAGTCGATTCGGATGTCCTTCACAGAACTCACATTGCGAACAATTCGTACCCGATTCGGCTGATTGGGCGCAGATCGATTTATGATATGCACGTTTTGAAATGAAGCAGGTTCGCCCATGAATGCGGCCGCCGCGGAAAGACCGGACAACCCATTGCGCGGAAAAGTTGTATGAACGAATCCGAGCGCAAAACGAAGGGGCGACTGGCTGTTCAGAGGATGATCAGGATTACTCGACGATGATTGGAAGGCCACATCACCTGGTATATTTTTAAAGAAAGCTCCGCCTTGCGCCAGATCTGAAAATGCTCTGCGGGACCAGAGCAGTTCGAAATCCTGTCGCATCGGATGATTTCGAACCACCAGCGCAATGCTTGCTTGATGAGCTTGCAACTTCTGGACAGATCTGGCTCCGACTACAAGCTTTTCAGTGACGCCTGGGGTGAAGTCACCTGCAATGTTGTCGGATGCCGAGAACGGGCTCAGCATGCCATCATGAATAAAACGCCCGTGCAGTGTTTGCGTGCTCGCCTCCCAGTCAATGACGAGAAGCGCCAACTCACCCGAACTCGGCGGCGGCTGCTGATCCAAGAGCAGCACTTCCACGCCTTGCTCCGACTTCCCCGAGGCATCTGTGTAACGAACTCGATATCGCGAGTCCGCAGTGACATCAATGCTGACAACCGCCTCATTCGTATTGGTTTCAAAGGCAAGCAGACTCGTGTTCGCCTCAAAGTGATGCACATGCATCCAAATGCCTATTGACCAATCAGCGCCCGTTGTCAATTCAATCGGTGGAGGATCTGTCGCGATCAGCTGCGCCTGTGTCGAGAGAATTGTGAACATCGGTCGCGCTGTCTCAGTCATCATGCTCAAGACGCACAGTGCAACCGCAGCGTGTAAAAAGTTGTACGTACGTTCAGGCAAATCACAATCCTCTCGGGCAATGTTCAATTCGCGGAGTTCGTTCAAGGTGGAGTGTCAGGCTGCGCGGTCATGATGCAACGGCGCGGTGCCATCCGGACCCTGTAAGGTTGGTTCAACATGACGGATGAGGGATGGAATTCAATAAAAAATACGCCCAATTATTCCTTTTTCATCCGTGATGGTCCGAATTTTACACTGCGCTCGAAAGTGCGTTTGCCGCCTTTCCGTACATTGCCCGAATGTCACAGGGTGCACCACAATCCCATCAATATGGCCCACTTGGCGACGCCTCACGAGCGTTCCGGCTTCAGAAGGCGATGACCTTGGCGCCGCGGTCGTGGCCCATCTTGCCCAGCAGGATGCGGGGGCGGTGATCAAGGTCGGCGCAGCGGTCCTTTTTCTCGAACTCGCTGGTCGGTGTGTGGAGGGCTGTGGTCATGGCGGCTCACTGGCCTCGGGGTGCGGAATCGGGCCTCAAAGGATACAGGATAGGTGTCTGGTGCGGGCTCGACTTCCCGGGTCCGCCGGAGTCGGTTCCCGGTTGGTCGGGCGTCCGCCGGGAGAGGATTCGAGCGTTGCGGCGGAACGAAAGCCCCGCGCCGGCAAACCGGCGCGGGGCGGTGTTTCTCTGACTGAACTTCGGGCAGCGGCCGCAGGCGGCGCGATCAGCGCGTGGGACGCCCCTTAGGAACATCCTTCTTGATCCACGGGCAGCTGTTGACCCATGCCGCGACGAAGTCCTGAAGATCCGCCTGGTCGGTGACGCCGTCGAAGTTGAAATCGGCGTTCCCGTTGCGCCAGTCTGTCATGAACTGGGTCAGGTCGCGGGCGGTGACGGCGCCGTCGCCGTTCCAATCGGCGGGGCAGGCGCCGTGGGCCTCGCCGGCGAAATAGTCCTTGGCGACGGCCGCGGCGTTCTGACCGGTGACGGCGCCCATGATCCGACCGGGGAAGTCGTCGAGCGCGGGGTGGATGCCGCCGTAGATGCGGGAGATGCCGGCTTCATCGGCGGCGTCGTAGTAGGTCGCCCACTGGAGCAGCACATCCTGATTGGGGCCGAATTCGAAGCCCAGATCGAATCCGCCGGGGCCGGTGGTGGCGAGGAACTCGCCGAGGCCGCCGGGGAAGTAGGGAGAACCCGTCATGGCCGTGAGCACTTCGGCTGATGAACGGCTGAAGCCGCTGTGGCCGGAGGTGTAGCCCGCGAAGGGCGGCGTGACGAAATCGAACTGCTGGTAGGGAATCCACTCGACAGCGCGCACCCAGCCGCAGCCTGCGTATTCGTTCAGCGGATCGCCGGGGTGACCGATCCAGGAGAAGAGGGCAATCTCACCGATGTGCGCGGCGAGGTGTTCGTGGCGCTCGCCGGGCTGGGTGGAGTCGGCGGTGATGAGCTCGACGACGCCGTCTTCGAGTGGCAGGCCGTTGGGGTGGTAGGAGGGCAGTGTGTCGTCGGTGGACTGACCGAGCGCGCCCATCTCACGGATGTGTGAGATCGGGCGGGCGAAGTCGTAGACGGCCTTGACTTCCCACGTGCCGATGGCGCTGTCATGGACGGCGCCGTTGAGGGCGAGGTAGAGCTTCACATCCCATTCGAGATCATCGACGATGGGGCCGACGCCGCCGATGCGCTTCTCGAAGCCGGGATAGTCCGCGACCTCATTGGCGATCTCGTTCCAGTGACCGGGAGGCGTTGAGGAGAGCGGCCCGTCAGCCCAAAACTCGGCGAGGACGCGACCCCAGTCGCCGCGAAGGACGAAGTTGTCCGGGTATGGCATGCCGGTCTCGGGATTGACGGGGTGTCCCGTTCCATCCTGCGTTCCGAGCGGGTTGTTGCCGACGAATCTCGGCGAGATGTTGATCATCACGCCGTCGTCGGGATCGAGCGTGCCGCTGGCGCGGATGACTTCGAGGATGTCCTCGCGCGCGATTGCATCGCCGATGCCGCCGATGAGCGGGGGCGGCCCGGGATCGGTGTAGAGGGCGCCGGGCGCGGGGCGGGTGAGGGCGAAGGGGGTGACATCGCCCCAGTGCGGCGCCAGGAAACCCTGCGGATTCATGGCGCCCGGGACGACGAGCGGCTGCCAGCGGTTGATGTCGTTCATGCCGCCGGTCCCAGGATTCTCGACGACGAGCGGGCCGTTGAATGGCGCATAGCCGCTGGTGTCAGCGAAGTTGCCGAGCTCGTTGGAGCCGTCGTTGAACGATTGCGTGATGATGGCGGCGGCGATGCGGTTGCCGACCGCGGCGGGGCTCTGACCAGCCGTAGTGGTGATGTTGATGTTGTAGCCGAGCGTGCCCATCAGGCCGTCGATGGCGGCCTGCGTGAGCGTCTGGCCGGGCGAGTTGGCGAAGCGATGGGTGAGCACGCGGTACGCCGCGTAACTGATCGCCTCGTTGCGGGCGGCCTCGACGTTCACTGCGGATGCCGACTCATGGCGCAGCACCGCGTTTGCGTCGGAGTCGTACGCGGCCCATGCGTCGTACATGGCGGCGGAGACGTGGAAGAGGTTGCGCGAGTGGACGGGCGGACGGGGCGTGTCGCGCCGGATGGCGTCGAGCAGCTCTTCATTCCAGAGCCGGGCCACCGAGTGCTGCGCGCCGCGCTGCGTGACCGACATGGGATTCGCCTGCCGGGCCGCGGGCAGTTGCACGCCTCGGGGCGAGGGACGTTCTGAGTCGACTTCACCCGGCTGTGCGCCGCCTCGCTCTGGCGCGTTGAGTGCGCCGGGGGCCAGACGCGACTGCGCCATCGCCGAGACCGCGAGTCCGCCGACGGCGAGCACGCAGAAAATTAAACCTCCCTTGCGATGCGTGGTGCTCATCATTCTCTCTCCATTGCGAAACCGGTTCGCATTCTGTGTCCTGATCCAACTTAATTCTGACGCATCTCCGAATGATGCGTGAACGCTCAACGCCGGGCGCCGCTCACTGATCGGGCCGCCACCAATCGGGATGCAAGGGGCCCCGCCTGGAGTTGATCGTGCGTCAGTATCCTCCGGTGAGGAGCGATATGTCAAGGAATTTCCAGTGATTCCGGCGATCGCCCTCCAAGAGGCGGAGACCTGGTCGCCCGCCGGCGGACGGCAATGTGCGCATAAAAACGGCCCCCGGAGGGGCCGCAGTGAAGTGCAGTTGCAATTGAGTTCAGTCGCGGCGACGACGGACCACGCCGCCGACCATCGCGAGCGCGAAGAGCACGCCGGCGCCGGGGGTGGGGATCAGGAAGAAGTTCTCACCGACGTACTGGCCGATCTGCGTGCCGAGCCAGTTGCCCTCGGCGCCGTCGAAGTCCCAGTGAACGCCGATGTAGATGCGGCTGCGCCAGTTCTCTTCGGCCATCTCGCTGAAGGAGGAGAAGGTGCGCGTGCCGTCGACGCCCGGGAGCGCGAGGTAGAACGGATCCTCGCTGGAGATGGTGAAGTCGAAGCCGAGGCCATCCTCGCCGAAGTAGGCGGCGAGGGCGGCGGCATGGGCGGCGCCGAAGGTGGCGTGCCCGGAGACCCACGCGGGGAAGGGCGGGCTGAAGGGGTTCAGCGGCACCCAGTTCTCATCCTGCACCGTGTCGGGGTTGCCATCGGTGTCAGCCTCGCGGATGCCGGTGATGGGGCGCCACAGGTCGATGTCGGTCTGGTACTTGGTGTCCCAGGCGGCGATGCCGGCGTCGGCCATGGCGACGTTCACCATGGCGAAGAGGCGGGCGTTCTCGGCCATCGAAAGGCCGGCCTGCTGCGAAATCTCGGCGGTGATGTTGCCCAGGTGTCCCGGCGGCTTGTAGGTGCCGTCGACATCGTTGGCCCAGAAGAAGCCGATCTCGGTCTGCTCGGCGGTACGGGTGGCGCTGTTCAGGGCGCCGAGCTCCTTGACCTCATTGAAGGCCGCGGTGTACTCGGGGCTGGTGAGCAGGTCGTTCATGTTGGTGTAGCCGACCACGCCGTTGGGGCGGAACTGCGAGCCGCTGGTCATGGCCCATGGCGTGACCTTGCCCCATTGGGGTGTGAAGGGATGCAATTGAAAGTCCGGATAGGTCGGGCGGTAGTCGCCGGGGTTGTTCCCGTGGGTGTAATCCATCGGCCCGTCGGAGCCATCGTTCATGCGCAGAGCGATAATGCCATTTGCAACTGTTTCGCCGAGCGCGACGCCTGCATCCCTGCCGGGTCCGGCGGGAATTTTGGCGAGCGAGGTCGCGAGCTGGGCGTCGTACGAGGACTTGTACTGCGGGAACATCGTCGAGAGGACGGTGTGGGCCGCCTTGGCCGCGGCGGCGTCGGCGGATGTGCCGGCCGGCTGTACGGGCATGTTCATGGCATACGGCTGGTGCGTGCGCTCGATGGCCATGACGGAGTCATAGACGGCCGTCGACATCATGGCGCCGATGCGCGAGAGGGGCGTCGGAGCGCCGCCGACATCGCGGATGGTGTCCATCCACATGCCGTTCCAGGTCAGCATTTCGTCAGCCCTCGCCAGTCCAGAAGAAGCGACCAGTGCGGCGACGCCGATTGTGACATTCCACTTTTTCATACGTTTCTATACTCCCTGCTCCCCGAATCCAGTGCCAGTGTGATGGGGACACTCCCCACTACAAACACGAGCGCCAATGTGCACAACTCGTGCGAGAAAGCGAAGGCGAACACACAACGCAACATGGCGCAGGTGAGGACGCGTGTTTCTTCCACTTATTCCTTTACAGACTGACTCATGAACCGTCAGATGACGGTTTCTCCGTTGACGCCAGTATGACCAACGGCCCGGATTGGTCAACAGGAAATCCCGGATTATTCCCGCGGGGCCCGGGGAAATGTAAATTTTTTCTCGGACAACACCGCCTTCCCCCTCACATCCCCTGAACCGGGAGGCTGCCTGAGAATCTAGGCAACCCTGCAACCAGATCTATCATCAACAAAGCGGGCGACGCCAGGTCATACTGGACGACGCCCGCATGCTGGATTTTTCCTCACTCGGAGTTGACTGTCCGAAGGTGGGTCGCGCTTTTCACCATCCGCCGCGACGTCCTCCCCCGCCGCCACCACCGCCGTAGCCACCGCCGCCACCGCCGCCGTAGCCACCTCCACCGCCGCCGCCTCGACGCGGCTCGCGCGGACGGGCTTCGTTGACGACGAGAGAGCGGCCGCCCATCTCGGTGTTGTTGAGCGCCGTGATGGCGGCGTTGGCGTCGTCGTCGCTCTTCATTTCCACAAAGCCGAATCCACGCGGGCGACCGGTCTCACGATCAATCACGATCGTGGCAGACTCGACTTCGCCGTGTGACTCAAAGAGGGACCGGAGTTCGGTCTCATCCACGCTGAAGGGAAGGTTCCCGACATAGATCCTCATAGCGGACCCATCCTCAAAATCGATGCCCGAGTCGCGTGAACAGGAACCGGTGTCGCAGCTCGGGCAGAATCGCGCGTCGGTTCGAACACCCCCGCCGGTTGGACCGTCGCTGCCGGCTTCCGGTGAGGTCGGGGCGGATTATACTGGGTTGGGACACGTTGCAAGCCGGGCGACTGCCCCGAGAATCGGGTGGTTCTCCCTCCGGCCCAGGAGCACGACAGCGATGCGCAGCAGTGACGGCGAAACTCTTGTCACCGGGGAACATGCGGGGGCACGGCTGCGCCGGCTGATGCAGACCACCTGCGTCGCCATGCCCGGAGCCTTCAACGGCCTCGTGGCCCGGGCCGTGGCGGACGCCGGATTTGATGCGTGCTACGTCTCCGGCGGCGCCATCTCGGCGGCGTCGGGCGTCCCCGACATCGGCCTGCTCTCGCTGGAGGCCTTCAGCCGCGTGATCCGCGAGGTCGCGGATTCATCCGGCCTGCCCGTCATCGCGGATGCCGACACCGGTTTCGGCGAGGGTGAAATGCTTACCCGAACGGTGTGGGAATACCACCGCGCCGGCGCTGCGGGCTTCCACATCGAGGACCAGGTCTTCCCCAAACGCTGCGGCCACCTGGACGGCAAGGCGCTGGTGAGCGTCGACAACATGCAGGAGAAGATTTCGCGTGCAGCGTCGGCCCGCGACGCCTGTTCGGGCGGCTCCTTCATCGTCTGCGCCCGCACCGACGCCCGGAGCGTCGAGGGGATCGATCAGGCCATCGAACGGTCGATGGCCTACCTCGACGCCGGCGCCGACATGCTCTTCCCCGAAGGGTTTCACAGCGAAGAAGAGTTGGGGCGCTTCGCCGAGGCGGTGCGCGGGCGCGGCCGAAATGGCGGACCATTCCTGCTCGGCAACATGACCGAGTTCGGCAAGACGCCGATCATCCCGATGGATCGCTGGGAATCACTCGGGTACTCGTGCGTGATCTTCCCGGTCACATCACTGCGCGTGGCGATGGGCGCTGTGACGAAATTCCTTGAAGCGCTGCGCCGTGATGGCCACGTCGAAGCATCGCTCGACACGATGCAGCCGCGAAAAGAGCTGTACGAGCTGCTCGGCTACACGCCGGGGACCGAGTGGGTCTACCCCGGGTCGACACGGCGCGACTGATGTCGGGCTTGTCGACGCTCGCTTCTCAGTCCGTCTGGTCTGAACCGACGCCGGCGCCGCCGAAGACGGATTTCGCCGTCATGCCGTTCAGGGGATAGTTGTGCATGAGGGCTTCGCCTAGCGCCTCGGGGCTGCAGATCACGAGGTAGCAGGGCTCGTTGAAATGTCTGATCGCGAAGCGGAGGGCGCGGGGCAGGTGCTCGACCATGGTCGCGACCATGATCTCCTCGCCATCGCGCCTGAGTGGGAGCATGCGGAACTGCCACGCCTGGCGGCGGTCGATGAGCGCGAGCAACTCGGCCTCGATGGGCTGATCGCGCGGGTCGATGTGCTCGGCGATGCCCGCATACTGTCGGGCCCAGGCCATCTCAACATCGCGTTCAGAGACGCCGAAGAGCCGCTCCGCCAGCTCGCCGAAGGGGCGTTTCAGGGCCTGCTGCTCCTTGAGGATGCAGCGCACCTGGTCCCGCGTCAGCAGGCCCTGCTCGACCATGACTTCACCAAGACGGACTGTCATCGTTCCTCCTCCTCCACGCCTGGGGGCGTCAGCACTGTCATCGACTTCGGATGGGGCTGACGTCACCGCCCGGGCGGATCAGGCGACCCCGGCGGTCGGGCTGCGCTTGAGGCACAGCGGGCGCCGGTCAAGGCGGAAACGCGGCGATGATGTGATGAATCAGGGCCGAAATGCGCTTCTGGCGCTTGCATCGCTCCGGCGCTGGAGAAACACCGGCTGGACCGGACTGCGCGCCCGTGATCCCGATGAATACCGGACGTTCCCTCCGCCGCACCGGCCCGGATGTGGCCGATATGATTTCGACCGGACCTCACCTCGCACAGCTTCGCCGACCCGATCGCGACCCGCTCATGGAACAAGACGCACACCGCAGCGCCGATTCGGACCCGCTCGAAGATTTTCGGACGCTCGCCGAGCGCAGCGCCGCCCTGACTGAGCGGCTTCGCTCCGTGGTCGTCGGCCAGCGCGAGGTGATCGAGCAATTGCTTGTCGGCGTCTTCTGCCAGGGGCACGTGCTGATCGTCGGCGTTCCCGGACTGGCCAAGACGATGCTGGTGCGCACGCTGGCCGCCTCGCTGGACCTGAAGTTTCAGCGCATCCAGTTCACGCCCGACATGATGCCGAGCGACATCCTCGGCGCCGAGCTGATCCAGACCGATCCGCAGACGGGTGAGCGCTCGCTGCGATTTTCACCAGGTCCGGTCTTCGCCAACATTGTGCTGGCGGATGAGGTGAACCGCACGCCCCCCAAGACGCAGGCCGCCCTGCTGGAGGCGATGGCGGAGCGGCAGGTGTCGATCGGAGGGAGCACGCGCAAGTTGGAGGCGCCCTTCATCGTCATCGCCACGCAGAACCCCATCGAGCAGGAGGGCACGTATCCACTGCCGGAAGCCCAGCTCGACCGCTTCATGTTCGGCCTGCGCATGACATATCCCAAGGCCGCGGAGGAACGGATGATCGTGGCCGAGAGCGATCGCATCGCGCAGCGCGCCGACTCCGTCGAGCCGCTCTTCGATGGACACGAACTGGTGCAACTGCGGCGTGTGATCGCGTCGATCCCGGTGAGCGAGCATGTGGTGGATTACGCGGTGAGCCTGGTCCGGGCGACGCGTCCTGAGGATGAAACGTGCCCGTCGTCGGTGAAGCGGTTTATCTCCTGGGGAGCGGGGCCGCGGGCGGGGCAGGCGCTGCTGATGGCGACGCGATGCCTTGCAGCGCTCGAAGGCGAGCCGACGCCGGGAAGCCACCACGTGCAGCGGCTGGCGCCGGCGGCGCTGCGGCACCGGCTGGTGCTCAACTACGCAGCCAGCGCCGAGGGTGTGGATGCGGATCGGGTGATCGAGCTGCTGCTGCGCGACACGGCGCAGCCCTCGTATGAGTAGGTGAAGACCTCGTCTTGCGGAACGATGTGAAGCTGCGGGTTTTTTCGGAACCCTGCTCCCCCACCACGCGAACCATCAGGAAGAGCAGACGAGCAGTGCGACGTCGCGACGCGTCGCCGGAAATTTCCGGGGTTTAGCCTTGGCAGGCTCTGAACCAGCAGCGGAAATTTGAGAATCGAAACCAGACGGGCAACCCTCCCCTGCCCGCCGCGGGGTGATGTCAGGTCGTGACATTCGCATGGCGCCCGCGCCCGTTGTTCCTAACTCTCCCTCCGGCGACCCGGGGCCTCGTTGGCCTCGGGTCGTTTCTCCTGTTCGTGATGCGGCTCCGGGGCTGAATTCCGGCCCCGGAATAGCGCTGGGTTGACGCCCCGAGGCGGCCTCGGGACACTCTCAGGCTCGGTCGGAACTCATCCCCCGCATTCCGCGTATTATTGCGGGCGAGGGGCCGATGCGGATCGGCCGCGTTGTTTGGATTCAGTCAGTACTCAAGCACGACCGGCGAGGGCCCCTGTGGGCCTGTCGACCGGCAGGGAGCCATCCCACATGGCCTCACGGACCAACACCAGCGTCGGCATGGCGGTGACGGTGACGATCATGGGCGTTCTGCTCATCGCGACGTTCATCCTCTCCATCGTCTTCTACGGGCAGAAGCAACGGCTGGAGCGCGAGCTCCTTCAGGCTCAGGACGCGCGTGGTCAGTTCATACGCTCCGATGAGATCAACGACGACTCCATCCTGCGTCTGGTGAATCAGAAGCCGTCGAACGTGAGCCTGGTCGGCTACCTGCGCCAGTCGCTGGAGCAGACGATGGATCGCGTGACCGGCAACCGCCAGCAGACCTTCGAAGGACTGAGTGAGCGCCTGGCCCAGATTGACGGCTCAGACACCATGCCCCTGCTCCGCGTGGTCGCAGATCGCGAATCGCGGATCGACCGACTGAACCGGTCGCTCGCGGACGCCAATCGGGCCCGCACCAACGCGGAGTCTGATCTGCAGGCTGAGGTCGACCGTCTGGCACGCATCCAGTCCGAGTACAACTCGACGGTGAGCGCGCTCAACGATGAAATCGGGCGCTACAGCTCGGAGCTCGAGCGGTACCGCGGCATGGTCAACGCGACCATTTCCGAAAACAATTCCCGCGTGGACGACATCCGCAACTCCGCCGCGGAACTGGAGTCGGGACTGCGCGGACGTTTGTCTGAACTGCAGGAGCAGGTCACGATTCAACAGTCGGTGATCGAAGAGCTGCGCCAGGAGCGAGCGGGCGAGGTGCTGCGGCCGACGGAGGAATACGCGCTGGTCGACGCCCGCGTCGTCTCGACCGACGGCGCCCGGCGGCAGGCGATCATCGACATCGGACGCAACAACCGTGTGATCCTCGGCATGACCTTCGAGGTCTATTCGGACGCCTCCGCGATCCGCCCTGATCGCGACGGGAACTACCCGCGCGGCAAGGCGACCCTGGAAGTGATCCGTATCGAAAACGACTCGACCGTGTGCCGCGTCATCCGAGAGACGCAGGGCAACCCGGTGGTGACCGGCGATGTGGTCGCCAACGCTGTCTTCGATCCCAACAAGCGATACTCATTCGTGGTCTTCGGCAACTTCGATTCGAACAACGACGGTGTCGCGACGCCGCAGGGGCGAAATGCGATCGCGGGCCTGATCAATGACTGGGGCGGGGACGTGCTGAGTGAGCTGGATGGCCATGTGGACTTCCTGGTGCTTGGCCAGCGACCCATTCTGCCCCCGCAGCCGCCATCGGACGCACCGATGGCCGTGGTGCTCGAGTATCGTCGCCTGCTGCTGGAGTCGCAGGAGTATGACAGGCTGTTCCAGACGGCCACCCAGACGGGCATCCCGATCCTGAACCAGAACCGGCTCTTCACGCTCACCGGCTACCACGCTCGCCGCTGAGCCTCGCAGGCTGTCCCGTAGCCCGGGAGATGAACCGGTCTCGCGCTCATGGCCGGACTCCGACATGGCCCGCGGCCCGCTTCAGACACTGACCGACCCGCTCACCTACGGCGCCGTGCGTCTCGCCGGCGGCGCTGTCAATCTCTTCGACATCGACGAGACGATCCCGGTGTTGCGCGGCTTGGGCGAAGTCTGGGCCCGCTCGCCCATGAACGCCACGCGCCTCAAGCGGGCCGAGCGCAATATCGCCTGGTGCTTTCCCGAATGGCCGCGCCCGCGCGTCGAGCGCTGCGCCATGGACGCCTACAAGCGGCTCTTCGCGCTCGCCGCCGAGGTGGCGTACTCGCCGAGCATGCTGACGGATGACGGCTGGCCGACCCGCGTCGAGCTGGGCGAACTTGGCTGCGCTGTCGATCAACTCCTGAGCCGGCGCCCCTGCCTGCTCATCACGGGGCACTGCGGCAACTGGGAGGCGCTGGGATCGACGCTGGGCGTCTTGGGATTTCCCATCCACGCGCTGTACCGCCCGCTGGACATCGCCGCCCTCGACAACTGGGTGCGCCAGACGCGGGCGCGACACGGGCTTGACCTGCTCTCGAAGTTCGGCGCCACCGAGCAGATTCCACGCGTGATGGAGCGCGGCGACTCGGTGGGCTTCATCGCGGATCAGAACGCGGGGCCGCGCGGACTCTTCGTGCCGTTTTTCGACCGGCTGGCCTCGACGTACAAGTCAATCGGTCTGCTGGCGATGCGCTTCGACGCCCCGGTCATCTGCGGCCAGGCGATGTGCCTGGGAGGCCCGGCGTCGATGCGTCTGAAATACCGGATCGATGTGATCGACATCATCAAGCCCGACGACTGGCGCGAGCAGCCCGACCCCCTCTTCTACATCACAGCGCGGTACCGGCGCGCCATCGAGGAGATGGTGCGCCGGGCGCCGGAGCAGTATCTGTGGATGCACCGCTACTGGAAATCGCGCCCCCGGCACGAGCGCGAGGGACGCCCTTTCCCGGAGCCGCTCAAGGAGAAGATCCGGGCCCTGCCGTGGATGACGGAGGAGAATCTGGGCCGCATTGTCGAGCGGTCTGCACAGGACGCCCGCGAGTTCGCCGAGGCGGCTGAGGCGAAGGCAAGCTGAGGGCGGCGCGGCGACCCCCCGCTTGCCCGCCGCCTTCCATCGCGCGCGACGTTGAGCATGGGAGTCGTATCGCCGATACTCTCCTGTTTCCCCGGGAAGGCCCGGATCCCGGGTGTCGCCTCACGGCGTCCCACCGACACGAACATCTCCGCAGGAACATCGACACTTGGCCAGGAACCGCCAGATCATCCTCATGCACGCGCCGGAGAACGACGCCCCGATTCCGCTGGGCACGAAGCGCGAAGTGCTTCAAAAGCTGGCGAAGTACAACACCGCGCCGGACGGCTCCCCCGAGAGCCTCGGCATGGCCTTCGGGCCCGGCATCCGCATCGACCTGCCCATGGTGGACGACCGCGATGAGATCAACCAGGCGGTTGTCTCGATCATCGAGGAGGAAATCGCCTGGCCGGTGCTGAGTCGCCTGTGCAAACAGCACGGCTGGCAGATGGCGGACCCGGAGACGGGGCGGACGTTCGGGGCGGGGATGTGAGGGGTGTGAGGTGTGCGGGTGAGCGGGTGAGCGGGTGAGCGGGTGAGCGGGTGATTCGTACACATCACAGCGAGCCGGGGCGTCCCGCCCCGAGTAAACGATTCGGCCGCGCTCGCAGGAAAATCCATCGTGACTATGCATGGGCTCGCGCTCGAAAAGGCCGACGTTGCGTCTTTGAAGCCCTGGATGACGCCGGGTGCGCTGGCGATCCAGCGACTCCGCTCGTACCCTGTCCTTTATGCCTCAGGAAACCAAAGCGAAATCTGAAACGGCCTCCACCCACACCCCGCTGCAGGGACTCGCCGCCACGCGCGAAGACGAGCAGGCCCTGCTCGACGCCCTTGAAAAAGCCTTCGATTACCGGGGAGATGTCACGCTGACGCTGACCGACGGCTCGAGCGTGACCGGATACATCTTCGACCGGCGCACCGCCTCGACGCTGGCCGACTCGCGCCTGCGCCTGATGCCCCCGGATACGGACACGCCGGCGGTGGTGACCTACGACCAGATCGACCGCATCGAGTTCACCGGCAAAGACGCGGCCCACGGGAAGAGCTTTGAGAACTGGGTGAAGCGGTACGTGGAGAAGAAGATGAAGGGGGAGACGGCGAGCATTGAGAGTGAGAAGCTGGACTGAGTGTTGGAGCGTGTAGACGCGCGGGAAACGAGCCTGAAGCGCGAGCGAGGGATGGTTCGCAACCTTGATCGCAACATCGTCAATAGCGGGCGGTATGAACCGCATTCGGGCGCCATGCCCAGCAACCGGAGGGTGACGGGCGTGGCATTGCGCAGGACGTGTTAAGACAACTGAGCATTGCCGGATCATTGGCGTCGGGTTCGATGAGTTATCGAGCGATGTTTCCGTTCGCATGACCGACTCGGAAGGCCTCGCTGGGCCTAGCGCCCGTCTCGATCGAACTCGGTGTGCGACCGCTTCCTCACGCAAAATTGGGGCGGCCCTTGGGCGTGGGGATCGGTCGCCCCAGCTCTTTGGCCGTCTCTATCCACTCCGCTGCGACCTTCTCAGCGTTCGCGAGCGCTTCCGCCTTCGAGTCGCCGTCGGCCATGCAGCCCGCGAGTTCGGGGACTTCAGCGATGAACGCCTGGTCCTCCTCGCTCCAGTAGATGATGACTTCGTACTTCATGGCTGCTCCAAACCCAATCGGTACTTCGTGATTATAGACCGGACCTGCTTGACCTGGTAGGGCTTCGCCTTGCCGTCTGAACGAGGCTGAAGGTTTATGATTTCTTCGACCGTATCTCGGGTGAAAATGTGGTGATCTCCCTTGATGCGTTCCTGGAAGCCCAGCGCTTGAACGAGCTTGCAGAGGTCCGAGAAACGGATGTTCTGATCACTTCTTGCTGACAGGACTTCCTGAAGCAATTTCTCAAGCTTCGCCATGAGTCAAACCTGGTTTCCGGAGTGAGTGGGCCGCACACCCGTCAGCCGCACCCACCGCCCCAGCGCCATCACCGGAAAATAATGCCGGTACAGGTGGTAGCGCAGATAAAACACCTTCGGGAATCCCGTCCCCGTGAACCACGGCTCGCGCCAGGCGCCGGCGGGCTCATCCACGAGGTGGTTGGCCTTCGGCGCTGTCTTCTCGCTCTGCTCGATCAGGCCCAGCTTCCAGTCTTCGCCCTCGACTTGAACCGGCCAGGGGGCGGCGGGAGTGTCCGCATCGAGCTGGTGGTCCACCAGCCAGCGGATGGCGCGGAGGACGGCCGTGTCGTTCGGCGATGTCAGATACATCAGCGTCGTCACGCCCCACGCGGTCTGTGACGCCGTGGAGGGGCCGACGCCCTTGATTGACTCGTTCTCGTACGAGTTGGCCGATTCGCCGAAGCCGCCGTCTTCGTTCTGGACTTTGCGGAGCCATGTGAGCGTGCGCTGGAGGTACGGCTGCCGCACGTCCTCGCCCGCGGCGTCCAGCCCCCCCACCGCCTGCCACGTTCCGTAGAGGTAGTTCACCCCCCACCGGCCCTTCCAGCAGCCCTCGGGGAGCTGTGTGGTCTTGAGGTATTCGACAGCGCGGCGGACTGAGGCGTGGTCGCGGGGCACGCCGCAGGTGATGAGGGCCTCGATGGTGCGCCCGGTGATGTCGGGGCAGCTCGGGTCCTGCATGGCGTTGTGGTCGGCGAAGGGGACGGCCTCCATCCACTCGCGGTGTTTCGTGCGATCGAAGGCGGCCCAGCCGCCGTCGTCGTTCTGCATAGCGACGATCCACTCGGTGGCCCGCCGGGCGGTGTCCGCGAAGCGGTGGCCGGGGGGCAGGCCGTCGGCGGCGCGGCGCATGGCCTTGGCGACCATGGCGGTGTCGTCGACATCGGGGTACCAGTCGTTGCGATATTCGAAGGCCCACGCGGCCCAGGAGTCGCGGTCGGCGCGGAAGCGCTCGCGATCGGCAGCGCGCAGGTTGCGCACCCAGTCGCCGACGAGTTTGACTTCACGATCGCACAGCCAGGCGCACGTACGGGCGATGCGATCGTCGTCCTGCGCGGTCAGACCCGCCTCGGTGAGGGCGTAGAGAGCGATGCCGGTGTCCCACACGGGCGAGAAGCAGGGCTGGATGCGGATGTGATCGTCCTTCTCGACGATGAAGCGGTCGAGCTGGCGCTCCGCCTCGGCGCGCACGGGGTGGCTGCGCTCGTAGCCCATCTTATGAAGCGCGACCTGGATGTAGACCATGGGCGGAAAGATGGCGCCGAGGCCGTCGGTGGTGTCGGCGCGCATGCGCTCGACGATCCAGTCGCGGGCGGCCCGGATCGAGGCGGAGCGAACGGGCGAGAGCCGGGCGGCGTGGACGAACTTCAGGAAACGATCGATCCCGAGAAAAATGTTCGACCAGCAGGTGGGATCCTTGGTGTTCCAGGGCTTGTTGAGGCGCGTGCGCGATTTCGGATCGATGAAGAGCTCGGCGCAGCCGAGATGGTCAGGCAGTGTGCGCACGGGGCGGAGCGCTGTGCACAGGGCCAGCGGCAGGATCATGGTGCGCGTCCACGCGGCGACCTTGTCCATGTGGAACGGGAACCAGCGCGGCAGGAAGACGACCTCGGGGGGAATCGTGGGGCACGCCTTCCAGCTCACCTGGCCGAGGCAGGCGAGGTAGAACATGGAGAAGGTGTTGATCTTCTCGGCGCCGCCGAGACGGTGGGTGGCTTCGAGTGCGGCGCGCATGTGGGGCGACTTCGGATCATCGCCGAAGATTTTCAGCGCTAGATAGGCCTTGGCGGTGGCGCTGACGTCCGGCCCCGAGCCGGGATACTGGCCCCAGGCGCCGCCAGTGCGCTGCAGGGCGCGAAGGTAGGCGCAGATCTTCTCGAATTTCTCTGGTGTGTCGGCGGGCGAGCCCTCGGCGTCGTCGGGAGAGCGCTGGCCGAGGATGGCCTTCATCAGCAGGTATTCGCTGCTGAGGATCGAATCGCCCTCGAGCTCGGCGCACCAGTGGCCGTCCGCCCTCTGCTTGGTAAACAGAGCGTCGACAGCGCGGTCGAGCGCGCGGGCGACGGTGTCAGTGTCGATACGCGTCCCGGGTGATGTCGACGGTTGCAGCGCGCGCGCAGCGCGGTGGTCGGCGGGCGTGGCTGTGGCGGTCGTGGTCACGGCTGGAGCGTCTCCGCTGGGTCCGGGAGGCGGGGTGGGCAACTGCGGTACTACGGTCGCGATGGATGATCGACCGGGATTCGAAGGCTACCTGAGCCGCTCGGCGCGGGCAATTCCATCGCCGACTGCCGTCGCCTGCAGGTCAGCGTTCGAGGGGCAGGTCCGGCGAGCGGCGTCGGCGATCTTCCTCGCGCATGCGCTCTTGCTGAGCGCGGAACTCGTCCATCCCGGGCGGCTCCGGGAACCACTGATCGAAGTCCTCCACGTGCGGCTTGAGCACCGCCACCAGGGGTTCATACGCCGCCTGAGCGATGCCGCGGAGGGGCCCCTGCGCGATGGTGCGATACATGCGGGACGCCTGCCACGTGCCGATGTTTTCACTGGCGAGAATCGAGACGAGAACCTCCGCCGCGACGTATGCAAATCGGGGATCCATCGCCTCCATGCGCCAGCGGTCGCCATCGGAAATGGTGCGAACGGCCTGGTTGGTCATGTAGGCCCTGTGCACCTCGGAGGCGTAGCGCATGCTGCGTTCGAAGAGCTCCATATCGCCCCGGAGCAGGCCGCGCAGAAACGCATCGCGCAACGAGGTGACGACTTCGCTCTGGGCGAAGTCCGGCGCGGTGATTCGTTCCTTCATGTCGAGAACGATGAACTCCTCCAGCGTCGATTCGAGCTCCTGGAGCTGGTGGATGGGCTGATGGATGTTTCGCCACTCGCCTGTGCGCAGCTCCTGGAGGTAGCGCCGGGCCCGGGTAAAATCGCCGACGCGGTAGTAGATCCGCACGAGGTCGCGCAGGAAGTTTTCGTACCCGGCCGCGTAGAGGCGGAAAAAGCGGTCCGGATCCTCGGCTTCGCCCGCCTGGACACGATCCTCCAGCACGCCGAGCATGATCTGTCCGTAGCGATCCGAATAGTCAAGGTCAATCATCTGAACGTATGAGTCGTTGAGAAGGTCGTAGTAGATCGTCCCCCAGCGGAAGAGCTCCTGAATGGAGTGGAGGATGATGCGGTCGGTGTTGATGCGGTCAAAATCCTCAATGTTGACGCGCTGCAGCCCCTCGCTGACGCCGCGGGTGGCCCAGTACAGCGAATGGGCGGCGGGGTGGCGCCAGTCGAGCGGACCATAGAGTCGCGTGTAGCGGATCATCCGCTGCGGCTCCATGTTGTACTCGGTGACCAGGATGCGCTTGCGGACATGGTTGATGAGCTTGAAGAAGGCCCGGGCGAGGTCTTCATCGGTCATGATTTCGGACATGATTCGATCGAACCCGACGTTCGTCTCGTCTTCAACGAGCTGAACCTGCACGCCCTCCTCGCGATACGCCCGCCCCATCGCGTTGCCGAGTTCATATCGGCGCAGCAGGTTGAAGTCGGGCTCGACGCCGGCCTCCTCGCGGAAGCGACGAATCATTGTCTTGACCTGCGGGACGTCGGCCAGCAGCTCCTCCATCGTGTCGTGTGCCTCCGCGAACTGCTCCAGGAAGAGGACATGACGTTCGATGGACTCCTCCACGGTCTCGGCCCTGCGCGGCGGAGGTCCGAGCAGGATGTGCCACTCCCTGGCGAGTTCGCGCTTGTAGTGGTGGTGGGCGTCGTCGTTGATGCCCTGAATTTTGTGAATGAAGATCCATGCCAGCTCACGATGGATCTGCATGTCGTTGGGATTGCGCGGAATGCCCTCGGAGCGTAGCAGGCGAACGCCGGCGTCCACCCACTGCCATCGCTCCTCGGCGGCCCTGGTGGCGACGGAGATGTTGTACGCCATGTTCCACGCGTGGAATCCCCACACGCGCGGGAAGCGAGGCTGGAGCTTGGTGATGGCGCGGCTCAGCTCCACGGCTTCATGGAATCGGCCCTGCTGCTTCAGCTCGTGGGCCCGGAACCAGAGCACGTTGACGAAGAGCCCGCGAAAGGCGCCGAGCGCGACGCCGAGCGCGACCTCGGGCGGGTCGCCCTCTTCTGCGCGGTCGGCGTAACCGAGCTGCGCCTGACCGGCGACGGCGGCGACCACCGGCGCCAGCGCAACCGCGCCGAGCGCGGACAATGCGAGCACCACCGCCGCGAACATCTGGATGCGTGTGTCAGCCTTCATGGGCGTAACCCCTCGGAACAGGGTTCAATGTCCTGAGTATGTCGCAAGTTCACGCTTGCGGAAAATGGCCCAGCCGGTGAGTAGGGAGAGGAAGATCCACAGCAGCATCACCATGATCGATTTGAGCATCGCGCTCCAGCTCACCAGCCTGCCGTCGACCAGCTCCTGCATGGGTCGTAGCTCATTGTAGGTCGAGAAGAGCCATGCAACGGGCCGGGCGATCAAGTTCATGGGGATGCTGACCAGATCGATGTTGCCCGCGTTGTCCAGGAGGGGGAACTCGATGAGGGCTTCGCGCAGGAAGCCCGCCGTCTCACCTGCGAAGAGCGCCAGGATCGCAAGCAGGCAGGCGACTGGAAAGCTGAGGAAGGTCGCCCCGGCGATGGCGATCGCGGCGACGAAGCCCAGCTTCACCCACAGCACGAACATCACGCGGAAGAAGTTGGCCTCGTACCCGCTGCGGGCATAGAGCAACTCGAGGTCGCCCGGCGGAAACGTGATGGTGAACTGGTTCACCTGCCGGGTGTGAATGTCCGCGTTGATCACATCGATCACCACGACGCCGTCGTCGCTGATGGCGCCGGGCCTGATGGGGATGGTGTGAACAACGCCGAGCGCCGTCTCCTGCACCAGCTCCACACCCGAGATAATGAAGGTGATCCGGTAGATCACAGTGGGATCGTTGCTGCCCGCATCGACCTTGTAGCGAAGCGTAAGCGGACTGCCGCGCTGCTTGGCCTGCTCCAGGCCGGTGAAGACGTATCGCCTCGCCTGTCCCGGCTCGACGGACCTGGCCTGCCGATGCCAGATTTCCATCTGTTCTTGCTCGATGCGTCTTCGGAGCTGGTCGAGTTGGCGCGGGCTGTCGGCCAGCTCAGCATCGCGCTCCAGACCTTCGCGAATGGCGCGTTCGACGGACTGCTCAACATCCTCCCGGCGAATCTCGGGCGGCTCAGGCTCAACCCCGACGCGCGCCACCAGCACTTCAGAGTGCAGCAGGAGGCGATCACGGGTCGGATTCGCGGAGCCGTCGGCGTTGACGAAGGGTCGCTCTTCGCCGATCGCGGGCTGGTTGCGCATGTACTCGGTGAAGAGAAAGACGCCCGACGCCGACACCGAGAGCAGCACGGCGTTGATCGCCATCACGCCCACCCACTTGCCAAGAATGTATTCGGCGTGCCGCACGGGCTTGGACATGGTCTGCCAGATGATGCGGTCGCGCTGCTCGAAGGCGATGGTGGCGGCGGAGAAGAAGAGCGTCATCAGCGCCAGCGTCCAGAAGGCGCCGCTCACTCCGTACTGCATGAAGGACCGCACCCGGTTCCGCAGCGGCTGGGCTTCATCCAACAGGCCCGGCAGCGCCGCAAGCAGCAGAATGAGCAGGACGATGAAGATCAGGCTGATCTTCATCCGCACCGCCTCGTTCACGACGTTGCGCGCGATCGCGATGATCGGCGTGCCGCCGGAGAGGGCGGTCCGCAGCGCCTGCATCAGCACGGTGAAGCTGGCGGTGAGGATGATGACCCCGGCGAGAAGCTGCCCGAAGGACCGTGTGGATTCAAAATGGAGCAGCGGCGCCGCGATCGCGCCGCCCGCGGCGATCAGCCCCATGTAGGTCAGCCCCGCGCCCAGCCAGACGACCAGGCACGCCAGTCCGGTGACGAGGGCGACGCCGAGCGCGACGCTGAGCGTCGCCTCACGTGAGCCGAGCACCTCCTGCAACGCGGTGGCGTCGATGCGGGGCGCGACGCGCTCCCCCGCCTGAGCAGCGGCATCGCCTCGTTCAACCCACGCGGCGGTTTCACGCTCCGCTCGCTCTGAAGCGGCGGGGGCGTGCATGTAGAGAAACCACGCTGAGAACAGCGTGATCGCCAGCGCAACCAGCACGATGGTCGCAGCGATCTTGAATCGGAGCGACTGCTGAAGCCGGTTCAGACGGCCTGGAAGCTCCGGCAGATTCACCTCTCGCCTCCGCGGCTCTCCGGCTTCTCATTGTCCGCACTCTTCTCGGTGTCGATGAGAGAGCGGATCAGATCTTCATCGAAATCGTCGGGACGCTTCGCGGGAGACGCCTCGGGCTGGCGGCGTCGGGGTGCGTCGTCGCCGCGATCGACTGAGACAGTGGCCTCCTCGGCGTCCTCGACCTCCTCGGGCGTCGAGAGCAGGTCGTCGATCAGCACTGCATCGGGGCCTGTGGGTGTTTGTGGTTGCGCCGGCTGCTCGGGCTGCTGCTTCTGCGGCGCCGGCGGGGCTTCGGCAACGAGCCTGTCGATCAAAGCGTCGCCCTCGGTCTGATCGCTGACTTCACCGAGGAGGAAGGAGGCGGTCTGACCGCCGGCGACGGCGCCGCTGGTCTCGATGCGCTCTGCCCGGGCCCGCTCGACGATGTCGATGAAGAGCTCCTCGAGCTTCTGGCGCGGCTTGGAGACACGGGTGATGGCGGAGCCGGTGCGCTCGCGCAGCACGCGATCGATTTCTTCAATGGTCTGCTCATCCAGAATGTCGGTCTCGATGGTCATTCGCTCGCGAGCGACGAGAAGCTCGTCGCAAGTTCCCTGGGCCCGCTTCTTGCCGCCGTAGAGGATGACGAGACGATCGACGCAGTCCTCCACATCGGAGAGCTGGTGGCTGGAGAGCAGGATGGTCTTGCCACGGCGGCCGAGGTCGAGGATGAGATCCTTGATCTGGCGCGAGCCGATGGGGTCGAGGCCGGTGGTGGGCTCATCGAGAATGAGAAACTCGGGGTCGTTGATGAGCGCCTGGGCGATGCCGATGCGGCGCTGCATGCCCTTGGAGTATTCCTTCACCTGACGGAACTGCACGGCGGTGAGGCCGACCATGTCCAGCAGTTCATCGATGCGCTTACGGCGGACGCGATGATCGAGCTCGAAGAGCTTGCCGTAATAATCGAGCGTCTCGCGGGCGTTGAGGAAGGGATAGAGGTAAGACTCTTCCGGGAGCACGCCGATGCGCCTCTTCACCGCGACATCCGACGGCGGCTTCCCGAAGACGGCGACCCGGCCGCTCGTCTTGTGGAGCAGCCCCAGCAGAATCTTGATCGTGGTCGACTTGCCGGAGCCGTTGGGGCCGAGGAGGCCGAAGATCTCGTGCTGATGGATCTCCATATCAAGGTTGTCGACCGCGCGCACGCGGGATCGCATCCAGAAATCCCGGAAAATCTTGGTGAGCCCCTGCGTCACGACGACGGGTTGCTCGGCGCGTGCGGCTCGACTGATCCTGGTGGAGGCGCCGGCGGTCGCGGCTGATGCCTGGGCCATCGTTCACACTCTCCCTCGGCGCAACGCGGCGCCGTTCGTGCGGATCATTGGTTCGGGCGCCCCTGGAGACGTTCGCGGCGCTGCTGATCGCGGAATGCCCGCTCACGGCGCTCGTCCATCTCCTCGAACGCCTCGCGGGCTTCGCGACCGTGCTCAGCGCGTTCGCGCTCTCGGTAGATCTCGGGATCGCGGTTCAGCCATATCTCGACATCCGCCTCGGGAGAAACGAGCTGAATCTCGACCAGGCCGCCGGTGAGGAACGCCTCGTAGGCGGGGCGCCACTCGCGGGCGACGAAGAGCTCCGGGTTCTCGCTGTAGAGCGGGAACTTGGTCTCATACGTGGCCACGCGCGACCTGATGTTGGAGACGATGTTGGTGCGATACTGGCGGGCTCGGTTGATGACGGAGGTGACCTGGCCACGAACTGAGTAGGAAACCCCGTTGATCTCGACGATTTCGCCGTCGATCATGCGGTCGATGGTGGCGAGGATGCGCTCGGCCTCGGCGTCGTCTGCGAGTTCGATGGCGCGTTCGTAATCGTCGATGAGGTCGAGCAGGACGGAGTGGGCCTCACCGGCGACGCTGTTGAGCACTTCGCGGGAGGCCTGCTCGGCCTGTTCGCGCCGTGTGGCGGCGCGGTTTTCAGCGGTCGTGACCTGCTGGAAGGCGTTCAGCGTCTGACCCGGCGGCGACTTCTCGACAAGGCTCACGCGTTCGATGCGCACTCCGGCGCCGAAAGCATCCAGCGTCTCCTGAGCAATGCGACGGACGCGGGCGTCCAGCGAGCTCTCGCCGGTGACCACCTCGTCGGTGGTGCGCTGCTTGAGCAGGTCGTCGATCTCGATCTCAGCGAGCGCCCGCACCACGCCGCGGTGAACGGCGGCGCGCACGATGCGTTCTTCGTCAGGTTGATGCACGTTGCGTGTGTTCAATGCGGGCTGATCGCGTCGCCAGATGACGTTCCACCACGTATGCGCAATAGCGCTGTCGGCGGTGATGACGGACCCGACTTCCGAAGGGTTGAGCTGGAAAGCTCGCCCAACCACGCGGGCGATGGGGCGCATCCGGTCTTCCTGTGTGAGCTGCGGGCCGAACTTGTCGTTGATGAATGTGCGCTGCTCACCGGTGCGGACCTTCACCATCTCGCCGATGGGGAAAGGCCAGTTCCAGGTGACGCCGGGGGGGATGTCATCCTGCACCACGCGTCCGAAGACCAGCTTGATGCCGCGCTCCGACTCCTCGATGGTCTGAAAGCCACTGCCGAGAAAGAGGGCGACCAGCAGCGCCATGACCACCTGCAACACGCGAAACGTGATGCGCAGGGCGTCGGCGAGCGATTGCTGGGCCGGGTCCATGAGGGCGCCCATCTCGTCCACATTCGCTGCGTCGGTGGTGAACTCTTCCTGGCTGTTGAACTGGCTCATCGGATGGAGTCTCCGTCGGCGGCGTCAGCGCGTCGTTGGGCTGGATCGGCGGGCTCATCCTCCGCGTCGTCTTCAGTCTGGTGATCGGCCTTCTCCGCGCTCAGCGGGGTGACGGCCGGTTCGACCGATTCGGGATTGTCGCGCCTGTGACTCTCGACGATCTCGGAGGCGCCCTGGACGAAGTCGGGCAGGCCGCCGGAGTTGAGCCTGGAAAGCAGGTGCGGATGGAAGATCCCGAGTCCGGGCATTTCCGTGGGCAGCACGAGTGTCGCCCGCTTGCCGTACATGGCGCGGAGGAATTCGATCTGCTCGAGGAATATGGCGAGCGCGGGGGCGGTGTTGAGCGCCTCCATGTAGCGGGCGGCCTCTTCATCGCCACGGTTGCGAATCTGGGCGGCGCGGTTGTCGGCGAAGGAGAGGATGCGCCGGGCGGCGGAGTCTGCCGAGGCGCGGATGGTGGCGCCCTCGGCCTCGCCGCGGCTCTCGGCCTCGCTGGCCATGCGCTGCCGGGTGGCCTTCATGCGCTCGAAGACATCGCGCGTGGTGTCCTCCGGGAGCACGATCCGCTCGATGCCCACGAGCACCGGCTCGATGCCCCAGTCGGCGACACGAACGCCGTCGTTCGAAGCGGCGATGAGGCGGGCGAAGATGCGATCCTCCAGCTCGGCGAGCTTCGAGGCGCCGGGCGTGGGGCTGAAGAGCTCGTCGAGGCGGTAGCGGCTCACCTCGCTCATGGCGCTGCGAAGCTGCGACTGCAGCGTGCGCTCGGCGGCGGAGAAGTGGCGGCGCTCTTCCGAGCCCTCGCCGCTGAATCGCTGGAAGAATCGGAGCGGATCATCGACGCGCCATGTGAGGAACGCGGAGACGACGATCTGCCGGTTGTCAGCGGTCTGCTGCGTCTCACTTCGGGTGGCCAGAATGCGGGCCCGGGTGTCGTAGACGGTGACAGACTGGATCGGCGCGGGCCAGCGGAAGATGAGCCCCGGATCGACGACGACGCTGCTTTCATCAGCGCGTCCCCACGTGGACACCACGGCCGCTTCGGTGAAGTGGATGGTGCGCGTGAAGGCGAACATCAGAAAGCCCGCCGCGATGAGCACTGCAACGATTATTGGAAGCCTTGTTCGCACTGTGTCACTCCTGGGCGGTCTGAGCCTCGAAGCCGGCGAATGTCGCCTGTGCCTCTTCGAAGTTGAATCTCATACGGGGATGATCAAATGTCGTGATAAAGAGTCGGGCGTCACGCGTGGCGTTGCGCAGCGCATCGAGATACAGATGTGCGGTATAGAACGCGGGCGATGCGTTGTAGAGCGCCTCTCGTCCCGCCTGTCGGGTATGCATGACGCGGGCGCTCATCTGCCTCTCCCAGCGATCGGCGCGGGCCTGCTGAATTTTGGAGGCCGCCTCGCCACCGGCCGTCTCCATCAGCGCCTCGATTCGCAGCTCCTGCTCGACAATCTCGCGCCGGTCGGCGCCCTGGTTCTCGAGCTCTTCGAGGCGGTCGATTTCGTCGACGATGCGCCGGGCGAGATCGACATCGCCGGCGACGCGGGCGAGCGTCCGGATCGCCGTAGCGTGGGATGTCTCCACGATCGCCTTGCCGCGCTGCTCGGAGGCGACGACGCTCTCGAAATTCCGGGCGACCTCTTCCCGCTCGGGCGGGTGGGCGCCGGCGACGCCGACGAAGAGCACCTCGACGCCGGCGCCGCGGGGCTGACCGGTCTGCGGATCAATGGCGCCGAGGGCGTTGAAACGCTCGGTGATCATGCGCTGCAGGGCGGGGCCCATCTCGACGCGGCGCGGTCCGAGGATTTCATCAATGCTCATGGTGGCGACGTACTCGATCACAACGCGGGACGCCACCATCTGCAGAATCGTCCGTCGCAGGGCGTCGGGGTCGCGCGGGTTCTCACTGTCGGCGGCGAGCATTCGGTAGGCCGTCAGATCGGTGACGGCGTAGAGGACGGGCGTCTCGACCGCCAGCACGGAGAGGTCGTGCGCTCTGGTCTCACCCGTCGCCGGCGACGACTGCACCAGGAGCAGACGCTCATCGCCGGCGTGGTGGGGTGTGGTCCAGAGAATGTCCTCATCGGGCGATGGCGGCGGGGTTGCGGCGTCGATCTGGGTCACCGCCAGCGCAGGATGCGTCTCCAGCGTCTGGAACGGCCACGGCGCCTTGATGACCAGCCCTGAGCCGACCTCGCGCTGGAGCTTGCCGAAGCTGAGCACGAGGGCCCGCTGGTTGGGCTCGACGATGGCGAAGCTGGTCAGACCCCAGATGATCAGCCCGCCCAGCAGAATCAACGCCATGAAGGATCTGCTGATGAGCTGGTAGAACCACGTCGAACTGACATCGAATCCGAACTGGTAGTTGATCGCGTCGCTGATCGACTCAACGAATTTGTCCGGCGCCGCGATGAAGCCGAGCAGCCGCGAATCAAAGGCGGGGCGGGGGATCTCGCCGGCCCGGCGCGGGCGATAGATGTTGAGGAGGAAATTGAGGAAGACCTCGGCGCCGAGAATCATGAAGAAGATCGGAATCAGGACGTGCAGATACTTCAGCACGGCTTCGGTGCCGGCGAAGGCGGCGCCATGGCCGAGGGCGATCGCCAGGCCGATGAAGGCGGCGCCGACGACATACGAGGCGCCGGCCCGCAGGTTGGCCCAGATCGACTGCTTGCTCATCCCAGCCACGAAGCGTGCGAAGATGAAGCCGATCACGGCCACGACCAGGCCCAGCGAAACGGCCCAGCCGGTCATCTGGGGCATATCAAACGCCCCGGGCGCCAGCTCGGCCCGGCCGACGTTGAACCAGTACAGGCCGAGGCCCACCAGCAGGCCGCCGACGACGAGGCTCAGGACCGGCATGAGGATGCGGTGCATCCATTTGAGCCTGCGGGCCGCGACGCGGAGCTCATCGTCCACCTCCTGGAAGACGGTGGCCTGGGCGGCGCTGGAGGTGGCATAGAGCTCAGCCTCCTGGGCCTCGAGCCGCTCCAGCTTGTGCTGGTGGTAGACCAGCGCCAGCCCCAGCCACACCGGCAGACCGATGAGGCTGTAGAAAAACGCCAGAATCGCCGTCTGGTCCTGGCCGAAGACGCCGTAGACCAGCATCGTGAGCCCGAGGACGATCTGGATGGCCAGACCGAGGAGGCTGACGCTGACGGCACGCTTGAACGAGATCGGATCTGCCTTCATACCTGTCTTCACTGTGCTGAGTGCTGGCAGCGCCGGTCAGGGCCGGCCTGCGGGTGGGTGAGCGGAGGGGTATTCTCCCGCTCGGGCGTCATCTGTCCAATCGGGCCGTTGCGAATTCCTGCATCGCTGGGGCCAAACCGCAGCCCCGGCGCGAACCGCGGACAAGACCCATACGTTGATGTACGCAGGATCCAGCCCTATGTTCACATCGGTCGCACGACGCCTGCGGCTTTCAACCCACGCTCCCCTCCCTCCCCTGACCCTCATCAGGACGTGTAAATCAGGCGTCCGCCGGACTTCCGCCGGCGCCTCCTCCCGCAGCCCATGCTCGGCCAGATCATCGCCATAGCCCGGAACACGTTCCTCGAGAGCGTTCGCCAGCCGATCTTCTTCGTGCTGGTGATTGCGGGGTGGATTCTCCAGATATTCAACACCCTGCTCTCCAGCTACAGCATGGGGTACACCGACACCGCCGAGGTCTCGGGCGACGACAAACTCCTGCTGGACATCGGACTGGCCACCGTCTTCGTGCTGGCGACGCTGCTGGCGGCCTTCATCGCCACCGCCGTCCTCTCCCGCGAGATCGAGAACAAGACGGCCCTCACGGTCATCAGCAAGCCTGTGGGACGCCCCCGCTTCGTCTTCGGCAAGTACCTGGGCGTCGTCGGGGCGGTGCTCGTCGCCACCACCATCATGCTGGTCTTCTTCCACTTCGCCATGCGACACGGCGTGATGACCACAGCGCGCGACCGGCCGGACGGGCCGGTGATCCTCTTCTCGCTGCTGATCATCGGGCTTTCGGTCGGCATCGGAATCTGGGGGAATTTTTTCTACGGATGGGTCTTCTCCTCCACGAGCATCTTCGTGATGCTGCCGGCTTCGCTGATCGGGTGGCTTGCGATCCTGATCCTCGACAAGGAGTGGCAGCTCCAGCCGCTGAGCGCTGATTTTAAACCGCAGATCATGATCGCCTCGGCCTGTGTGTTGCTGGCCATGACGGTGCTGTGCGCGGTGGCGGTGACCGCCTCCACGCGCCTGGGTCAGGTGATGACGATCGTGGTCTGCGCCGGCGCCTTCATGATGGGGCTGCTCTCGAACCACATTGTCGGCCGGCACGCCTTCCAGAACTCACCCATCGGCGTGGTGGCGTCAGCGGAAGTGGAGCGCGACCTCGACGGCGACTTCCTCGACGGCGCCGACACATGGCGTATACGCCTGCTGCAGGACCCGGTGGTGAATCTCGCGCCGGGACGCTCGATCTACTACGGCCCGACCCCCAACGGAATCGGCCTGCGCGTGCCCGCCCATGAGCCCTTCGAGGGCGATCCGACCGATCTCGGCGCCGCGCGCGATCCAGAAGGGCCGAAGGCGCTGATCATTCATTCGATCGACATCGAAGCCAATGAACTGGTGCTGCTGAATGTCGGAGGCATCCAGGTGTCGCGCCCGCCGCGCGAGGGCGATTCGCTCTTTCTGCGGCCCACGCGCATCAATCCCGCGGCGTGGGCGGCGTGGGGCGTTGTGCCCAACCTGCAGTTCTTCTGGCTGGTTGACGCGGTGACGCAGAACCACCCGATCCCCCCCCGCTACCTCGGGCTCGTGGGGATCTACACGCTGGTGCACATCACCGGCCTGCTGGCGCTGGCGGTGATCCTGTTCCAGAAGCGCGAAGTCGGGTGACAAGGGAGCCGGGATGCGGCGCACGCATCACAACCCTCTCCCCCTGGGAGAGGGCAGGGTGAGGGCTCCTCCTCCTCTCCAATCTCCATCGCTCGAACCGAGACAGCGCTTGCCAAACGCGGCGACCTGGTACAACGATCGCTCTGGCAATCGAGGCGCGGTGAGCGGGCAGAGAACCCTCGCTTGCGCTTCGGGCTCGTAGGCGGCGAGAATCACGCCGCGGGCTCGAAGCCTCCGGTGATATCGTCCGGCTTTGTCTTCACCAGCCCGAACCAGATCAGGCAGAAGGTGGGCCAGGCGAGTTGCCAGATGATCATGAGCACCGTCGTGGCCGTGCTGGCGACGCCGCCGAAGCCCATCATGCCGGTCGCCTGCGGGTCACCGTGTTGTTCGGCCCACTCCGTCATCTGCGCGCTGTATTGCAGACCAATCCATGTCCCCCAGATCACGAGCACGACCTTGCCGACGGCCCAGATCAGATGCAGGGCCCTGGCGACGGGCTTGCGCATGAGCGTCTGGATTCCGGCGACCAGCAGCACAATGGCCCATGCAAAGAGGGCGGCCTGCTGCATGAGGCTGCCGATCGAGGGCTTGGGCATGGGCGTGTAGGTGTCGCCGGACGCCTCGGCGGCCTGCCGCATCATGTCGTCCCAGACGGGGGAGATCATCCAGCCCGATACGGCAAGGCCGCAGACGGAGCCGATGATCCCGAGCGACCCGAACACGATGCTGAGAATGCCGACGGGCTTCACCCAGCCGGGGGGCTCGGGCGGCATGGTCCATTCGTCGTCATCGGCGCCGGGGGGGCCACGAAGACCTCGTCCGGCTCGAATTCGGGACGCTCGGGGGACTGCTCGCTCATGCGGTGTTCTCCTGCTGTATGTCAGAGCTGGCTCAGGAAGCGCACATCGTTCTCAAAGAGCATGCGGATGTCGGGAATGCTGTATTTGCCCATGGCGATGCGTTCGATGCCGAAGCCGAAGGCGAAGCCGGTCCACTCTTCGGGGTCGTAGCCCACGGCTTCGAAGACGGCGGGGTCCACCATGCCGCAGCCGCCGAGCTCGATCCAGCGGGCGGGCTGGTCGGGGCGGAGGCGGATCTTCATGTAGAACTCGGCGCTGGGCTCGGTGAAGGGAAAGTAGCTGGGAACGAGGCGGATCTCCGCCTCCTCACCGAAATAGGCACGGGCGAACTGGAAGAGCGTCGTCTTCAGGTCGACCATGGTGACGTTGCGATCGACGAAGAGCCCCTCGATCTGGTGAAACATGAACGAGTGCGTCGCGTCGACGGTGTCGGGGCGGTAGACGCGCCCGGGCGCGATGACTTTGAGCGGCGGGCGGCGCGTCTCCATCACGCGGATCTGCACCGTGCTCGTCTGCGAGCGCAGCATGCGCGGGCGCTCGGTTGTCGCAGGATCATCGACATAGAAATTGTCGATGGGGTCGCGGGCGGGGTGCTCCTCGGGGATGTTGAGCTTGAGAAAGTTGTGCTCGTCGTCCTCGAGTTCGGGGCCGGTGGCGACCTCGAAGCCCATGCGGCCGAAAACGTCGTACAGCTCATCGCGCACGCGGGTGATGACGTGGCGTCGCCCCACTGGCGGGGCCAGGCCGGGCTCGGTGAGATCGATCGCCGGGCCGAGTCGTTTCGCCGGGCCCGAGCCGCCAAGCTCTGACTTGCGTCCCTCGAAGGCCGCCTCCAGCGACTGCTTCACCTCATTGAGCCGCTTGCCCACGGCGGGCTTCTGCTCACGAGGCACGGCGCCGAGCGAGCCCATCGCCTGCTTCAGCCGCCCCTTGGCGCCGAGGTAGGCGATCCGCCACGACTCCAGCCCCTCGGCGTCGGAGGCGTCTGCGAGGGCGTCGAGCCCATCACGCTCCAGCGAGTTCAGATCGTCCAGCAGCTCCGCCATCACTTCCTCCGTCGGGTGTTCACCCTTGACACTATAAAGTACAACGCCCGATGCGTTGCATCGGGCGCTGGTGAAGTATTCAGATCAGTCCGGCGCGGCGGGCGCGGTTCACTCGCTGGCAGATTCGGGCTTCGCCTCGGGCTCAGCGGCTGCGGCCTTGGCGGGCGCCTTCGCTGAACTCTTGCGCAGCTTGGAGGCATACGCGGTTCGCTTATCGGCGGTGCGCCGGCGGGTGCTGAGCCTGCCGCCGAGCTCCGGGCCCTCCTCGGCGCCGACGAGCTGGAGGACGCACAGGTCGCCTCCGTCGCCGAGTCGCGACTTGTCGAGCTTGATGATGCGGGTGTAACCGCCGGGCCGGTCGGCGTAGCGCGGGGCGACGTTGTCGAAGATGTGGCTGACCAGCTTCGGGGCCTTGGTCAGCTCGCCATAGCGGTTGCGTCGGACCAGGTCCTCATCGGGAATATTGAAGTATTCCGATGCGCGGTCGATGCGGCGCTGGCGCCCCTTTTTCTCGCTCTCGGTGGGATTGGGCGGGAGCAGCAGCCACTCGAAGGCGGTGCGGTTCCAACCCATCTTCGCGATCACGAGACGGCGCGAGTGCAGGTCGCCGCGTTTGGCGAGGGTGATGATCTTCTCGACGAAAGGCTGGACGGCCTTGGCCCGGGGCACGGTCGTGGTGATCTGACCATGTTCGAAGAGGCCGGCGGCGAGATTGCGCAGCGTGGCCGTTCTGTGGGCGGTGGTGCGTCCGAGCTTGTAGCCGGCCTTGCGGTGACGCATGACTCGATACTCCAAAAGGGGCGGTGATCGTACTGGAAACCGCCCGAAAAATCTCCCGAATCAGTTCGAATTTCCCGTCGAGACGCCCTCGGGCATCTCCATGCCCAGCGTGAGGCCCATCTCAGTCAGCTTCCGCTTGACCTCGCGAAGCGACGTCTTGCCGAAGGAGCGAACCTTCAGCAGGTCCGCCTCTTCACGGGAGACAAGGTCGCCCACGGTGTTGATGCGGGCCGACTCCAGGCAGTTGCTCGCTCGCACCGACAGCTCCATGTCCGCGATGGGCATCTGCAGCTTGCGGACCAGCTCATCATCCACGCTGGCGGCGGCGGCGGCCTCGGCCGAAATTCGCTCGCGACCCACCTCGGCGTACTGCACGAAGGGGTTCAGGTGCTTGCGAAGGATCTTGGCGGCCTCGACCAGCGCCATCTCGGGACTGGTGGTGCCGTTGGTCCAGATCTCCAGAATCAGCTTGTCGTAGTTGGTCTTCTGGCCGACGCGGGTGTCCTCGGTCTTGTAGCGGACACGCTGGACGGGAGAGTAGATCGCGTCCACGGGGATCACGCCGATCTCCTGCTCCTCCTGATCCTCATACTGCTCGCTGGCGGGGACATAGCCGCGGCCCTTCTCGACGCGGAACTCCATCTCGAAGTCCACCGCGTCGGTGAGCGTGGCGAGCACCAGGTCCTTGCTGAGGATGGTGACGGACGGGTCGGCCTCGATCAGGTCGGCGGCGACCTCGCCCGGCCCGGTGGCGGCCAGGCGCATCACGCGGCCCTCGTCGCCGTCCAGTCGAACGACCATCCGCTTGACGTTCAGAATGATGTCGGTGACATCTTCGAGAACGCCGGGCAGCGAGCTGAACTCGTGCTCAGCGCCGACGATCTTGACGTTCGTGACCGCAGCGCCCTCCAGGCTGGAGAGAAGAATGCGGCGCAGGCTGTTGCCGACGGTGGTGCCGAAGCCCCGCTCGAAGGGCTCGATGATGAACCTGCCGTAGGTGTCGCTGACAGTCGACTCGTCGAGAACAACATTGCTCGGAAGCTCGAGGCCTCGCCATCTGATGCGCATGTGTATCGCTCCGAAATTCAGTCTCAGCAGGGTCGTGCTCGTGAAGGAGAACGATTCGCCGTGAGCCATCGACCGGAACGGGGCCTGCTGAGTCGCCCCGCTCGCATGTCTTCTTTCTCGCGGCGGTGTGTCGGTCGGGTCGGTCGGTCGTCCTGAACCGGCGTCTGGAATCAGACGCGGCGCTTCTTGCGGGGGCGGCAGCCGTTGTGCGGCACGGGCGTGTGGTCCTCGATTGCGGTGACCTTGATGCCGGTGCTGGTGAGGCCGTTCACGGCGGACTCACGTCCGGGGCCGGGGCCCTTCACACGCACCTCAAGCTCAAGGACGCCCATCTTGCGGGCCTTCTGGGCGCAGGATTCGGCAGCGCGGGTGGCGGCGAAGGGCGTGCTCTTGCGAGCGCCCTTGAAGCCGATCGTGCCGGCGGAGTCCCAGCACAGGGCCTCGCCTCCAGCGTCGGTGATGGTGACGATGGTGTTGTTGAAGGACGCCTGGATATGGGCGATCCCCTTGACAACGTTCCTGCGGACTTTCTTCGTCTTCTTGGCCATGTGTTGCTCTGCAGTCTGCCTTGAGAAAAGCGGCGATCAGGCCGCGGATGAAATCAGCCCTTGACGCCCTTCTTGCCGGCGACGGTCTTCTTGCGTCCCTTGCGGGTGCGGGCGTTGCACTTGGTGCGCTGGCCGCGCGAGGGCAGGCCGCGCCTGTGACGGTCGCCGCGGTAACAGCGGATATCGCGGAGGCGGCTGATGTTCTGCGCCGTCTGCCGGCGCAGACCGCCCTCGACGAGATGGTTCGCGTCGATGCACGCGGCGATCGACGAGAGCTGCTGCTCGGAGAGCTCGTTGGCGCGAGTATCGCCGTCGATGTCGCACTCGGTAAGAATGTCATCCGCCAGCTTCGGCCCGACGCCATAGATATAGCGAAGGCCGTAGCGGATCTTCTTGCGGTCGGGAACGTCTACACCTGCAATGCGTGGCATGGTCGCCTGCTCCTGGAAGCCCCTCGCGGGGCGCTGTCTCTCAGCCCTGGACCTGCTTGTGCTTCGGATCTGACGAGCAGATCACGCGGACCTTGCCCTTGCGGCGCACGATCTTGCAACTGCTGCAGATTCTCTTGACACTTGATCTGACCTTCATGGCTCTTTCCGTTCGTCGCCGCACGCCGGGGCGGCGGGCTGTTCGTGCTACTTATCCGTGGCGCCGTGGCGCCTTCCATTCACTTCAATGCCGGTACGTGATTCTCGCCTTGGTGAGGTCGTACGGGCTCAATTCAACCGTGACGCGATCCCCGGGCAGGATCCGGATGTAGTGCTTGCGCATCTTTCCGGAGACGTAGGCGAGGACAATGTGGTCGTTGGGAAGCTTCACGCGAAACATCGCGTTTGGCAGGGCCTCGGCCACCGTGGCCTCCATTGTCAGTTTGTCTTCCTGTTTGGGCATGCGTGCTCTGTTGCGATCTCCAAGGCGATCGGGGGACTACCCCCCTGCCGACACCGGCCGCCACGCGGCCCACTCGACACTGATTGCGGCCCCGACCACACGGCCGGAGCTCCTGAAACTGTCTTTCCACGTTCCGAGCCGGCGGGCGAGCGGTGTCGCACGTCGGCGATGGGCGCCGGCAGGGCGTTGAAGCCCGGCGAATCCCTCGCCTCCGGATCGGAACGGGCATTGTACCCGTCCCACCATCCCGAACAAGTCCCAACGGCCCCATCCCGCGGGAATGGCGAGCCGGGCGCGCGGTTCGTGACTCATCGCGGCCCCCTGATCTTCGGCCCCTGGCCGCGGTCGTTGCCACCGAGGAAGCCGGCGTAATTCCGCATGAGCAGGTTGGCCTCGATCCGCTGGATGAAGTCCAGCCCCACGGAGACCACAATCAGCAGACCCGTGCCGCCGAGGAAGGCGGCGACGAAGAAGGGGATGTTCATGGCGTTCTGCACGATCATGGGCACCACCGCAATCACCGACAGGAAGCCGGCGCCGACGTAGGTGATGCGCTCCATGACGGTTTCGAGGTACTCCGCGGTCCGGGGGCCGGGACGCAGACCCGGAATGAAGGAGCCGTGGTCGCGGAGCTGCTTGGACATGTCCTCGGGGTTGAACTGGATCGTTGTCCAGAAGTAGCTGAAGAAGTAGACCATGCCGATGTAGAGCAGGGCATAGGGGAACTCGCCCACCATGAATCCCTGGCTCAGGAAGCCGGTGATGCCGCGCCACCAGGCCGGCATGCCCTCGGCGCCTTGGTCCATGGCGCTGAAGATCACCGAGGGGAAGATCATCAGCGAGGAGGCGAAGACGATGGGCATGACGCCGCCGTGGTTCACGCGCAGGGGCAGGTAGGAGCGCTGGCCGCCGTAGACCTTGCGTCCGCGCGTGTGCTTGGCCTGCTGCACCGGGATGCGGCGCTGCGCCACCGTAATGAGCACGGCGCCGGCCACGACGAAGACAAACGAGGCGACCAGGAAGATCACCTCCATCCAGCTCATCTGCGTCTCAACGCCGGTCTGCGCGATGCCGAAGATCCGGCCGATCCACCCGATCTGTCCGACCGGCGAGTTCGTGATCACCCACAGCACGGCCTGCGGCATCTGGGCCAGAATGCCCGCCGTAATGATCAGCGAGACGCCGTTGCCGATGCCGTATTTATCGATCTGCTCGCCCAGCCACATCAGGAAGGTGGTGCCGGCGGTCATGGCGGTGATGGCCATCAGCCACCACACCGGGTTTGCGGCCCATTCACGGTAGATCAGGCCCTGGGCGTTGATGTACATGAGCCAGCCGACGGCCTGGATAACGCACAGCCCAATGGTGGCGTAGCGCGTGTACGTCATGATCTTCTGCTGGCCGGTGGGGCCTTCCTGCTTCAGCTTTTTCAGCGTGGCAGAGACGGACTGCAGGATCTGGAAAATGATCGCCGCGGATATGTAGGGCATGATGCCCAGGCCGAAGATGGTCGACTGGCCGAAGGAGCCGCCGGAGAAGATGGCGACGAACTGGCTGGCCCGACCCGCGGCCGTGCCCTCCTCGACTTCGCGCATCATGGCTTCGCGCAGCATTTCCTGGTCGACTCCCGGAATCGGAATCCAGAAACCGACGCGGTACACCGCGAGCATCCCGAGCGTGAAGATGACCTTGTTCCGCAGCTCGGGGATCTTGAAGATGTTGAGAATCGCTTGCAGCATCTGAGAGAGGTGGCTCCCGGATCGCGCCCCGGATGAGTCCGGGACCAATGCAGTTCAGAGTGGGTTGTTCGTCGGGGTCAGGGGGGTCAGGCGTCCTGCTTGTCGTTCTTCTTGGCCTTCTCGGCCTTTTCAGCTCTTGCGACCTTGGCGGCCTTGGAGTTTCCGCCGCGGCGGAGCTTCTTCGTCAGGTTCTTCGGCTCCGGGTTCGGGCTATTGCGATCGATCCCGCGCACGCGGTCACGGCGCGAGCCCAGCTCATGCACCGAGCCGCCGGCGGCGTCGACCAGCTCGCGGACCTTGCCGCTGACGCGCTCGGCCTCAATCTTGAGGGGCACGTTCAGCTTCTCGGCGCCCTTGAGGTCGCCGAGGATCTTGAGGGGCCGGGTGGTGTCGCGGATGAGGCCGGCGCGGACCAGTTTCTCAGCGTTGACATCGCCGCCCTTGGCGAATTCCGGATGGGCCACGATGTCGCCCAGGTTCACCGTCCAGAAGAGGGTGCGGAACGGCGCGTTGGTGAAGCCGCGCTTGGGCATGCGACGGAAGAGGGGCATCTGACCGCCTTCGAAGGCGGCCTTGGTGCTGCTGCCGGAGCGGCTGCCGAAGCCCTTGTGGCCACGGCCGGAGGTTTTGCCCACACCGCTGCCGCGGCCGCGCCCGATGCGCTTGCGCCCCTTGTGGCGTCCGACGACAACAGTGATTTCGTGAATCATCATGGCGATTGGCTCTCTTGCTCAGTCTTCGTCGCTTGTCTCTGGCGGGCCGCATGATGGCGGCCCGACGCTGTGTCGCTCCGCCTCAGGAGTTGGACTTTTCGCCCTCGGTGCCGCCGCCGGATGCGTCGGTCGCACCGGATGCGGCGCTGTCTGTCTGTGGGGCTGATTCGGCTGGTCCGCGTCCGCGTCCGCCGCCACGACCGCCGCGAGCGCCGCCGCCACGACCACCGCGACCGGCCCTGCCTCCACCGCGGCCTTCACCGACGGTGTTGGTGGGCGCCTTGGCCTTGGGCCGATCGGCGCCGCTCGAGGGCATGAAGGCGGCGCCGCGATCGAGCAGCTCGTCGACTTCGGTGCGATTGATCTCCACGCCCCGGAGTTCTGCGATGGTGGTCTTGGCGGTCAACTGGCGAAGGCCGTCGACGGTCGCCTTGACGACGTTCTGGGGGTTGGTGGAGCCGTAGCACTTGGAGAGACAGTCGGTGACGCCGACCATATCGAGCACGGCCCGCACCGCAGACCCCGCGACGACGCCGGTTCCCGGCGAGGCGGGAATGAGGCGGACCTCGGAGGCGCCGAAGCGACCCGTGACCTGATGCGGAATCGTCCCGCCGTGAAGCGTGATCCGATTCAGGCTCTTGCGGGCGTCCTTCTGCGCCTTCTCGATCGCGGGGGGCACCTCGTTGGCCTTGCCGTAGCCAAAGCCGACCTGGCCGTGCCGATCGCCGACCACCACGAGGGAGCTGAAGCTGAAGCGCCTGCCGCCCTTGATGGTCGCCGCGGTGCGGTACACGCCCACCGTGGTGCTTTCGAGTTGACTGGCTTCGTCGAGAAGTTCTGCCATGACTGCCTTCGATCCAATCTCAGTGTTGTGACTCGCCGCTGCGGCGAAATTCAGAACTCAAGTCCACTCTTTCTCGCGGCGTCCGCGAGATTTCTCACCCGACCGTGGTAGCGGAAGCCGCCGCGATCGAGAACAACTTTGGTGACGCCGGCGGCCTTGGCCCGCTCGGCGACCGCGGCGCCCACCGCCTCGGCCGCGGCGACGCCGCCGGTCGAGGAGAGGCCCAGCGACGAGTCCATGCTTGAGGCGCTGGCGATGGTCCGGCCGTCCAGATCGTCGATGACCTGGGCGTAGATGTGCCGGAGCGACCGGTAGACGCTCAGGCGGGGACGCTCGGGCGTTCCGGTGAGGCGTTTGCGAAGGCCGCGTCTGCGCCGTGCACGTCGAACTGTTTTCAGTTTCTGCTTGTCCATTTGTCTCAAACCGTCCTGAAGGGTGTGGCGGATCGGATCAGCTGCCGAAAACCTTGCCCTGCTTGCGCTTGATCACTTCGTCGTCGTACTTGATGCCCTTGCCGTTGTAGGGCTCGGGCTTGCGCCGGGAGCGGACATCCGCCGCGAACTGCCCGACGAGCTGCTTGTTCGTTCCCTTGATCGTCACCATGTCGCGCTCGACAGAGACATCCAGCCCCTGCGGGATGGCCACGATGACGGGGCTGGCGAACCCGAGCTTGAGCTCGAGCTTCTGGCCGTTGACGGCGGCGCCCCAACCGACGCCGACCACCTGGAGCCGCTTCTGGTAACCCTTGGTCACGCCGATGACCATGTTCTGGAGCATGGCGCGGGTGAGGCCCCAGTAGGCGCGAACCTGGCGGTTCTTCGCGTCCTTCTCCTCGATGCCGACGGTGATGAGCTTCTCAGACTCATCCCACGCGACGCGCACCTCGGGACGATGGGTGTAGGTGAGGCTCTTGCCTCCCGACTCCATGGTGATGGTGCGATCCGAGATCGACACTTTCACGCCCGAGGGGATCTCGACTGGTTGTTTTCCGATACGGGACATTTCACTTTGCTCCCGGAGCCGGGCCTCGACAGGAGGCCGCTCCGTGCATTGGGTCATTCACAGGTCATTCAACGGTGCAGAGAAGCTCGCCGCCGACGCCTTCACTGCGGCACTTGCGATCGGAAAAGACGCCCTTCGAGGTCGACACCACGCAGATGCCCATGCCCTGCAGGGGACGGGGCAGATCTTCGACCTTGCTGTAAAGACGACGGCCGGGGCGGGACTCACGTTGGAGCTTGCGGATGATCACCTCGCCGCGCGGTCCGTACCGGAGCTGGATGCGGATGATCCCCTGCTTGCCGTCATCGATGACGTCGTAGCCTTCAATGTAGCCCTCGTCGCGCAGGACGTCCGCGATGCCGCGGCAGACCTTGCTGTTGAGGCACTTGACGGTCTTCACGTGATTGCGGGTCGCGTTGCGGATCCGCGTGAGCATGTCAGCGATGGGGTCGCACATTGCCATTGAGAGTCTTTCCAGCGTACGAGACGGTCTTTACGGGACGGAGATCGGTTAAGGAATCACCAACTGGCCTTGCGCATGCCGGGGACCTTCCCCTGCAGCGCAAGCGTGCGGAGCATGATGCGGCTGACGCGGAACTTGCGGTACACGCCCCGGGCGCGTCCGGTCAGCTCGCATCGGCGCACCTTGCGGGTGCTGAACTTCGGTGTCCTCTTCGATCTCGCTACTTGGGCTTTGGTCGCCATGATTCCTCAATTCACCTCGGGCTTGCGGAAGGGCATGCCGAGCTCTTCCAGGACAAACCTGCTGATCTCGGGATTCGAATTACTGAAAACGATGTTGATGTGCATGCCGTGCGTGAAGGACGCGTTGGCCATGTCGATCTCGGGGAAGACCGCCTGCTCACTCAGGCCCATCGAGTAGTTGCCCGCGGGATCGAAGCTCTTCTCGGGCAGGCCCCGGAAGTCCTTGATTCGGGGTGTGACCAGGTTCACCAGTCGATCGAGGAAGTGCCACATGCGCTCGCGACGGAGCGTCACGTAGGCCGCGGTCTCGGCGCCCTCGCGAACCTTGAAGTTCGACACCGACTTCTTCGCCTTGGCGATCACCGGCCTCTGACCGGAGACGACCGTGAGCGTGTCGAGCACGGCGTCGCGCACGTTCGCGGGAATCTTGTTCCCCTCGAGGTGGCGGCCCATGTTCACGTTCAGCACGATCTTCTCGATCTGCGGACGGCTCATGGGGTTCTGACGCCCGTACTGGGAGGCGGTCTTGGGCAGAACCTCCTCCTCGAAGCGAACGCGCAGACGGGGAGGCCCGGCGGGCGCAGCGACGGCGCCGCCATCCTGTCCGTCCTTGTTTTTGTCCTTGTCCTTGGCCATTGATCAGGACTCACTTCTTCTTCGTGGTCTTCTTGGAGGTCTTCTTCTTCGCGGTCTTCTTCCCGGCGCCTGACTTCTTGGCGGCGGGTTTCTTGGCCGTCTTCTTCTTGGTGGAGGCGGCTTTCTTCTTGGTCTTCTTCTTCGAGGGCGATGTAGGCTTGGCGGCGGGCGCGCCCGAGGAGGGCTTGCCGGCGCCGGCGCCGCGGACGACGCCCAGCTCCTTGCCGGTGGTCGCTGCGACGCGGACCTTGCTGCCGTCCGCCTTGGTCTCAAAGCGTACGCGGCTGGCGCGGCCGTCGATGACCGGGCTCACGTTGCTGATGTGCAGCGGCGCTTCCTTGGTGATGACGCCGCCCCGGGGATTCGCCTGGGTGGGGCGCATGTGACGGGTGCGGAGGTTGACCCCCTGCACGATCACGCGGTCCTCATCGGGAATGACGCGGCTGATCACGCCGGTGCGGCCCTTGTTGTCGCCTGCGGTGACGACGACCGTGTCTCCCTTTCTCACGTGCCTGGGCATTGTCAGAGCACCTCCGAGGCGAGTGAAACGATCTTCATGTAGTTCTGGTCACGCAGCTCTCGGGCGACGGCGCCGAAGATGCGGGTGCCCCTGGGGTTGCCGTCTTCGTTGATGAGCACGACGGCGTTGGTGTCGAACCGCACGCTGGAGCCGTCCTGGCGGCGTGTCGGGTACTTGGTGCGCACAACGACCGCCCTGACCTTGTCGCCGGCCTTGATGTCCGCGCCGGGCAACGCCTTCTTCACCGAGCAGACCACCTTGTCGCCCACGCCGGCTGAGCGCCGGGTGAAGCGACCCTTGGCGGTGGAGCCGCCCAGCACGCGGATGACATAGGCGACTTTGGCGCCCGAGTTGTCCGCGACTTCACATCGTGTTTCTTGCTGAATCATGGCTGTCGTACGCTCATTGTCTTCCTGGGTCGGCCCCGGTGTCGGCCGGGCGCCATCTGTCGCTTTTTCAGACGCCTCTGGCCTTGTCCACAATGCGGACGAGACGCCAGTGCTTGGTCTTGCTCATGGGCCGGCAGGGCGCCACTTCCACGCGGTCGCCGACGCCGGACTCGTTGTTCTCGTCATGCACGTGAAGGACGGTGCGCTTGCGCACATACTTCCCGTACTTGGGGTGCTTGGCCAGGTACTTGACCACGACCTTGCGGGTCTTCGATCGCTTGTCGGACTCGACAAAGCCGATCTTCGCGCCCTTCACCGCCGCCATTTCCTGTGTGCTCGCGGTCGTCACGAGGCGTTCTCCTGCTCACTGCGAATCTCACGACCACGCCGCTCCGTCTTGAGCCGGGCGATGTCGCTGCGGATCTTCTTGAACTGGGTGACATCTTCGATCTTCTCGGTCACGGCCTGCGTCCGCAGGTCGAAGAGCCGGCGCGACAGTCGGCGCAGCTCAACCATGATCTCTTCGTCGCTCAGCTTGTGGACTTCTGCTGCTTTCATTGGCTCACCTCACGCGCTGACGCGCCTCCCGACGAAACGGCACTTGACCGGCATCTTCATCGCCACGCGGACCATGGCCCGCTGGGCGATGTCCTCGGGCACGCCGCTGATCTCGTAGAGCATGGTGCCGGGCTTGACCCGCGCCGCCCAGTACTCGACGTCCGCCTTGCCCTTGCCCATTCGCGTTTCGAGGGGCTTCTTGGAGACCGGCTTGTCCGGGAAGACGCGGATGTAGAGCTTGCCCTCGCGCCTCAGGAAGTGCTGGGCCGCGATGCGCCCCGCCTCGATCTGGCGGGCCGTCAGCCACGTGCGCTCCATCGACTGCAGCCCGAAGTCGCCGTACGCGACGAAGTTGCCCTTCGTCGCCTTGCGGTCGCGGACCCGGCGGAACTCCTTCCGGAACTTCACTCTTTTCGGCATTCGAGGCATGGATCAGTCTCGCGTTCTCTTGCTGTGGTCCTGAACAATCTTGGAAAGAGGAATCAACGGCGGCCCCGGGCTCGCGGACGGGCGCCCGCGGCACGGCTCTGGCCTTCTTCCTCGCTCTGCTCTTCGGTGTACATCCCGCGGCACACCCACACCTTCACGCCGATCGCCCCGTAGGTCGTGAACGACTCGGCGAAGCCGTAATCAATGTTGGCCTGGAGCGTCGACAGGGGCAGAGAGCCCATGCGCGTGTCCAGTGTGCGGCTCATCTCGGCGCCGCCCAGACGCCCGCCCAGCAGGATTCGCACGCCCTTGGCGCCGTTCTGCATCGCGGCCTCGGCCCGCTGCTTGACCACGCGCCGGAAGCTCGCCCGCTTCTTGAGCTGCTCGGAGATGCCCTCGGCGATGAGCTGCGCGTTCGTGTCCGGGTTCTTGATCTCGAGAATTCCGATCGAGACCTTGCGGCCGGTCAGGTACTGCAGCTCCTCGGTCAGCTTGTCGACCTCGGCGCCCTTGGGGCCGATCACCAGGCCGGGACGGGCCGTCTTGATGATGACCTTCAGCTCCTCGCGGGTGCGCTCGATGTGGATGTCGCTCACCGCCGCGAAGGGCGGGGTGCGGTTCATCCGCTTGTCGACGAACTCGCGGATGCGAAAGTCCTCGACCAGCAGCTCGCCGTACAGCGCCTTGGGGGCGTACCAGCGACTCTTGTGCGCCTCGGTGATGCCGACGCGGAATCCGAATGGATGCGTTTTCTGTCCCATCAGGCAGCCTCCTCGACGCCGACGATGATGTGGCTGGTGCGCTTCTGGATCGGGTGGGCCCGGCCGCGGTCCTTGGGCTGGAATCTCTTGATGATCACGCCCTTGTCGATGCGCGACTCGGCGACGATGAGGGCCCCGACATCCGCGTCGGCCAGCTCGGCGTCGGCGATGGCGGTTTTGAGCGTCTTCATCACCTGGGTTGCGGCCCGGCGCTTGTTGTAGCTGAGCATCGTGATGGCCTCGTCGACGCTGCGGCCGCGGATGAGGTCGGCGATGAGCTGGGCCTTGCGCGGGCTGGAGCGCTGGAAGCGCGAGATGCTCACGAAGCGAGCGAAATCCTTGGGCTCGCAGCCCAGCGCCTCGGCCAGGGCGTTGATGTCCTGGACCTTGGGGCGCGGGTGGCCTCGCCACTGGAGCCAGTTGCGGATGGCCGCGAGGGATTCGCGCTCGCCCATGCCCGGACGGGTGATCGCCTGGGCAAGCTGCTCCTCGGTGAGACCGGCCTGCTTGACCAGTTTCTTCATTTTGTCGCTGTTGATCTGCACTGCAGTAATCCTGCCTTCTGGCGGGGCCCGTGACGCTGATCAGCGTCCCGACCGCACGCCCTCCTTCTTGTTCGTGTGCCCGCGGAACGTGCGCGTGTGGCTGAACTCGCCGAGCTTGTGGCCCACCATGTCTTCCGTGATGAACACATCAAAGAAAACGCGGCCGTTGTGCACCTTGAAAGTGTGCCCGACGAATTCGGGAACGATGGTGCAGCGACGCGCCCAAGTCTTGATGGGTTCGCGCTTGTTCTGCTGGTTGAGCTTCTCCACCTTGCGGAAGATCTTCTCATCAACATATGGGCCTTTTTTCAGCGATCTGCTCATTGGCCTGTTCCTGTCGCGTCGCCGCGTTGCGGCGTGCTTCCTGCTCGAGTCGTGTGAGTCGTTTACTTCAGCTGACCGTACCGCTTGCTCTTGCGCCTGCGGAGGATCAGCTCTTCGGAATGCTGCTTGCGGTTTCTCGTGGATCCGCCCTTGGACGAGACGCCCGTGGGTCCGACCGGGGGACGATTGCCCTTGGACCGGCCTTCGCCGCCGCCCAGCGGATGCGAGGCGTGGTCGCGGGCCACGCCGCGGGAGATGGGCCGGCGACCGAGGTGGCGGCTCTTGCCCGCCTTGCCCAGGCGCCGGTTCTGGTGATCGGTGTTGCCGACCTGGCCGATGGTCGCGCGGCACTCGATGCTCACCTGGCGGATTTCGCCGCTGGGAAGCACCAGCGTGGCCAGCTTGCCCTCCTTGTTGGTCAGGCGGGCGTAGGAGCCGGCGGAGCGGCACATCTGGCCGCCCTTGCCCTGCTGCAGCTCGACGCAGTGCACGTTCAGACCGGTCGGGATGTGCTTGATCGGCATCGAATTGCCGGGCTTGATCTCGGCGGGCTTGTTCGAGCTGACGATCGTGTCGCCGTCCTTCAGGCCGACGGGCGAGATGATGTACCGCTTGACGCCGTCCTCATACTGCAGCAGCGCGATGTGGCACGTGCGGTTGGGGTCGTACTCGATGCCGATCACCTTCGCATTGATCTCGGAGCGATCGATCCGCTTGAAATCGATCTTGCGGTACTGGCGCTTGTGTCCGCCGCCGCGGCCGCGCACGGTGATCTTGCCGGAGTGGTTGCGTCCACCCGACTTCTTCAGCGGGGCGAGCAGCGACTTCTCCGGCTTCTTCTTGGTGACCTCGGCGTTGAGGTTCACCGAAGCGTTGCGGCGTCCGGCGCTGGTCGGTTTGTAGATGCGGATGGGCATGACTTTTCCTCAGACGCTGCTCAGAGCAGCTCGATGGCGTCCTCGGGGTGGAGCCTCACGATGGCCTTCTTGGTGGTGCGTCCGGGGACAATGCCGTAGCGATAGCGCCGGCGACGATCCTTGCGGTTCTGCGTGGTGACGTGCGTCACGCGCACCCCGTACAGCTCCTCAATGGCGGCCTTGATCTCGTCCTTGCGGGCCCGCGTGTCCACCAGGAACGCATGCTGGTTGAATTCGCTGGCGCCGAAGGTGCTCTTCTCGGTGAGCAGCGGCTGCTTGATCACGTGAATCGGGTTCATCAGGCGGCCTCCTTCCCGGCGCGGCGCTTGCCGTCCTTGCCCGTGCGGGCGGAGGGACCGGAGAGCCAGGCTTCAAGATCCGCCTTCTCGATGATGAGATAGCGGTGGTTGAGCATGTTGAAACAGGTCAGTTCATGCACAGGGCACGTCGTGACATCGTCGATGTTGCGGGCCGAGAGACGCGCGTTCTTGTTCTCATCGCCCAGCGCCACCAGGGCCCGGCGATCGATCCCCAGCGCCTCGACCACCGCGACGAAGTCCTTCGTCCGCGGCGAGTCAATGTGCAGGTTGTCGATCACCTTCACCTCGTTGTCGATCAGCTTCGCCAGCAGGGCGTTGAGATTGGCCTTGCGGCGCATCTTGACCGGCATGGACTGGTGATAGTCCTCGCGGGTGCGCGTCTTGGCGAAGGTGTGGCCGCCGCCGCGACGGACGGGGGTGCGAACGGCGCCCATGCGGGCCCGGCCGGTTCCCTTCTGCTTGTAGATCTTGCGCGTGGAGCCCGAGGTGAAGCTCTTGCTTCTCGTTCGGGCTGAACCCTGACGGGTGTTGGCATGGTACATCACATACGCTTGCTTAAGCAGCGCGTGATTGATCCGCTCGCCCAACGACTTTTCGTCGATGGTCATCGAGCCGACCTCTTTCCCTTGCCTGTTATAGACGGGCACTTCCATCGGAAATTCTCGCTCGTCGTCGCCTCTTGTTCGCCGGCCGGAACCGTCCCGGTCGGATGTTCGCTCGCCTCGGCCGGCCCGCCTCCTGTCACTTCTGGAGGGCGACCCGGCTCTGACTCGGCGTCAGTTGAAACTCGTTGTTGAACCCGACGGTTTCCATCGTTCGGGGCGACGCTCGCTCCGAGGACCTGTCGGGCCGACGGAACGCTGTCTTGCTGCGTCCCGCCGCCGGCTTTCGCCGTCATCCTTGTCCGCTGTCGAGCCGGCTCACTCAGCCGGCGTTTTTCGTTGTCTCACGTTGCCGCCTGGCCTTTGGAGCATACAGGCGGGAGGGTGTTCTGATTTCGACCATGCCCTTGTTGGCGCCGGGCACGGGCCCCTTCACCATGAGCAGGCCCTGTTCCTTGTCGATGCTGATCACATCCAGCGACCGAACCGTTACGCGCTCGGCGCCCATGTGTCCGGCCATCCGCTTGCCCTTCTTGGGCTTGGGGCCGGTGCCGAGGTTGGTGGCGTGACCGCCGATGGAGCCCGCGGAGCGGTGCTTGCGCTCGACGCCGTGGCTCGCCTCGAGGCCGGCGAAGTTGTGCCGCTTCATGACGCCCTGGAACCCCTTGCCCTTGCTGGTTCCGATCACGTCGACGAAGGCGAGGCCCTCGAGCTGCTCGACGGTCAGTTCCTGGCCGAGGGTGTAGGTCTCGACCTCGTCGGGCTCGACGCGGAACTCACGGTGAAAACGCTTCGGGGCGGCCCCGGCCTTGGCGTCGTGCCCGATGATGGGCATCGGCGAGCGGCGGGGCTTGGCGTCGTGGTAGCCGATCTGCACCGCGGCGTAGCCATCGCGCTCGGGCGTCTTCACCTGGGTGACCACGCACGGACCGACCTGGATCACCGTGACCGGCACGTTGGCGCCGCTCTCGGTGAACATCCGAGTCATGCCGATTTTTGTTCCAAGCATCGAGAGGGCCATGCCCGTTTCCATCCTTCTTTCAGAAGCCGCCCGCATGCGTCGCGGTCGTGCCCGGCCCGGCGTTCGCCCAGGCCTTGTTGCTCGTGCCCGCGGGACCGACCCGGCAGAAGCAGAGGAGCCGTCGAACTGTTTCTCTGAACTTCACTCAACAAACAGGCCGGCCCTCTACGGGAGCCGGCCGAATTTCTCTTCCTTACGCCTTGATCTTCACGAACACGCCCGCGGGGACGACGAGCCGGTTCAGGGCCTCGACGGTGCGGGCGTTGGGCTCGGTGATGTCGATGATGCGCTTGTGCGTCCGGATCTCGAACTGCTCGCGCGATTTCTTGTCGATGTGCGGCCCGCGCAGAACGGTGTACCGCTCGATGCGAGTGGGCAGAGGGATCGGACCGGCCACTTTCGCGTTGGTGCGCTTGGCGTGATCGACGATCTCCTTCGCGGAGGAATCGAGCGCCTGGTGGTCGTAGGCTTCCATTCGGATTCTGATTTTGCCGCCGCTCATTCCGTGCCTTCATATTCTCGCGGGCCATCGTGGCCCTGAGTTCACAGCGAAGAATCCCATACGGAGCGGCGACACGGCGTCGCCGACATCCGATCAACACTTGTACGCACTCGATTTCGGATGAGGGGAGTTGAGTGCATGGCTTGGAAGCAGCCATGCGTCCCCGGCGTCATCCGCCAAAAGTCGCCGTTTCAATCTGAACCGCTTCGCCCACCGCGGCGTCCTACGACGGGCCGACGACGAAGCCGCCCCGAACAGGAGCGAGCCGGAAAATGTAAGCAAGTCAGCGCCGGTGTCAAGCCGACCACTGATTCTGGACAACTATTCCACCGACCAGGTCCGCACCGGGGCGACGGCCCGCTCCCGATCCGGATCCCAATCATACCCCGAACGAACGCGCCGGACTAGGATGAGCATGATGAATATCAGAAAATGGATTAATCCCATGCCCCATCGCCGGATCCCACGACCGACCCCCATGCTGGCGGCGGGCCTTCTCCTCCTCGGCGCCGCTCTCCCCGGCGCCCCGAACGCCGCCGCCCAGAGCCGTGGCGAGGGCCAGTCCCGCGGCGCGGCCGTCGAATTGATCGACCAGCCCGTGCTGATTCAGAGCCTGGGCATGTCCATTCGCCTGCCGGTCGGGGCCTCCTACAACACCGACCGCATGACCGGCGGCCAGGCCAGCTTCTCCATGGTCGCCTCTGACAACACCTGGCGGATGATTCTGCACAGCCCCAGCAGCTCGGACCTGACGCTCAACCCCGAGAGCGTCGCCGATAATCTCATCGACGAGCTGCGTCAGTCGAGGTCGCAGATGGAGCAGGATCGTCGCGGGCAGCGTCAGGTCGGCTCCGCCGTTGAGATTCTCGATCGCTCGGTCGAGCTGAACATCAACGATTTCCCCGCCGCCCGTTTTTACGCCCGCATTCCGGGCAACGTCGGCGGCGCCACGATTGTGAGCGGATATACCATCTTCCAGGTGGGCGCAGGCCGCTTCGCAATCCTCCAGATGGACTGCATGGAGGCCGAATATACCCGCGCTCGCGCCGCCTACGAGACCGTTGTCGCCACTGCCGAGTTCCGTGATCCCGCCGACATGGCTGCGGAGCGGGCGGCGGGCGTGCGCGCCGGCAACGCGCTGCTCAGCAGCCTGAACCGATCCGACCTGGAAGCCGCCCTGCTCGATCAGCCGGCCTTCTACCGCCTGTACCGACCCGCCCCCACCGGCGCCCGCGCCGACGCCGAGGAAATCGCGTACCAGCAAATTGACATGCGGATGGGCCGCCGCGGCGAGCTGGATCCCCGTAAACCCGTACGCCGCTGGACCCAGGCCGATCACGAGCCCGGCTTCATCGTGACGATCATCGGTCGGTTTCTCGATGGTTCGCGCCATGTGGACAGCGAGTCCATCTTCTTCCTCTCGCTCGATCGCGATGCAGAAGCATGGGCCCTGCGCATGGTTGTGCGCGAGGGACGCAGCGAAACAGGCTGGACGGAGACCGGCGTGCGCAGCGGCGGCGACATCAAAGTGACCATCGACCAGCCGGGCCAGACGCCGGTCCTGAAACAGTGGCGCAAGCCGGCAGAGGCGTACCTGTCGCAGGTTGAAAGTTATCTGCTGCCGCGCATTCTCGCCCAGCGCAGCGCAGCGACGATCTTCAATTTCTACCGATACCAGTCATCCACCGCGGAAATCGCGCTCCGCCGCGACATCCTTGAACCACTCAACGACGCCGACGATGAAGATGGCGCCTGGCGCCTGCGCTCGCGCCCGGATGAAAACTCACCCGAGGAAATCTCCATTCTCAGCGCAGATGGCGAACTGATCCGCAGACAGCTCGCCAACGGAGGCGTCATGGAGCCCATCGAGCTCGAAGCGCTGCGGCGGCTGTGGAAGTCCAAGGACCTTCCGCTGAACTGAGTGAAGCCCCTCGCAGATCCGCTCACGAACCGATTCACTCCCAGTGGGCGTCAGGTCACAATCGGTCATGGCGTTTTCGATGCTCTTGAGCTGCATCCAGAGCATCTCAGGCCCGTCGTCCGAGACATGGCTCCGCACTCGCCCTCCCGGCCTCACCAGTCGCCGGTCCGCTCAATACACCTCGAGGAAGACCCGCTCGGTCGGCTTGATCTCACGCCCGATCATGCGGCGGGACCAGCTGGTCTCATCGGCCAGCGTTTGCGGATCGCACTGGAGATACTGCTCCAGCGACTCTCCCGTCAGCAAGCGCGCCAGCTCCTGAAAGATCCCCAGCTCCATGCCAGCGATGCCGCAGATGTACATGAGCGTGCGATCATTGGAGAGCATGGGGAGCACGATTTCGCGATCAGTCTCCAGGCGCTGCTGGACATACATGGGGCGTCCGCCGTGCTCCTGCTCCTGGCGGCTGAGAGCGGTCAGATAGGTGAAGTGCTCATGCTTTTCCTGCAGTTGCAGGAAGAAATCGTGGTAGAGCAGCTCGGTGGCGTAGGGCACGCCCATGATGAGCAGGATCTTGCTCGCGCAATCGGCCTCCAGCAGGTCGAGCAGCATGCCGCGGAACGGCGCGATGCCGGTGCCGGTGGCGATGAAGATGTAGTCATGACCCCCGAGGTTTTCGGGAAGCAGGAAGCGCTTGCCGTTGGGTCCGCTGATGGCGACTTCGTCGCCCTCCTGCAGATCCGCCAGGTAGTTCGAGGCGACGCCGAGAAAGAGTCGGTGATCGTCCCAATGCTCATCGATGGTGCGCTTGACGGTGGTGGAGAGCACTTTCCCCGCGCCATCCTCGCCGCGCGTCGGGGCTGCGATCGAGTACAGGCGCACCTTGTGCGGCTTGCCTCGCTCGTCCTCACCGGGCGGGATGACGCCGAAGGACTGGCCCGCGCGGAAGGCCCCTTCCAGAGGCGTGCCGGAGACATCGATATCGACATGACGCACGAACCCCGCTGACTTCGGCGACGTGCAGCGCTCACTGCGAACCACCACGCCCTTCACGGGCGCATTCGGCCGAACCAGGTGCATTTTGACCTCCGGCAGGATCACCCCGCCGCCGGTCTTGCCGGACTTCACTGGTGTGCTCATGCTTCCTCGTGTCACAGGTCGTTCAACGTCGCGGCGTATGCCGGTGCGTCGTCGATGCTCTCACATACAAAGTCGATCCGCCGTCAGGCACGGAGGCTCCGTCATCGCGCGAGCATGGAGACAGGCTCCGACTCCACGCCGGCCTGTTCACGCATGGCCTGCTGAAGCGCGTTCATTTCTTCGACCACGCGCTCGATCAGCGTGGAGGCCTCGCCGCGCACGTCCGCCTGCTGGTAGCTGTCCCTGGCGACCCCGAAGGCCTCCGACGACGCGATCAGGGCGTCGCGTCGCAATTCCTCGGCGCGTGTCGTCAACGCCGTGTACCGGTCCCGCTCCGGCAGCGGGTGCTCGCTCTGCGCCGCCTTGCGGGTCATCGCCGCGAGCGTCTCCCACATCTGGGCCCGGGCCCTCTGCAATGCCGCGAACTCCTGGTGCAGGCGACCGAGCGTCATCTGCGCCACGCCCCGGTCGGCGCCGGGCCCGGTCGCGTTCGATCGGGCCGTGCCGATGGCGGACTGGTACGAGCGGATCGCAAGGTCGAACGCCTCGGTGATTGGTCCGTCAAGTCGCTCCTCAATCTCGAGAATCATCCTGTCGAAGCTGCGTGCCGCTTCGGCGGCCTGGGTGCGATTGGCGTCCGCCTGCTCGCGGGCCGATTCCAGTCGCAACTCAAGCTGGCGCATCGACTGGCGCAGCAGGTCGCGCTGCGAGCGGTATCGCTCCACTTCGTTGCCGATCCGGTTGAGCTCCGGCGAGACACTGGCGAGCTCCGCCTCCAGGTTGCCGGCCCGGACCTCCTCCGCGTCCGCCTGCCGCTGAATCACATACACATCCTCCATGCGACTGGACCGCTCCTCGGCCGACATGTCGAGCACCTCGATGCGGAGCTGGTTTTCACGCGCACGCAGCTCACGCGCGGAGTCGATGAATTCCTCCATCCGGCTACGCAGATCGGCGATCCGCCCCTCGACTTCAACGCGCTCGGCCTCCACAGTCGCAAGCGCCTGCTCACGGTCTGCGAATTCGGATCGGAGGTGCGACATTTCGTCCGAAGGATCGTGCGCGACCAGCGCCCGAGCGAGATCGAGATGATTGGCGCGCCGATCGAGCAGCCGCCCAGCCTGGATGATCTCTTCAAGCGCTTTACTGCGCAGCTGCAAAGCCGCATCCGCCTGCAGCTCCCCGAGCCCCGCCTGGGCCCGGGTGGTGAGGGAGCGGGCCGCGGCCCGACGGGCTGGGTGGTCGCTGTCGCGAGCCGGCTGCAGCGTGGCGATGGCCTGGGTGTACAGATCCGCCCGCTGGGTGGGATCGCCGGGATTGGCCGCATCGGCGTTGATGGCCTCCATCCGCCGCTGCACGGTCTCGATGGCGTCCGTCTCGGCCTTCTCGGCCGTCGAATCACAGCCGGCGAACAGGAAGGGCGCCAGGCCGATCAGCGCGGTCAGTGTGAGAACGCCTGTGCGTCTGCGGCGGGGGCTCTGGTTGCGATGAAGCTCGTTCATAATTCACTCGGATTGATTGATCCGGACCGCCGGTTGGTGCTCCGGCGCCGGGGGCGTTGGGGGCTTCGGGGCTGATAAGCGGCCGCGGCCGGCGGCGGCGCCCGCTCAGGAAGTTTAGCAACCCGGAATTGGACGCATCGCCGACGCTGTCACCGGTTGTCCTGCGCACCATCCCTGTCCGAGGTTCCATCCTTCTCCGTGCTCGGAGGCTCATATTCGATGGGATGCTCAGGCCGGGGCCGATGCATCGACTGGATCCACTCCACCGCCTGCCGGAAACGCCGATCGGAGGGCGTGCGGAAGGCAGGGCGCCACCCGTGCACGTCGGGATGCTCGCGGATGGCCCTGTCCCGCTGAAGTCCCATATGCAGCAGCGGCGACCGTGAGGGCTCGACATAGTTAATCAGCGGCTCGCCATCCGCCAGCTTGAACCGCTCCAGGATCAGGAAGTTGGTCGCGATGCTCGCCTCGGAGTTCGGATTGCGGTTGTAGAGCATCAGGCGACCCGCCTCGGCGCCGCCGTGGCAGCGCGTGGTGGCGCAGGTGTTGACCAGCCACGTGCTGTTCACCTGGTTGCGGAACTTAAGGAGTGATCTGGGAAGCCCCTGCACCTTCACCTTGGGATACAGATCGCGAGCCTGCAGTTCGAACATGGTGCGCAGGATCTCCTCGCCGGACTGCCGATGAAACGCGGCCCGACCCTCCGGCGAGGTCGGGATCGAGGGATGATCCCGGTACTGCTGAAGCAGTTCGCTCACCGTCTCGCGCTCGATGAGGATCCTGGGAGGATCGTTCAGATCCACCTCATAGACCTTGAGCAGATTCACCTGGTCCGGCGTGAGGAGCGGGAACTCATCCACGCCCAGCCGCCGCGGACGTTCGACACGTTCACGCGGCTCACGGTCCTCCGGCCTCCGCATCGAGTCACGCAGCTCGAGCTGACGTTCAATGAGCGCCATCAGTCGCAGGGCTTCGCCGTTGCGAGGCTCGACGCTGAGCACGTGCTGCGCTTCTTCAAGAGCCTCCTTGAGCAGCTCCTGCCCGCGAAGCCACTCAATGAGCAGGAGCAGCCTGTCCACATCGTTGTCGTCGATGACAGCGCGCATCTCACGATAACGCTCGATGGCGGGCCGCTGGGGGATGATCTGTTCGATCTCCTCGCGGGAGATGCTGGCGTTCACGCTGGCGACGCGAATGACGACCTGGTTGGCGTCCTCGCTGATCAGGAGCCCACGAATCCGCTGCCCGCCGCGCAGAACGATGACGACCTCCTGCAGCGAAGACTCCGCCTCGTCGGACTCCCCTGCTTCGGATGTGTCGCCATCATCGCTGATCGCCCGGGTGGTGACGGGCGCCAGCAGGCAGCCGAGGAGGGCGAGCAGGGCAGCCGCCACGGCGCCATGCAGACGGATCCCGGAAATGTGTCCTTTGCTCATGGAGCAGATTGTTGCGTCGCAGGGCGCGATCTGTCCACAGGGAGTCCGAGAGAATCGTGAAACTCACGCCGCCCGGGATGACTGCCCCGCTTCGTTCTGCTCTTGGTCTTCCACATAGGGATAGACCCGAGCGACGGTGCGAACCTCCACAGGCGTGTCGCGGATCAGGTCGGTCATCACCGGCTCGCCCCGCTTGTCCAACGTGAGGCGGAAGGGGCCTTTCAGGTCGTCCTTGAACTCGACTACCATGTCGCGCAGAACGAGCTTGGCGCCCTGGTGGACGCGCGTCTGGATGGAGAGATCAACCTCGGCGTACTTGTTCTGCAGGTCATCGAGTCGCTGGCCCGCCTCCTCCAGCTTCTGAATCAGCCCCTCCAGCGTCCCCACCTCGTACTGAAGCTCCGTCATGCGCTCCGCCTGCGAGGGCGAGAGTTTTCCGGCGCAGTTGACCAGTGTCTCGAATTCGCCGCGGAACCGGGTCAGGCGCGCTTCGACCTTCGGGTGAAGCTTGCGGCAGACATCTCGAAGCTCGTCCACCTCCGCGATTCTTCCGACGAGAAGCTCCGTCGGACTCCCGCCGCCGGCCCCGACGATGCCGACATCGCATGCCCCGCTCACGACCAGCCGGCCTCCGATGATGGCGCAGCGACCGGAGCGCATCTCTCCGCACACGTTGAGCCTGCTGTTCACCAGCTCCTTCATCACCTCGACATTGCGTCCGATTGTCCCCTTCACACTGTCGAGATAACGCGCGTGCAGGTCGCGGCCGGCTTCGATGACGCCCTTCTCCCGCGCCGCCATGCCTCCTTCGAGGCGCACATCGAGGCCGGCGCGGATGGTCGCGGCCTCCACCAGGCCCCGAACCGTGATCGAGCCGGTCGCGGTGACGATGAAACAATCGCGCACGCCGCGACGGATCTCGACGTCGCCGCCGAAATCGATGTTGCCCGTTGAGAAGTCGACGTATTCCGGCACCTCAAGAATCGTGAGGATGCGAAGCAGGTTGTCGCGATAGCACAGCAACCCATCCACGTTGGCGACAATCACGCCGTCGCCCGAAAGAGTGACGCTCTCCTCGGTGCGAAGCCCGAGCGATCGCCCGGCCTTGGCGCTCAGCACCTTGCCCAGCACGGTCTGACCGTCCGACCCCTCCGTCGCCGGGATCAACTTACCGAGCCTCTGGCCGCTGGAGACGGTCTTGAATGAGGAGCGGTCGTAATGGCTGACGGTGGAGGCCTCGGAGTCATCCTCCAAGGGCACGAGCCCCGCCTCGAATTCAATCCGCTCGTCCTCGCCGTGGACCGGCGCCGAGCCCGTCGCGACCTGGCTGCGGGCCTCAACCTCGGGATTGTCGGTATAGGCCTTGACGAGCGAGACGATCGCCTTCTTCACCTCGCCGGTGATGACGACCTTGCGGTCGCTGAGCACGGCCTCGCAGACCTCGACGGTCACGAGCGCAGGATCGAGCCCCGGCTCGATCACAATCGTCGCGCTCATGGCGTCGCTGGGCAACTCAACATGAATCGACTTGTCAACGGCATCCCCGGCCATACGGCCCCCTTCCGCCCGCTCAGGACGAAAGCTGTGTCCCCCACTGCGCGATCAGACTGTCGCCAGCTTCGACATCGTTTCTGTAATGCGCTGATTCAGAATGTCAGGCGTGAAGGGCTTGACGACGTAATTGTTCACACCGGCCTTGATGGCCTCGACCACGCGGGCGCGCTCGCTCTCGGTGGTGACCATGATGATCGGCGTGGTCTTGTCCTGCTGGCGGAACGCCTTGACGAAACTGAGTCCGTCCATGTTCGGCATGTTCCAGTCGACCAGGAGAAGCTCGGGCTGGAACGCGCCGACCTTGCTGAGCGCGTCCTGGCCGTCGCAGGCCTCCTCGATCTGCGTATGACCCATCTGGGTCAGCACGGATTTCTGAATGTTCCGCATCGTCTTAGAGTCATCAACAAGTAGAATCTTCATGGCGCTGCTTCCTCGTGTTCCCGATTCGTCTGCGAAGGGTGTGACTGCGCACCCGTTTACGCGGACGCTGCTGCGGCGGCGTCGGCCGTTTCGTTCGGCTTGCGGTCCTGAATGCTGATCTCGATCACGAACTGACCGCAATCCGTCTCGCACGGGATCGCGATGCAGGGAACGTCCTTCTGTGTGGACACGACATGGTCCTTGCCGACCACCACGCTCGGGCACGAAATGCTGACCTTGCGATCCTTGAAGCGGCCTTTGGCGCCGCCCGCGATCATGTTCACCAGCTCGCCCACGGCGTCGGCGAAGTCATCGTGCGCCTTGGTGATCTCCTCGCCCGTAAAGAGCGAGACGACGCGCTCGGCGGTTTCGGTCGGAAAGCTGAGAACGACGGAGCCGGTCACATCTCCGCTCATCCCGATGATGCCTGAAATGTCGTAACTGGCGGCGCGGTCGGTCTTCACCCGTGGCTCGCCGATCTGCACCTGGAGCTGCAGCATCGTCGCGAAGACATTCTGGGTGCTCTGCATGAATGGTGTGATGTATCCTGCGTCCATGACTTTCTATGCTCCTTGAATCGCGACCCGGGCTCACGCCGCCATCGCCGCCTTGACTTCCTGCGCTGTCCTGATAACCCGGGCGATGTCCACGATCAGACTGACGCCCCCATCATCCCGAACCGTGGCTCCGCTCACGGCGCCGGAGTCCGCCAGAATTCCGTCCAGCGGCTTGATCACGATCTCCTGCTGACCAATCAGCCTCGAGACCATCAACCCCGCCCGCTGCTCATTCAACTCAACGACGACGGCGAACTGCTCCACCTCACGATTGTCCTGAGCCTGCTCGAACAGCTCGCTCATGCTCACAAGCGGCAACACGGTGTCGCGAAGCCGCATCACGCGCCGACCATTGATCGTGCTCACAAGATCGGCTTCCGGGCGGACAATCTCAAGGATGTTGGTCAGCGGAACGGCGTAAAGCTCGGACCCCACCCCCACCATCATGGCCGGCATGATCGCCACCGTGAGGGGAATGCGGATTGAAAGGGTTGTGCCCATGCCCGGCGCAGACTCAAGGTCGATGGCGCCCTTGAGCTTCTCGATATTGGTTCTCACCACATCCATGCCCACACCGCGGCCGGACAGGTCCGATACCTCGGCGGCGGTGGAGAAGCCCGGCAGGAAAATGAGCCGGTGCGCGTCGCGATCGCTCATCGACGCCCCCTCGTCCTCGCTGATCAGACCCTTCTCAATGGCCTTGGCGATGAGCTTGTCGCGATCGAGGCCGCGACCGTCGTCGATGATCTGCACCAGAACGTGATCGCCCTGCTGCGACGCCTTCAATTTGATCGTGCCGGTCTCGCTCTTGCCCGCCGCAGCGCGATCGGCGGGAGGCTCGACGCCGTGGTCGGCGGAGTTGCGCAGCAGGTGCACCAGCGGATCGCCCAGCTCCTCGATCACCGACTTGTCCACTTCGGTGTCGCCGCCCTCGATCACCAGGTTGATCTTCTTGTCGGTCTTCCGCGAGAGGTCCCGGATCAGGCGCGGGTATTTCCCGAACAGCTTGTCCAGCGACTGCATGCGCGTGCGCATCACGGCGACCTGGATGTCGCTGGTGACCCGATCCAGATCGCTGCTCGACTGCGCCACCGCTTCGCGGAGATCCTGCGTCACCAGATCCTCACGCACGATGTGCCGCGCCATGGCGCCCACGCGATTCTTCTGCAGCACCAGCTCGCCCACGAGGTTCAGCAGCGACTCCAGCCGCGACACTTCAACGCGGATCGTCTGCTCGATGCGCGTCGGGCCGCCGGAGCCTTCAGGGCCGGGCTCAGCCGAGCCGCCGACGCCGGCAGCGCTCTCCATCGCCGGCGCCTTCTCCTCGATCATCGAAGTCTGAAGTCCCAACTCGTCTTCCACCGGGTCCGATGCGTCCCCCGAGCCGGCGCCGGACCACGCCATGACGACGCCGTCGATCCTGAGCACCGTGTCGATGTCGGCGTCTTTCCCGAGATGGGCCGCCTCGTCGATCGCGTGGCCGAGCACCAGGTCCACCACGCGCCCGCCCAGCTCACTCGCGTCACATGGGAGAAGACGCCGGTGGCGCAGACCCTCCGTCTGGCGACGAAGAAGCTCCACGACCGCTTTCAACCGCGGCGTGACCTGATCAAGGCAGTCGTCGTCGAGCTGGCCGAGCCGCTCAGAGGAAATCTCCAGCACGCTCACCAGCGCGCTCATCGGCGAGAACTCGAAGAACTCGACGCTGCGGGCCAGCGATTCACAGATGTGCGAGATCTCGCCGGAAATCGTGTCTCGTTCCGTCTCGCTGCGCAGCGCATCGATCTGCGCATCCAGCCGTGCGAGAGTTTCGTCCAGATCCGCGACCATGAACTCGAGCAGGTCGGCTTTGCTCTCCGGGAGGGTGAATTCATCCCCCTCAGCGGCGACGGGACTTGCCGCTTCAGCCAGGGACGCGCTTTGCGCAGGCGCGGTTGGATCAGCGCCTCCGGCTGCCGACGCGGCGGCGACCTTGTCGCCCGCGCCGACGCGCGTCAGCGCATCGACCAGCTCCTGCCGCGGCGCTGTGAGGGGCGTCCCCGCCTCCAGTTCGACAAACTGTTTGCGGAGCAGATCCACCGCCTCGAGCAGCAGGTCCATCACCGAGCGATCGATCACGACGTCGCCGCGGCGGGCGGCGTTGAGCGCCTCCTCCGCAGCGTGTGCAATACCCACAAGATTCGTGAGCGCCAGGAACGACCCGCTTCCCTTGATGGTGTGCAGGGCGCGGAAGACCTTGTTGAGCAGCTCCGGATCCTGGGGTGTGGATTCGAGAGCCACCAGCTCCGAATCGAGTTGCTCGAGCAGTTCGCCGCATTCGGTGAGAAAGTCCTGCAGGATTTCTGGGTCGAACATGCTCAACGTCGTCTCTCCATGCTCGCTGCGGGCCGGCGCCCGTGTTCACTGAGCGGTCTGAACGCCGATCTTCTGGTAACAGAATCCCTGCGGGAAGGGCGCCGACTCGAACGGAAGGTTCAGTCCACGCAGCGATTCAGAGTGCCCGATGAAGAGCCAGCCATCGTCTGCGAGCTGATCACCGAACATGCGCACGACCTGCTCTTTCATTTTTTCATCGAAGTAGATCATCACGTTGCGGCAGAAGATCACGTCCCACGTGCCATGCCTGCGCGCCGCGAGACGATCCTTCAGGTTGTGCTGCTCGAAGTTGACCATCGACTTGATGGTCGGATCGAGAACCTGGTACGGACCGTCGACCTTGAAATAGCGGCTGAGCACGTGGGCGGGCGTCGAGCGGATGGAGTACGAGGTGTACTTCGCCTCCGCGGCGATATCGAGCGCCTTCTCCGAGATGTCGGTGCCGAGAATCTCGATGTGCCAGTCCGGCAACCGCACGCCCAGGGTGCGGTGCAGCATCATGGCGATGGTGTAGGGCTCTTCGCCCGAGGAGCACGCCGCGGACCAGATCCGCAGACGCTTGGTCGTGGCTCGCGCCTCGATCAGCCTGGGAAGCGCCTGCTTCTCAAAGACATCGAGCTGAGGCTCGTTGCGAAAAAATGAGGTCTCGTTGATCGTGATCTTGTTGAACATCTCCTGAAACTCGTCGTCCTTGTACGGTCCCATGGTCAGGAAGGAGATGTACTGGTCATAGTTGTCCATCTCGAGCTCTTCGAGACGGCGGCCGAGCCGCGACTCCAGCACGTACTTCTTCTCCGGCTGGAAGTGGATGCCGCTCCGCTCGTAGATGATGTCGCGCAGTCTGTTGAACTGCGGTTCAGACATATGTCGCTTTTCAGCAGTGGTGCTCATGCGCGGCGCTCCCGGGCGCCGTCTCGGGCGCCGAGCCGATATCCTGAGAAGTGTGCGTACGGTTCAGATCACGAGGCGCGCTGCATGGCGATGTCCGCAGCGCCGAGCACCTCGCTCGCGAAGAGCTTGTCGAGGTCGAGAAGAATCAGCAGGCGGTCGGGAAGCTTGCCCACGCCGGCGATGAAGTCGGAGTCCACAGACGAGACCATGCTCGGAGGCGCATCCACGATCTTGCGATCGATCCGCAGGACTTCGTGCACACGGTCCACAATGAACCCGAGCACACGCCCCTTCACCTCGACAACCACGATGCGGCTGTGCTGGTCCCGCTCGCCCCTATCCATGTTGAACCGCTTGCGCAGATCGATCACGGGAATGATCCGCCCGCGCAGATTGATGACGCCCTCAACCTCCGGCGGGCTCTGCGGCACGCGGGTGAGGTCCATCATCCGGTTGATCTCCTGAACGGAGAGAATGTCAATGGCGAATTCTTCCTTGCCGACCTCGAACGTGACAAGCTGAAGCTGGTCCCGCTCGGCGCCGGTGTCGCCCGTCGTCAACTGGTCGAGTGTCGCTGATGCGCTTTCCATGTCTTATCGCTCCTGCACAAGGCCAGCACTGACGCCCCCGCCTCATCCCGACGGATGCGCGCCTCCGGCTCCGCGAGCTATCGGCGATGGCGAGAAGCGACTCAACAGGTCATCCGCCCCAAGCAGGGAGAATCCCCCCAAATGGGCAGTCGACTCACGCCGAGGTCCGCATCGGCGCGCCGGACGCCGGAGCGCCGCGAAGCGCCGTCAGGTGCGTGATGATGCCGGTCGGAGGCAGACTCGCATCGGCCAGCCCCTCCCTGGCCACCGCGCGGGGCATCCCATAGACGACGCTCGTCGCCTCGTCCTGGGCCAGCACGATCCCGCCCTTGGCCTTGAGCTCGCGGGCGCCGAGCAGCCCGTCGGCCCCCATGCCGGTCAGCACGATGGCCAGGCATCGTGCCCCCGCCGTTCTGGCCCCGGAGCGGAACAGCTCATCCACGCTCGGTTTGTAGAGAGCGCCCGCTGGCTCATCATCAATCTGAAGCGACCAGCGCCCCCCCGGCGTACGCGCCACGTGCACGTGCTTGCCCCCCTGCCCGATGTAGACGGTCCCCGGATACAGCGGCATTCCGTGCTCACCATGCACGACCGTCACCGCGCACAGCGAGTCCAGACGCTCGGACATCGACTTGGTGAAAATGTTCGGCATGTGCTGCGCCACCACGATCGGCGCCGCCATGTCGGGAGGAAGGTTGGACAGAATATGCTCGAGCACCGGCGGCCCGCCCGTCGACGAACCGATCAGGATCAGTTCGAATTGATCCGGCGCGAAGCCCGCGATCGTCTTCTCCGGCGCCTCAAAAGCAGGGCCTTTCGGAGTCGGCTTCAACTTCTGGCGCCCGACCGCCTTGATCTTGCCGATCAGGTCATCGCGGATCGCATCGATGTGAATGCTCACATAACTGGCGTCCTTGGCGATGAAATCAAGCGCTCCGAGGCGCAGGGCCTTCAGCGCATCGCGGCTGCCCTGCGTCGTCAGGCTGGAGCACATCAGGACCGGCGTCGGGGTCTCGGCCATGATGCGGGTGAGGGCCGTCAGGCCATCCATCACCGGCATCTCGATGTCCATGGTGATCACATCCGGCTTCAGTTCCGCCGCGAGCTTCACCGCATCTTCCCCATTGCGCCCCTGGCCGATCACTTTGAGATCGGAGTCCGATTCGATCATGCGAACCAGCGCCTTGCGCATAAAGGCGGAGTCATCAACAACGAGCACTCGCAGCATCACTTCTCCAGGCGCCGCCGGGAAGGTCCCGGCGTACAGGCCGATAGACGCAAAATCGACGATTTCTCCATCGGCCCGCCCGCCCTCTCGCTCAAGGCCACCCGCCGCGGATACGCCACAGGAATCCTCCGATTCGCCTCGCCCACGGAAGCGCCCGGTGTCCTGACGCCGCTGAGCGCCCCGCAACGCCCCGTCGGAACAAGGTGGATCCCCCAGATTCCTGCCACACCCCAGATCCCCCGATCGGAAAATCGGACCTCAATGCGTGGGCCGGGAGTGGAATCCGCTTGCTTTGAAAATCCTGATTCGTATACTGCAAGCGACGTGTTTCTTCCCTCCTACCCACCATGCTTCCCCTGGTATGGTGGGTTTTTTATGCGCTGAACATGATGGTCCTATAAGATCGCCCCGCTGCGCAAGCGGGGACCGGTCAGCGACCTCAACTGTTCGCCACTCCCTATTCAGTTGTTTGTCAGAAGTTCACGCTTGGCGCCAACGTCACCGGTCCAGCATCGGGACGTAAACAATCGGGCGCAGGCCCCCGTCCGTCTCGAGTTCGGCGAGCACGATTGGCTCCGGAGCCCGGGCGGCGAAGAATCCCCCGCCGCGAATCCGCTCCCCGTGCTCATCGCGGAAACGGCTGATGTGCACACTGATGGTCTGGCCGACCTCCAATGGCTCGACGCTCGCGCTGTACCACGCGTTGATCCACAGTCTGGAAGGGCCCAGCGACCGCGCCGAAGTGTTGGTCAGTCGCAGCTCGCGCGGCCCGACATCACGAAAGACCTGGATATCCAGCGGCGTCAGCCGCTCCAGTTGCGACGGGTATGGGCGTCCGCCCCGGATCTCAGCGCTGGCGCAGCCGCCCAGAATGAAAGCCGGCGCCCCCGCGAGCGAGAGCAGAATCAACGCAATCATGGATCCGGGAATCTTCCGCACGCGCGTATACTCACCTCTATGGCCTGCCATGGCAACAACGCGACGCCCCCCTCCCCCGCCATCGCCCCCGGCGCCGAGCGGATCGACCCCGCCGAGGCCGCCCTCGGCGCGCGCATCGACCCGCGCATCCCCGCCCTCATGCCCGGCTTCGACGCCCCCTTCTTCCAGGCCGGGCTCGCCGGATATTCCGACGCCGCCATGCGCATCATTGCCCGCCGACTCGGCTGCCCCTGCTGCGTCACCGAGGCCCTCCTCGACCGCACACTCCTCGCCGGCGGCCGCGGCTTCGCCAAGGCCGACCTCGGCGATCTCCACGACAACATCCCCGGCGGCGCCGAGGACCACCCCCTCGTCGGCCAGATCATGGGCAGCGACCCCGAAGAGATGGCCGTCGGCGCCGTCAAGATGGCCGAGCAGGGCCGCCGCGGCGAGCGGGCCTACCGCGACATGGTCTACACACGCCCCGGCGAGTTCCCCCGACGCTGCGATCGCGAGGAACCGAAGGACCACGCCGCCGACGAATCGCTCATCAACCCCGACGCCACCTTCCAGGCCATCGACGTCAACCTCGCATGCCCGGTCAAGAAAATCTCCGCCAAGGCCCGCGGCGGGCACTGGCTGGCCGACCCCGATGGCGCCCTCGAAATCCTCAAAGCCGTGCGCCAGGCCGTTCCCGAATCCATCCCCGTCACCGTCAAGCTCCGCCGCGGCTCGGATGACTCCCCCGAAGCCGAGCGCAACTTCATGCGCCTCTTCGACGGCGCCTATGAGCTGGGCTGCGCCTGGACGACGGTCCACGGGCGCACCGTCGAGCAGAAATACGTCGGCCCCAGCCGCTGGACTTTCCTGCGCGAGCTTGTGCAGCGCCGCCCGGACTGCATCATCTTCGGCTCCGGCGACGTGTGGGATGTCCATGACATCTTCCGCATGATCGCCTACACCGGCGTCCACGCCGTCAGCGTCGCCCGCGGCTGCATCGGCAACCCGTGGATCTTCCGCCAGGCACGCCAGATGATGGCCGGCGAAACGCCCACGCCCCCCACCATCGCAGAGCAGCGCGATGTGCTGGAGCAGCACTTCATGCTCTCCGTCGCCCTCAATGGCGAGCGCAAGGCGGGCCTGATGATGCGGAAATTCGGCGTCCGCTTCGCCGCCCACCATCCGCAGGGCGAAGAAGTCCGGCGCGAATTCATCGCCGTGAAGACGGTCGAAGACTGGCGCACCGTGCTCAACACGCACTACGAGCACACCCGCGAACTGATGCCCAGTGCCTGATGCCCGATGCCTCTCTTCCTTCAGACACAGCATCACACGCATCCGTGCGCACAGAACCGACCTTTGAGTCGGAACTCGCCCGGCATTCCAACGCCCGATTCAAACGGAGAAACGCGCTAAAACGGCGCAACAGCGCTCCCATGCGCACCGCCTCCGTCAGTGCGACGAATTTCAACTGAAACTTTCATGTTCGCCCGTCTTCACTCTTGCGGCTCCGGCGCCATGTGCGATCGTCGATGTCGTTCACTCACATGGAGGACGACGCATGATTCGCACACGTTTTTCGATTCCGGTTCTGACTGTCATCGTTCTTACGGCCGGCGCGCCCGGCTGTGTGTCGCGCCGGGACGCCGAGCCGGTGGCCGCGGCCCAGCTCCAGGCCATGGCCCGACTGGCCGACGCCCATCGGCAGGATCTCGCTGCGCTGCGGGGGGCGACCGAGGCGCTGCTCACAATCGATCGGGAAACCACCCGCGGCGCCATCGAGCGTGCGATCGCAGGCCACTTGCTCACGGCCACCGGGGATGCGGACGCGGCCCGGCTGCTGGATGACATCGCATCCGGAGAATCGCACGCCAGCCCGCTCGCAGACGAAGTCGCCCGAGGCGCCATGACTCCGGACGAAGCGCTTTCATGGCTGCGCGACTACGCCGCCGCCACGCGCCTGGAAGAATCTTTCGAAACTCGCGATCGCCTGCTCTCCCGCCTCACGCCATTGCGCGAACGCGACGACGCCGGGTCGGCCCTGCTCGAAGCCCTCGACACCCACGCCGCCCGCCTCGGCGTCCTGGCGGCGGACGCCCTTCAGTCCTCCGAAGCCCTCCTCGCCTACACACGCTTCGAACCCGAGTCCGACCGCCTGGCCCGCACCGGCGCCATCGAGCTGTGGCGCATGGGCGTGGTGGAATCGCTTGACAACCCTGAGAAGCAGGAAGCGGCGGAGCGCGCCATGCAGACGCTGCTCTCGCTCATCTTCAATCTGGACACAAAGACTGAAACCCAGTGAACAGTGAACGGCGCCTGGCGGAAATCATCAGGGGCAGCACGCAACATACGGAGACCATGCAATGAAGAATTCAACACACAACGCCATGACCATAGATGCGACCGCAATCGAGTCGCTCGCCCGACGCCTCGCCGCGGACGAACCCGTCACGCTCGACGCCGCGGAGCGAAGCCTGCTCCTGGGCGTCCTGCGCCAGCTCGGCGCCGACCAACTCGCCATGCTGCGCCTGGCCCGCCTGCTCACACTGCACGAAGAGTCGAGCGAGCGCATCGGACGCATCGCCGCCGAAGCGCTTGGGGAAATCCGCCGGAGGATGAATGAGCCGGCGCTAGACGACGGGTACGACTACGCCGCCGCGGCCTCGGCCCGCGAGCGGCTGGCGGAGAAGCTGCAAACCGCGGCCGACGGACGGGAGGCGATCGGATTGATCCTTGCGTTTGCGCGGGACTTGGCGGTGATCCTGCGGTGAGGCGAGTTCAGGATGTGGCGATGTCGGCGCCGGTTTCGCGGAAGTCCCGGACGAAGCACACCAACAACGACTTCGACCTGGCGATCTGGTTTTCATTCGCCCATCACCGCGGGCACGGGGAAAGCGGAGAGGGGGGGATTCGAACCCCCGATACGGTTGCCCGTATACGGCATTTCCAGTGCCGCTCCTTCAGCCACTCGGACACCTCTCCGGAGCATTCCCGCGGGTTCGCCCCGGGGGAGGGGAAAGGGTACCGTCTCGATCCTGCCTTGTCAGCGTCGATCTCGACGATCCCGCGCCCTTCGGGGCTGAGCAGCCACTTCCAAGCGATGCCCCGACGCCCCAAGAACCATCGACCCGACCTGAACGGCGTGCTCGTGGTGGACAAGCCGCTCGGCGTCACCTCCGCCGCGGTGTGCCGGCGCGTGCGCCGCATCACCGGAGGCGCCAAGGTCGGCCATGCGGGGACGCTCGATCCGCTGGCGACGGGCGTGCTGGTCGTCTGCCTGGGCGAGGCGACGAAGCGCGTGCCTGAACTCATGGCGGGCGAAAAGGGCTACCTCGCCGAGGTCGATCTGTCCGCCTTTTCAACGACGGACGACATGGAGGGCGACCCGACGCCGGTCGAGGTCTCGCCGGGTTCAGAGCCGGGGCGCGGGGATGTCGAGCGCGTGTGCGCCGCGTTCGTCGGCGAGATCATGCAGACGCCGCCGGTCTTCTCGGCGATCAAGATGGGCGGCCGCTCGGCGTACAAGCTGGCGCGGGCGGGCGAGGCGCCGGAGATGAAAGCCCGGCCGGCGCTGATCCACGCCATCGAGGTGCTCGCCTACGAGTGGCCGGTGGTGACGATCGATGTCCGCTGCGCTAAGGGGACGTACATCCGCAGCCTGGCGCGGGATATCGGCGTGAAACTGGGAACGGGCGGCCGGCTGCAGAGTCTTCGCCGCACGCGCGTCGGGCCGTACACGATCGACGATGCAATTGCGCTGGAGGAGATTCCCGAAAACCCGCCGCTTGTGTAGTCAATCCTCGTCAACCGCGCTCGTGCGCTTCGGCGCGTAGAGATGCACCGCCATAGTTCCGTAGACGTGCGTTTCGGGTCCATCGAGGGATTCGAAGCGCAGGTAGGCGAGCGCCTCCGGATCGGCGCCGCGGGATATCTCCAGGGGCCACGGGGTGCGCAGGACGGCGAAGCCGTCGGGGTCGAGCAGGGCCGCGATGCGCTCGAACTGCTCCAGCACGCGGGGGCGCTGTTCTTCTTCGGTGATGAGCCGGTACGGCGGATCGAAGAAGACCAGGTGCACGGGTCGCGGGCAGCGGGCGAGGGCGCCGGGGCCGAGCGCATCGCCGACGACAACGGTGGCGGCCTCCTCCAGCCCGAGCGTCTCGATGTTCTGTTTCAGTATGGCCGCGATCTCGCGATCGCGCTCAACGAAGAGACACTGCGTCGCGCCGCGGGAGAGGGCCTCGATGCCGACCGATCCTGTGCCGGCGAAGGCGTCGACGACGGCGACGCCCTCGGTGTGGCCGCGCAGGAGGTTGAAGAGCGCCTCGCGGACGTGGTCGGGCATGGGGCGGGTGCGCTCGGCGTCGGGCGGGCCGAGGAGCTTTCGTGACCGGTGTATGCCTGCTATGACGCGCATGAAGTGGGATGATCGGACCGTCACAAGGCCGCGGCGTCAAGGGCGAAGAGGCGGGAAGTTGCCGTCAGAGGCCCGGCGCGATAGAGTGTCCCTGCTGCTTCATCCGTGTATCCGGATGAACGGTTCAAACCGATTTCTCTCCCACTGCGACCTCTGCCGGAGCCATTCAACCATGTCCGCGTACCTTTTCACCTCTGAATCCGTCTCGATGGGCCATCCTGACAAGGTCGCCGATCAGATCTCCGACGCCGTGCTGGACGCCATGCTGGCCCAGGATCCGAAATCCCGGGCCGCCGTCGAGACGATGGTCTCCACCGGTATGGCGGTCGTCGCCGGCGAGGTGACGACGGAGGCATACGTCGAGATCCCCGATGTGGTGCGCGAGATGGTCAAGGACATCGGGTACACCGACCCCAACATGGCCTTCGACTACGAGACCTGCGCGGTGCTCACCAGCATCAAGCAGCAGTCTCCGGACATCGCCATGGGCGTGGACAGGGAGGGCGCCGGCGACCAGGGCATGATGTTCGGCTACGCCTGCCGCGAGACTGACACGCTCGACCCCAACGCCCTGATGCCGCTGCCGATCTTCCTGTCACACAGGATCGTCGAGAAGCAGGCGCAGGTGCGCGTTTCGGGGGAGATCCCCGGCCTGCGCCCGGACGCCAAGAGCCAGGTCACGCTCGAATACGCCGAGAGCGGCAAGCCGACGGGCATCGACACCGTCGTCCTCTCCACGCAGCACGACAAGCGTTGGAACGACAAGCAGGACGCCCTCAAGAGTGAGTGCGTGAAGCACATCATCAAGCCGGTGCTGGGCGACCTGTGGCGCGATTCGATCAAAATCCATGTGAATCCCACGGGCCGCTTCGAGATCGGCGGGCCGCACGGCGACGTGGGGCTGACCGGGCGCAAGATCATCGTCGACACCTACGGCGGCATGGGCCGCCACGGCGGCGGCGCCTTCTCCGGCAAGGATCCCACGAAGGTGGACCGCTCGGCGGCCTACATGGCGCGGCACATCGCGAAGAACGTGGTCGCCGCCGAACTGGCGGAGGTGTGCGAAATCCAGCTCAGCTACGCCATCGGCGTCGCCGAGCCGACAAGCGTGCACATCAACACCTTCGGCACCCACAAGGCGGATGAGCGAAAGATCGAAAAGGCCATCCGCGACACCTTCGTCCTGACGCCCAAGGGCATCATCGAGTCGCTGGGCCTGCTCAAGCCGATCTACCGGGCCACGGCCCGCCACGGCCACTTCGGCCGCGTGCCGGACGGCGACTTCTTCACCTGGGAGCGAACGGACAAGGCGGAGGCGCTGCGGAAGTCGGTGTGAGGGAGTTTTGAGCACCGAGTACCGAGTACCGAGTACCGAGTACCGAGTACCGAGTTCTGAGTTCTGGGTTCTGGGTTCTGGGTTCTGGGCGTTGAGCCATGAGCTGCTCATCGCTCGGCCTCCACGCTTTCAAACTGAGCTGCCTCCCCGCCCCGGCCCCCGGCCCCCGGCCCCCGGAAGGCGATCTGAAATCGGCTTGAGCGTCCTGCGAATACACTGTCGTCATGCGCACTTCCCACGCCTGTCCGGGCTGCGGCGTCGACCTGGCGCGGACGCCGACGACCCGGGAGCCGCGCTACGGGCTGCTCGTGGCGGTGTGCCCCGGGTGCGGACGCGTCACAGCTCGGCGGATGGCGAAGCTCGAGGCCCGTCGAAGAAGAAAAGCCGTTCTCGCGCTCGCACGTCTGTCGGGGCAGATGGTCTGCGCCGCCCTCTTTCTACTGGTGATCCACTTCATCGTGCTCGCCATCGCCGATGCGATGGATTTTCAGAGCGCAGGCGCCAGCAGCGCTGAAGCGCAGTCGATCTCCGATCGCTCTACGCCTCTGATTGCATACTTCAGCGGCCTGGAGGCGTATGAGATGTTCGCATGGCTGATTCCGGCGGCGGTCTGCGGCGTGTGGTTGGGGGCCTCGATGCGTCACATCGCTCTATGGATTGTGCTGTCTGGATGGGCTGTCATCATCATCGCCCTGCACTGGACGCCGGACCTGATCCGTGCGGCTCAGTCACTCTTTGGCGATGTGAGCATCAGGCCATACCAGCCTCCAGGAGCCGCAGCGAGATGGGCGACGCTGTTGACGACCATCGCCGTGACCGGCGCAGGCTGCGCGGTCGGGGTGGGCGCCCACGGGTTTGACACATCGCGCCGACATGCACGCTGGATGCGAAAACTCGCCAGGGCCCGGCGCAGGAGATGCAGATCATGAGCGATGAGAAGGCGGGACGCCCTGTCGAGGCCGAGCCGGTTGTGGACGTGGTGGTCGGTGATCGCGTGTGCGATGCGTGCGGCTTCAACCTCTACGGCCAGAAGATATTTCGCGAGCGGCACTACAGGATGCACATCGCGCGATGCCCCGAGTGCGGCGCTGTCGCCGCGATGCACGAATCGCCGCGATCCACGCGGTGGATCGGCTTCGCCACAGGGGTTGTCATGTCGATCTGGCTGATCCTGCTGCTGGGCGGACTTGGCGCGACCGCCATGATGCTGTTTGGATTCAACATGGGCGGGCTGGAGCAAGCGAGCCGGCTGGTGAGTCGGGATATGGACCTGTCCTTCGAGACGTGGCGACAATCGTTCGATGATGTCGATTCCATGGACTGGCAGCGCCAGAGAACACTCCTCGCGGAGTGGCTTGCGGATGCGGATGTCGAGGAGGCGCTTGACAATATTGGCGGATACCAAAGTCTCGCGCTGACCCACCTGCTGCCGTTCTGGCTGCTTCAGGCTGCGATTCTGTTCGGTGCGGGGGTTGTCTGGTCGACGCTGCTGCTGCACGCGCGGCGGCGGCTGTTGCCGCTGTTCGGCGTATTCATCGCTGGTCTGGCGGGAGTGTTCCTCACCATGCATTTCTTGTCGCTGGGGCCAACGGCGATGGTGAACATCTCCAGCTACACGCTGGCCAAGGCGCACGTGGCCGACCGGGTGATGATCCACACGCTGCTCGTCGGCGCCGGCGCCCTGCTGCTCGGGATGTGGTTCGGGCGTCCGATCGCAAGATCGCTGGTGAAGATCCTGCTCCCGCCCCGCCTGCGCGCCCCGCTGTCGCGGCTCTGGCTGTGCGATGGGAAGGATTTTCCCGTGCCGAAGCGCCGCCCCATCGCCGCGACGCCGGCGCCCGCCGCGCATGAAAAAGACCCCGCGCCCAAGAGCGCGGGGTCTGAAGATTCATGATGGCGTGAGCGAGCCGCCCGGATGGGCGACGACGGTCACTCCTTGCCGGCGCCCGAGGGCTGGCCGATGAAGGTTTCGCCGACATCGATCGAGACTTCGCCGGTGGGCTCGTCGGAGCTGGCGCCGAGAGCCTCGGCGGCTTCGGCGGCTTCGGCGAGCATGGCCTCTTCGTCCTGCTCCTCGGTGATCGGGGGTTCGGCCAGGCGCTGGACGCGAACCGACTGGTGCACCTTGAAACCGGTGCCGGCGGGGATGAGGTGGCCGAGAAGCACGTTCTCCTTGAGGCCGACAAGATCGTCCACCGCGCCCTTGAGGGCCGCCTCGGTGAGCACCTTGGTCGTCTCCTGGAAGGAGGCACCCGAGAGCCACGACTCAGACTGCAGCGACGCTTTGGTGATGCCCAGCAGCAGCGTGCGTCCGGTGGCGGGGCGGGCCCGCTTGGCCTTGGCGGGCTCCTTGCCGGCGGCCTCGGCCTTGGCGTTGGCTTCCTTGATCTCGTCCTTGGTGACCAGGGCGCCGACGGGAAGATCGGTCCCGCCGGGCTCGCTTACGCGGCCGACCGTTGCGATCTCGGCGTTCTTGCGGCGGAAGACCTGCTTGTCGACGACTTCGTGGGGCAGCAGCTCAGTGTCGCCGCAGTTCTCGACGCGAACCTTGCGAAGCATCTGCGCCACGATGACCTCGCAGTGCTTGTCATTGATGGGCACGCCCTGGGTGCGATAGACGTTCTGCACTTCGTCGAGCATGTAGGTGTAGAGGGCCTCTTCGCCCTTGATTCGCAGGATGTCGTGGGGAACGAGGGGGCCGTCGATCAGGGGATCGCCGGCGTTGACGTAGTCGCCCGCGTGGACGAGCAGGTGCTTGTCCTGCGGGACGTGGTGATCCTTCTCGATACCGGACTCGGAGACGATGCGGATCGTCATCTTGCCCTTGCGCTTGTCGGAGTAGAGCTCGATGCGCCCGGAGATTTCGGCCATGATGGCCGGCTCCTTGGGCTTGCGGGCCTCGAAGATCTCGGTGACGCGGGGCAGACCGCCGACGATGTCCTGCGAGCCCGATGCGGAGCGGGGGCGACGCGCGAGCATCTGCCCGGCGACGATCTGCTGCTCCTGCTTGACCTCGATGCGGGCCTTGGCGGGCAGGTAGTGGAAGTCGAGGATCTTGCCTTCGGCGTCCTCGATGACGATCTGCGGATGCTTCTCGCCCTTGTGCTCGATGACGACGAGGGCGGACTGGCCCATGCCGGCGTCCTCTTCGCGCACCGTTTCGCCGATCTCGACGTCGATGAAGCGCACCTTGCCCGACTTCTCCGCGAGGATGGACGTGCGGTGCGGATCCCAGCGGACGATCTGCTCGCCCTTGACCACCTCCTGGCCGGGCTTGGCGACGATCTGGGCGCCGTAGGGCACCTTATACTTCTCAAGCTCGCGGCCCTTGGCGTCCACGATGGCGACTTCACCGTTGCGCTTGAGCGCGACATAGATCTCGTTGCCCTCGTCGTCTGAGACGGGCACCTCGTTGCAGTCGCGCAGTTCGATGAAGCCCGCGTGCATGGTGCGGACATCGGTCTCGATGAGCTTGGTGGTTGCGATGCCGCCGGTGTGGAAGGTTCGCATCGTGAGCTGGGTGCCCGGCTCGCCGATGGACTGGGCCGCGATGATGCCCACCGCCATGCCCTGCTCGACCATGCGCCCGTTGGACATGTCCATGCCGTAGCAGCGGGCGCAGAGGCCCTGCTCGGTCATGCATGTGAGCGGCGAGCGGACCATGACCGACTCGATGCCCAGATCCTCGATCTTGCGGGCCGACTCGGCGGTGATCATCTGGCGCTCGCCGACGATGATCTCATCGGTGACGGGGTTGGCGATGGTGTGGATGCTGACGCGTCCGAGGATCTGGTCGCGGAGGGGCACATCGACCGTTTCGCCCTTGTAGAGAGCGCGCTTGGTGACGCCGGCGTGCGTGCCGCAGTCGTCCTCGGTGACGATGACGGACTGTGCCACATCGCAGAGCTTGCGGGTGAGGTAGCCGGAGTCGGCGGTCTTGAGGGCGGTGTCGGCCAGGCCCTTTCGCGCGCCGTGGGTGGAGCTGAAGTATTCGAGAACGTGGAGGCCCTCGCGGAAGTTGGCGCGGATGGGCGTCTCGATGATTTCGCCGGAGGGCTTGGCCATCAGGCCGCGCATACCCGCGAGCTGCTGCATCTGTGAGACGTTGCCTCGGGCGCCGGAGTCGGACATGAGGTAGACGGGGTTGAGGTAGAACTCGCCCTTGTCCGAGTTGATGGGCATGTATTCGCCGGTTTCGAGGATGCGCCGGTCGTTCTTCAGCGTCTCGATGAGCTTCTTGGTGACCTGCTCGCGGCAGTGGGCCCAGATGTCGAGAAGCTGGTTGTAGCGCTCGCGCTCGGTGATGTTGCCGCGTTCGTAGTTCTTCTCGACGCGGAGGGCCTTCTTCTCCGACTCGGCGAGCAGCTCACCCTTGGACTCGGGAATGCGCAGATCGGTGATGCCGATGGAGAGGCCGGCGGCGGTCGCCTCCTTGAAGCCCAGCTCCTTCATCTTGTCGAGGAAGTTGATGGTGCTGGTGCGGCCGCAGTAGGTATAGCAGTCATCGATGACGCGGGCGCAGCCCTTGGAGCCGATCGCGCAGTTGTAGAAGGGCATGCCCTTATCGAGAATGTCCGCGAAGAGCAGGCGCCCGATCGTGGTGATGATTCGCTTGTTGGCGGGCAGCGGCGTGACAGGGCCGCGCTGCTCGGTGACCTGGCTGTCGAAGCCGTCCAGGCGCACCACGACGCGCTCGTGCATCTCGACTTCGCCGAGGCCGTGGGCCATGAGGGCCTCCTGGCGGTTGGAGAAGCGGCGCAGCTCTTTCTCGGGGCGGGCGTCGGGCTTCTCCAGCGTGACGAAGTAAACGCCCATCACGATGTCCTGCGACGCCGAGATGATGGGCTTGCCGTTGGCGGGGGAGAAGACGTTGTGCGTGCTCATCATGAGCACGTGGGCCTCGGTCTGGGCCTCGACGGAGAGGGGAAGGTGGACCGCCATCTGGTCGCCGTCGAAGTCGGCGTTGAAGCCGGTGCAGACCAGCGGGTGAATCTTGATCGCGTTGCCCTCGACCAGCACCGGCTCGAAGGCCTGAATGCCCATGCGGTGAAGCGTGGGGGCGCGGTTGAGCAGCACAGGGTGCTGGTAGATCACCTCTTCGAGGATGTCCCACACCTCGGGATCGCGGCGCTCCAGCATGCGCTTGGCGCTCTTGATCGTGTCGGCGAGGCCCTGGTCCTTGAGCTTGCGGATTATGAAGGGCTGGAAGAGCTCGAGGGCGATCTTCTTGGGCAGGCCGCACTGGTGCAGCTTGAGCTCGGGGCCGACGACGATGACGGAGCGGGCCGAATAGTCGACGCGCTTGCCCAGCAGGTTCTCGCGGAAGCGGCCCTGCTTGCCCTTGATCATGTCGGTGATGGACTTGAGCGGACGGTTGCTGGAGCCGAGGACGGGCCTGCGGCAGCGGCCGTTGTCGAAGAGCGCATCCACCGCCTGCTGCAGCATGCGCTTCTCGTTGCGGATGATGACCTCGGGGGCGTTGAGGTCCATCAGCTTCTTGAGGCGGTTGTTGCGGTTGATGATGCGCCGATACAGATCGTTCAGGTCGCTGGTGGCGAAGTTGCCGCTCTCCAGCAGCACGAGCGGGCGCAGATCGGGCGGGATGACGGGGATGACGTCCATCACCAGCCACGCCGGGTTGTTGTCGCTGAGGCGCACCTGCTCCACCAGCTTCAGGCGCTTGCTCAGATCCTTGATCTTCTGCTTGCTACGGGTCTCGCGCAGGGCCTGGCGGATCTCCGCGGCCAGCGCGTCGAGGTCGGTGCGCTCGATCAGCTCGCGGATGGCCTCGGCGCCCATCAGGCCGCGGAAGGCGTTGCCGTACTGGTCGAGGCACTGGCGGTGCTCGTCCTCGGTGAGGACCTGCTTGAAGGTGAGATCGGTGTCGCCTGCGTCGACGACGACATAGTCCTGGAAGTAGATGATCTTCTCGAGATCGCTGGTCTTCATGCCGAGAAGCGTGCCGAGGCGGCTGGGCATGGCCTTGAAGAACCAGATGTGGACGGTGGGCGCGGCCAGGTTGATGTGGCCCATGCGCTTGCGGCGTACGCGCGAGTGGGTCACCTTCACGCCGCAGCGATCACAGATGATGCCCTTGTACTTCGTGCCCTTGTACTTGCCGCAGGCGCATTCATAGTCGCGCTCGGGGCCGAAGATCCGCTCGCAGAACAGGCCGTCCTTTTCGGGGCGGTAGGTTCTGTAGTTGATCGTCTCGGGCTTCTTCACCTCGCCGTAGGACCATGAGCGGATGTCGCTCGGGCTGGCGAGTGTGACCTTCACTGAACCGTAATCATTGATCCGGTCGTAGACGCTTTCGGCCATGTCCGGAGTGCTCCATTGCTCAAGGGAGAGGCGGGGGTGCTGTCAATCTTCAATCGCTGCGCGGCCCGTTGCACGTGGGCCAGTCGTCGTGCGTCGCCAGGGCGTGGCGGGCGAACGCTCAGGGGACGCCGCCGGGCGGCGGAACAACAAGCCAGTCGCCGTTCGTGCGCACAACCTCGATGTCCCCCCTGTTCTCATGCGTGGGGCTGGAGAGCCGGAAGACGGCTCGGCCGTCCTCCTCGGAAGTCTTCTCCCAGGTGATCGTCTTCAGGTCTCCCGTCAACATCGTGACGATGGTTGAACGGTCCATGCCGCCTTCTTCAACAGCGCGGTCGAGCCCCGCCGCAGTCCGGGCCAGCTCGGCCCGCCCCGAAGAATCGGGGACGCACAGCTCAACCGCGGCGTCGAGTTCGCCGGCGATCAGCAGGTTCATGAACGATGCGATCGCGTCGTCGGCGGTGTCGGTGGACACCTCCACATCGGCGCGGGCGGCGCGATCGTCCTGGGGTCGCGGCGCCGTCGCGTTGCTGAGGACATCGCGCCCGGTCGGGCGCTCTGCGACTTCGACATCGTTTTCATCGTCGGCGCCTCCGCCGCAGGAAGTGATTCCCGCCGCGAGCAGCGCGATCATCGTGATTGAGCAGAATCTCTTCATAACCGAACTGTCCTGTCTCTCTCGTGCGCGGGGGCCGTGGCGGCGCCCGAGCCGGAGGAATTCAGAGAAGCGAACCGCCTTCGAGTTGACGCTTTTCGAGCGTCACGTTCATGCCGAGCCCCTTGAGCTCGTTGCAGAGCACATCGAATGCGACCGGCATGCCAGCCTCGAGCGTGTTGGCGCCCTTCACCATCGATTCGTAAATCTTGGTGCGGCCCTCAACATCGTCGGACTTGACGGTGAGCAGCTCCTGGAGAATGTACGCGGCGCCATACGCCTCAAGACCCCACACTTCCATCTCGCCGAAGCGCTGGCCGCCGGTGCGAGCCTTGCCGCCGAGGGGCTGCTGCGTGATGAGTGAGTAAGGACCGGTTGCGCGGGCGTGAATCTTGTCGTCCACGAGATGGTGGAGCTTCAGCAGATACATGTAGCCAACGGTCGTCTTCTGGTGGAATCGCTCGCCGGTGCGTCCGTCGAAGAGCTGGATCTTTCCGCCCTTGGGCATGAGGGAGAGCGTCTCTTCGGGATCCGGCGCCTCCTTCTTCGAGTCCAGATCCTTGACGCGGTTGAGGATCATCTGGTTCGCCTCTTCGACCGCGGCGTGGACCTCATCCTCGCTGGCGCCGTCGAAGACAGGCGTGATGGCCTGGAAGCCGAGCACGTTCGCTGCCCAGCCGAGATGCGTCTCGAGAAGCTGGCCCACGTTCATGCGGCTGGGAACGCCCAACGGGTTGAGCAGCACATCGACCGCGGTGCCGTCGTCCATGAAGGGCATGTCCTCTTCCGGCACAACGCGGGCGATGACGCCCTTGTTGCCGTGACGACCGGCGAGCTTGTCGCCGACGGAGAGGTGGCGCTTGCTGGCCAGGTAGACCTTGACCATCTCAAGGACGCCGGAGGGAAGCTCGTCGCCGCGCTTCATGTGGTTGAGCTTGCGCTGCTTCTCGGCCTGGATGCCGAGGATGCGGGGCCAGAACTGGTCGCGGATCGCCTCGGCGGCGGCCTTGGCCTCCTTCGAGCCCTTGACCCACTTGAGGTCGAAGTTCTCGATCTGCTCGATGATGACCTCGCGAATGTCCGAGGCGCCGACCTTCTGACGGGTCGTGGGGTCGACCATCTCCGAGCCGACGACATCGTTGATCTGCTGCACCATCTGACGGAAGAGCGCGATGGCGCGATCATCCTGGTCGATGCTGTAGGCGTCCATCTCGGCCTTGAGCGCCTTCTTCTGGTCCTCGTTCATATGGGCCCGGCGGCTGAAGCGGCGGGCGCCGATGACGATGCCCTCAGCGCCTGCGGGGGCCTCCAGTGAATCGTTCTTCACGTCCTCGCCGGCCCGGCCGAAGATGGCGTGCAGAAGCTTCTCTTCGGGGGTCAGCTCGCTCTTGCTCTTGGGTGAGACTTTGCCGACCAGGATGTCGCCGGGACCGACGCGGGCGCCGACGCGGATCACGCCGTGCTCATCGAGATTGCGGAGCATCTTCTCGGAGACGTTTGGAATGTCCCGCGTGAACTCTTCCTTGCCCAGCTTGGTCTCGCGGATCTCGACATCGAAGGACTCGATGTGGATACTGGTCATCTCATCGCGCTTGACCAGCCGCTCGGAGATGACGATCGCGTCCTCGAAGTTGTAGCCGTCGAAGGTCATGAAGGCGACGCGCACGTTCTTGCCGATGGCGAGTTCGCCGTTCTTCGTCGAGGCGCCGTCGGCGATGATCTCGCCCTTCTTCACCTTCTGACCCATCTGCACGATCGGGCGCTGGTTCAGGCAGGTGCGCTCGTTGAGGCCGACGAACTTACGCAGATGGTATTCATCCGCGTAATCAATGACGATGCTCTGAGAGTCGACGCTGGTCACGACGCCCTCGTTGCGGGCCCGGATGACCATGCCCGAGTTGGCGCCGACGACGCGCTCCATGCCGGTGCCGACGAGCGTCGGCTCGACCTTGACGAGTGGAACCGCCTGCCGCTGCATGTTCGAACCCATGAGGGCGCGGTTGGCGTCGTCATGCTCGAGGAAGGGAATCAGCGACGCGGAGACGCCCACGATCTGCTTGGGGGAAATGTCCACATACTCGACCTGGTCGGGCTCGACCTCGGCCAGTTCGCCGCCGATGCGGGCCAGCACATGGCCCTTGCCCAGGCGACCCTCGGTGTCGAGCGAGTCGCACGGCGCGAGGACGGTGCGCATCTCCTCATCAGCGCGAAGGTGGAGGATCTTGCCGGTGGCGGCGCTGTTCTTCACCTCGCGGTATGGGGTGAGCAGGAAGCCATACTCATCAATGCCGGAGTAGATGCCCAGCGAAGCGATGAGGCCGATGTTGGTGCCTTCCGGCGTCTCGATAGGGCAGATGCGCCCGTAGTGCGAGATGTGCACATCGCGCACCTCGAAGCCGGCCCGCTTGCGGTTCAGGCCGCCCGGCCCGAGGGCCGACAGACGGCGCTCGTGCACCAGCGATGAGAGCGGGTTGGTCTGGTCCACCACCTGCGACAGCTCGGAGCGGCCGAAGAAGAACTCGATGGAAGAGCTGATCGACTTGGAGTTGATCAGATCGGAGATCTTGGCGATCTCGTCCGGCTCCTTGACGCTCATGCGCTCCTGCACTGTGCGGCGGAGCTTGAGGAAGCCCTTGCGCATCTCCTCGACTGCCAGCTCATCCAGCGTACGCAGACGCCGGTTGCCCAAGTGGTCGATGTCGTCGGTCTGCGCGATGGGGCGGCCGGTGTTCGGATCCGGACGCTTGCTGCGCAGATCGAGGATGTACTGGATCACGCGCAGGAAGTCCTCAGCGCGGATGAACATCTCGTCCTCAGCCACCTTCAGATCGAACTTGCGGTTGATGCGGAAGCGGCCGACCTTGCCGAGGCGGTAGCGGTTGTCGTCGTAGAACTTCTCGTGGAAGAGCTGGCGGGCCTTGTCCACCTGCGGCGGGTTGCCGGGGCGAAGGCGGGTGTAGATTTTGAGCAAAGCGGCTTCGTGCTCGTTCGTCGAAACCTCGCCGAACTGCTCCAGCTTCTCCTCCGCGACGCTGTTCAGGATCAGCGGGTCGGAGAGATTCTGGATCACGCGAATCTTCTTGAGCTTCGACGCCTGCACGGCCTCGACGCGCTCGCCGATCTGCTGGCCGATGCCGATCAGCTCTTCGCCCGTCTCCGTATCCACGATGGACGCCGCGGCGTAGTGCTCGGGGCGCAGCTTCTCCACCGAGATCTCGGTGATGTCGTAGAAGAGGCTCAGCAGCGCCTCGGTGGACGAAATGCTTTCGTCCAGGCAGCGCAGGAAGGTGGTGGCGGCGACCTTGGCGGACTGGTCGATCCGCATCGCCAGCACGTCCTTCTTGGTCACCTCGAGCTCGATCCATGAGCCGCGCTCGGGAATGACACGCGCGGAGTGGAGCGGTCGATCGGCCTCGGCGCTGGCGACGGAGAAGTCCACGCCCGGAGAGCGGTGGAGCTGACTCACAATCACGCGCTCAGCGCCGTTCACGATGAACTCGCCGCCGCCCATCATGATGGGGATCTCGCCGAGGTAGACCTCTTCCTCGATGATGTCCGGATGGTCCTGGCGCGTGAGCTTCACGCCGACGCGGAAGGGCCGGCCGTACGTCAGCCGCAATTCGCGGCATTCGTCCGGCGTGTATCGCGGCTCCTCCAAGTCGTAATGGAGATATTCCAGACTCATCGTCTCGTCGTAGGAGACGATGGGAAAGACCTCGCGCATCAGCGACTCGAGACCGACAAGCGGTTCTCTGCCGTTGGAGCCTTTGCCCAACTGCAGGAAGCGCTCATAAGCGTCATGCTGAATGCTGGTCAGTTCAGGAACGGGAATCGCGTCGCCGCGCTTGGAAAAATCGCGCACCTTCGTCGCTGCCATCGAAGTCCTCGCGATGGTTGCCTACAACCGCGGCCCCTGGGCCGGAGCCGAAAGCAGAATGGAGCAGTTTCGGAAATTCACACCCGTATCGCGCCGAGCCCAGCATCCTATACAGAAGCGGCCATGCTAGCAAGTGGCATACCATGGGAAAGCCCGGCGATCGGGAACGCCTGACAAATTACAAACAAATCTCGCCCCACCGGAACGCCCGCAGAGAAAGAGAAGCGGGCCGCATCTGAATGCTCAAACGCGGCCCGCTTCTGCGCGGACCGAACCGGCCGTCCGCCCCCTGCGGGACGGATCAGACCTGTGGGGATTACTTGATTTCGACCTTGGCGCCGGACTCTTCCAGCTTCGCCTTGAGCTCGTCGGCCTCTTCCTTGCTGAGGCCTTCCTTCACGGGCTTGGGGGCGCCGTCGACCAGGTCCTTGGCCTCCTTGAGGCCGAGGCCGGTGATCTCGCGGACCACCTTGATGACCTGGATCTTCTTGTCGCCGGCGCCGGCGAGAATGACGTCGAAGGACGACTTCTCCTCGGCCACCGCCTCGCCGCCGCCGGCTCCGGCGGCCATCATCACAGCGCCGCCCGCCGCGGGCTCGATGCCGTACTTCTCTTTCATGTAGTCACCAAGATCGACCGCCTCCTTGAGGGTGAGGCCGGCGAGCTTGTCGCCGAGGTCGGTGATCTTGGAATCAAACGTTTTGGCTTCTGTCTCGGACATTGCAGTTCACTCCATGTATCTCAAAGGCGTTCGCGCTCGGCGCTGCCCGCCCGACAGGCGGACTGGAGAGGGGCTGAAACGCTCAGCCTTTAACCCTTGCGGGCCAGTCCAGATCCGGAAGTCTCGTGATTCGCTGCGAAGCGATCAGCCGACGGCGCTGATCGTCTCGCCTTTCTCCAGCTTCTCCTGGATGGTCTTGATGATGCCGGCGAGGTTCGCGCCCGGCGCGAGGGCCTGGGAGACGAGCTTGCCGCCGGGGCTGAGCACCAGCGTGACGACCTTGGCGATCGCCTCCTCGCGGGTGGGATACTTGCTGAGGGCCTCGACGCCGGACTTGCCTTCGAAGATGACGCCGTCCAGCACCGCGCCCTTGAGCTCAAGATTCTGGACTTCCTTGGCCCAATCCACCAGTTCGCGGGCCACATCGACGACCGACTCAGCGCCGTAGGCGATGGCGCTCGGGCCCTCGAAGAAGTTGGACAGGCCCTCCATCGAGCCGCCCTCCACCACCTTGCGCATCAGGTTGTTGCGCACGACGGTGATGCGGATGTCCTTCTTGGCCAGGCCGATGCGCATGCGGTTGTTGTCGTTGGCGGGCACGCCGCGGATCGAGACCACCAGCGCATCGCCCACCTCGTCGAAGAGGGAGCGGTAGTCCCGGATCATCAGTTCTTTGACTGCCTTGCTCATCGCAATCCTCTCTATTCAATCTGCCCGATCGCCTCAGGCGACGACAGCAGCCTCATGCTTGATCTGGACACCGGGGCTCATGCTTCCGCTGATGGTGATCTTCCGGATGTACGTTCCCTTGGTCGAGCCGGGGCGGGCCTTCTCGATCGTCGAAATGAAGTGCTTCAGGTTCTCGACGAGGTCACTCTCAGGGAAGCTCATCTTGCCGATGGCGGCGTGCACGTTGCCGCCCTTGTCGTTGCGGTACTCGACCTTGCCCGCGGAATACTCCTTCACGGCCTGGGCCACATTGGGCGTGACCGTGCCGGCCTTGGGCGACGGCATCAGGCCCTTGGGGCCGAGGACGCGTCCGAGCTTGCTCACCACGCGCATCATGTCGGGGCTGGCGACGGCGACATCGAAGTCCATCCAGCCCTTTTCGATCTCGGCGACAAGCTCATCGGCGCCGGCCTTGATGGCGCCCGCCTCCAGGGCCTCCTTCGCGGCGTCCGGGCCGCAGAACGCGACGACGCGCTTCGTGGCGCCGATGCCCTTGGGCAGCGCGACTGAGCCGCGGATGGCCTGGTCTGCCTGCTTGGGATCGATGCCGAGCGAGAGGCAGACCTCGACGGTCTGATCGAACTTGGGCGCCTTGAACTTCTTCAGCGCCGCGACCGCCTCAACAGGTTCAAGCTGGGTCGTGGGACGGAGCTTCTCGTTCTCAAAGGCGCGCTTGCTGACGCCGCGGGGTTTCTTTTCACCGGTTGCCTTCGCCATGGATCAGCCCTCCACCACGGTGACGCCCATGGAGCGGGCTGTGCCTTCGATCATCCGCATCGCCGACTCGACTGAAGCTGCGTTCAGATCCTCCAGCTTCTCCTCGGCCATCTCGCGGACCTGCGCCTTCGTGATCGAGCCCACCTTTTCCTTGTTGGGAACGCCCGAGCCCTTGGGCACACCGGCGGCGGACTTGATCAACGCCGCGGCGGGCGAACTCTTGATCTCGAACTCGAAGGAGCGATCCTTATAGACCGTGATCACGCAGCCGACGACCTTGCCGTTCAGCTTGGCGGTGGCGGCGTTGAACTGCTGGATGAACTGGCCGGGATTGACCCCGTTGCCGCCCAGCGCCGGACCGAGCGGCGGCGCAGGCGTGGCCTGACCGCCGGGCGCGGTGATCTTGAACTTCGCAGTGATTTCTTTCTTGGCCATTGTGTCTCCACCTCCCACCGGCGCGTCGCTCGCGTGGTGGCCGCCACGTCGCCTCCCAGGCCCCGGGGGTCGGGAGTGAGCCCGCTTGTCGCGGTGGTTCGATCGGTTCTTGAATATGCCTGCCCGGTCCTTCCGGGCGAGCCGAATACTGTAAGCCCCGGCGTGGCCGCATGCAAGCGGGGGCCATTGGAACGGCGTCCGCTCCCCGTCAGCCGCCCAGCGAAAGACGCATCGCCGCGACCACGTGCTCATCCAGGCCGGCGGTCTCCGCCCGGTCCAGCATCCGCAGGGCCGGCGCCTCACGCCCCTCGCTCTGCATCAGGATGGACGCAAGCAGGTTCGCCCCCACGTCGTCGGATCGGTTGGCGAAGGTGACCGCGCGGTTGAGCAGGCGGCGCGTCTCCGCAGCGCCGCCGAGCAGACCGGGGGCGTCGAGGGGGCGCCAGGCCAGTTCGGGCGCCTCCAGATAGGCCCGCGCCATGGCCGCGGCGGCGTCTTCAACCAAACCCAATCCCAGCAGCGAGAGCGCCAGCCGACGCCGATGCTCCGGCTCATCCGTCTCCAGCGTCGACAGGCGGGCGTATACGCCCACGGCATCGTCGTATTGACGGGTCCGCAGCGCTTCGACGCCCTCGCGAGCCATGAGCACCGAAGGCGGGACCGGCTCGGGCGCCGGCTCGGCGGTGCGGGGCGGATCGTCGGGATAGTCGAGCGATCCGACGCCCTCCGGCGAATCCACACCCAACCCGAGGCGGGGATCGAGCTGGTCGAGCGGGCCGAAAATGGCCGCGGTCGGGAAGCCGTGCAACCGCCAGTCCGCTATGCCCAGCCCGTAGCGGCCGGTTCCGAAATAGACATTACTGTTGGGCCAGTAGGGCGCGGGTGTGCGGCGGCACGTGGGGAATGCCTTCGGATGACGCCGCACGTCCGGGTGGGTGAAGGGTGGATCGGCGTGGGGCTCGTGCAGATCACCGGGGCCGGGGATGACGGGCTGAGCAGTGGATGGCCGGGCGCCGAGGCGCGAGCCGGTTCCGAAGCCGCTGCCGAGGCGAGATCCGGTTCCGAAGCCGGGACGCAGACGCGATCCGGAGTCAGATCCATTGCGAAGACGTGAACTGGTCGGCGTCACCACCCGCTCTCCACCACCGGCCACATCGCCGCGGTTGGATGCGTCGGATGAAGAGGCGTCGGAGGCGCCTGCGGCGGTCGAAGCCGTCAGGACGCCAAAGGAAAGAACGATCGCGGGGGCTGTCCACATTATTGAGCGTGTACGTCGAGCCATATCCGCCTCCTCTTGGCGACCGGCGGCGCCGGATGCTCGTGGAGCGAGGCGGGCGGCCGGAGAATCCGTCGACTCCCTATCCTACGGTCCAGAACCGTTCGGGATCCGTTGAATCGGCCCACAGGAGGTCCCGAATGCGAGCGCAGGCCCGTGAGGGCATTTTTCGCGGCTCGATCACGGTCTCGACGATATGCTTTGAGCAGGAATTCCGGAGATCCTCGATGATCATCGACGTCAGAACACGGATCGGCGCCTTCAGCGATCCACAGGACCCGAGCCTTGAATCGGCCTCCGCAGCCCATCGCGCCGCGATGGCCTGTGTCGACGCGTCGATCATCGCGGGCTTCAGGTCCGATCGACTTGGCCTCCACGATCCCATCGAGACGATTGCAGCGCTGGTCCACGAGTGCCCGACCCGGCGCCTCGGGTTCGCAGGGATCGACCCGCTCACTGATGGAGCGCTTGAAGACATCGACCGCGCGCATGAACTCGGCCTCGCCGGCGTGTCCATCTCCCCTGCGGATCAGGGCTGTCGCGCCACGCACGATCGCTGCCTGGACGCACTCGCGCGATGCGCTGAACACGGCATGCCCGTCCTGATCGCGAACCCCTGCCTGAACCATTCCGGCAGCAGGCTTGAGTTCGCCCGCCCCGAGACACTCGACGACGCCGCCGGATCGATCGACGGACTCACCATGCTGCTCGGCGACATCGGCGCCGGCTGGCTGGATGAAGCCTTCACGCTCGCGGCCAAGCACCCGCGCGTCTACGTCGAAATCAGCGGCGTGGTGAGTCGTCCGTGGGCGCTCTACAACACACTGATCACAGCCAACGAGCGCGGCGTCATCCAGAAACTGCTCTTCGGCTCCAACTACCCCGCCGAGTGCCCCAATCGGGCCATCGAGCGGATCTACACCATCAACAGCCAGCGCGCCGGCTCTGCGATGCCCATGATCCCGCGCGAGTTTCTCCGTCAGATCATCGAGCGCGATGCGCTCGCATGCCTCGGGCTGGACCATCTTCTCCAGGCGGCGCACAATTCGACCTCGGACGACGCCCCCAAGCGTGCGCCCAGCGAGGTCAATGGCGTTGCGGTCGGCGCCGGCGCTGCCGAGCGTGTCGCCGCGGAGAACGGCAGAGTCTGACAACGATTCACTTGCTCGACCTTCGGCATCCTCATGAAACCACCCGCGCGTCCAGATCGACGCCAACTGGTCTTCCGCCGTGCGGGGATCCGCGCAGTCGACGAGGCTGCGATTCAGAAATACGGCATTCCCGGCGTCGCACTGATGGAGAACGCCGCGACGGCGCTGCGCGATGCATGCCTGCCGAGACTGGACGGCGCCGATCCACTGGCGCTGATCGTCACCGGCCCGGGCAACAACGGCGGCGACGGCCTGGCGCTGGCCCGCCGACTGGACAACGAACACGTCCGGACCGCGACGGTGCTCGCCAGGTCGCCGGATCGGTACGAAGGCGACGCCGCGACCAACCTGCGGATCGTCGAGCGCATGGGCCTGCCGCTCTTCATCGCCGGCGATTCTGATCCGACCTCAGTCCTTGACGCCGCTGTGCAGTCGCACGGTGAGCCGACGATGATCGTGGACGCGATCTTCGGCACCGGCCTCGACCGCCCGATGCGCGAGCCGTATCCGGCCATCGTCTCCTGGATCAACGAGCGCGGCCGGGGCGGCGTGGACATCGTCGCGGTGGACATCCCCAGCGGTCTGGACTGCGACACCGGACGCCCGCTCGGAACAGGAAACGACAGCGCGGTGCGCGCCGACCTGACCGTCACGCTGGCGGGCATGAAGATCGGATTTTTCGAGCCGGGCGCGAGCGCGTGGACCGGCGAGGTGATCGTGGGCGACATCGGGGCGCCGCGAGAGTTGTTAGAGCAGTTGGCTGTTGGTTCGGATTGAACTGCTATTCAATCCGAATCCAGTCATCAGACCTGCCGCTACCTTAATCACTTACCTATGCAAACTGGCATCTCGCTGTGTCAGGCATTCAACGAACGCCGACAGCATTCCCGTGCAAAATTCCAACTTTCTTGTTGACTCTCTTTCAATATGTGCGTAATTGTGATATGAATTGAGCGCGCACGTGGGCGCGCTATTGTGGGGGTCTCGACAATGGATCATGCGCATCTGCGTTTTGAGTCGGCTCGGTCCGGGAGGATCACCCTCGGATCCCTGGCGCTGCTCTGCGCCATCGTCTTGTGTCTGATCACTGGCCAGTCCCTGTCGCACGTGTCATCCGGCGGCGATGGCGCCGTGAATGCTTCCGGCAGTCAACCGCCGGACGCCGCAGCGGCGAGCCCCGCGCCTCGGGAGGGGCGCGAGTCGATCGCCGATCTGTTCCAGATCGAGCGCGACCCGTCACTGGATGGCGATTCGCAGCGCATGGGCCGCGTGTTGCTTCGAGACGCCGAGTCCG
>RECQ01000040.1 GCA_007693965.1 Phycisphaeraceae bacterium | reverse complement strand
GCGCGTGGCTTGACTACGGCATCGCGCTGCACGAGTGGCGCGGCATCATCAAGAATACCGGCGAGTAAACGTCGTTCCTTGTTTCGCTATCCGCCCTCCCGGGAACCCGGGCGGGCGGGTTTCCTCCGGAGGCGCTCGCGCAATGCGAGCACACCCAGCCCCGCCCCCGTCGACAGACGGGGTGCGGCGGATTCAGGCGTCGGCGCTGGGTGCCGTCGCGACAAAATGAAAAAGGCACCGCCGCTCATCGTCAGACGGCCCGCCACTACCGCGACGCGCGCGTGCGCCATCGCGAGGTATTCACTTCAAACAAAGGTCAGAAATGCAAGGATCACAACCCCGTGTCAAGCAAAAGAAAAAACACCCCGCCGCGGTTGAGCGAACGGGGCGCCGTTGAGCAATCTCACTCACATCGTAGCCCGGGCTACAACGCTCCGCAACTGCTGAGCGTGTCGGAGACGACGCGCACGCTCGGGATCGGTCGCCGCCTGCTCGCCGAACTCACCCGCGAGGGGAGCGTCCCGTCGGTGAAGGTCGGGGGGCGACGGCTGTACAGCGCACGCGAGCTTGAGAAGTGGATCGACGCCGGTTGCCCGCGCGTCGCCGGGAAGGGGGCGTCCCATGAATGATCGCCCTACACCCGACCCCGACCTGGCGCAGTTCGTGGAGGAAGTGCGCGAGCTTCGCGCCGCTGTCGCCGACGTGGCCGACGCGATCCGCGGACTGCGAGAGTCGGTTTCTGCGATCCCGGTTTCCTACTTCGAAGAGGCGGATGCTCGGGGCCTTCGCCACGGGAAGGGGTGTGCGCGTTGAGCACAACCCCAATTGAAAGAATCGTCGAGGCTCTGCGCGCTGCGGACTGCGATCCGAAGCGGTCCAGCTCGGGGTGGTCGGCGCGATGCCCGGCGCACGATGACCGCGATCCGTCTCTCTCAGTCGGCGTCGGCGATGACGGGCGCGCCCTGCTCACTTGTCATGCTGGTTGCCAGCTCGCCGCGATCGTCGCCGCGCTGTCGCTCACAGAGGCGGATTTGTTCCCTACTTCGCTCAACGGATCGGCTGGCGTGGGCCGATTGGGCAGGGGGTCGGCGCGCAGGAAACGCGACTTCGGACGCCTTGCGCATGAGGCCGCGGATCGCCTCGACGATGACGCGCTCCAGGAGCTCGCCGATTCGCTCAACGTCGCCCCGGAGGCGCTTGAGGCCCTGGGCTTCGGCGACGATGGCGCCGGCGGATACGCCTGGCCGGAGCGTGACGGCGCCGGCGCGGTGGTCGGCGTCGGGGTGCGCGATTCCAACGGGAAACGCTGCTATCCCGGATCGAAGCGCGGGCTGATCTTCGATGCCGCGACGGTTGAAGACGGCGACGATCCGCTGATCATCGTCGAGGGTGGTTCCGACTGCGCCGCCGGGCTGTCGCTCGGACTGCGCGCGGTTGGGATTCCTCAGGCCGGCGGGACCGGCGATTCGCTCCGCTGGCTTTGCGAGCTGCTCGGTCGAATCAAGCCGACTTCGGTCATCGTTGTCGGCGACGCCGACTCCGCCGGAGAACGCGGCGCCGCGAAGGTCGCGCATCACCTGGCCGGGCGGATCAAGGCGCCTGTGCACCTGGCGCCGACGCCCAGGGACGCATCGGACCTGCGCGATCTGCTCGGCAGGATGCACGCCGAGGGCCTGGACCTGGCCGACGCCGAGGGGCGTCAGAAGTGTGGCGCGGACGTGCTCGACGAACTCGTGGCGGCGCCGGTTGTGAGTCGTGACGACGGCGACGAAGACGAGCCGGAGGCGCCGGCATGGGGGCCGTTTCCGACGGACGCCCTCCCGCGCGCCGCCGCCGACATGGTGCGACACAGCGCCGCCTCCATGCAGGTTGACGAAGGGATGGTCGGTCCGCTGGTACTGACGACGATCAGCGCAGCGATCGGGAACTCGCGTGTCGTCCAACTCTCGAGCTCCTGGTGTGAGCCGGCGATCCTGTGGACCGCCGTCGTCGCGCCGTCGGGCACGGGCAAGAGCCCCGCGCTGGAGATGGCGACGCGACCCGCCGAGCAGCGGGACGGCGAATCGTTCGACGTGTACGAGGAACTGCGGAAAGAACACGAGGCGGCGCTTATCGAGCACAAGCGGAGCAGGTCGAAACTTGCCGCGCCTGATCCGCCGCCGTGCGAACGATTCGTGACGAACGACACGACGTTTGAAGCGCTCGCGGCCATGCTGTCGGAGAGCCCGCGCGGGCTGCTGCTGGCCTGTGACGAACTCGCGTCGTGGCTCGGTGGCTTCACGCGCTACAGCGGCGGGAACGGCCGGCCGGCGAGTGAATCGTCGCGGTGGCTCCCGATGCATCGGGCCGGCCCGCTCAAGGTTGATCGCAAGACGAGCAAGCGACTGCGAATCAAACGAGCCGCGCTGAACATCGCCGGGCTGATCCAGCCGGGCGTCCTGGCGACCGCGCTGAACGCGACGGACTTCGACTCCGGACTGGTCGCCCGTCTGCTGATGGCGATGCCTCCGACGCCGGCGCGGAAGTGGTCGCCCCGCGGACTGTCTGCGGCGGTCGCCGGCGCCTATGCCGCGATGATCGGTCGGCTCTACGCCCTGGACATGCCCGAGGGTGAGCGTGGCGAACCGCTCCCCCGCGAACTGCCCCTCGACGATGAGGCCGGTCGGGTGTGGGCGGACTACTACGACGCCTTGAACGCCGACCTGGCCGGGCAGGATGATCAGACCCGCGCGATGTTGAGCAAGCTCGAAGGCGGAGCGGCGCGGCTGGCGCTCGTGATCCATCTGGGCCGGCTCGCCGGCGGGGAGGGGGTGGCGCCGGACCGGATCGACGGCGAGTCGATGCGCCGAGGGGTCGCCCTGGCGATCTGGTTCCGCCGCGAAGCCGAGCGAATCTACGCGCGGCTCGCGGAGGGCCCGGAGGACGCCGAACAGCGGGAGCTGATCCGCTGGATCAGGGCTCGCGGTTGTGTCACACCCCGCGAGCTGGCCCGGACCCTGGCGCGGTTCGCGGGCAAGGGTGGATCGGACAAAGCGAAGGAGGCCCTGGGCGAGCTTGCGAAGGCCGGGCTGGGGACCATCGAATACCCGGACGGCCGGACGATGACATTCACTCCCGAGCCCGCCTGATGGCTCGCCCCACCGACACAACCCCGCCTCAGAGGCTGGAAACCTTGTCGGTGTCGGTTGTCGGTGACTCACCGACACGACCCGGGGCCTTGCACACAGACAAGCATCGGAGTACACTGCTCACATGGATCTGACAGAGAGCATCAGGAAGGCGATCAGCGCCAGCGGCGAGAGCCGCTACGCGATCAGCAAGCGATCGGGCCTGGCGGAATCGCAACTCTCCAGGCTGGTCCGGGGGCTGAACACGCCCTCACTTGAAACCGTGGAGCGCATCGCCGAGGCGCTGGACATGGAAATCATCCTGCGCCCCCGGCGGCGCAGCGCGAAAAGGAAGGGCTGAACGATGGCGTCACTATCTCGGAATCGGTCGGGGGGATGGCGAATCGAGGTCACTGTCAACGGCCAGCGGCACACGATCTGCCCGCCGGGCAAGTGTGAGAAGACAGCGGAGGCGCTGCATCGGCGCGTGGAGCAGCTGCACGCCTGCACGCGGACCGGGGATCCCCTTCCCCCCGCGCTCGCCGAGTGGGTCGGATCGATCCCCGAGGCCCTGCACGCGAAGCTCGCCAAGGCTGGGCTCGTCAACCCTCGAGAGCAGCGGGAGACGTACACCGTGGCGATGCTGGTGGAGCGCTTCGAGCGATCGACGAAGGCGCTCAAGGCAAGCACACGGGCGGCCTACAAGCAGACGATCGATTCGCTGCGAGAAACCTTCGGGGACTCCCGGGAACTGGAGTCGATCAGCCCGTCCGACGCCGACGAATGGCGAGACTCGCTCACAAGCACCTACGCCGTCGCGACGGTCTCGAAGCGCACACAGATCGCGAAAATAATCTTCGGGAAGGGTGTCCGATGGAAGATGCTGGCGGAGAGCCCATTCGAGGGGCTCCGTCCCGGCTCACAATGCAACCCGCTCCGAAGTGTGTACGTCCCCGCCGAGACAGTGGACCGCCTCATCGACGAATCCCCCGATGGGCGATGGCGCGCCGTCTTCGCCCTGACGCGATTCGCGGGGCTCCGTTGCCCCTCCGAGCTTGTGGCCCTGAACTGGGCCGACGTGGATTGGGGAGGCGGGAGGCTGACCGTGCGGAGCCCCAAGACGGCTCACCACGGGGGAGACCACGCGGTTCGGGTGGTACCTCTCGCCCCGAAGGTCCGGGACATTCTGCTTCGCCTCTTCGATGACGCCGAGCCGGGGGAGGATCGGATGCTCGCGGGCCTGGACAGCGCCACGAACTTGAGGACGCACGCCCTCAGGCTCATGGCCCGGGCCGGGGTGACCCCGTGGCCGCGGCTGTTCCAGAACCTCAGGGCGAGCTGCGAGACGGATTGGGCGGACCAGGCGCCCGGTCATGTGGTCGCCCGCTGGCTCGGCCATTCCCCCACGATCGCAGCCAAGCACTACCTGCATCTCCGCGACGAACACTTCGACCTGGTGACGCGCGGGTCGGAAGTGGTCGGGAAACTGTCGGGACAGGGTGTCGGAAATGCGTCGGAGCGCACGACTGCGCCAGTGTGCGCCGAAGACCACGAATCGACGGAAACGCTGGAAAACAAGGGCGATACGCACAACGGCGCACAAGGGCGCAATCGTGCGCAAAATGCTCTAATGAGCGCAACAGGACTCGAACCTGTGACCTCTGCCATGTGACGGCAGCGCTCTAGCCAACTGAGCTATGCGCCCAAGGCCGATCGCCCGGGCGGTGCGCCGGGCCTCGGTCATGGGTCCGGGAAGGATATCGCATCCGATCGCCCGCCGCACAAGCGGCCTGCGGCGGCGCCACCACCCGCCGATCGTTCTTTTTCATTGCTCGCTCCGCGAAGGCGGTGTACCTTGTGGGCTGTGGATGGAGCGGATACCCCTCGGATTGGCCGTGATCGCCGGCGTGCGGGTCAGCAAGAGTGAAACATGTCCGGCCGCGCCCCGGTGGCGCTTGGCCAATCGTCCGTCGGTGTCTCAGGGGATTGAGGACCCGGCAGGCGCGGAAGGGATCAGATGTCATACATTCGGATGATCGCGTGCGCATCACTCGGGGTTGCGCTCCTTACCATGCCCGGCGCACTGGCCGGCCCCGACTGGGCCGAGCAGCCTCCCGGAGCGGGCTCGCTCCCGGGAACGGCTCAGGATGTGCTCGTGAGCCCGGTGAAAACCATCAGCGGCGAGCTGTCCGGCTCCAGCTTGCGGGGTCTGGACGATCCGGACTTTGAGGACATGTACCGGATCTACATCAACGATCCGCTGAACTTCAGCGCCCGCACCGATGGCGCCGATCCCGACGGCCTCAGCGACTCCGATTTCAACTCACAGCTCTTCCTCTTTGATGCGAACGGGCGCGGCTTGCTCGGCAACGTGATGACGCCCTTTTCCCTCGCACCCAATCAGGATGGCTCGTTCATCGCAGCGCCCTCGGACGACAGCGCCACGCCGGCGATCCCCGGGCCAGGGTTCTATTTCATCGCGATCAGCGGCTTCTTCAACCAGCCGCTCGCGGACGGAGACCCGATCTTTGATTTCCCATCGCTGACCACGATCTCCGGCCCCACGGGACCGGGCGGGCCTGGAGTGATTGACGGCTGGATCGGCGAGGGCGAGATCGGGTCGTACACGATCTATCTGACCGGCGTCATTCCCACGCCGGGCACGCTCGCAGCGCTCGGAATCGGTCTGGCCGTCGCATCGCGTCGGCGCCGCGCCTGATTGGCGACCGGGCGGGTATTCAGAGTCGCTCAGCGAGCGATTCCAGTTCGATGCGCAATTGCATGGCCATATCGCCCCTTCCCGTCGCTTCGTACAAATCGGCAAGCCTGTTGATCGTCAGCGCTGTGGCGGGGTCGGAGTCGCCTCGGGTCTGACGGAATGTATCGAGCGCGCCGCGGAGCAGTGTCTCCGCCTCGTCGTAATGTGACATCTGCGCGAGGCATTCGCCCAGCGCGCTTTGGGCGCGGGCGATGCGCCAGGCGCCCTGATCAATCCAGATTTCGCTGCACATCGCCGCGGCCTCGCGCAGGAGCGGCTCCGCGCCTGCGGCGTCGCCGGCGCGCAGGCGGATGGTCCCGAGCAGCGTGAGCGCGGAGGCGATGTCGGGATGGGCGCCGGTGAAGCTTGATCGCCAGATCGTCAGGGCCCGCCCTGCGAATCGCTCGGCTTCCTGCAACCGCTCAGTGCTCAGTTTCACTTCCGCAAGGAGCAGCAGGCTCACGGCGACGCGCTCATGGTCCTCGCTCCACAGCTCGCTCAGGATGTCGATGGCCTCGCCGAGCATGCGCTTGGCCTCTTCCGCGTGGCCGAGGCCGAACATCGCGTGGGCGTGGTGGTGCAGGAGCGACGCCTCGCCCCGGCGCGCGGCGCCGCCCATGGAGCGGAGGATCGAGAGCGCCTGCTCGCACGCCTCGGCGGCCTCTGCGTGCTTCCCCCGCTCGTTGAGGATTCGGGCCATGTTGTTCAGGCTCTGCGCGACGTCGATGTGGGTCTCGCCGAGCAGTTCGAGCCGCAGCTCGAGCGCTTCGCGTGAGATGGCCTCCGCCTGTTCGAGTCGATCGAGCTTGCCGAGCGTCGTGGAGAGATGATCGAGCGTCCGCGCCAGCTGAGGACCCTGCGCGTGGTCGCCGCGCCGGAACGCCTCACTGAGGACGCTCCGCGCCTGCATGTAGTGGCGCTCGGCTTCGTCGTAATCACCGAGCCAGTAGAGCGCGCTGGCGAGGTTGTGGTGGGCCTCGGCGACATCGGGATGGCCGGCGCCGCGCAGGCGGCGCTGCGACTCGAGCGCCGCGCGGAACTGGGCCTCCGCCTTCTGGTAATCGCCGAGGCCGCGATAGGCGAGCCCGACCATGCTGCGCAGGCGGGACTGGAACTCGGGCTGACGCCGCAGGCGATCGATGCTGACCGTGAAGCCGTCGACGATCTCGGCGATCGTTTCGGTGCGCGTGCTCTGCTTCTCGGGATCGATGCGCTGGAGGACATCGGCCAGCGAAGCGGCGACCTCCTGCGTCGAATCGCGCTCCTGCTTCACACGCAGGAAGGCGACCGAGAAGACGGTGATCACCGTGAGAATCGCCGCGGCGCCGACGGCCGAAACCGCCTGGTTGCGGCGCACCCATCGCGCAGCGCGCGTCGCCCGGCCGATCCGACGCGCCGTGATGGGCTGGTGGGCGAGGTAACGCCTGATGTCCGCGGCGAGCTCGCCCGCGGTGGCGTAGCGCCGCTCGGACGATTTCTCCAGCGCTTTGAGCAGGATCGCATCGATGTCGTGATCGACCTGAGAACGCAGCGATGAGGGGCGCGGCGCATCGAGCGATTCGATCCGCGTCAGCGTCTGGCTCAGCGGACCGGAGACGGGGCAGGGGAGGCGCCCGGTGATCAGTTCGTAGCCGATGGCGCCAAGGGAATAGACGTCGGAGCGCACGCTTGTCTGACGCAGCTCGCCGCGGGCCTGCTCGGGCGGCATGTAGCCGAGCGTGCCGAGGAGCTGGCCGGGCTGGGAGAGCGTCATCTCCATCGGGGCGTCGGCGCCGGACTCGATCGCCTTTGCGAGGCCGAAGTCGAAGAGGCGCGGATCGCCTCGGGCGTCGACCATGATGTTCGAGGGTTTAAGGTCGCGGTGCAGCACGCCGCGCTGGTGGGCGTAGTCGACCGCCTCGGCGATGACCGCGATCATGGCCATCGCCTCGCGCGGGTTGCACTCGCCGGGGATGAGGGCCAGATCGAGCGGGCGCCCCTCGACGTACTCCATCGCGTAATAGGCGCGCCCGTTCGATACGCCCGAATCGAGGATCGAGACGATGTTCGGATGCTCCAGCCGCGCGATCAGCTCGACCTCGCGCTCGAAGCGCCGCCGGGCCGACTCGGTGGAGGCGGCGCCGGGGAGCATGAACTTGATCGCGACGCGCCGCCCCGTCGATCGCTGGTACGCCTCGTACACCTGCCCCATGCCGCCTTGGCCGATCCAGTCGACGATGTCGTAACCATCGAGCTCCGGGAACTCTTCCTCCGGCGGGGGGCCGCCTTCGCCGGCGAGTTCGGCCAGATCGGAGAGGTCGGCGCAGGAGGTCAGGGCATGGAGGGCGGCGTCGCGGGCCGAGCGGGGATCGGAGACGCCGGGGGTGCTGAGGATCACATCATCGAGCGAGGCGCCGCTCCCGGCCCTGCGGCTCTCCATGAAGCGGGCCACGATCTCTCTCACCTTGTGATCGTCGGCTTGGCTCATTCATTCGACCCGGGGTGGACGAGGGGGAGTGATCCGAACTCATGTATGCTATCCGGTGAGCGATGACATCGGAACCGCAGAACAGTCCGGTTGATCCTGACGAGCTGGCCCGGCTGCGCGACGCCGCGGCGGGCGGCGACGAGGAGGCTGTGGAGACGCTGCTGTGCGTGTATCACAGCCGGCTGTACGGCTTCGCCAAACGCAAGATCGGCGTGGACTGGCAGGGGAAGATCGAGCCGGAGGACATCCTGCAGGAGGCGTACATAGACATCTTCCGCGGCCTGGCTGATTTCGAGGATCGGGGGGAGGACTCGTTCTACCACTGGGCCACGCGGATCGTCGACCACCGGTTCATCGACCATGTGCGACGGCTGCGGCGGCAGAAGCGGGATGTCGCGCGGGAGACGCCCACCGGCGCCGCCGCCTCACGTCGCGAGTCGTTGCTGGCCCGCTGCGGCGGGCTGGATCCTTCACCCAGTCGCATCGTGCGGAAAGATGACGCCGTGGGCGCCATGATGGGCTGCATCGCGCGGCTGCCGGAGGAGCATCGCGAGGTGGTGACGAGGTTGTATCTGGAAGAGGAGCCGCTGGCGCAAGTCGCTGCGGCGATGGGGAAGACCGAGGATGCAGTGCGGCGCATGGCGGGGCGCGCGGTGGAGAAGCTGCGCGATGGAATGGGAAGAGCGTCGCGCTACCTCAGCCAGTGGTGAGCCGACGGGGTCATCACGGAGTCTCCATAATGTGCGCGGGTCGGCCCTACGGACTCGGCTCGTGCGCCGATCGCCGACATCAATCACATGCAACTCCGGGGAAGGGCTTCGTCGCGCGACAACTCGGATAAGTCGAGCAACCCCAGAAAGTTGAACCGGCGCTTGGGCCCCGCATCGCGACTCGCTTCTTCATGGAGGCGCCGCAGGCTGGGCACTCAGGCGGGGAGCCTGCTGAGCCAACTGGCTGATCCGACTGGACCGGAGTGCGAGGGATCTGAGCGGGCTCAGCCTTGCGGCGGCGCTGGACGGCGCCGATCATCTCTTCCAACTCCGGGCCTTCGATGATGCGGACACCACTTTTCTTTCCAAATCGGCGCGCTTCGTCGGTGGCCTGACCACTGGTTACAACGAAAGATCCGTGCGCCCGCTCGGCGACCTGCACACCAAGCAACTCGCGGACGATCTTGACTCCAACTTGTCGGCTTTTCCACTGCTTGGCCTGCACCAGCACCCGTTGTCCATCCTTCTCCAGGATCAGATCAACACCGCCGTCCGCTCCGGGACCGGTGTCCCGCACCATATAGCCCTGTCGCCGGAACGCTTCAGCAAGGAGTTGTTCAAAGTCTCGCCATGACAACGTTCGAATGCTGTCGAGGCCGCTCTGCCGATCAAGGCGAGCTGCGTTCTTGAACTTCATGACGAGTGCGGCGAGCCAGATCAGGGTGAGGAGCAGGGCCACCAGTATCGCGAGAGGCTTTGCCGCGGCCGTCAACCCCTTAAAGGCCAAATCGTGTATTTTTTCTCCACTCTCGGAGCTCAAGACTGTAAACAAATAAGGCACGATAAATGCGATGAGCACCCAGATGATAAGTATGACTGGAGGTCCGACCCACCACGGAATACGCTGGAAGACATCTCGAATATCATCAAAGGTTCGATCAGCATCAGACTTCCGTCTTGCCATCAGGCCCTCCCATCGCTGCGCCCACGCAGAGCTGACACCGAGTGCGGCGACACTTCATGACATCATCGGGAATTGATCAGCATTGAATCCGCGGCAGCATAGCATCAGCGCTTGCCTGGCATCATGAACCTGACCCGCCGCCACACCCTGCTCCATACCAATTCATTCATGTCATGCTGGGCGACGCCATTGGGTCCGCTCCAGCGCATAGACAAAATTCCGCAGCGGCCGGCCGAGTCGATCGGGCCGCTCCACGATCTCCCGGGGCGCCGCGCCAAGCCGCTCCACCGCCTTCTGCGAGCGGATGTTGTCAACGCCGACCACGAAGATGACGGTTGTCACGAAGACGAAGGCGTGATCGAGCAGCAGCCGCTTCATCTCGGCGTTGTGCCGCCCGCCCCAGCAGCGACGCGCGAGGAATGTCCAGCCGATCTCGATCTCGCTGCGTTCGGGATCGTGTCCGTGGAAGCGTGTCGAGCCGATGATCCGCCCGGTGTCCCGTTCGATCACCGCGAAGGCGCCGCGGGAGGCGAGGGCGCCATCGAAATAGATTCTGAACACCGACTCGACGTGCCGATCCCGGGCCGGGTGCTGCTCCCAGATGAGCGGATCGCTGGCGACGGCGGAGAGCTCGGGCCAGTCCTCCGGCGCGAGGGGACGAAGCTCGATCAGGTCGCCGATGAGGTGGGGCTGCAGGTCGACAGGGGGCATGACGCAGAGCGTAGCTTCGATGGAGAAGCAGCTTGGCGTCAGGCAGCGCGTTCGCACTTGGGGGAGCGGCCTGAGGGAGGCGAACGACCCGCCTGACAGGCTGTTTTTCCTCAAATATCCATTGACAATAAATATTGTCAATGCTACCCTCCCCCCATGCTCAACGTCCGCATCATCGAAGACCCCGCCGCGGCGACCGTCGCCCTGGACCCCGTCCGCAGCCGGCTGCTCTCGGAGCTGCGCGAGCCGGCGTCCGCGGCGACGCTGGCGGACCGCGTGGGCCTGCCGCGGCAGAAGGTGAATTACCACCTGCGGACGCTGGAATCGCACGGGCTCGTCAGCCTCGCGAGCGAGAAGCGGTGGGGGGGCCTGACCGAGCGGCGGCTGGTGGCGTCGGCCCTGGCGTATGTCGTTTCGCCGGGCGCGATGGGGCCCGTCGCGATCGACCCGGAGCGGGAGAAGGACCGGCTGTCGGCGAGCTATCTCGTCGCGCTTGCGGCCCGGGCGGTGCGCGAGATCGGGGATCTGCTGAAGCGTGCGCACGAGGCGGGCAAGCACCTGGCGACGATGTCGGTGGACACGGTGATCCGTTTCCGTTCGGCGCAGGAGCGGGCCGCGTTCAGCGCGGAGCTGACCGAGGCGATCAATCAGCTCGTCGCAAAATACCACGATGAATCGGCGCCGGGCGGGCGCTCGCACCGGCTTGTGCTGCTGGCCCACCCGTTGCCCAAATCAACATCCCAGAACGAAGAAGGGAGCAATCATGCCAGTGAGGAAGGATGACGAAGGCCGCCGGTATGTCGAGGCGGAGGTGGAGATTCCCGGTTCGCCGGAAGAAGTGTGGCGCGCCATCGCGACGGGAGAGGGTATCTCCTCCTGGTTCGTCCCCAGCAAGGTCGAGGGACGGGTCGGCGGCCAGACGGTGACGAGCTTCGGGCCGGGCATGGATGCGGTCTCGAAGATCACGAAGTGGAACCCGCCGCAGAGCTACACCGCCGAATCCGAAGAAGGCGATGGCGAAACGGGGCCGGGCAAGGTGGCGACGGAGTGGATCGTCGAGGCCCGCGACAGGGGAACCTGCATCGTCCGCGTCGTGCATCGCTGGTTCGCCGACACCGACGACTGGGACGGCCAGTTCGAGGGCCACGCCTACGGCTGGGCGACATCGTTCTTCCGCATGCTGAAGCTCTATCAGTCGAACTTCCCCGGGCAGAAGTGCTCGGCGTTCCAGCTCGCCGCGATCAGCCAGGCGCCGCCGCCGGAGACATGGCGGACCTTCAAGATCGCGATGAAGATCGACGAACAGTCCGGGCGGGCCGCATCGACTCCGGGCGCCCCTGAGTTTGCAGGAGCGGTCGAGCGCATGGAGATCACGGATCCGGAGCTGCAGCGCATCCGCAAGACCTCGCCCCACGTCGCCGCCGCGCTGGAAAGCATGGAAGAAGGCGAAGAGCCGGAGCTGCTCCTCCGCCTCGACCGGCCCGCCCCCGGCCTCGCCCACATCTTCGTCGTGCCGCTGGGCGGGCCCACGATGGTGTCGATGCGGGTTCACCTGTACGGCGAGAACGCCGACGCCGCCGCGGCGGAGGCCGAGCGGGCCTGGAGCGGCTGGCTCAACGAACGATTCCCCCAGCCCGCGGAGAAGGGATCGCAATGAAGATGAAGACGGCGCTCCGCTGTGTCGGCGCGTTCGCGGCGGGGCTCGTCGCGGTCGGCGTCATGGTTGTCGCGATCGAGTTCTTCGGCCTGCTCGTCCACCCGGTCCCCGAGGGTTTCGAGGGAACCCCGGAGGAGGTGCGCCGCCACGTGGAGATCGCTCCGGCGTGGTTCCTGGCCGCGGCCATCCCCATGTGGGCCGCCGCGGCCTTCGCGGGCGTGTGGATCGCGGGCAGACTGGGAAACCGCGGCTGCGCGCTGGGGCTCGGACTGCTCCTGCTCGCGGCGGTGTTTCTGAATATCTCGATGCTGCCGTATCCGGTGTGGTCTAAGATCGGGGCGCCGGTTGGTGTTGCGGCGGGTGGGGTGTTGGGGCTGCGGCTGTCGGCGAAGGGGGGAGGGGGGCGGAGCGGGTGGAGTGGTCTGAGTGACGCCCTGCGATGAAGCGTAGGCCACACGATCGCGCATTAGGCTCATCAAACATTCAAATCAGTCTGCACACGTATCTGAAAACGTGGGGCTAAGTATCCTAGACGACTACGCTGCCCGTATGTGTCATGCGCCGCGTCGACATTGTGCTTGCTCTGCCTCATGAGCCGCCATATCCGATCATCCGAGTGATCAGCGGAAGACGAGGTTTGAGCGGCGATTGAGATGATACCTCGTTTCAATTTTGACACACAGACGTTTCAACGTGCGTTGCCTCCTGTCACGCCCCCTTCCAGACATGCGGCCCCAATGCATTGAAATTGGCAAGCAGCCCCAGGCCCACACACTCCACTCATAGCCGGTAGACGCATACCCGGCAGACTCTAGCCTAAGCAACTATTGAATCACGATGACCGGATCAAAATGGCCTTTGGCAAGACTCTCCGCAAGTTCCGTGTTGAGGCGGGTTTGTCCCAGGAGCAACTTGCTGCAAAGGCAGGGTTGAATCGCACTTATGTAGGTGATGTTGAACGGGGCGAGCGAAACATCGCCATTATCAATATGCAAAAACTCGCCAAAGCACTGCGCGCGTCCCTTGCTGAAATGCTTCGGGATATGGAGGACCGCTTTGGGTGATCTACGTGAAAAACTGATCAACCAAATCGCCATGATGAACGAGGGACAGCTTGGGTTTATTTCTGTAATTGTCAACACCTTCTCACAACCGATCAAGCAATGGCGAAATACAGAATCGGATATCGTGGACGAGTTGTTTCTCGAAGCATTCGGGGACTTCCTCAAGTTGCATCATAGTTTATCTGTCGCGTATCTGGACAAGACACGCTTTGAAGCCGCACTCGAGCGAATATTAAAATCTATTAATCGCAAAGCAGAGCGTCCGAAAAGCCAAACGCATCGCGGTCACGACATCACTGTTGATGGTAAACGTTGGTCACTCAAGACGCAGGGTGACAAGACAATCAAGGAGGGATCTCTTTTTATATCAAAATTTATGGAGCTAGGCGGCGGCCAATGGGGCGACACCGATATACAAGACATCGCCGGCCTTCGTGACCAATTCCTCAATCATCTAAAGGGATACGACAGGATTTTTCAGCTACGATATTTTCATTCTTCTCCGACGGAGACGTCGCCGGAAAAGCACCGCTATGAACTCGTCGAAATCCCAAAGGCCCTGCTCGAAGAAGCTGAGCACGGCACACTTGATTGGTCGCCGAAGAGCAGAACAAGACCCCGTTGCGCCTACTGCACTGTTATCGATAATCAGAAGAGTCTAAAATTTCGCCTGTACTTTGATGGCGGTGGTGAACGTAAACTGCAGATCAAAAATCTGCAAAAAGCGCTGTGCGTTGTTCATGCTTCGTGGGAATTTTAATGATTCCTCGCGCATGAGACAAGCGATTCATAGCAATCTCAATGTATTCTGATTTCAGCTCGATCCCCGTGTAATTAAGGCGGAAGATTTCACACACAAGACCGACTGTTCCACTTCCGAAAAAGGGATCAAGCACTCGACAGCCGGGCTTGGCGCCTGCGTCGAGGCATTTACCGACTAGCGCGGTTGGGAATGTAGCAAAATGCGCTTCTTTGTTTGGTTCAGTGTTGATGTTCCACACTGATCGCCCTGCACGCTTTTTCCCATTTGCTGCAACTTCGCGCATTGCTTCGTAGTTATAGAAGTAACGCTCAGACTTAGTCAGAAGAAAGACGTACTCGTGCATGCGAGAGGGGCGATCCTTCACGGATTCAGGCAATCCGTTTGGCTTGTTCCAGACGATTTCTGTCCGCAAGTACCAACCATCTGCTTGCAGTGCAAATGCCAATCGCCAAGGCACGCCAATCAAATCCTTAGGCTTCAGTCCGTCGGGTGTTGGAGCGCGGTAATCCATCCCACGCGCTTTGTTCTTCTTATCGATCTGTCGCCATGTCCTTCCGCCACTCGTGTAACTGTCTCCGATATTTAGCCATAGTGTTCCATCATCTCGAAGTGTTCGTCGTACTTCGCGGAACACCATGACTAGATTGTTGATGTAGTCATCAAGATTCGACTCGGCGCCAATCTGCCTCTCGATCCCATAGTCACGCAAGCCCCAATACGGTGGACTCGTCACGCATACCTGAAAGGTCTCGTCTGGAAACGACTTCAATACTTCGCTGGAATCACCGACAATGATTTCGCCTGTTTGTAACTTCCCATTCTCGTGTTCCATTCCATTGGATGTCCCGTTCTTTTTGCCCATGGTGGTCTCCGTAGCCTTGGTGGTAGGAATATGATAGGGTAGGGGGGCGGGCCGTGCAAACTACAAGTCACCCCTCCCTTCTCACCATCTCCTCCACCCACACAGGCACATACGGCGGCGTGCAGCCCTTGGAGACCGGCCAGTCCTTGTACAGGCCGATCTTCTCGCCGATGGCGATCGCCCGCTTGCGGTGCTTCGGGTGATGAATGCCGATCGCGGCGAGTGTGTTGTTCATCGTCCACTTCGTTTCCGGGGGCGCCTTGGGCATCTCCTTCTCGATGCGGTCGAGCAGGCCCTTCACATCCAATCCTGCTGCAGCGCCGTCTTTGGCGCCCTGGTTGATCATCGACGCGGTGAGATGCCAGCCGGCGCGGGCGACCCAGCCCCCGGAGCCCTTTGCCTTCATCCATTTCTCGCGGAGCGACTCCTTCACGGCGGGGGGCTGCGGCTTGATGATGTAGGACTGCAGCCAGTCGGCCACCCACGCGAAGCGGGCCTCGCGCGCCATCGTGTCCAGCTCCTTCGCGGTGAGTTTCTTCGGATCCATGATGAGGATCGCCAGAAGCTGCGCATCGAGGTTGCCGGTTTTCCATAGCTCGAGCGCGAGCTCGTGATCGGTCTTGATCTTCTTCGCGAGCTTGCGGAGGTCGCCGGCCTTGACGCCGAACTGGTTGTCGCCGGCGCCGGCGATCCCATCGGGCCCGACCTTGGCGTTGTACTTGCGGCGGGCCTCGTCGCCGAGCGATTCGAGCTGCGCGAGGGCCTCCTTGACTGTCATGGCGGGGTCACTCCGAGGGCAGGTTGAGCTGCCACGAGACGCCGTAGCGGTCCTGGATGAAGGCGAAGCGCTCGGAGAAGCCGTAGTCGCCCAGCGGCATCATGACGAAGCCGTCCTCGGACAAGGCTTCGAAGACGCGGTCGAGCTCCGCCGCGGAGTCGAAATCGACGAAGAGGGAGACGGCGGGCGTGAACTCGAAGGGATGCTTGATCGGGCTCTCGGTGACCATGACGAGCTGGCCGTAGATCTCGAAGGCGGCGTGCTGGATCGAATCTTCCGGGGCGCCGACGGGGTTCGACCCGAACCTCTGGAGGAAGACGATCCTGCCGTCGCCGAAGACCTCGATGTAGCGGTTGATCGCCTCCTCGGCGCGGCCGTCCTGGAACATGAGGAAGGGCGTGACCCGCGGCGTGTTGGCGCTGTCCTGCGCGATTGTGGAACGTGTGGTCTGGCACCCCGCCGCGGCGAGGAGGACGACGGTCATCGCTGGAAGCGCTGTGATTCTCATGCTTCGAGTTTACATTGGGGGTGGGGGGTGTTCAATGGCGACCGAGCCCACATGGTTGCTATCCTGCGCGGCCGCTCGACGCGGGTCATGCCTTGCGAATCAATCAATCCTGTAGACCGTGCTCGATTCCTTGCCCTTCTTCTCTGTGTAGGCGCCGAGCGCCCAGACGAGGTTGTCGACTTCCGTGAAGGTCTTGCCCTCCGGAGTGACCGCCGCGCCAACGAGGGAGAACGTGAGGAACTCCAGCACATCCTTCCTGCGGGTTCCGAGTCGCTCCCCCAATGCCCGCGCGCGGGGCATCTCCTTCTCGATGACATCCGGGAACCATCGTGTGAAGAGCCGTATGACGTGGCGATCCGGCTTGAATCCTGCCCACTGCAGGTTGCGTAGAAACTCGCTGGCCAGCACGGGGCCCATGCCGTGAACCTTCCAGGTGTCCGACTTTTCAGGAGGTGGGAACTGCTTGAGTGTCTTTCCGCCGGGCGCTCCCAGGATGACGGCCACCGCGGGCACGATCGCGGCGGATTCCATGCCCTCGGAGCGCAGTCGCTCGTCGAGTCGCCGCAGAACCTCATGGTAGCGAGGCGTCGAATCGAGCATTTCCGCCCACCTGATAATGGCGTGCGCATCTTTCCCCGCAGTCTGTCCCGGCAAGCACGCCGCCAAGTCATTGATTGTCAATTGTTCTGCGCGCACAGCCGCCGCCGTGCGGTATGGGTCGTATCCAAAAGTGAGCTCCGCGAGGCTCTTCTCGTGAGGAAGGAACGTCGCCCAACTGCGACTGTTGCTTGCCAGCGCGAGAGCGGCGGCCCGGTAGACCACCTGGTTGGTCGCCTCGCGTCGGCCATCAGGACCCGCCCCCGGATTCTGCCCAAAGGCCTCCACCAGGGCCTCGGCAAGTTGCTCATGAGACAAGCTTGGATCGAGCGCGTAGTCGCGGCAGATGCGGTGGCGAATCTTTTCATCGGCGAAGAGCTTGTACGTGATGGCTTTCACGTTTACGTGTGGCAAGGGTGATTACCTCTTCGTTCGGTCTCGCAGTTGAATAAACGGAATTCCGTTGAACATGGCTCGTCAGTCGTGGGTGGCGGCCTCTGGCAGTTGGGGCGTTGCGCGAGAGAGGAGAAATGGGGCCGTCGGGAGGGCGCCCGTTGCACGACGCTCTCCAGTCTACTATCTCCGCTCGTCTCTACTGCCGCGAAGCGGCGTCTGCTTGAATGAACTGTTCGATCTGTCGCTAAGGTGTCGGCAGCGCATCAATGGACTGGAGCACAGCGCGAGTGATCTGCTCTCGCTTGGCAAGGTCGCCAATTCGGTTGGGGGTATCGATGTTGAGCGCAAAGAACACCGGACCGGTCGGCCACTCGACCCACCCGACCCACCAGCCCATTCGGCCCTCCCAACCGGTCTTGGCGCGCAGGATCCAGTTTCGCCCGGCCTCGACAATCATGATGTCCTTCACCAGGCGTTGGTGCTCGGCTTTGAAGGGGAGTCCGTTCCTGTACAGGCGCTTCAGGAACGTAATCTGCTCGTGCGCGGAGATGGCGAGATCGCCATCGACCCAGTAGGCGCCTCCGGCTGTCGACGGGTCCGCGTTGCCATAGTCGATCCGCTCCAGGTAGCTCCGCGCCCCTTCCTCACCAATTTCCTTCGCGAACTGCTCATACACCCAGAGAGCCGACACACGCATGGCCGAACGGAGATCCTGGTCACGATTGTGACCTGAGAAGTTTCGTTTAACTCCGTCCCACTCAAACACCTGGAACTCATCGCGAACGGCGCCGGCGTCCAGCGCGAAAAGCGTGTGCGGAATCTTGAAGGTGGAGGCAGATGAAAAGCGTTTATCTGCTCGTTCCTGTCCATAGACCCATACAGAACGGCTCTTCACACGCTCGTCAACCACCACGATCGTGCCTGTCGCATCGAACTCATCGAAGAACCTGCCCCAGTCAGAACGCTCCTGAGCGGCGCTGTGCATCGGGACGAGAAGAGTGATGAATAGAACCAAAAGAGATTGGGTTCGCATTGTCTCTCCATAGATCGAACAGTTGAAAGAACGGAATTCCGCCTATCCAGAACTTTGGGCCATGGCATGCGGAATTCCGCTCGACGGGGATATCGTCATGCTCAGCGGAAAGCGCAAAGACCGTGCCTGTCGCTCCGCAGCTCGACGCCCGTGCTGTGACTGAACACCAGTCGAACACTTCGCCACAGGGGCATCAGCTTGGGACGGCCCCCTCTGCCCGCTCGCGGCGCTGTCAAGGAGCCCACCCCGGAGAACCTCGAAGCGTCGGGCGCCTGCGGCCGGCCTTTGCGCGGGGAACTCCTCAACCGTCGCGGCGGAGTTTCTCTCAAACTGGTCTCGGCCTTCGGTTGGTCGGGCACTCGGCGCCGAAGGCCGCGTGGCCGGGCAGGGAGATGCATCTCATCTTCGAATCGGCGAAGGCGAACGACAGCGCATGCAGATCTTCGGACTGGTCGGCGCTTTCGTGATTCTGTGCGCGATATACGAGCAGTGTCGGGAGTGGGCGCAAATCAGACCCAGTCCGGCGTTGCATGGCCAGGGGGAGCGATTTCGCCCTCAATCGGCCATCGCATCGGGCCGAAACAGACAGCGCACTTTCGGTCTTTCTGAGCCGTCCTGCCATGTCTGATCCACGATTCCCGTCAATCATCGCTGAACCCGACCTGCGCGATTCATTATGGGATCTCCGGACGCCAGCGCCCCGTGCCTGCCCTCCTCTGGAGCAGCAGCCGAACGCCGAATCGCATGAAGGCGCTGTGCAGCTCTCCGGGGTCGTCTCGGCGTTGTCCTATGCGCTTGACATTACCGAAGGTCAGCCCGAAGGACACGCGGCCCGCACCTGCATGATCGGCATGCGCATCGCGGAGACGCTCGGCCTTGACGATGACATGAAGTCCGCGCTTTTCTACGCATTGCAGCTCAAGGATCTCGGCTGCTCCAGCAATGCGGCGAAGGTGGCATCGCTCTTCGGCGCGGATGATCACGCGATCAAGCGCGACTTCAAGACCACCGACTGGCCGCGAACGACCAGTACACTGGCGTACATCCTGCGCAACATTTCGCCCCAGAGTCCGCTCACACACAAGATCGGGCGATTCATTGCAATCGGTGTGTCCGGCCAGAAGGGCGCACGCGAAATGGTGAGAATCCGCTGTGAGCGCGGGGCGGAGATCGCGCGGATCTTCGGCCTTCCCGACGCCACCGCCGAGGCGATTCGTGGACTCGATGAACACTGGAATGGGAAGGGGCATCCCAGCGGCCTGGCCGGAGAGGCGATCCCACTGCTCGCGCGCATCGCCTGTCTTTCGCAGACGGTCGAAGTTTTCGTCGCCTCCGCCGGGCTGGACAGCGCCATGGAGATGGCGCAACGCCGAAGCGGACGGTGGTTCGATCCTGAGCTGGTCAGGATCCTGCTCAGTCTGCGTCATGATCGCAATCTCTGGGAGAAATACTCCAGCGAGAAGGCGTATCGGCAGGTCATGCAGTATGAGCCGCCGGATCGGATGATCATAGCGGACGATGCGCGCCTCGACCGTGTGGCGCTCGGCTTTGCCCAGGTCGTTGACGCGAAATCGCCGTGGACGGCCAAACATTCCGAAGTCGTCACCTGGCTGGCTGTGGGGGCCGCCACGGCGCTCGGCCAGGACGATGCGGAGCTCCGCCGCCTGCATCGCGCCGGACTTCTGCACGATATCGGCAAGCTCGGCGTCTCAAGCGCGATCCTCGACAAGCCGGGAAAACTCACCGACGATGAACGGCTCGCGATTCAGCAGCACCCGGCCTACACGCAGCACATCCTGGAGCGCATACAGGGTTTTGAGAAGATCACCGCGATCGCGGCGGCGCACCACGAGCGGCTCGACGGCAAGGGATACCACCGTGGAATCACCGCGAAGCATCTCTCCAAGTCGATGCGATGCCTTGTTGTCGCTGACATCTGCGAAGCGCTCTCCGCCCAGCGGCCGTACCGCGACACGATGCCCATGGCGCAGGTGCTCAGCATCATGGAGAAGGAAGTCGGAAGCGGGCTGTGTCCCGAGGCCTTCCGCGCCTTGAAATTCTTCCTCGATGCAACGGGTTTCCGCGCCAACGGCGAGGAGAGCGCATCCGTAGCCGCTTGAGTTTTTCTCCAACTTCATTGTCAGGGCGGAGCGATGTCGGCCATGCACCTTGGACGACCGTGATCTCCATACAAGTCGACGAACAAGCATCGCGCATCGCACTGCGGGTGCGCAGTTCGCTGGATGAGTTCGCGGTTCAAACATGGCGGGCGACCGCCAGAGGTTAGAACGGGCCAGAAATGCAAGAAGCCACCGCGTTTGCGGTGGCTTCTCGTCGCCGAAGTCGGGGTGATAGGATTTGAACCTACGACCTTCTCGTCCCGAACGAGACGCGCTACCAAGCTGCGCTACACCCCGAGGTGGTCAACAAGGCATGAGCATAGGTTGACGCCGCAGCCCCGGCAAGCGGCCGGGGGCGCGGCGTTTTTCCCTATCGTCTGCTCAGGCGATGCGGATCAGTTGCACTCGCCTCCCCAGTTGCCCAGGAGCGTGCTGAGGTCGGCGGAGCCGACGCTTCCGTTGCCGGTGAGGTCGGCGATACAGGCGTTGGGGGGCGCCGGGCAGGGGCCCCAGGAGCCGAGGAGGATGCTGAGGTCGGCCGAGCCGACGCAGTTATCGCCGTTGAGATCGCCGAGGACTCCATCCGGTTCGAGGGTGATGGAGAGGTTGTACCGCTGGACGTTGCCGTCGCTGTTCGAAGATCCGATGCGGACCGTGTAAACGCCTTCAACGCCGAGGTTGAAGCTCTCGAGCATTTCGGGTTCGCCCAAGCCGTTCTGGTCGACTGTGGTGATGACCGAGCCGGACGGGGAGAGGATCTGAATGCGGAGATCCTGCTGTCGGAGCGCATCGAGCGGTGTGCCTGCCGAGCAGGTGCCGTTGCTGTTCTGGGGACCATTAAGGTAGGTGGTTCCGATGGGGGTGACGGTGACTGAAAGTCGGGAGCTGGGGGGGGCATCGACTCTGAAGTTGTCTGTGTCGTTGAAGTTCCTGAGGCTGAGCGTGTTGTTGATGACGAAGGGAACATTGACCGTCAGGCCAAGATCGTTCAAGTCAAGCGCGGTGGCGATGGAGTTAATGGGTGAGAGGGCGTCTCCGTAGAGGGAGTGGGCGCCTCGGATGTCATCCTGCTGAGGGCCATCGAAGTTCGTCGCGATGGTTGGCTGCATGAGGCGGGTGTTGCCGCCAGTCTGTCCCGAGCCGGGACAGGAGTGAAGCAGACCAAGCCCGTGGCCATGCTCGTGCATCACAGTGTTGCGGAGGAAGCGGAAGTTGGCGGCAGAGGCGCCCCAGTTCTCAGCACGGTCCAGGACCATGTTGCCGCCGCCGCTCGGGAAGAAGTTGTAGGCGAGGACGCCGCCGAATCCGTCGATCCCCTTCATGGCGATTCGGATGTCGCCGCGGTCCGGAGAGCCGGGAGCCGCGCCCCAGGAGGCGCCGTCATCGGGAACCTCGGTATACGTGTTGCCGGTCACCGCCGACCATGCGTCGAAAGTCTGGCGGAAGAGATCTTTCCAGAATACCTCGCCGCCTTGCGAGGCGAAGATCGTGTTCAGTCGGTCGTGAATGACATTGGGTTCGGAGACTTCTCCAGGAATACCGCCCGAAGCGGGGATGTTCAGGCCGTCGGGGGGGAAGCTGTAGGTCAGATTGACGGGCTCACCGACTGACCCCGGCCAGCGACCGGTGGTGAAGAAGCGCTGACCCAAGCCGTACAAGCCGGTTTCAACCGCCTCGACGACGTCGCTCGGGGCGCCTTCGGCGTAGCACACCGCGACCATATTGCGCATGAATTCAGGCAATTCTTCGCTCGATGCGTCCTGATCAAGGGTCATGGTGGAGGTGGCGCCGGGGAGCGAACTGGCGCCAACGCAGGCGAGCAGACCCAGAGCCGCTGCGGTTCCAAATCCGAACAGGTTCTTCATTTGTTATTCCTTCTCAGGTGTTCGCCTGGGCCCGGGCTCGCACACCGGACCAAAGTTGCTCTGCTCTCAGGCCATCGGGAGAGGTTTCCTGGAGGAAACCTCCTAGGTGGGCGGTTTTCCGGACCGCGAGTATGGTAGGCCGCCATAGCGACGGCGGGCAGGACCGAGAATGTTCCGGCGGATTGCGGCCGCACCTCCCGCTCCAGTCAGGTTGCTCTCCCTACAACCAGACCACATTTTGGCTGAGCAGGCAAGGAAAAAGTGCCCACTCCACGAATTGAAGGGGACGAGGAGCCGGGACCGGGGCCCCGAAATCGAGAGTGGGGCGTGGAATCCGGGACTCAGCCGTGGATGACGCGGCCCTCGCTGGCCAGGGCGGCCTCGTGCAGGGCCTCGTACATGGTCGGGTGGGCGTGGACGGTCACGATCAGCTCCTCGCTGGTGGCCTCCAGACGCCGCGCCAGGCCCATCTCGCCGATCAGCTCGGTGGCCTGGTCGCACATCAGGTGGGCGCCCAGGATCTCGCCCCGCGGCAGGCCGCGGATGATCTTGATGAGGCCGACGTTCGAATTGGAGGCGATGGCCTTGCCGTGGGACTGGAGGGGGAATTTGCCCACCTGGTAGTCTTCGCCGGCCTTCATGCCCTCGTCCTTCAGGGCCCGCTCGGTGAAGCCGACGCTGGCGACCTGCGGGTGGCAGTAGGTGCAGCCGGGGATGGTCGAGTAGTCGAGGGGGATGGGGTCGTGCCCGGCGATGCGCTCGACGGCGAGGATGGCCTCCTCGCTGGCGACGTGGGCCAGCCAGGGGGCGCCGATGATGTCGCCGACGGCGTAGATCCCGTCGATGTTCGTCTTGTAGGTGATCTCCTCGGACTGTGTCTTGCCGGGCTTGTAGTCGGTCTTGATGTGATCCTTCTCGATTTCGAGACCGAGCGCATCGTCGAAGAGGCCGTCGTAACGGCCCTTGACGCCGATGGCGAGGAGCACCTTGTCCGCCTCGATGGTCTTCTTGTTCTTCTCGTCGGCCTTGCCGTCCTTGAAGGGCGCAACGGTGACCTTGACGCCCTTCTTGGTCGTCTCGACGGCGGTCGTCGTCGTCGAGGTGCGGATGTCCATGCCCGCCTTCTTGTAGTGCTTCTCGAGGGCAGAGCAGATCTCCTCGTCCTCGACGGGCAGGATGCGCGGCAGCATCTCGATGACGGTGACCTTCGTGCCGAACGTGTGATAGAAGTAGGCGAACTCCATGCCGATGGCGCCGGCGCCGACGATGACCATCGACTCGGGCATGGAGGGCTGGTTCATCGCCTCGCGGGCGCCGATGATCTTGTCGCCGTCAAACTTCGCGAAGGGGAGATCGCGGGCGACGGAGCCGGTCGCCACCAGGATGTTGTCGGCGGTGACGGTGGCGCGGGGCTTCTTCTCGATGTCGGCGGGGGCGTGGGTGAGGGTGTCCTTCACCGTGCAGTCGTACAGCTCAACCTTACAAGGCTTGTCTCCCTTGCGGCCGCTGACGATCTTTGCGTGGGCCTGCTCGTGGTCGATCTTGTTCTTCTTGAAGAGAAAGCCGATGCCCTTGTTGAGCTTGTCGGCCACGCCGCGGGAGCGTCCGATGACTTTCTCCCAGTTGACGCGCAGGTGGTCGAACTCGAGTCCCCACGCCGCGCCTTCGCCGTGGGCCTTTTCGTAGAGCTCTGCGTTGGCGAGGAGGGCCTTGGTGGGGATGCATCCCCAGTTGAGGCAGACGCCGCCGAGCTTGTCGCGCTCGATGCAGAGTGTCTTGAGTCCGAGCTGTGCGGCGCGGATGGCGCCGACGTATCCGGCGGGGCCGCCGCCGATGACGATGAGGTCGTAGTGCTTTTCAGCCACTGGGATTCGGTCCTTCTGTGCCAGGGTGGTCTTCGTTGAGGGTCGACGGCCGGGAATTTCACCCGGGGAAGGGATTGTATCGACGCCGGCCGGCCCCGTCCCCGCCGGGATCGATGCGCGGGCGCCCGGCGCATGAAAAAGGCCGCCGCTCCCGAAGGAACGGCGGCCTGCAGATGTGGAGAATCGGATGAAGCGGCGCGTGGGCGCCGGGATTACCTGCTGTCGGCTTCCTGTCCGAACAGGATCATCATGGGTCCGCCGCCGCCGATGGAGTCTGCGTTGTAGATGTACTGGGCGTCCAGCGCCTTCTCGATGCGCGTCCGGGCGTCTTCGAGGTGGGCCATGGTGTATGGATCGACGGCGCCGCCGGCGCGACCCATGACACCGTCGATGCGCGACTTGAGGTCGCGCAGGTGCATGGCGCTCAGCGTGGCGATCGGTCGGGAAGCGGCTCCGCTCAGGTTGCCGGGCATCGTCAGGTCGATGAGACGCTCGAGGTGCTCGCGCTGCAGGTTGCGGCGGAGGCTCGAGATCATGGGCTGACGGGCTGAGTAGCGAGAACCGGGACGGCCGTCGAGCTCGGACCACGCCGCCTTGCTGATCGTGTCGAGCATTTCGGGGAGCGTGAGCGCGTCTTCGCCGTTGTCGATGCGGAACTCGTTGTCAAAGACGCGCCGGAGCGTGGACGGGTTCATGAGCATCGTCATCGCGGAGGACTGGATGCCCAGAATCCGCTCGTGCACCGGCCACGTGGGATCTTCGAAGATCTGCCCGAAGCCGCCCGCGTCCCACCACTTGTCCACGGTCATCTTGTGGAGCAGTTCGGAAGTGAGGCCGAAGGCGTCGTCGTTGAAGGTGTTGTCGATGACGAAGTTCAGGGCGCGGCGCTGCTTATCAGCGCACACGTTCTCGATCGGGGTTCGATCGACATCGCCCTTGCGATCACGGTGGACCAGGGAGCCGCCGACCCAGTTGGCCGCAGTGCTGACCGCGTTCACGTGGCGGGCGAGCAGCAGGTGGTAGGCGTTGCGGGTCTTGGCCCAGGGGTCGCCGTCCTCGACGATGCGATCGATGATCTTCTCGCGAAGGTAAGTGATGAGCCGCATCTGAGATTCAGCCCAGTCGAGCGGATTGTCGCCCATGTCGAAGCGACGGGCGCGGGGGTCAGGGCCCCAGGTGTCCTCATCGGTGGTGTAGACGAGCTCGGGCTCGCCGACGCGCTCCAGCACCTTCTCCGGGTTGCGGTCGAAGGTGTAGCCGTATTCGATCACCCAGTAGTCATAGGGACCGATGGTGGTCATCGAATATTCGCCCTGCTCGGGGCCGTCGCCGAAGTTGATGTTGATGGGGTTGTAGTCCATCACCGAGCCGGTGATGGCCTTGCCCTTGTGCTCGGGAGAGTTGATCTGCTCGAGCGAGTAGATGGTCGATGCGGCGAAGTTGTGACGCAGACCGAGCGTGTGCCCGATCTCGTGCATCGTCAGGTCCTTGAGAAGCGGGCCGATGAACCACTCGGGCACACCGTCAAGCTTGCCCTCTTCGGCCTTGGGGCCACCGGGAGCCGGCGGTGTGGGGTCATCACCATTGTCGGACTCGGGCTCATCCGGCTCCATCTCGGCGATGCGAGCCATGATGGCGGCCCGGAGCTCCTCGGGCATGTCATCGGGAATCTGCATGTCGCGCAGGCGACGCCGACGCTCACGATCGCGATCACGGTCGCCATCCTGCCTGCGATTGGCCTCGGCGGCTTCAAGAATGATGTCCGTGCCGAGACGGAAGAGAGCGACGTCCAGGCTCTTCACGGCTGCGTTCATGCAACAGCCGTTGAGCTGGCTGACGCCGCTGGTGAGACCGGCGTAGGGATGGGCGCCGAGCAGCTCCTGCTCGCGGGCGTCGCCGGCGGGATGGCCGGCGTGCGGCGTCGGACCGTGCATGGCGTGATGACGCTGACGCTGCGCGAGAATCTGCTCGCGCTCGCCGGGAGCGGCCAGGCGAATCCGCGGATCCCACTGCGGGCGCGACTCGAGCCACGCCAGCGTTTCAGGGCCGAATCCCTCGACCGCCATCTCGGGGATCAGCTGATTCCACTGACGGGCCCAGCTGGTGATGAAGCCTTCATCGAGCACGATCTGGGCGTCGAGGATCTGACCGGTCTCGGGATGGACCCGGCTCGGGCCGATTGCGAAGCCCATGCTGCTGTTGTTCCAGCGGACGAAGTTGTAACGCGAGTCCTCGGGGTCCTTCTCCATGTGGGCGCCGGTGCGGGCGTCCTGCTGGTAGACCTCGATCGCGTTGATGATGCCGATCTTCTCGAAGGCCTTGTTCCATTCGAGCACGCCCTCGCGCACCCAGCGGCGGTAGCGGATTGGGGTGGTGTGCTCGATGTAGAAAATGATGGGATCGCGCGGCGGGCTGAGCGACAGATTCGGCTCAGCCTTCTCCAGTTTCCAGCGATTGATGTAGCGCACCCAGGGCGTGTCGGCGCCGGGCTTGCCGATGTCGCGGTAGGTGGTGGTGAAGAAGCCGACGCGCGGATCGGCCTTGCGCGGGCGGTAGCTGGGATCGTTGGGGATCACGCGGATCGAATAGTGAAGCTGAGAGAGGCGGCCGCTGGCGACAGGCAGCTCGAACGCGGCCTCGATGTTCTGCGGGAACGCCTTGGCGGTGGTGATCTTGGCGAGCGACGTCTGGGCGCCGCGGGTGAAGTTGCCGAAGAACTTGCTCGACTGACCGACGAGCAGCCCCTTCAAGTCGATGACGGGTCCGCCGTTCGGGCCCATCGTGACGATGGGCACGTCAAGCAGAACGCGATCCGTAAAGAGCCGATCGCGGCCGCGGCGGGATTCAGCGTCGCCGGACGTGCGCACTTCAAGGTTCGGTTCGATGAGAGCGAGACGCTTGTCGAATCGCTTCCAGTAGGCGTAGCGATGGCCGAACTGAATGCCGGCGGTGGGGGTGCCGGCTTCGATCGTGTAGGTGAAGAAGATGCGCTGGTTTTCAAAGTTGCGCGGCAGCTCGGCGAGCATGCCGGCGTCGCGTTCGCGCGTCCAGAGGGTGTACAGGCTTCGCTCATCGTCCATGGTGGAGACGACGCGCTTGTAATCCTTCGACACTTCCTCGAAGGGGGGGAATTCGCGTTCGGCGTTGGCGCCGCCGCCGCGGCCGGCGGCCATGGCGGCCATTCGCTCGGCGATTTCGGGTGGAATGCTGGGCTGGGCGTTGGTGACGACGGGCGCCACGCTGAGCGTGAGCGCCGAAGCGACACCGAAGGCCAGACCTGCTCTGGTTCCGACTCTGACTTTACTCCACATCTGAACTGCTCCTGACGGGTTCGAGAAAACGATCTCCAGTTGACCGAAGGCAGGCCTGCCTGCTCCGGCGGCCATCGCCGCCAGTGGGATGCGCAGCCTCCCCGATCTGCTCCTCATGGGACTGTCGGCTTATACCCCTACGGCCGGAAACGGTCGCGGGTTGAGGGGAGTGAGTCGGGATTTCGACAAAAAGTCCACTAACCGGTTGGTTTTTCGCACCGCCACACGCCTTCAGACCCCGGCGAGCCCCGGCGCAAGACGGAAATGCCAGACCAGGATCGTGGTCAATCCTGCGAAGAGCACCGCGGCGAGCTGGAAGGCGCGGTCCTGCACCGCCAGCTCGGTGGGATCGTCGTACCGCCCCCGGTCCAGCAACACGATGCACCTGAACAGGGCGTAGGTGGCCGGCAGAACCGTCAGCCAGAGCAGGTTGAAACCCCAGTCGTACAGCCCGGTCTGGGTCTCGACGTAGATCGTGTACCCCACCAGTGTGGCGACGCCGGTCACGACCACGGCCATCTCAAGGAAATTGTCGGTGTAGGCGCTCTGGACAAGACGGGTCGCCGTTGCGCCCTCGCCCATGCTGCGCCGCTCGCCGAGCCGTTTGCCGAAGGCGAGGAACATGGCGAGAAAAAAGGTGCAGTTGAGCAGCCAGACGGTGGGGGAGATGCCCAGGGCCGCGCAGCCGCCGAGCACGCGGATCACAAAACCGCCCGCAAGGCACATCACATCGGCGATGACCACGTGCTTGAGGAAGGCCGAATAGATCGTGACGTTGCCGATGTAGAGCAGCACCGTCAGGCCGACCAGAAGGCGTGATGCTCCATCGAGTGTGAGCAGCAGCAGCCCAGCAGCGATCAGCAGGAAGGCGCCGTAAATCGACGCCAGCATCGGGCTGACTGCGCCTGAGGCGATGGGGCGGTTGCGCTTTCTTGGATGCGCGCGATCCTGCTCTGCATCGAGAATGTCATTGACGATGTAGCACGCGCTGGAAGTGAGCGCGAAAATCACCGCCGCGGTCAGCGAGCTGGCGGCGATGGTCGTCCATGGCGTCTCCTGGATGAGCTCGGGCAGGCCGTAGAGCGGGCCGAGGAGCACGAAGACGCTCTTGGACCACTGCGTCGGCCTCGCCAGCCGGAGTAGGCTGTAGGGGAGCGAGGCTGAGCCTCGCGGGGCCACGGTGTCATGCGTCGTGTCGGTCATGTGCTCGCGGCGGCCTCGTTGCGCTCCGACACAGGGCCTGTCGCAGCTCCATTTTGTCCGGCGGCCCCATGGGGCTCGAGAATGCAGAGCCGCTGGAGCCGGCCGGCGAAGAGCAGGTTCCAACCGAAGGGGTAGAGGCGCATGCGTTCGATCCGTTCGATCGGCTCAAGACCGTGCCGGCGCTCTATCTCGCTCCACTCGCTGGGCGTGTGATATCGGAAAAGGCAGGAAACGCCGTAGGGCGCGTTGGCGGCCCAGTCGATGAGCGCGATTCTGGGCCACGCCAGCAATCCCGCTCTCTGGTGGTCCTTGATGATCAGCAGCCGTTTGGCAACGCGGGCACACTCGGCCAGCAGTTGGTCGTGCTCCGGCGCGTGGTGGAGCACATCGGCGAGGATGACGACGTCGTACGCGTCGTCCTCGAAGGGCATGACCCCGCCTTGGTAGGAATGCACGGTGATCGGCTCGCCTCCGCGCCTGTGACGCTCAAGCCCCTCGACGATCAGACCCGTGGGCGCCTGCTCGCCCTCCATCAGAGCGACGCCGAGCGTCCCCACGCCGCAGCCGACATCCAGCGCCCGATCGCCCTCGCGCAGGTGCGGCGTGATGCGCCGGACGAGTTCGCGCAGGCGGGCCTCGTAGATCGGCCCGTGGATCATCTTCATGAGGCGGCCGATGGGGCCGAGCTTGGTGGACATGGTCCCTGGCTCTCGCGTTTCAGGAACTGGTCAGGACGCAATGACCGGAGGACGTCCGACCGAGTGGTACGAGAAACCCGCGGCCTGTGGCTGCTCGCGCCGGTAGAGATTGCGACCGTCGAAGATGACGGGCGAACGCATCAGCTCGCGCAGACGGTCGAAGTTGGGCGCCTTGAATTCATCCCAGTCCGTCGAGATGACAAGCGCATCAGCGCCCTCGGCTGCGCGGTACATGTCCTCGAAGAACTCGACGCGTCCCTCGATCGTCTCGCGCGCGTTGTCCATCGCGACGGGGTCGTGAGCGCGGATGGAGGCGCCGGCTTCAAGGGACTTGCGCATGAGGGTGAGGGCGGGCGCTTCGCGGATGTCGTCGGTGTTGGGCTTGAAGGCGATGCCCCAGAAGGCGATGGTGCGCCCTGCGAGGCCGCCGACAGAGTTGAAATGGCCTTCGATCTTGCTGTAGAAGGCGTCGCGCTGGCGCTGGTTCACCTCGTGGACGCTGGAAAGCAGTCGAGTGGGCCGATCAGCGCTTTCGCCCATCGCGATGCACGCGAGCACATCCTTGGGGAAGCATGATCCGCCGTAGCCGAGGCCGGGGTAGAGGAACTGGTTTCCGATCCGCTTGTCCGAGCACATGCCCTCGCGCACGCGGTTGATGTTCGAGCCATACACCTCGCACAGATTGGCGATCTCGTTGATGAAGGAGATCTTGGTGGCCAGCATGGCGTTCGAGGCATACTTGACCATCTCGCTGGAGAGGATGTCCATGATGAAGATGGGGTTGCCCTGGCGAACGTATGGCTCGTAGAGGATGCGCATCTGCTCGCCGACCTCTTCGCTCTCGACGCCGACCACGACGCGGTCGGGCTTGAGGAAGTCATTGATCGCAGCGCCTTCTTTCAAAAATTCGGGATTGTTGGCGACGTGGAAGGGAACATCGCCGACCTTGGCGCGAATCACTTCCTTCACTTTCAAAGTGGTGCCGACGGGAACCGTGGACTTGACCACCACGACCTTGGGCTTCTGACTCTTCCCGAGCGCGAGGATCACCTCCGCGACATCCTCCGCGGCCTTGAAGATGTACTTGAGGTCGGCGCGGCCGGATTCGTCGGAGGGCGTGCCCACGCAGATGAAGATCATGTCTGCATCGCGGTACGCTTCGTCGGGATTGGTCGTGAAGTTGAGGCGACCGGCCTTCACGTTGGCGCGCATCATCTCGGTGAGCCCAGGCTCGTAGATCGGACATCCTCCATTGCGGAGTGTCTCGACCTTCGACGGGTCGACATCCATACACACGACATCGTTGCCGGTGTTGGCGAAACAGGTTCCGGTGACAAGTCCGACGTAGCCGGCGCCCACCATTGCAAGTCGCATCTGCGGATCTCCTCGTTCCTGGCGCGGTCCTGCGGCCGCCGCGCGGAGCAATGTTGTATCGTCATCGCAGCCGCTGTGTTCGAAGCAGGAATGAAAAATCGGCCCTCACGACGCCGGAAGGCTTCCCGGACCCGGCCGAGGCCCTCAATAGTTGGGCGTCGGGGCGCGGTAGTGATCGAGATTGATCGAGCGGAACCACTCGATGGTCCTGGCGAGGCCGTCGGCGAGCTCCACCCCGGGCTTCCATCCGAGCCGGTCGCTCGCCAGCGTGATGTCGGGCTGACGCTGTTTCGGATCGTCCTCGGGCAGCGGCTGGAAGATCAGCTTCGAGCCGGCTCCCGTCAGGTCGATCACACGCTCCGCCAGCTCGCGGATCGTGAATTCCTCCGGGTTGCCGAGGTTCACCGGGCCCGTGAAATCGTCCGGTCCATTCATCATCGCGATGATGCCGTCCACCAGGTCGTCCACGTAGCAGAAGGAGCGGGTCTGGCTTCCTTCGCCGAATATGGTGATGTCCTCGCCGGCGAGCGCCTGGCGGATGAAGTTGGAGACGACACGCCCGTCGAAGGGATGCATCCTCGGCCCGTAGGTGTTGAAGATGCGCACAACGCGGATATCGACTTTGTTCTGCCGGTGATAATCGAAGAAGAGCGTCTCCGCCGCCCGCTTGCCCTCGTCGTAGCAGGCGCGGGGGCCGATGGGGTTCACGGCGCCGCGGTAGCTCTCCGGCTGCGGGTGCACCTCCGGGTCGCCGTACACCTCGCTGGTAGAGGCCTGGAGAACGCGGGCCCGGCAGCGCTTGGCGGCGCCGAGCATGTTGATGGCGCCGAGCACCGACGTCTTCATCGTCTTGATTGGGTTGTACTGGTAATGCCCCGGCGCGGCCGGGCAGGCGAGGTTGTAGATCTGATCCACCTCGAGCCACACAGGGTGCGTGACATCGTGGCGGATGAGTTCGAAATTCCGTTTATCGAGCAGATGCGTGACGTTCGACTTCTGGCTTGTGAAGAAATTGTCAATACAGATTACATCGTGCCCGGCGTCGACGAGCCGGTCGCACAGGTGGCTGCCGAGAAAGCCGGCGCCGCCGGTCACGAGAATTCGTTTGATTCCTGCCATCGCTCAGCGCTGCTCCGTGGGTGCCTGGGCTTTCAGTTGCTGGCGTGCAGGGTATCCGGTGGGGATTTCGTGGGCGATCTGACCTCGGGACAGGGGTCAGGCGGCTGCGGCGTCTGATGCGGAGGTCTGACCCGGTGTGCCGGCGGGGTCGTAGCCGAAGGATTGCATGGTGTCAGCGATGGCGCCGGTCCACTGGCGAACCGCGTCGGCGGGCAGGTGGTTGACCCAGTCGCCCACCACGCCGCGCCGGAGGAACTCGTTGTTTTTCTCTTCGCCGCGATTGCGGCCCCCGGACCGCTTCTTGAAGCAGCCGGAGTTCATGCACTTGCCGACCGCCTCCTCCGAGTCATCGACGCCGATGAACCGCAGGACGCGGGCCACCACATCGGGCTCATCGGCGTGCAGGTCCTCGTAACGGACCTCGGTGTACCGGTCGCCCAGCAGCGTCCCCGCCTCGCGGGCCCGGGTGACGTTGATGGGCCAGGTTTCGGTCATGTACTGCCTGGCGAAGCGCTCGCGTTCGCTGTTGTCCATATCACGGCCGAAGTGGTGCCACGCGCTGACGGCGACATCGCGTGGATCGCGCACCACGTGCATGAAGAGCGCATCGGGGTAGAGCTGGTTCAGAACGGGAATGCCCACGGAGTGCTGCGGCGTCTTGTCGCCGACGATGCGCACCGCCGAAGGCTCCTTGCCGGATTCGCCCAGGTAGCGGACGAACTGGCCATCGATGATGGAGCGCAGCGCCGCCATCAACTCGAAGTCGCGCAGGATGGTGATGTCGTTGTGGCCGTGGTCGCGCTGATGCTGGTTGAAGGCGTTGAAGGCCTGCGACAAAATCGGAAGCAGCCGCCAGGCAAACCCGCCTTCACCGGAAATGACGACTTCGTCATGGCCATTGAGCAGGTTGAGCATCCACGTGGTGCCGGACTTGGCGCAGCCGACGATGAAGAGCTTGCGGCGCTGATCGACGACCTCGTGAGAGGCCTTCCACTGCAGGTAGGCCTGCTCGAAATCGATGGTCATGGCTGAAGGGGTCCTGGCTTCGAGATCGCTCAGCGCAGACCCGCATCCGCACGGGCGCGCTCCGTCTCGTCATCGACCGGGAATGACGCCCCTCTTGAGCGAAAGAAACCGGATGCTCAGGCCTTGCCGGTCGCCCACTGGATCAGCTCGTCCGCCACCTCGGGGCGGGAGAACTCCGCCGGGGGACGCTCACCCTTGCTCAGCAGTTCGCGCACCTTGGTGCCTGAGAGGAAGACCTGGTCGCCCTCGAGCTTCGGGAAGGTCTTGGCGGACACCATGCCCTGGGCCTTCTTCGAGTACGCCGCGTGCTCGAACTTCAGGGGCTCGATGCCGAGGTTTTCCTTGTCCAGCTCGTCGAAGATGAGCTGGGCGTCGTAGGTGCCGTAGTAGTCGCCGACGCCGGCGTGGTCGCGTCCCACGATGAAGTGGGTGCAGCCGTAGTTCTTGCGGACCAGGGCGTGCAGCACGGCTTCGCGGGGGCCGGCGTAACGCATCGCCGCGGGCATGACGGTCAGCGCCGTGCGCTCCTTCACGAAGTACGTGTCGATGAGCACCTTGTAGCACCGCATGCGCACATCGGCGGGGATGTCGCCGGGCTTGGTCTCGCCCACCAGCGGGTGGATGAGCAGGCCGTCGCAGATCTCCTGAGCGCACTTGCACAGGTACTCATGGGCCCGGTGGATGGGGTTGCGGGTCTGGAAGGCGGCGACGGTTTTCCAGCCGTGATTCTGGAACAACTCCCGCGTTTCGCCCGGCGTCTTGCGATGGTCGAGAAAGGCCTCGGGACCGGAGGGGTCGATACAGGTCTCGATGAGCTCGATGGGGCCGGCGACGCAGGTGTCGCCTTCCTCCATGACCTGCTTGACTCCGGGGTGAGCCTCGTCCTCCGTGCGGAAGACGTTCGGAATCTCGAGCTTCTTGTCGTGGGGGAAGACCTCTTCGACGGTCATCACGGCCTGGAGGACGCTCTTGCCGGTCGAGGGCGCGGTCGCGTGGAGGGCGACCCGGTCGCCGACCTTTGGCGCTTTGGCTTTGTCGACGCTGAGCAGGATCGGGATGGGCCAGATGTCGCCGCTTGTGAGCTTCATGGAGCGACAGACCGACTCGAAATCGGCCTTGCCCATGAACCCGGTCAGGGGCGAGAAGGCGCCGACGCCCAGCATCTCGAGGTCGCAGGACTGCTTGGCGGAGAGGTCGATCCGTGGGAGCGAGGCGGCTTCACGGGTCAGCTCCTCGACACGGGCGCCGATTGCGACTTGATTGACGGGTTCAGCGCCGGGACGGGCGCCATGGGGGGGGATCAGGCCGGACATCTCAAGCTCTCCAGACCGGCCCCGCTTCGGGATGGGGCCTTTAAGACTATTTCGCAAAATTGAACAGGGGCGGAGAGAGTAGCAGATCGCCCGCGAAGGTGGTGGGCAAGCTGCGTGGAATCCGCCTGGAGGCGGAAGTCGCGGCTTCGAACGCCCGATTTTCACCCAACCCTCACTCCGGAGTCGGTCCGGGAACCCGGCGCTGCGAGCCGGCCGATCACGGGGCCCCGAGGGGCCATTAGACTGTCCGTCCCAACAAGACCCATCGCCCCCCACGAGAGCAGAGATCGGAGCACCCATGCCAGACCCCAAGCGAGCGCTCATCACCGGAATCACGGGCCAGGACGGCAGTTACCTCGCCGAATTTCTGCTGAAGAAGGGGTACGAGGTGCATGGCGTCATCCGTCGGGCCAGCAGCTTCAACACCGAGCGGCTGGACCACCTCTACCGCGACCCCCACCTGCCCGACGCCCGCCTGCTGCTGCACTACGGCGACCTGAACGACGCCAACGCGCTGTCGCGCCTCATGCGCCAGGTCAAGCCCCGCGAGGTGTACAACCTCGGCGCCCAGAGCCATGTGCGCGTCAGCTTCGACAACCCGATCTACACCGCCGAGACGGTGGGCATCGGGGCCCTCAAGCTCCTCGAAGCGATCCGCGACTACGAGAAGGAGTTCGACGAGCGCGTCCGCTACTACCAGGCGTCGTCGAGCGAGATGTTCGGCAAGGTGGTCGAGACGCCGCAGAAGGAGACCACGCCCTTCTACCCCCGCTCGCCCTACGCCTGCGCCAAGGTCTTCGCCCACTGGATCGCGGTGAACTACCGCGAGTCGTACGGAATGCACGCGTCCTGCGGCATCCTCTTCAACCACGAGAGCCCGCGCCGCGGCGAAACGTTCGTCACTCGCAAGATCACCCGCGCTGTCGGGCGCATCAAGCTGGGCATGCAGAAGAAGCTCTACCTCGGCAATCTGGACTCGAAGCGCGACTGGGGATACGCCGGCGACTACGTCGAGATGATGTGGATGATGCTCCAGCAGGAGGAGCCGGGGGACTACGTCGCCGCCACCGGCGAGACGCACAGCGTCCGCGAGTTCTGCGAAGCCGCCTTCACCGAGGCCGGCCTCGACTGGAGCGACTACGTCGAGTTCGATGAGCGATACCTCCGCCCCGCGGAGGTCGACCTGCTGCTTGGCGACCCCTCGAAGGCGAAGCAGAAGCTCGGCTGGACCCCGAAGGTGAGCTTCAAGGAGCTGGTGAAGATGATGGTCGACGCCGACATGGAGATCGCGAAGCGCGAGAAGACACTGCGCGATGCGGGCCACAAGCTGCCGGAGATGAGCGGGCACGATCAGTAGCGGCAGATACGCGGCTCAGTCCAAGTCGTCGAGGCCAGAAGGCGCGGCGCCTTTCTTTCTCTTACTTTTCAGCGCCCTGAACTCAGCGCCGCCTCCGGGTCGCCGGCGGGCTGTCGCCGCCGCCAGAGGACGCAGCGGGCCGGGGATGATGTCAATCAGCGTGCCCACATCATCGTGCAGCGCGATGGGCAGGAAGACCAGCAGCGACCCGCCGAAGAGCCACGCCGCCAGGAAAAGCTGGTCCAGTGATGTCAGTCCGGAGAAGACGGTTCTGTCGAGCGCAACGACCACGATCGACACTGCGATCGTGATTGCGTAGGCAGGCGCGGTACTCACAAGGAGCTGGCGCAGGCGCAGCCCGACCGACCGGAGCGCGATCCGTGAGAGGATTGTGACGCTGAAACAGTTGTAGAGCCCGATTGCAAGGGCGATGCCGAACGGATCGAGCGCTTCTCCATCGAAGAATTCCAGCCCGGCCCGATCGGTGGTCAGGTATCCGCCGATTCCCGCCGCGGTCATCACCCCCGCCGCATCGATCAGCATCAGGCAGCTCCACAGGCGGAATCTTCCGGTTGAGATAACCAATGTCTTGGGTATCACGCTGAGGATGTTGAGCGGGAGCACGGCGCCGAGCACCATGACGGGGAGCACCGCCTCGGCCCAGCGCCCGCGCCAAAGGAAATCTTCAAGTGGATGGATGATGCAAACGATGGCCAGCGAAGTCGGCGCTGCAAGCAACATCAGGATCCGCGCCGCCTTCAGAGCCGCGGCCCGTTGGCGCTCCGGCTCGTCGTTCAGCCGCGAGAGCGCCGGCATCAGCACCACCTGCAGGTTGTACATGAGCAGGATGATCACCTGCTTTGAGAGCTGGTATGCGAAGTAGTAGACACCGAGAACGCCGGTGGCGACGATGCTGCCCAGCACGATGTAGTCGCCCTGGTTGTACGCCGCTGTCGCCAACGTGCCCAGAATCACCCAGCCTGTCGATTTGAGCAGCACGGGCCATCTGGAAAACTGCGGCGAGAGTTTCCACGGGTGCTCCCGCACCAGGATGTAGAAGCAGATTCCGTCGAAGATGGCGACGATCGGCATCGGGAGCACGAAGCTGAGAGGTCCGAAGCCCAGTAGCGCAAAGACGACGATGAGCGTCGCCCGCAGCGTCGCCGACATCGCCCGCACGATCGCAATGGATCGAAAGCGCAGGTCGATTGCCAGCTTCGCGCTCAGCATCGACGAGAAGGTGCTCAACGGAAGCACCGTCGCAAAGATGTAGAGCATGACCTCGACCTGTGGCTCGTTGTAGTAACTCGCCGCGACAGGTGCGAGTGAGACCATGAGCCCGGCCGTCATCAGATTGAAAATCGCCGAAATCCAAAAAATCACACCTCGGAGCGACGGGTACTCCTTCTGCCCCCGCTGGATCAGCACACGTCGGGCGCCGCCATCACGCATCACCTGGAGAATGGCCCCGAACGCGATCGCCTGGGCGGCGATGCCGAAATCCTCCGCCGTGAGCAGGTACCCCAGTGCGATCTGTGACAACAGTCCCGCCGACCGGCTCACCGCCGTGTTGAGCATCATCCACGAGACGCCTCCACTCACCGCCCGGCCGATGCCCTTCGCGGGCGCAGGTCCGGCCCCTTTGCCGGGATTGCCTTGATCGACCATTTGTTTGTCGGCGGAGGTGCTCATGAGGGGCGACATGGTATCGGCACGGACGCCCCGCTAGACTCGCCACTTTCAAGAGTTGCAGGCTTCATCAGGCCGGAGGGAGATCGCGTCGTGTCTACGCTTACGAAGAAGAAGGTCATCGTCACCGGCGGCGCCGGGTTTCTCGGGCGCGTGCTGTGCCGGCGGCTGGTCGAGGCGGGTGTGCGGGAGGTGGACATCTTCATCCCCCGACGCAAAGAGTTCGATCTCACCCATGAAGCAGCCTGCGAGCGACTCTACAAGGAGGCCTTCGGGGGCGATCCCGTCGACCTGGTCTTCCACCTGGCGGCGGAAGTGGGGGGAATCGGCGCCAATCGGGCCAATCCGGGGCGCTATTTTTTCGCCAACATGGCCATGGCGATGCACCTGATCGAGCAGTTCCGAATCGCAGGGTTGATCGAGCAAGGCTCGAAATTCGTGCAAGTCGGCACGATCTGCGCCTATCCCAAGTTCACGCCGGTTCCCTTCAAGGAAGAGGAACTGTGGAACGGCTATCCCGAGGAGACCAACGCCCCCTACGGCGTGGCCAAGAAGGCCGCATGGCAGATGCTGGACGCCTACCGCCTGCAGTACGGCATGAAGTCGGCGTACCTGCTCCCGGTGAACCTCTACGGACCCGGTGACAATTTCGACCTGGAGACCAGCCACGTCATCCCGGCGCTGGTCCGCAAGTGCGTCGAGGCGGTGGATTCCGGCGCCGATCACATCGTCTGCTGGGGCACCGGCAAGGCCAGCCGCGAGTTTCTGTACGTCGAGGACGCCGCGGCGGGCATTCTCCGGGCCGCCGAGCGGATGGATGAGCCCACGCCCATCAACCTCGGCTCCTCCCGCGAAATCACCATCCGCGACCTGGTGGAGCTGATCGTGAAGCTCTGCGGCTTTCGCGGCGAAATCCGCTGGGACTCGACCAAACCCGACGGCCAGCCCCGCCGCTGCCTCGACACCAACCGGGCCGCCGAATTGCTGGGCTGGAAGGCCGAAGTCGGCTTCGAAGATGGGCTGAAGCAGACCATCGACTGGTGGCGCGCCCACAAGTCCTGACACCCGAGGCCCGATCTCTGACCCATTCCCCATTGCCCATACCCCAATGCCTGCTCCATGCGCATCCTCATCCTCAACCAGCCCTTCCACCCGGACGTGGTCGCCACGGCCCAGATCGCCAAGGACCTCGCCGATGATCTGGTCGCGCGGGGGCACAACGTCACCGCGATCGCCTCGCGCTCGATCTACGGCCAGAGCGGAGCGTCATTGCCCAAGCGGGAGACCGTTGACGGAATCGAGATCATCCGTGTCGGCGTCAGCGTCTTCGGCAAGAAGAGCACCCTCGGACGACTCGCCGACTTCGCCAACTACTACATCCAGGCCGCGCTCCGCGGCCTCTTCATGCGCCGCTTCGATGTCGTGATCTGCCTCACCACGCCGCCTTACATCGCAATCGTCGGCCTGTTGATGCGCACGTTCCGCGGCTCGCGCGTGGTCTACTGGCTGATGGACATCTATCCCGACGTCATGGCCGCCCACGGCATGCTCCAGGAGCGCAGTCTCCTCTACCGATTCCTGCGCCGGCTGCACCGCTCGGTGCTGAAGCGCGTCGACCGCACCATCGTTCTCGGCCGGTGCATGCGCCAGCGTCTGCTCGATCAGGGGGCCTCGTCCGATGGAATCGAGGTCGTCCCCGTCTGGTCCGTCAGTGATGATGACGCCGATGCAGGCGACGCCCCTGCGCCGGACAACCCATACCGCGTCGAGTGGGGGGTCGACGACCGCCTGCTCATCATGTACTCCGGCAACTTCGGCCTCGCCCACGATGTGGATACCTTCCTCGACGCCGCCGAGCGTATGAAAGCAGACGACCGCATCCGCTTCGCCTTCGTCGGCGGCGGTAAGCGCAAGGGCGATGTCGAGGCCTCCGTCCGCGACCGGGGGCTGTCCAACTGCATCCTCGCCGAGTACCAGCCGCGGGAGCGCCTGGCCGACCTGCTGGCCGCCGCGGACATCCAGCTTGTCACGATGCTGCCGGAGTGGTGGGGGCTGGTCGTGCCCAGCAAGTTCTTCGGCGTGGCGGCGGCGGGAAGGCCGGTTCTGTTTATCGGACCTGAACAGAGTGAGATCGGCCGCAGTATCGAGGAGTGGGATTGCGGCGAGCGGTTCAGCCCGGGTGAATCGGAGCGGCTGGCGGGCGTCCTGACCGACCTGGCGGGCCGCAGGAGCGATCTGGGCCCGATGGGACGACGCGGCCGGGAGCGGGCCCGGGTGGCGGCCTCCCGGCGTGTTTGCGCCGGCAGGATCGTGGAGATCGTCGAGGAGCTGGCCCGGCCCGGCGCCCGAGCGAGCGTTTCGAGCGACTCCGTTGCACCCGGCTCAGGAGAAGGGCGATACTGAGATCCCCCATGACTTCACTGGCGACAGATTCGAAACAGACCGACACCCGGCCCTCCGCCCATCCCGTCCCCGCGCCGGGAACGTGGCCGACGGCGCCTGTCTCGGTGGTGATCCTCACGCTCAACGAGGAGATCAACATCGCCGAGTGCCTGGCCTCGTGCGGCTGGTGCGACGATGTGCACGTGCTGGACTCCGGCTCGACCGACCACACGCGCGAGATCGCCGAGGAGCTGGGCGCGGACGTGCACGTGAACCCCTTCGAGTCCTTCGGCGCGCAGCGCAACTGGGCGATCGACAACATCCCGATGAAGCACGAGTGGATCTTCCACCTCGATGCGGACGAGCGATTCACGCCCGAGCTGGTGGAGGAGATGCGCCGGGTGATCGAGTCGGACCCGACCGAGGCCGGGTTCGATGTGCCGCACAAGCTCATCTTCATGGGCAAGTGGCTGAAGCGCTCCGGCGGCTATCCGACGTACCAGATGCGTTTCTTTCACAAGGATCGCATGCGCTTTCGCGACTACGGCCACGGCCAGCGCGAGAACACCGACGGCTATCTCGGGCGCATGAAGCAGCCCTACCTGCATTACAGCTTCAGCAAGGGCTTGTATGACTGGCTGGACAAGCACAACCGGTACAGCTCACTCGAGGCGCTGCAGGCGATCCAGTCGGGCAAGGAGCCGCTGGGGCTGCGCCGCCTGCTGGTGAAAGATCCGGTCGTGCGGAGACGGGCCTGGAAGGAGATCAGCTTCCGCATTCCCTTCCGCCCATATGTCCGCTGGTTCGTGACGATGTTCATCCTCGGAGGCGTGCTCGAAGGCCGCGCCGGGTGGAGCTACATCAGGCTGCTCACAATCTATGAGCAGATGACGACGCTCAAACTTCGTCTTCTGCGGGCCCGCAGCCGGGCAGGCGCCGAGCGATTCGAGAAAGATGACAAGCCAAAGGCCGACACGAAGGCCCACGACGCCGGCGACCAGTTCTTTGAACGCGGCGCCGAGGATGTCCCCCTGGGCCCCGCCGCCGAGAATTTCGAGCAGCGGGCCGCGGCGGCGATCAAGGTCGATGACAGCGGGCAGCTCATTCCCGAGTCCAGCCCGTGGACGTTCCGGGAGAAGGTCATCCGTTCGGTCTGGATGCTGGCGGGGCGACCGGTCTTCCGCCTCTCCTTCCACAACTGGTACGGCTTCCGCGCCTGGCTGTTGCGCATCTTCGGCGCGAAGATCGGCAGTGGCGTTCGCATCCGGCCCACGGTGAACGTCGAGATTCCATGGAATCTTGACATCCGTGACGGCGTGACCGTCGGCGATTTCGCAATACTGTATTCGCTCGGAAAAATCACCATCGGGGAGCGCACCATCATCAGTCAGTACGGCCACCTGTGCGCCGGAACCCACGATCACACCGACCGGCGCTTCCCGCTCATCCGTGATCCGGTGACGATCGGCTCGGACGCATGGATCGGCGCCGACGCCTTCGTCGGCCCCAACGTTGTGGTGGGAAGCCTGAGCGTTCTCGGCGCCCGATCGAGCGCCTACAAGGATCTGGATCCGGCGACGGTGTATGTCGGCAACCCCGCCAAGGCGCTCAAGAAGCGGGAGCTGCACTGAGCATGGGGTCCGGTCCTCCGATCATCCTCGTCGGCACGCAGCGCTCCAGCACGACATGGTTCGGACGCATGTTCTCTGCGCACCCGGACCTGGCCTACTGGGTGGAGCCGCGCCACGTCTGGACCTGGGGCAACAGCTACCTCCCTGACGACCGCCTCACCGAAGAGCACGCCCGCCCGCGCGTCCAGAGGCACATTCGCGCCGTCTTCGATCGCTTCGTCCGGCGTCGCGGTAAGTCTCGTCTGTGCGAAAAGACACCCAGCAACTGCCTTCGCCTGCCGTTCATCCATGCGGTGTACCCGGATGCGAAGATCGTCCTGATCGTGCGCGACGGGCGTTCGGTGATCCGCTCGACGGCGGAGGTGATGGGCAAGGGGGTGCCGACGGGCCGGATTCTGCAACGGGCCCTGCAGACGCCGCCGTGGGAATGGCCTGCGTACGTCCCGCGCGCCGGACGGACGCTCCAGAGAAAGATCACGCGCAAGCCGCTCGACTATTGGGGGCCGCGTCCGCCGGGATGGAGCGAATGGCGCGGGAAGGATTCGACGAACGTCATGCTCGCCAGGCAGTGGGCCTCGACCATCCACATCGCCGTGGAGGACGCGAACCGCCTCGGCCCGGATGTGGTTCACATGATCCGCTACGAGAACATGATGCGCTCTCCACGAGAGACCATGCAGGGCGTCATCGACTATGTGGAGCTGCCCGGCTCCGAGCATATCGTCGAGGAAGTCGTGAACTCGGTCGACCCGTCGCGTCAGCGCAAATGGCGCAATGTGCTCACCGAGGAGACGCTGGAGGAAATCCGGCCGCACATGGAGCCGACGCTGGACTGGCTGGGGTACGAATGGTGAGCGCGCCAGACAAGAACGAGGAAGTCGCAGCCTTCGTCACCGATCCGCGGAGGAGCATCGCCCAGATCCGTGGGCGCACGCCCCGTGAACGACTCCGCGAGACGCTCTGGGAGATCATCGGCCAGCCCTTGATGCGCCTTACTTTTCACAACTGGTACGGAATTCGCCGTCGCCTCCTCAACCTGTTCGGCGCCGACATTCATCCCACAGCCCGGGTCAGGCCAACCGCACGCATCAGCCACCCGTGGCGCCTGACCGTCGGCGCCCACACCGCCATCGGCGACCATGCCATCCTTTTCTGTCTCGGCGCAATCTCGATCGGATCCAGATGCACCATCAGTCAGTACGCCCACCTCTGCGCCGGAGGCCATGATTACACGCGGAAGGACATGCCGCTCATCTCCGATCCGATCATTATCGAGGATGATGTGTGGATCGCGGCGGATGTCTTCGTCGGCCCCGGGGTGCGCATCGAGGAGGACACCGTGGTCGGCGCCCGATCCACCGTCATCCACTCCTTGCCACCCCGCTCGGTCTGCGCCGGCGACAGCGCCAAGGCGATCAGGACCCGCGAAGTCAGCAGTGTCGTGGCGGCCGGCGCTGCGGGAGCCCGGGACGATGCGTCATGACGGTCGATGGTGGACGGGTTGAGCGAGCGGTGATTCTCGCCGCGGGCCTTGGTTCACGCCTCGGCGCCGCGGCGCCGAAACCGCTTTCGGAAATCGCGCCGGGACGCACGCTGCTCTCGAACCAGATCGAACTGCTTGGCGAATGCCTTGAACCGGACCGTCTGCTGGTGGTCGTGGGTCATCGAGCCGGCGACATCATGCGGGCCCACCCGGATCTGGGTTTCGTCAACAACCCCCGCTACACGCAGACCAACACCGCGCGCAGCCTGCTGCTCGCGCTCGAGCTCATCGAGGGCGTTGGGGGAGATGTGCTGTGGGTTAATGGCGACCTCTATTTCGGCCCCGGCGCCCTGCAGCGCCTGCTGGAGCACGCGCCGGGTCGCTCACGGGCTCTGGTGGACCGCTCCACACCTCGGGATGAGGCGATCAAGTACACGCTGGATGACGAAGGGCGGATCGCCCACATCTCAAAGAGCCTGGAAGACGCCGCGGGCGAGGCGCTGGGCATGAACATCGTCGCTGAGAAAGATCGAGCCGCCTTCGTCGAAGCCCTCCGCGCCGTCGATGAAGACGATTATTTCGAGGCGGCGATCGACCGCTGCGCCCGGGACGGCGCCTGCCGCTTCCAAGCCGCGGACGCCGGCCCTGAATGGGTGCGCGAAGTCGATTACCCTGAGGATCTCGAAGCTGTTCAGGAGCACGTGCGAAAGGAAGAACTGTGAGCGAGGGCGTCGAGCAGGTCGGCCTCTACGGCGTGGGCCATTTCGGCTACGCGATGTTGCGCCGGCTGGAGCCTCGCGCAGGCACTGACATTGCGCTTCGCGCGTTCGATCGCAACGAACAGGTGCGACACGCGCTGGAGCGGGATCGGCGCCACCCCATTCATGACACGGAATCGGAATTCTCTACCCATGTCGAGATCGTCCACGATGTCGCGGCGCTCATGAAAGACCTTGATGTGCTGATTCTCGCCGTCACATCCAACTCCACGCGCGAAGTCGCTGAGGCGGTGGGGGGCCAGCCGTGGAGCGGGCCGCTGATCATGGTGAACACAGCCAAGGCGCTGGATTTCAAGACGGGGCGGCGTCTGAGCGAGATCGTCGCAAAGTCGATCCCACGCCCGCCGGCGCTCTACACCTACGCCGCCCTCGCGGGAGGGACCATCGCCAGCGACGTGCTGCACGACCAGCCGCTGGGCATGACCATCGCCTGCGGCGACGGAGCGACCCTGCCGCGTCTCAAGCGGCTCTTCGGCTCCGCACAGATGTGGGTGCAGACGACGACCGATCTCGCCGGGGTGGAATATGCAGGGGCGCTCAAAAACGTCGTATCGATCTGTTCGGGCCTCGCCAGGGGCCTGGGGTTGAACTTCGGCGCCCAGACCCACCTCATCAGCCGCATCGCGTGGGAAGTGGAGGATTTCTGCGTCCGCAAGCTCGGCGCCGAGCGAACGACCTTCAGCATCGGCAGCCAGTGCTGGGGCAGCGACCTGTGGATGAGCTGCCTCGGCCCCACCCGCAATCGGGAGCTGGGCGAAATGATCGGCAAAGGCGCCTCGCTCGACGAGGCCAACCTGAAAATGGCCCGGCTGAACAAGACCGTCGAGGGAGTGCAGACGCTCCGGGCCATGGAGTCGATCTTCCGCGAGCACCCTGACGAACTGCCGCTGCTCCGGGCGGCGGAGCGGGTGATCCTGCACGCAGCGCCGGCCAGCGACCTGATCGATGCGCTCATGCGAGATGATGAGGTCGGCCTGAGCGAGGCAGAGCCGCAACACGGCGAAACGGGAAGGGGAGTCTGATTCACGCATGCTCCGCATCGGCCAGGTGATCCAGAACGTCGAATCGACCCAGGGGGGCACGTCTGCCGCGTTTGTCGAGATCGTCAGCGCGTTGTCATCGCAGCGCGGCCGCGCCTCGATCACCGCCTACGCGCCGCAGCCGCCGCAGGGCGATGCGCCGGGCGAGCGGCTTGAGGCGATGAGCGACATCGACTGGCGCCCCACCGGCCCCGCCGGCGGCCTGCGCCCGGGCGCAATGGCCCGGTCCGTGATCGCGGACATCGAGCGCGACCGGCTCGACATCGTGCATCTGCACGCGCTGTGGTCGACTGATCTTGTCGCAATTGCATCCGCATGCCGGCGCAAGGGAGTGGCGTGCTGCTGGATGCCGCACGGAATGCTGATGGACTTCGCCATCGCGCAAAAACGCCTGAAGAAACAGCTCTTTCTCACGCTCGGACTTTCCAGGGCCCTGAAACATGCGGACGGGCTGCTCTTCACCACCGCCGGCGAGCGGGACTGCAGCGAGACCCCCACCAGTTTCCCGCGCGAGAAGATGCACATCGTGGGTCTGCCCGTGGAGATCGTGGCGCAGGATGATGAACTGCCCGAGCTGGCCCGCGAGGGTCGTGAGCGCTTCGGCCTGCCCGCATCGGCCCGCGTGGTCGGCTTCATTGGGCGGCTGCATCCCGTTAAACGCCTTGAAATGACCCTGGACGCTTTCGCCCGCCTGGGATCGGACGCCGGCGATGTGCGCCTGCTGCTGCTGGGCTCGGGCGACGAGGCGTACGAGAAGTCGCTCCGCAACCGGGCGGCGTCGCTCGGCGCCCTGGATCGCGTGGTCTTCGCGGGCTGGATCTCAGGGCGCGACAAGTGGCGCGGCCTCGCCGCGGCGGATGTCGTCGTCGTCAATTCGCTACATGAAAACTTCGGCTACTCAATCCCCGAAGCGCTCGCCGTCGGCACGCCCATCGTGGCGACGGAGAACCTGGCGATGAGCGCAGAAGTGCGCGCAGCAGGTGTCGGGCGCATCGCAGCGCCCGACACCGTCAGCCTCGCCGGCGCCATCACCGAGACGCTGGCCGACGCCGGCGCGGCGGAGACCGCCCGGCAGGGACGCGCATGGGTGATCGACAACTTCTCGCACAACGCCTTCGGCGCCCGGCTGGTCGATCTCTTCGAGCGGATCGCGAATCGTTGACCTTGATCGAGGCGATGCGCCCGTCAGCGAATCCGAGCAGCCGATCCGATCTATCGTTTTTCCAGGATCGATTCGTACAGCTCAATGAGCCGCTTCTGATACCGGTCCCAGGACCAGTTCGTGCGGACTTCCTCCGCCGCGGCTATTCCCATGGCCCGGGCACGCTCCCGATCTGACAGCAGCTCCTCGACGGCGCCGATCGCGGCCTGCGTGTCGCCGACGGGGATCAGCATCCCGTTGTGTCCGTGCCGGATCAGCTCCGGCGTCGAATTCAGGTCGCTGGCGATGACGGGCGTCTCCGCCTCCATGCGCTCCACGATTGAGAGCTGCGGATCGATGGTGTGATGACGCATCGGCATGAGCGCGCAGATCGACTCGAAGATCAGTTCGGCGAGCGAGTTTCCATCCCTGTGCGGAAACCTGTGCAGATGCATATTGGGATGACTGGCGGGTAGCTCATCCCGCCCCTCGATCTCCTTGATCTGCGGCCTGACGTCCAGATCGAAGCTGATGTCCGGATACACCAGAATCCGCGCTGAAGCGCCGATCGACTCGCACTCAATCGTCCCGACGCCCGGTGAACTGGACGCCCCGACCGGGCCGATCTATAACCTCGCTTCACCCCGCGCCGCCCTCGCGAGGCTCAACCGGGTCCGCCGCACGAACAGGATCGCCATGCCCCCCAAGCAGCCGGTGAGAGTTGAGCCGCTCAACAACGTCTCTCGACGGATCACGCGCTGGCTCGGCGTCTCCTTTCCCGACCAGTTTCCCTTCGTCTTCGTCACCGGCTGCCCCAAAAGCGGGACGTCGTGGGTCGCCCAGCTCGTCTCCGACTATCTCCGCCTCCCCTTCCCGCGGCATTCGCCCTTTCCAATCGGGATTCCCGCGGTCATCCACGGCCACGACATCGTCCTCAGGAAATTCCGCCGCTGCGTCTACGTGATGCGCGACGGACGCGATGTGATGTGCTCGCTCTACTTCCACCTCTCGCGGCAGGTTCCCGAGGGCGACAGACCCGCCATGAGCCGACGGCACAGCCAGATTTTCCCCGGACTCGTCAATCGCGAGAACGTCAGGGAGAACATGCCCGCCTTCGTCGAGGCCCAGATGAAGCGGCCCTATTCGACGCCCTACAACTGGGGCGCCCACGTCCGGACGTTTATGGACAGCCGCCGCGAGGGCGTCGTCGGCGTCCGGTATGAGGACCTGCTCGCCGACGCCGCGGCCGGGCTGGCGAGCGTCGCCGAAGGCCTCACGGGCGAGGAGGCCGACCCCGACCGTGTCCGCTGGGCGGTGGAGAAGTTCTCCTTCGAAAAGCTCTCCGGCCGCCGCAGAGGCCAGGAGAGCCGCTCCGACTTCCTCCGCAAGGGCGAGGCCGGCGACTGGGTCAACCACTTCAACCGCGAGGCGGCGGAGATCTTCGACCTTCACTGCGGCAAGACGCTCATCGAGGCCGGATATGAGGCCGATCGCGCATGGATCGAGCGATGCCCGCCGACATGATCCCGTCGCGCCATCCGCGCAATCATGGAAACGCCGGAAGCGTCCCTGTATAAACCTCCGAGCCCGCCGCAATTCGGAGCCCCCCTGTGAACCGCCTTGTCAGCGTCAACCTGAAGGACGTCGCTCCCGATCGGCTGCCGCCGGGGCAGAGGACGGGCCCGGTGCGCATGCTCTTCATCAGCAGCGCGTTTCTCGGCTTCGGTGAGTACTACAAGCGGCTTGTCGAATACACCGACCAGCGCGACGACATCGATGCGGTTCACATCAAGCTGAACTTTCCCTTGTGGAACAAGATCCTGGGCAAGTCGCTCCCCTTCCACACCCGCGGATGGGATTTTCACAGCCATCGCCACCTCATCATGTGGCGCTGGATTCTGCGTCGCTGGCTGCTCGGCCCCCTCGATGTCAGTCGCTTCGACGTCGTCCACATCATGACCCAGGGCGTGGCCCTGGCCATGGTCGACGTGAAACCTAAGGGAAGTGCAAAGTTTGCCCTCAACATTGATGGAACCGCCGCGGGCGATGTCGCCGATTTCGGCTATTCGTCGCTGGCCCGGGCTCCCTTCATTCGCGCCGAGCGCCGCATGTTCAACGAGGCAGACCTGATCGCCTGCCGCAACTCCTGGGCGGCCAGATCGCTGAAGCGCGACTACGGCGTTCCCGAATCCCGCGTCCACATCGCCCGCAGCGGCGTGCGCCCCCCGGAGCGCAGCCGCGCCGACTCCCCGCCCACGCCCGCGGGCGATCCGGTGCGCATCGCATTCGTCGGCAACGCCTGGGCCCGCAAGGGCGGCCCGATCCTGCTGAAGATCCATCAGCGCCGCTTCGCCGATCGCGCTGAGCTGCACGTGATCGGGAACGCGCCTCAGGAGGCGAGCGCCCGCAACGTGGTCTGGCGCGGCCGCGTGCCCAACCAGGAGCTCGTCGGCGAGCTGTTGCCGTCGATGGACATGTTCGTCTTGCCGACGAAGATCGACCAGCTCCCCCGCGCCATCCTCGAAGCCGCCGCGGCGGGCCTGCCCGTGATCTCAACGCATCTCGCGGGCATCCCCGAGGTCGTGCTTGATGGAGAGACCGGGCTGCTCTGTCCCCAGGGCGATTGGCAGGCAGTCGAAGAGGCGATGGAGCGCATGATCGAAGATCCTGCGGGAAGAATCCGCATGGGCCGGGCAGCGCGCGAGCACATGAAATCGCTGTGCAATCCTGACAGGACATTCAACGAACTGCTGGACCGCCTCGTCGGTCTCGCCGGCGCAGGCAGCGACGCAGAGGCGGAGCGCCCCATCGCCGCCGGGGCGGGGGGGTCGGTATGAAGCCGAATTACCTGGTCATCGGGGCGCAGAAATGCGCAACTTCCAGCCTGTGCGATCTGCTGGGGCGCCACCCGGACATCTTCATGACCAAGCCCAAGGAGCTCTATTTCTTCTCCCACGATCACATCTGGCGCAAGGGCTGGAATTGGTACGAACAATACTTCCAGGCCGCCGAAGGCATGGCCGCGGCCGGCGAGGGCAGCGCTTCCTACTCCATGCAAGCGACCCATCCCGACGCGGCGCCGCGCATCGCCGAGCATCTGCCGGATGCGAAGCTCTTCTACATCGTGCGCAACCCGCTCGATCGCATCCTCTCCAACTGGATTCACCTGCGATCCCGTGGCGGCCGCGAAAGACTGCCCTTCAACGACGCTGTGCGCACGAACCCCGTCTATCTCGACACCAGCTCATATCGTCGGCAGATCGATGTCTACCGCCGCTGGTGGCCTGACGACCGCATCATGGTGCTCTTCTTTGAGGACTTCACGGCCGATCAACCCGGCACGATGCGACGCTGCTTCGAGTTCCTGGGTGTGGATCCGGATCGAGAAGCCCTGCCCGAATCGCTGGTCAAGAACGCCTCGACGGGCAGCCGGGAGGACACGCCGATCCTCAAAGCGCTTCGCCGGATCCCCAACTTCTCCACCATTCGCAAACGCGTGCCCGAACCGGTCCGCAAGCCCTTTCGCACCATGCTCAAGAAGCCGACGGAGAAGCCGAGATGGGACGAACAGACCCGTGCCTGGACCGTCGAACGCCTGCGCGAAGACAGCCACGCGTTCCTGGAGCGCTACGGCAAGCCACATGATTATTGGGGATTCTGAAACCACCACGCCACCCAGCGGGGGCGCTCACAGCGAGATCAAGCCGACCATGAACACTGGCGCGCACGAGAAACAGAATGGCGACGATGGCGGACGGCGTCGGCTGGGTCCGGTGCGCCTGGGCCTGATCCTGCTGCGTCAGCAAGCACATCTTGCGATCCGCAGCGTCACGCGGCCAAGCGTCGTGCGGCATCACGGCGTGAAACTGGCGATCGGACCACACCTCACGCCGACCCTCGTGCGCTCGATCTACAGCGGCGAGTATGAGCGGTACGAGCTGAGTGGCATCGGTCGCCACCTGGAGAAAGGCGATGTGGTGATGGAGCTGGGCACGGGCCTGGGTTTCGTCTCGCTCTTCTGCGCCGGGCGCATCGGTGAGGACAAAGTGCACACCTACGAGGCGAATCCCGCGCTGGAGCCCTTCATCCGCGAGAACTTTCAGCTCAACAATCTGAACCCGCACCTGAATGTCGCTTTTCTGGGCGACGAGGAGGGGGAGCAGACCTTCTACATCGAGGAGAATTTCTGGTCCTCCTCATCGACGCCCCGCTCGGAGCAATCTCGCCCGGTGCAGACGCCGAAGCGAAAGCTCAACGATGAGATCCGGCGGATCGCCCCGACATTCCTCATCGTGGACATCGAGGGCGGCGAACACGACATCTTCCAGATCATCGACTTCCAGTCCATCCGCAAGGTCGCCGTCGAGCTGCACGAGCGCATCATCGGCGCCGAGCGGACCAGGGCCGTGCGCGACCGCCTGCTCCAGGCAGGGTTCCGGGTGGCTCATGAGTCGCCGACGCGCGAAAATCTCGTGTATGTGCGATGAGAAGGCGTTTGGATGAACGGGGGAAGCAATTTCCCAGCGGCCGGTGTCGGTTGCATTGCCCCTCACATCGCTTTCACAGAACTCTCAGTAGACTCCGCGTACCGCACGAAGCAATACGATCAGAACCATGTCAAACAGCAATGCGCTGATACACATCGGCTATCACAAGACGGGCACCACCTGGCTCCAGAAGCATATCTTCTCCAACGCGCAGGCTGGTTTTTCTCAGCCATGGACACGCGGTGAGATCATCGATCGGTTCGTACTCGTCAGCCCTTTCAAATTCGATGCTCCTTCTACGAGAGCTGCACTCGCTCCGGGCTTTCAGACCGCTGAACGCGACGGACGCATCCCCGTGCTTTCAGCAGAGCGTCTGAGCGGCAACCCCCATTCCGGCGCTTACGACGGCGCGGTGATCACCGAACGGCTGCACGCGGCCTATCCGGACGCCAAAGTTCTCATCTGCTTCCGAGAGCAGCGCAGCATGGTTGCGTCTGTTTATCAGCAGTATGTCCGTGAAGGCGACGTGACCTCGCTCCGTCGATATATGCGCCCCCCGGAGCGCGGCCGGGCACGAGTTCCGATGTTTTCCTGGGATTATCTCGAATATGACGCTCTGATACGGCGATATCGCGAACTCTTCGGCGCCGAGCAAATTCTGGCGATGCCCTACGAATGGCTCCGGCGCGACGCCACAAATTTCGTCAGGAAGATCACTGAATTCGCCGGCGCCGACGCCATCGAAGCGCCTCCCAGCGAGCGCCGGAACATCGCGCTTTCCGGACTTGCAGTCATCGTCAAGAGACCGATGAACCTTCTCTTCGTCCGTGATCGAATCAACCCGTTGGCGCCCATCGACAGCTACATCGTGTCCATGGCGTGCCGGCGCGGGATGGAGAAGATTGACCGGCTGACCCCGGGGCCGATTCGACGCTACTTCAAGTCGTGCGATGAAGCCCGAATTCGCCAGGAAGTCGGCGATCGCTACCGGGGCTCCAACCGACGACTCGCGGAAATGCTCGGTGTCGACCTCGCCGAGCTGGGCTACGACGTCTGAAAAGCCCACCGATCGAACTCCGTCCGGTCCCCCCGTGCCTGCTCCCAGCCCGGCTGCCGCCGACATGCTAGATTTCTACCCCCGACCGCCTGGTGGTCGGAAAATCAACTTCCGGACGTCCTCCGCGAGGCCGATGGAATACCTGGCCGGCTCAGTGTGTGGCCGCCGGCCGCCGGGCGGTGAACAACCTCCGTCCGGGTCCGTATCAAGAGTCACCGGGCGCGGAGAGATCGCCCTCCTGCTTCCCTGTCGGAGAGCGTGCACGATCGATGGTTCCACTGATCACGATCCTGATGGTCCTACTCACCATCGCGCTGTGCGTGATGATGCTGAAGCAGTACGTGAGCGGCAGCCACGATCTGCTGAGCCTGCGCAATTTCTTCCTGATGGGCTTCATCGTCTTCCAGCTCACCAGCGCCATCGTGCTCCTGCGTACACAGGTCTACGGCTCGCTCACCATCCAGGACCTGCCTGCTACGGCGACCAAGTACGCAGTGATGGTCCTGCTCTTCCTTGGGATCTTTCTCGTCGCCTACTCCCGTGGCTGGATCGCTCGCGGCCTGGCGCGCCTGACGCCCGCCGGCGAGGCGGCGCCGGGCGTCACCAGCACGCTCACACTCGCGATTGCGGTTCTCTTCATCGGACTCGTCTTCCGCTTCGGCCTGGGCCAAATCCCCCTCATCGGCACGCTCACCAACACAATGTCGATCGGCATTCTCTCCCTCGCCGCGGGCATGGCCGCATGGGCGTACGCGCCTCGACTCTGGAATCCGATCGTCGGCGCCGTCGCCTGCGGAGTCATTCTGCTCGCACTTGCGGCGGTGATTCACAATGCCTTCGGCCGCAGAAGCCTACTCTCGGTGCTGACCTGCGTCATGTGGGGAGCCTATCACAGCCACTGGAAGCACATGCCTCCGGTTCGAAGTCTCTTCCGATTCGGCGTGCTCACCGCGGGGGCCGTGGCGATGATGGCGGCCTTCACCGTGATCCGAAGCGGCGTCGAGCGTGAGCGCTCCGCCGTCGAGCAGATGCAGCTCATGCAGCAATCGGCAGGCAAGCTCCGCGAGGGCGTCGTCGACATGGTCTCAGGCCAGGACACAGCGCGCAACAGCATGTGGCTCATCGAGAATTACCCATACCGTTTCGACTACATCACGCTCCATTCGCTCTACTACTTTGTCGTCCACCCGATCCCGCGACAATACTGGCCGGAAAAACCGGATGCGCTGGGACGCATGACGGTGCGACACTCCCGCGCCGGCAGATACAAACAGGCCAACTTCTCGATCGGCCCGGGTATGATCGGCCACATCGCCGCCGACAACCCGTTGCTCGCCCTCATTCCGTATGCGATCGGCCTCGGGCTCATCCTGCGATACTTCGATGAAGTGGTCCGGCTGCACCCATACAACCCCTTCATGGTGCTGCCGATGGGCACAGCGCTGGGCCAGATCATCGGGCTTCCCCGCGGCGAGCTCGGGCTCTTCCTGTTCAACGCCCTCTGGGGCATCATCGCCGCCTACATCCTGATGATCGTCGTCGCGCGCACCATGGCCGTTCTCGGTTGGCGCATCCAGTACGACGAGGCGCTTCCCTCCGAGTATGAATCAGCGGATGACTGGGAGCATGGCTACGAGGCGTACGACGACTACGGCGACAAATACACCACTGATCCCTATGGCGGCGGCGCTGATCACGGCGACTCTGAGTCGTCTTCGTCGCGCTGAGCCCGCGCCGGAATCTCCAGCTCCACCACCACCGGCCGATGATCGGAGCTGAGTCGCGGTCCGATGCGGATGTCGGTGATGCGCACATCCGGCGTCGTCCAGACCCGATCGATCGGGAGCGAGAACAATGGAGGCGCCTGCGCCGGCCATGTGCCCCGCCCGAAGGGGGCGCCCCAGGTGCGCAGGCCGCTGACAGCGACGAACGCCCGGTGCAGACGCCCCGTGGGCGTCGAGTTCATATCCGCCGCGAGCACCATCGGGATGTCGTGCTCCTCTAGGTAGTCACGCACGATCTTCGCGTCGCGCTCGACGCTGATGATTGATCGGCGCCAGTCTTCCTTCGTTCGCGGCGATCGGGGCCTCGTGCCCGAGAAGGCCAGCCTCGTTCCGTCCTCCAGCATGACGATGACGGAGCGTAGCCCGATGAAGCTGTGCTGCGTCTCCTGCGTATTCTCAGCCATCCGCACCGGCTCGATCGGGTGGCGGCTCAGCAGCACAATTGACCACCACAGGCCGGGCTGGGGCTGAATGCGGTACGGATACATCTCCTGCAGCCACGGCTCCTGCCGGACCAGCCTCCAGGGGGGGTCGAACAAGCACACCAGATCGGCGTCCTGCTCACGCAGCCAGTCACCGATGGTGTCATCCGGCAGCGGCTTCACCCATTTGGCGTTGTAGGTCACCACCCGGAGGCGATGGACGGGCTCATCCGGCTCGGGAGCGATCGACGCGGGCCCCCCGTAATGGGCGCCGAGGCAGAGGACGAGGAGCAGCAGGCATGCGACGCCGGCCTCGATCCCCAGTCGCCGGGCGCCGATCAGGAGCATCGCCGCGGCGGCGCCGGCGATGAGCACGACGGAATGAGGAGTGAACTGCGCGAGCAGATCCAGCAGGTAAGGCCGGTTCGACCATGCGAGGGCGACGACCGGCGTCCACCACCCAATGCGAAACATCCATGCTGCGACTCCCAGCGCCAGCCTTCGAGGCCAGGGGCGTCTGCGATGTCGATTCCCCGCGGAAGGCTCTGGGCGTTTGGCGCGCTTCATGAAGCGGACAGGGTTGGCTCAGAGCGGGGGCGCGTCAAGCGGCTTGGACGGGAAATCCGCGTCAGTCGAGCGGCGGCTCGTCCGGCTCCACAACCAACAGCCAATGCTTCACAGGCACATCGGTGAGCGTCTGAACGATTTCGAAGGGCCTGTCGATGGTCAGCTCATCCACGATGAGTCATGTCGCCCGTGCCGGCCTGCACTTCACGGATCTGTGCCAACCCGCCGGAGATCACGGTGATCCGGGCGCCGATTCCAGAGCGATTTGAAACGACGCCTTCGACCTCCACCTGGAGCCACTGGAGCCAGTTGTTGCTGCGAATGGTGCCGTTGCGAAGGAGGCGATTACCGTCGCCCACATTGGTGACGAAGACATCGAGCCGGCCGTTGTTGCCAATGTCAGCCCTGGCGCCGCTGCGAAGCCCCACAGAACGACCCTGCGCAACATCGGTGGAGCACGAGGATTCGCCACAGTCTGGATGTCGGGATGATCGCCGGGGAGGGGAGGGTGGCGTGTCCCGGCCGTCGCGTTTCGCGTCGCCAAAACCGCTCCGTCCGGATTGTTCGCCACGGATTGAACAACCCTCCCAATCCGACTCTGTCGGCTGGGTGAAGTTGAGGGGGCGCATCAGTCGCTCCGTCTGGTGAGGACGTTGAGAAGAGAAACAGCGCATGCCGCCTTTTCCGGCTCGATGACCGGACCTATTCATCAGATAGTACTCATTGCAGGAGAAATCGGATGAATCGGACGCGGGTGGCCATCGTAGGAGGAGCCATGTTCCAGCATGTGATGGTGATAGGTCGATGCCTGGTGATCGCAACGCTTCTCTGCGGCGTCGCCTGCGCACAGCAGATCCCCGTGCTCGAAAGCGGGCAAGCGATCGTCAACACAACCGTACAGCAGGGCAAGATCGAAATGCGGGACGCGTCCACCGGCGCCCCCATCCTCATGCAGCGCGACCGCAAGCTGCACGTCGCCAATCCTGAGCACAACACCATCACACCCACGATCGAGCGTCGTCCTCAACCGACGGGCTTCGATCTGGTGTACTCTTATCACAACTCGAGCTCGACCCCGAAAGCACTCGGCGCTGTCGAAGTCGGCGTCCTCACGCTCGGTCAGCAGATCACGTACCAGGATTTTCGCTTCGACGGCAAACCGGCGGTCGGTGACACGCGCCAGCCGCGCGCCTACAGCGCTTGGACCTACCCCAACAGGTGGTACTCGCCTGTCTTCGTCATGCGCAACGATGACATCGCCGTCGGCGTGAGTCTGCAGTATCCGATGCTCGAGTACAAGCACCAGGTTCGCACCGAAATGTGGAGCCCGGGCGGCGGCAGCTCGGTGGGGGAGGGGGGGCGCGGCTGGGCCGTCCAGTTCCGATTCGACAATTTCGGGAATGAAAATCCCGGATCCCGAATCCGGGACGAATCATTCCTCGCGCCCGGGGAGCGACGCACCTACGTCGTGTCAGTTCGTGTCACCAGGAACCCCGAGGAGTGGGTCCGCACGCTCCTGCCCTATCGAGACTACTTCCGATCGCTCTATGGCGGCGTCCGCTACTCGCGCGATCCGCGCCCGGTGCTGGGCGTCACGGTGGCGGGCGCCTGGAGAGCGTCTGCGGACAACAAATTCGGCTTCGCGGGCCCCAACAGGTTTCGCCCGGATCTGCACGGCTGGAAGCCGTGGGTCGACAATATATTCAACGAAATCCAGAACGGGCCCGAGCGGCTCATGTTGTGGGCGCCATCCGGCGTGTACCACGAGAACAGGGAGAACAACTTCCCGTTCCAATTCACATCCAACTGGATGACCTCGGCGTCGGAAGGCGCCATGCTCAGAAATGCGCCTCAGCAGCTTCGCAGATTTTCGCAGGCCGGCGTCGAACTCGGGCTGTGGTGGGGGCGGTCCTCCGAATACATGGATCAGTGGGATACGCCCCACGCGGAGCGGATTGAGATGGACAACTCCGAGCACATGGACGCGGTGCTTCGCGAGCTCGACCTGGCGGTCCAGGCAGGCGCCACGGTCATCGGCCTGGACGCGGTGTTCAAGTCCGCCCTGTGGGAGGTGTACGAGCGCATCGAGATGATGCAGGAGCGGCATCCCCATGTCCGGTTCGTGACTGAAGGCCGCAGCGCCGATCTCTTCCACACTCTTGCGCCCACATGGTTTGATCTGTACGTCACGGCACGCTTCGATGTGGACCCCGCAGACGCGCGCCAGTTGACGACTCCATTCTATCTGGCCGACTTCCTCCTCCCCGGACATGAAACCTGGGTCGGTGTCATGCACACCCGCCTGGAAAACGCCCTCGGTCGAGAGCCGACGAATCAGGAGCTTGTGAACGATGTCGAGAACATGCTCGATATGGGATACGTGCCCGTCCTGTGGCGTCGGTCGATCTTCGATCCATCCTGGCGGGCCGCGAAGAGCTGGCTCAACACGGTTCCCAACAACCTGCTCGGCATGGCCGGTGAGGGTCATCAGATGGCCCACATAACCCCGGACCAGCAGCAGTTGCCACAACCCACGGCCCGGACGACACGACGCGCCGGCCCGGCAGTGCGGCAAGGTGGGACCGTCGGCCAGTCCGGCGTCGAGATGCAGATTGTGGAGCTTCGGCCCGGTCGGTTGATCATGATCCCGTCCAACGGACGCATCATGAAGAACTTCACGCCTGCGACAGAACGCGCCACCCATCCCGGTGAGCCGACGCCGGCCGGCTCCGAGTCGCGCGAGAACAGACCCGCACCGGCGAAGCCGGCCGCGAAGCCTACGAAGGACGACGCCCCTTCATCCACGACCACTGTCGCTCCAGCCCCTCGGTGAAGGGCGTGCCCGGGGCGTAGTCAAGCTCGCGGCCGCTTCGCGTCAGGTCCGCCCAGGTCCGGCTGACGTCGCCCGCCTGCATGGGCAGCCGCTCAACAATGGCGCGCTTCCCGACCACCGCCGCCACCTGTTCGATCATGTCCGCCAGCGTGATCGGGCGGCTGCCGCCGAGATTCCAGATGCGACAGCCATGCGCCTCCACCCGGTCGCACGCGCTCAACACGCCTGCGACGATGTCATCGATGTAGGTGTAGTCGCGGCTGCTGGAGCCATCGCCGAACATTGGGATCCTCTGCTCCGACGCGATCAGCCCCAGGAAACGCGAAATGGCCAGATCCGGGCGCTGCCTCGGACCGAAGACGGTGAAGAACCGCAGGCACGCGATCGGAAGGCTGTAGAGATGGTGGTATGTATTCGCGATCAGTTCACAAGAGCGCTTCGTGGCGGCGTATGGACTGATCGGCCGGCTGACATCGTCCTCTTCCGAAAACGGCGTCTTCTCGTTGTTGCCGTACACGCTGCTGGATGACGCCAGCGCGAATCGCCTGCACCCGTGCAATCGCGCCGCTTCGAGAAGATTCGTCGTGCCCACGACGTTCACCTGCGCATACAGCGCAGGCTGCTGGATGCTCGGACGCACGCCGGCTCGGGCGGCGAGGTGCACCACCGTCTCGAACCGATGAGCGCTGAACAGATTCTCGACCAACTCCTTGTCGCAGATATCCCCCTCGATGAACTCGAAGTTCGCCGCGCGGCGATGACCGCTGATCTCCTCCAGCGTCCGCCGCTTGATCGCGATGTCATAGAACGGGTCGAAGTTGTCGAGCGCGACGACATGCGAACCGCGATCGAGCAGCGCCTCGACCACGTGCGACCCGATGAAGCCCGCTCCTCCGGTCACCAACGATGCGCCGCCCTGAACAGGTTCACCACCGGCGTCGGTCATGCGCCCTCTCCTTTTTCCCCGCGTGTCCGAACTCACTCCACCCCTTCATCGAAACACCCTGAACAACCCCGGGGAAAGCTCCTGCGTTCGCTCAGAACGCCTCGCAGAGGGCATGCCGGGACGCGGCGGGGGGTCTGGATGAGAAAAGCAGGGCGCCATCGCTAGAACGGCGCCCCGCTGGAGGAGAGAGAGATCTTGATGATAATACTGATTATCGGCGCGTCGGGTTCAGCGAGCTTGAATGTTTTCCACGGGTACGGTGGCGATTTCGCAGATCGCCGCGCTGACATTGCGCGTCTCGTCGGAAGCGGCTTCACACAGAAGTCACTCCGTCGGCTCGGCGTCCAGCCCCAGATCCCTGATGGCGCCGATGATTTTCCCATGCGGCCGGGCCGGGGCGCACACGATTCCCCTGTTCCCCTCCAGACCGCGGCCGCGCCCGAAATCGAGGGAGCGTCCAGCGATGTCTGTCACAGCGCACCCCGCCTCCGAGGCGATAATGGCCCCGGCGGCGTGGTCCCAGATCCGCTCCACATACCCCTTTCGGGTCGGCATACGCAGGTACGCATCCGCCTGGCCCCGAGCCACCACGGCATACTTCGCCTGGCTGTCCAGCCGGCTCGGCTCTTCGGTCGCCCCCACAATCTCGAGGATCCGCGCGGTGTCGTCCTGTTTCGAGTGCCCGGTCTCGACCGATTCGCACACCCGAATCGGTTCGCCGTCAGCGGGCTCCAGCCGGCGTATGTGCAGCGGCGCCGCGTCCGGATCGTCGGCGGGCGCCTCCCACACCCCGGTCCCCTTGTAGGCGAAATAGACGCACCCGTGCGCATCGGGCTGATCGAAAGGGTGCGAGAAGTCAGCGGAGAGGTTCGGGCAGCCGAGAATTCCCAGCACCGACTCGCCCGCCTCAATCCACGCCAGGCTGATCGCATACTGCTCGCCACGCATGAAGCCCTTGGTCCCGTCAATTGGGTCGAGCGTCCAGAAGATGGCTCCGGGCGCCTCAGAGGACTTGCCCTCGGGCATGTCGTGCCCGTGATCAATGGCGTCCAGCACGTCATCGGCGGTGGCGTCGGGCCACACCAGACGCACCGCCTCCAGCACGCGCTCGAGTTGTGTCGCGTTCGTGGCCTGACGCAGCGCATCGGCCTTCTCCTCCGCGACCATGTTCACATGCCCCAACTCCTCGCGGAGCCGGCGCACGATCACAGCCTGGCTGGCCCAGTCGGCCACGGTGACGGGGCTGCGATCATCCTTGGTGACGGCTCGGATCTGCTCCAGATCGCGCTGGACGCTTCTGCAGACCACGCATGCGTCCGCGACCGCCTTTCGCGCCGCCGCAAGCCGGTGGTCGTAGTCAACCTCATGCTGCATCGCGTGCTCCGTGCCGACTTTGCGTTGGTCGAATGCCGAGAAAAGTGAGAAAGCTGATCAACGACGAACCGACACAACGCCCTGCTTGGCGAGGAAGTCGATGCACTGCTGCACGCACTCCTCCACGGAGTGATCCGCGGTCTTGAGAACGAGCTCAGGCTTCTCCGGCGCCTCGTAGGGATCGTCGATGCCGGTGAATCCCTTGATCTCACCCGCACGAGCCTTCTTGTAGAGACCCTTCGGGTCGCGCTGTTCGCACACTTCCAGCGGCGTATCGACGTACACCTCGTAGAAGGGCAGTTTCGTATCGGCGTGCAACGTGCGGCACAGGTCCCGATCGGCGCGGTACGGGCTGATGAAGCTCGTGAGCGCCACCGCGCCCGCGTCGGCGAAGAGCTTCGCCACTTCGCCGATGCGTCGGATGTTCTCGGCGCGATCTTCAGCGCTGAAGCCCAGGTTCTTGTTCAGACCGTGGCGAACGTTGTCGCCATCGAGGCGGTAGCAGTTGACGCCCTGCGTCACCAGCACCTGCTCCAGCGCCGAGGCGATCGTGCTCTTGCCCGAGGCGGAGAGCCCGGTGAACCAGAGCGTGGCGCCGTTGCACTTGAGTGATTTCCAGCGCTCATCGCGCTTCAGGTCTCCCTCGTGCCATGTGATATTCGTGGCCTTGATTTCAGACATTTCTCTCCCCAGTTGATGGATACGAAACAGTTCCGCGGCCCGTGGCCACAGGGGGAGGGAGGGTAGACCCCACCGTCAACCCGCGTCAAGCACACCGGGTGCAAACTTCGCGCCGGGAGGGGGTTATTGGAGCACGACGCCGAGCAGGCGTCCGGCCAGCTCTCGCTGCTCCTGGCTCGTCGAGAGAGCCTCGTAGGCGACGCTCTCACCGTCCAGCGACCAGAAAAGCCAGATCAGGCCGCCCAGGTCGCCCTCGCGGCTCTCCAGCCACGTGGTGATGCGGCCCGTGGTCTCCGCGCTGTCCGGACGCCCCTGGCCGATCGTCTTGCGGGCCATGGCGCTGAGCTCGATGTCTTCCGGATCCTCTCCAATCCCGACGAGATCGAAGCCGAAGGACTCCAGCATCTGGGCGCCGAAGGCGATCCGGGCCATCGTCTCCTCGTCGGCCCGATCTCGGACATCGTTGAGCACCAGCCACCGGCCGGTCGGTGAGGGAACGGCCCCCTCGGATGTCTGGGCCAACTCTTCCCACTGCACGCCCAGGTCGCCGAACTGCACGCCGGCCGAAGCCAGCTTCTGCGCCACGCGGCGCGACACATCGTCAAGCGACTCGCGAAGGTTGCCGACGCGGATGTCGATTCGTTCGGAGTGGCCGACCGACTCGGCGTTGTCGCCCTCGCCCGCCGCAACCGCTCCGCTCGGCTCATTCAGCCCCTTCATCACCACGGCGCCGGCGACGAGCACGCACATCCCGAGGAAGACGAAGAGCGCGATCGCCACACCCACGTTCGGCTTGTTGCTGTAGCGCTCGTTGTGGCGCGACATGCGCACCTGGGCACGTTCGCGCGCTGCCTCCATACGGGCGCGGGCGCTGCGAAGTTGCTCCTGCGCCGGTGCGCGTTTGCCGGCCGGCCGATGCGGCCGAGCCGCGGCGCGAGGCGCCGGCGCAGGCGCAGGCGGCGCATCGGTCGTATACCGACCGGTCCACCAGTCTGTGACGAGCAGCCGGGGCGCCCGACGCCCACGCGTCGCGGCGCCCGCGGGAGTGACCGGATCGCCGTGCTCGTCGACCGAAAAACGCCCCGCCCGGGCGAAAGGGCCGCGCGAACCGACGCCGACTCCCACGCCCGCGACCTCGAACCCTTCGCCCTCCTCGCGAGGCGGACGGGGCGAGCCCGCCGCCGCAGGGGCAGGTCGCGGCGTTGGCGCGAAGTCGTCGAAAGGATCCGCCTCAGGCTCAGGATCGGCCACCTCGGCAGCGCCCCCGGCCATGCTGGGAAGGTCCTTGGGCTTGATCGAGAAAGGATCCGTCGCCGCCAGAACGAAGTTCATGTCCTCCAGCAACTCGGCGGCGGTGGCGTAGCGCCGGTCGTAATCGGTCATGGCCCGACGGATGATCCAGCGCAGCGCCTCCGGACAACGCTTCGAGACCTGCGACAGTCCGCCATGAGCCGGGAAGGAGTTCTCGATGACCGCGTACAGCACCGCGCCGGCGGCGTACACATCGAACCGACCGCCATCCACCTCGTGCACCTTCACGCCCTTGAGCGCCATCCGCACCAGCTCGGGGTCGCGGAAATACTCGGTGCCATGCGTCGTCAGCGTCATCGCCGAGCGCAGAGGCGTCACGAGCCCGAGATCGACCAGGTGGGCCTGTCCGCCTGAGACGATGATGTTGTCCGGCTTCACGTCCTTGTGCCAAAGACCGCCCCGGTGGTATCGATCGAGCGTCCGCACAAGGTCGGCGACGTAGCCGACGCCCTCTCGCAGCGCCTTGTCGTTCAGACCTTCGGAGCCCGAGGCGTCGTGCAGCCGGTGCGTCACCACGCCCAGGCTGTCGCCCGGGACATACGGCATGACGTAATGAAAGCGGTGCTCGTCCATCGAGTGTTCGAGCACCAGGCCGATCTCCTTCGCGGCCTCCAGCGCCCGGCTCTCACGGATGATCTGCGGCAGGCTCGATCCGTCGCGCAGACTGAACGACTTGATGACGACCTGATCGACATCCGTCACCCCGGAACGCGCGAAGATGGCCCGCTTGGTGGCGTCCGGCTCGGCGATGTAGATCTTGGCGCCAGATCCGCCGCCGCGAAGCGAGCCGACAATCTGGTAGCCCTCGAAAACGCCGGTGCGCTTCGAGGGCTTGTCGGAAGTGGGGGCCTTGGCCATCGCCTCGGGGAGACGCTTCTCCAGGCCCTCCGTCAGCGCCGTCAGCCCGAAGAGCCGCGCGGGATGACCGATGAGAACGCGGTAAAAGCATCGACCGACGCTCACCACCTCCTGCTGAATGGCGGCGCCGAAGTGCGCCGCCGCCGACCAGCGCCCGATGATCACGTTGAGAACCACGAGCGGAATGAAGAAGAGCAGCGTGACGACCGACCCGATGATGCGCAGCAGATCGCCGATCACGCCGGTGATGAAGTTGTAGACCTGACGGATGATCCAGCCGATGGCGCGAAAGACGGGCACGATGATGTAGATCACCGCCATGACGGCGACGACGACCGCGAGAATCGAGAGCAGCAAGCCTCCGATGATGTTCATGATGGTTCCTCTCGGGCTCGGTCGCCCGCCGCTCCGTCCGGATCAGCTCAGCCGAGTGCGTTTGCCTCGTCCTCGCGTCGCAGCTCCTGCTGCTTGTGGTAGATCTCCGCGATCGCCTCGTCGAACAGGGCGTCGTCCGCTTTTGTGGGATTCAGGGCCAGTCCGTTTCGCTCGGCCTCGGCCGCCTCCTCCTCCGTGAAGCTGTACAGCCGGATGACTTCCGTCAGGCGCGCCCGCATCAGTGAGCGGACCTTGGTGAGCCGGCGGCTCACGGTGGGCTCGCTCATGCCCAGGCTCGTCGCTACGTCCTTTCCGGGCACGCCATCCAGGACGCGCATCTGGTAGATCGAGAAGTCGACGAAATCGCACTCCTTCTCCGTCATCCTGATCGCCGCCTCGACCTTGGCACGGAAGATGGCCGCCTCGTAATCAGCGTCGGGGGAGGGGCCATCGCCGGGACGCATCCAGGTCTCGTCCAGCCCCACGTTGCGCCGCCCGCCGCCCCGCTTGAGCGCCATCCGCCGGTCCATCTCGTCTCCCAGCACGTGCTTGGCGATGGCCAGCAGCCACGTCGAAAAGCGGGCGCCGCGGGAAGGGTCGTAGTGATCAATCGAGTCGGAAAGTGCGGCGAGCGTCTCCTGGGAAAGATCGCGAACCGTCTCGGAGCCGACGCGTCCCCGGCCCCACTTGGTGAGCTGGGCCCGCAGCACGGGACCGAATGTTTCCCACAGTTCGTACCAGGCGGTTTCATCGCGAGCCCGGAGGCGCGCGACGAAGCTGGTTGTCAGCGTATTGAGCATGGCGTGCCTCTTCGCGGGGGCGGCGGCGCGGCTCCTCCACAGAGCCGGTCCTTCACCCCTCCTTCCTGAAAGGGCCTGCCGACTTTCGCGCCCGTGTTCCGTCACGGCAAGGATACCCACTCAATGGCCGGCGCCACGTCCCGATTCAACCAATCTGCGACATGAGAACGCTGTCCATGGTCCGAAAAGCGGGCCCGCCCGGATTTCGGACAGTCGTGGAGCGCTGCCGGTGAAATCGCAGCATGGCGATTCCGTAGAAGTCGGACGTGCGGGGAGCCCCGAACGGTTCGGACGGCTCCCGGCAGCATGACGATCGATGAAAGGGAAAAGCTATGGCCGGCATCGTCAAGACAGTCATCCGCATCGGGGTGATCGGCGGTCTCGTCACCGGCGCGGCGGTGGTCATCGCCGGCCCGGATCGCGTGGGCGCCCTCGCCACCCAGACCAAGGACAGAGTCATCAAGGTCATCGACGACAGAATCGAGGACCCCATCGCAATGCGGGCCCAGCTCCGCAGCCTGGAGTCGCAGTACCCCAGCCGCATCGCCGAGGTCCGCACCCATCTCTCTGATGTGGAGCAGCAGCTCGCGCAGACCCGCCGCGACAGGGCGGTCGCCCTTCGCGTCATCGAGCTCGCCCACCGGGATCTCGAGGAGCTCAACGACCTCATCGCCCGCGCTGATGATCTGCGGGCCGAAGGAACCTATCGCGTTGTCAACATCAATTTCGACGACCGCACCTACGGCTTCGATGAAGCCCACCGTCGGGCCCGCGACATCAGCGAGACCGCCCGCAACTTCTCCGCCCGCGCCGACGACTACGATCGCGACCTCGCCAGCCTCCGCGCCGATGAGGAGCAGCTCCGCGGCCTGCTCGCCAAGCTCGAAACCGAGCAGACCGACTTCCAGACCCAGCTCGCCCACCTCGAGCGGCAGATCGACGCCGTCGCCCGCAAGGAGCGCATGGTCAGCATGATGAGTGAGCGCCAGAAGACCCTCGACGAGCTCAGCCGCTACAACGTCGCCAGTCTTGACCAGTTCAAGGGCACGCTGGCCCGTCGCCACGCCGAGCTCGACTCCCGCCTCGCCTCCCTCGCCGGACGCGATCGCAACAACACCTACGAAGACCGGGCCCGCGTGCAGATCGACCGCGAGTCCTCCTCCACCAGCAACGTTGAGCGGGCGCGCCCCACCGACCGTGAGCTTGAATCCTCCACCATCGAGATCGGCCCCGATCGTGATGACAGCGAATCCTCTCCCCGCAGCTCGGGCAGCGTGGCCTCCCGCTCCCGCATCACGGTGAACTGAACCCCGTTGGGGCGCCCGTGAAGCGTCTGCGTCCCAGTGATCTCCTCCATGATTGAACGCTTCATCTTCGCAGCAGCCGGATGGTCCTCGCGGGCCCTCCGGCTGCTTCTCTGCGCGCCGGGCGCCGCATCGACTACGCTCACCCCGTGCCCGGCTTCGTCGATCAGGCTCTCGTGGTGCGCGTCTGGGACTGGTCCGAGACCAGTCAGACCGTCTCGCTCTTCTGCCAGGAGCGCGGGCTGCTCCGCGCCGTCGCCAAGGGCGCCAGGCGTGAGAAAGGACGCTTCAGCGGCGGGCTCGATCTGCTCACCCGCGGCGAGGTCGTCGGCATCCAGAAGAGCGGCGCCGAGATGGCCACGCTCACCGACTGGACACTCCAGGAGATCTTCTGGGCCGGCCGCAACGACCTGAAGCGTCACTACACCGGGCTCTACATCCTCGACACCATCCAGCGCCTCCTCTCCGAGGCCGATCCCCATCCGAAGCTCTGGAACCAGGCCCTCAAGACACTGCGCCGCATGGAAGAGCCCGATGTCGATGTCGGCGCCGCCCTGCTCGAATTCCAGTGGATCCTGCTTGTCGAGACCGGGCACCGTCCTGATGTCCGGGGAGGGCGATTCGCCGACACCGAGACCATGGGATTCGACCCCCAGGCCGGAGGCCTCATCAGCGACCCCGGCGCCGGCGCCCGCGACAACGGGCCCTGGAGGGTCCGGCTGGAGACGGTCAGACTGATGCGCTCGCTCGAAGCGCCGGCGTCCTCAGAGGCCGACTCGCCGGAGGCCGGCGAATCAGGCGACGCCGTGGACCGGGCCAACCGCCTGCTGGCGACCTACATCGGCTGGCTTCTCGGCCGCGAGCCGCCCGTCTTGAAGTTGCTTTTTCCCTCGGGAACATCTCCACGGGTCCGAAAAACCTGAGAGCCGGACACGCAGTGGCGCCATCTTGAGTGACCCCCGAAACCGGTCGATGGAGGAGGAGCGATCGACGACGCCGGGACACAGCAAACTCCCAGCCGTCCGACTTTCTGCGCGAGCGAAGAAGAAGAGGGAGACCATCTGTGAACGAGGCGTTGCTGGAGAAGGTGCTGTCCTGCCCGAGGCTTCCCAGCGTGCCTCCGATTGCGGTCCGCGTCATCGAGATGACGCAGGATGAGAACGTCAAGCTCCGCGAAATCGCGAACACCATCCAGAACGACCAGGGGCTGGCCACCAAGATCCTGCGCACCGTCAACTCACCCTTCTACGGACTCTCCAAGCCCTGCTCCACGATTCACCAGGCCCAGCTCATGCTCGGTCTCAATGGCGTGAAGACGCTCGCGCTCGGCTTCAGCCTCGTCGCCTCGCTCGATCGTGATGCGGACAGGGGCTTCAACTACGAGGAGTACTGGCGCCGCGCCATCTACACCGCGATCGCCTCGAAACTGGCGGCGAACCGCTGCGGCTGCACCGCGGCGGAAGAGGCGTTCCTCGGCGGTCTCCTGCAGGACATCGGCATGGTCGCCATGTTCCGGGCTCTGGGAGAGACCTACGGCGACGTGCTCAAGGATTGCGCTGGCAAGCACAGCGAACTGGGCAGCAAGGAGCTGGAGACGCTCGAACTGCATCACGCCGAGATCGGCGCCATGCTGGCGGAGCGCTGGCGCCTCCCAGAGGCGCTCATCGTGCCCATCCGGTTCCATGAGCGCCCCACCGCGGCGCCGCAGGAATACCAGAGCGTGGCCCGCTGCATCGGACTGGGCAACATCGCCGCCGAGCTGCTCACCCAGGATGACGCCAGCGCGTGGGTGGCGCGCTTCCGACGCCAGGCGAGCGAGTGGTTCGGCTTCTCCCGCGAGGACTGCGACGACCTGCTCGGCGAGATCCGTGGCGGCGCCTCTGAAATCGCCAGCCTGTTCAAGATCTCGATCGGCGAGCAGCCTGATGTCGATGAAATCCTGACCAACGCCAACGAGAAGCTCGTGGACATCGCCCTGACGCAGAACAGGGAGAACGAAAGCGCCACCCGCAACGCCGAGCAACTCCAGCGCGCCCTGCACGTCGATCAGCTCACCGGCGTCGCCAGCCGCGACCGGTTCCTCGAAGCGCTCTCGCAGTCCTACGACAGCGCGAACGCCGAGGGCGCCACGCTCAGCCTCGCCCTTGTCGATCTGGACGGACTTCGCGAGATCAACGAGCGATTCGGCTGGGATGTCGGCGACGCGGTGCTCGCCGAACTGGCCCGTCGTCTGCAGAGTCACTTTCGATCCTTCCGCGGCATGGTGGGCCGCTGCGCAGGCGAGCGGTTCGGGGTGCTCCTCGTGCAGACCGATCGCGCGGGCGCCACGCGGCTGGTGCAGTCGTTCCGCGAGATGCTCAAGACCAATCCCATCGCCCTGGACGAGCACCGCTTCGACAAGGACCGGCCCGTCGTCACCGTCAGCGTCGGCGTCGCCACCCGCGACGCGACCAGTGGGGGGGACTTCCCGAGGGTGGAGGCGTTTCTCAGCGCCGCCGACCGGGCCCTGCACGCCGCCAAGAACGCCGGTGGCGACTGCGTGCGTGTCTTCGTCCACCCCAGAAGCGCCGCCGCCTGACTGGTGGCGGGGGCAACGCTGAACTCCCACGTTCCCCATCGCAGTCAATCCGGCGGATTCCTCGCGGCGACCGGCCCGGCGGCGCCTCGGAGAAAGCCGCAGGCGGCTGGCGTGAAGACGCTGCACCCGGTACTCTCAAGAAACGGCCCCCCAGTCGCATAGGATGCGACGGCGACGCCAGTGACCCAGCGTGCAGACGCGGCGTCCACGCTCGTCGTCGCCGAGAGATTGACTTCCTCCGGAGTCGCGCGTGTCAGACGCCCCCAGGCCCCAACAGGACAGCCAACGTGAATCGGGATCACCTCCCCCCGCCGATGCAGTCAGTGCGGGCGACGCCAGGTCGCGCACCCGATTCATCGAGGCCAACTCCCACGGTGTGCGTGTGCGCGTCGATGAGCTCGGCCAGGGTCGCCCCCTCGTTTTTCTCCACGGCCTGCTCGGAATCAACGACTACTGGCTCCCGACCGCCAGGGCCCTGTCATCCCGCTTTCGTTCGCACCTGATCGAAGTGCCGCTGCTCGAACTGCCGGGACGCCTCTCAAATGTCGACGGCGTCGCCAGATTGATCATGCGCGCCCTTGACGAGCTGATCAATGAGCCGGCGGTGCTGATCGGCAGCTCCTTCGGGGGCCACGCCGGTCTGCAGATCGTGCTGGAGCGGCCCGACCTGGTCCGGGGCCTCGTCCTCACCGGCTCCTCCGGCCTCTATGAGGAGCCGATCGATCTGGAGCTGGAGCAGGGTTTCCGAAACCGCGAAGTGCAGCATCGCCCCAGCCACAATTGGATCCATGACAAGATCGCCGAGCTGTTCTACGACCGCACCCGAATTCCTGACGGTGTGGTCGACCGGGCTCATTCCGAACTCTCGAACCGGCGGGCCGCCCGCACGATGGTGAAGCTCTCCAAGAGCGCCCGGCGCGACCACATGGGCAGCCGCCTAGGAGCCATCACAACGCCGACGCTCGTTGTCTGGGGCCGCCAGGACGTCGTCACGCCCCCGCGCGTCGCCGAGGAGTTCTGCACCCTCCTCCCCGACGCCCGGCTGCACTGGATCGATCACTGCGGCCATGCGCCCATGATCGAATGTCCGGACGCCTTCACCAGCGCCCTCGTCAATTTCCTCGATGAGCTGGATTCGCTGCAACACGACGCCCGCGGCCGGTCGCGGCAGGAGGTCGCCTGATGGGTCAGGGCGCCGCTCTGATCGGAGCGGGCCTGCGAACGATGCTGGCCCGCCGAACCAGGTCCCTGAGCGACCTGAACCACTGGGGCGCTGGAGCCCGACGCATCCAGGGCGAACAGTTGAGCTGGCTGGTCCGACACGCCAGCGAGACCATCTTCGGACGCGACCACGATTTCGCCGGTCTCTTCGGCGAGGACTCCGCCGGCGTCGTCAACGCCTTTCGCGATCGCGTTCCCATCCAAACCTACGACGATCTGCTCCCACTCCTGAGCCGCATGCGCGAACAGGGCGAGCCGGATGTCACCTGGCCCGGCCTCGTGCGTGACTGGGCCCAGACCAGCGGCACCACGTCGGGCGACAAGTTCATCCCCGTCTCGAAGGAGATGCTGCGCCACAATCGCAAGGCCTCGTACGACGTCTTCGCAAACGCCATGCGCTTCGGCGTTGATCTGCCCGACGTCTTCTCCGGCAAACTCCTCTTTCTGGGCGGCTCGACCGACGTCGTTGAGAACAGGCATGGCGTGCGCACCGGGGATCTCTCCGGGATCGTCACATCGCTCATCCGCTGGCCAATCTCCGCCGTCTACATGCCCGGCAAGGACATCGCGCTGATGTCCGACTGGCCCGTCAAGATCGATCGCATGGCCGAGCGCTGCCTCGACGCCGACATTCGCTGGATTGCGGGCATGGCGTCTTGGTCGCTGGTGCTTATGGAGCGGATGGTCGAGTTGGCGCACGAGCGCGGACGCCCCGAGCGCACGCTGCGTGAACTCTGGCCGTCGCTGCGAATCTTCGTGCATGGAGGCGTGAAGTACACACCCTTCGAGCGGCGCGTGCGGCAGATGTGGTCGGGCTCGCCCGATGGCGACGACATTCCAACCCGTCTCGAGGTCTACGCCGCCAGCGAGGGCTTCATCGCTGTGCAGGACACCCCGGGCGACCCCGGTCTGCGACTCAACCTTGACCATCGCATTTTCTACGAGTTCGTCCCGCTGGAAGAGATCGACTCTGAAAATCCCTCCGCGTTCACCTGCGACGAAGTGGAGAAGGGGCAGCGCTATGTGGTGGTGATGTCCACCTGCGCCGGACTGTGGCGCTACATCATCGGCGATGTGGTCGAGTTCGACACCATCCCTCCCGACGGCCCGCCTCGCCTGCGCATCGTCGGGCGCCACCGCCACTTCATCAACGCCTTCGGCGAAAACCTGATCATCGAGCACATCGAAAACGCCGTGGTCGACGCCCTGAAAACGCTCCCATCCGATGATATCCGCATCGGCGAGTTCACCGCCGCCCCCGTCTACCCCGGCGAGGGGCGCCGGGCCGGGCTCGAGCTGGCCGTCGAGTGGGAGGGCGACGCCGCCCTCGCCGATCGATTCTCTCAGGCGGTGGATGAATCCCTTAAGAGTCAGAACGTCGATTATGGGGTGAAACGCTCCGGCGATCGTGGCATGGCGCCTCCAACCATCACAACGCTCCCCCTCGGCTCCTTCCATCGCTGGCTGGAAAGCCGGGGCAAACTCGGCGGCCAGCACAAGTGCCCGCGCTGCGCCAACCACCGAGAGATCATTGACAGCGTCATCAACATAGGACGCGGGAACAACCGTCCGCTCAACGATGTTCACAGTTGAGGCAAGAAGGCCATGAAACCCGCATCGCCTCAACCGTCACACTTTCAGTGAGTCAACCATGACGCCCCAGATCGAATCGAACACATCAGCCATCGCAGATCCGGCTGTCCGGGCGGCGCTGCGCTTGCTCTCGGACGGCGCATCGCTCCTCGAGCGAATCAGCGATGAGCAGTACACCCTGCCCTCGCCGGCGCTACGCGGCGCCACCGTCGGCCAGCACATCCGCCATACGCTCGATCACTTCTCGGCGATCCTGAGTTCGCTGAGCGGCGAGCCGATCCGCTACGACCAGCGAAAGCGCGGCACGGTCATCGAAACCAGCCGATCGGACGCCATGGACCGCGTCGGTCAACTGTCAGATGCGCTCGGCGCCCTTGACAGCGAGCGCTCGGGCGTCCAGGTCACAGTCGTATCATTGTTGAACCCGGATGATCCTGAAACAGAGCTTGAATCCACGCTCGCCCGCGAGCTCGCCTTCGCCACCCACCACGCGACCCACCACCACGCCATGATCCTTGTCGCCGCCGAGGCGATGGGCGTCGAACTCCCCGCCGATTTCGGCCGGGCGCCTGCGACCGTCCGCCACGATCGGACAACAGGCTGAAAATCACTCACGAACCCGCATTCGTAAGACAAATCACCGACCCGCATTCCCAGAAAGCCTGCAGAGAGCATGTGCACCGTCACGATCATTCCGATCCCCCCGGATCCCGGCGCCGCAGACGAAGAGCTCGCGGGATACCGGCTTGCGACCAATCGCGATGAGCGACGTGACCGGCAGGCAGGCCAGCCCCCGCGTGTGCATCGAACCGACGCGGGACGGGCCCTGTGGCCCATCGACGCGCAGGCAGGAGGAACGTGGGTCGGCGTCAGCGACCGCGGTCTCAGCCTGGCGATCCTGAGCTCCGCCCCGCCGGAGCGCCCCGCGCCGCCGGCGCCCGAGCGCATCATCAGCCGGGGCCTCATCATTCCCCGCCTCATCGACGCCGCAACTCCCGAGGAGTTCATCGATCGTCTCGAAGCCTTCCCGCTCGACTGCTTCGATTGCTTCCACCTCGTCGCCGTGGATCACACCGGCGTCATCAATTCGTCATGGGACTCGCGTGCGCTCCGCATTGCACGAACAGAACTCGGTCCCGCCTGCTACGCAAGCTCCGGCCTCGGCGACGATCGCGTCCGTCCCCGCCTCAGACTTTTTGATGAATGGCGCCGCCGCGCTCCCCTCACGCCGGAGCTGCAGGACGAGTTCCATGGCCACGCGTGGCCGGACCGGCCCGAGATCAGCGTCCGGATGTCCCGGGAGGATGCGCTCACAGTCTCGACGACGGTTGTTGAAGTCCGCCGCAAGGCCGACGCCATCGACATCTCGATGACGTACACTGCCGGCACGGAACAGATGAATTGCGCGCTCGCCGGGTGCGAGCCAGGATTCGTAGAGAAGTCCGGCGAGCGGACATGATGCGAAGGACCAGGCTGGGGCGGATACTGTGGGCGTTGGTGTCGCGCTGGCGATGGCTCTATCTCTACGCCGCGCTTCTGGTGATCTCGCACCTGGTCATCGCCCTAGTCGATCCACGACCCTTCAGATCCACGATCGAACTGCCTGGCGCCGAACGGATCACCATCGAAACCGCGCCGATGACCGACGCCGGCGAGACGGAGGGCGATCCCGTCCGGCTCTCGCTCCTCCGCTGGTCGCCCGACGAGCCCGATCCTGACGCGGCGCCGGTGATGCTCTTCCACGGCTGCCCCTCCCGCGGCGGCGCCGACTTTCATCGCCTCGCTCCCATCCTCGCCGAACGCTCCGGGCGCACAATCTACGCGCTGGATGCCCCGGGTTTCGGACGCTCTGACAAACTTGTCCCCAGCTTCTCCATCCTCGCCACGGCCCGCTACGCCCTGGCCGCGATGGACCAGCTCGGGCTCGATCGGGTTCACGCCGTCGGCTGGTCCCTCGGGGGCGGATCGGCCATCTATCTCTCCGAGCTGTCGCCGGAGCGCATCGCCTCCGTGACGCTGATCAGCTCCATCGGCGCCCAGGAGACGGAAGGCTCCGGCGACTATTACTTCGAGCACGGCAAATACGCCTTCGGATTCCTCACGCTCGTGGCGCTTCCCGAGTTCTTGCCGCACTTCGGCCTGCTCGGACCTCGATCGTTTCGCCACGCCTTCATCCGGAGCTTCTGGGACACCGACCAGCGACCGGTGCGCGCCGTCATGGAGCGGCTGGAGCGGCCTTCGCTCATCATCCACGGCCGAAGCGATGTGCTGACCCCCGCGTGGGGCGCTGAGCTGCACCACCAGATCCTCCCTGACAGCCGCCTGGTGATGCTGGACGCCAATCACTTCCTTCCCCTGTCGCACCCGGAGGAGACGGCCAACCACCTCATCCCCTTTCTCCAGCGACACGACGATCCGCTGGCGCGCGCTCTCCCGGGGCGCGCCGACTTCGCGCCGCTCGCTCAGGATGCGCCGAGGCGCGGCATCGGCCGCTTTGAAATCGTCCACGGCGCCCACTGGCTCCCGATCGTGCTCATCATCATTTTCGCAACGTTCATCAGTGAAGATGCAACGGTGATCGGAGTCGGAATTCTCATCGCCAGCGGCGACATCGACTTCGCCGTCGGCTTTCTCGGATGCCTGATCGGCATCGCCACCGGCGACTTGCTGCTGTGGATGATCGGCCGATTCGCCGGGCGCCCGGCGCTGCGCTGGCCCATCCTGCGCGCCTGGCTGCCCGAAAAAGGGCTGGAGCGGTGGGGGCGCATGCTCGAGCGGCACGCGTTCAAAGCCGTCATGCTGGCGCGCGTCCTCCCCGGCACACGTATGCCGCTCTACATCACGGCGGGCATGCTTTCCGGAAGATCGAATCGCTTTATCATCTGGGCGATCATCGCGGCCCTGATCTGGACGCCGTTTCTACTCACACTCTCCGCCATCTTCGGGCCGGTTCTGCTGCGCATCTTCGAACGCGCCCTCGGCGGCGGGCTGGGGCTGCTCGCCGCGCTGGCGGTGATTCTGATCAGCATCCGCATCATCGAGATGTCCAGCACCAGGCTGGGGCGACGGCGGCTCCGGTCCAAGCTGCGCAGGCTCTACCTCGTCGAGTTCTGGCCGCCCGTCATCTTCTACCTGCCACTCATCCCCTGGATCATGTGGCTCGCCCTCCGCCATCGCGGCCTCATGACCTTCACCTGCGCCAACCCCGGCGTCCCCAACGGCGGCGGCGTGATCAACGAAAGCAAGCACCAGATCATGCGCGCCCTCAGCGAGGGCGGCGCCGATCGCTGGCTCACGCCCTCAAAGCTCATTCCCGCAGAAGGCCTCGATCCCCTCCAGCGCGCCGAGCTGGTGGAGCGACTCATCCACGAAGATCCGGCGTTCACGTCGTACCCCCTCGTCCTCAAGCCCGATGCAGCCCAGCGCGCCCACGGTGTGAAACTCGTCCGCTCGCGCGAAGACGTTCAGCGATACTTCCAGCTCATGACGCGCCCCGCGATCGCGCAGCCCGTGCATCCGGGGCCGTGCGAGGTCGGCGTGCTGTGGGCCCGACGCCCAGGCGCAGATCTCGATGAGCCCGGCTTCATCTTCTCCATCACAAGAAAAGAATTCCCCATCATCGAAGGCGATGGACGCCACTCTCTGGAAGAGCTCATCTGGAGCCATCCCCGCTACAGCATGCAGGCCCGCACGTTTCTAAAGCGCTTCGCCGATCAGACCGACCGCGTGCTGTTCAAAGGCGAGCGGCTCCGGCTCGCCTTCGCGGGCAACCACTGCCAGGGCGTCAAGTTGCTCGACGGCGCCGACCTCATCACGCCCGAATTCGTGCGCCAGATTGATGAGATCGCCCGCGGCTTTCCCGACAATGGCTTCGACTTCGGACGATTCGACATCCGCTACGAAAGCGAGGAAGCGCTGAAACGCGGTGAGGGATTCGGCGTCATCGAACTCAACGGCGTCATGAGTGAATCCACCAACATCTACGATCCCGGCCGCTCAACGCCCTGGCGATACTGGGTCCTCTTCCGCCAGTGGTCGCTGCTCTACAAGCTGGGCGCTGCGCGCCGGCGCGCCGGATGTCGCCCCATCGGGCCATACAAGTTCCTGCATACCGTCCGCGACCACTACCGCGGACGCCCCGGCTCCAGCGTCTCAGACTGACGCTTCCCCACAGGCCGAAAAAAGTCCGCCTCCGCCGCTGAATCCAGTCGGGTCCTCCATCGAATACGGGGGCTGACCAGTTCAGCCTGTCGTTCAGGCGCGGCGGAGCCGGCCCGCCGTCCCGAAATCCAGCAACCAGACACGAGGACAATTTCCCATGAAGATTCATCTCTTTGCGAGCGCCATCATCACCGGCGCCGCCGCGACCGGCGTCCATGCCCAATGCTCATCCAACGCTGCGCAAGACACCCCCACCGTCGCCAACGCTTCCTGGCAGGAGCGGGGGGGCGCCACGCGGGACATCGTCGACACGGCGGTCAACGCCGGATCCTTCAACACGCTCGCCGCCGCCCTCACGGCCGCTGGCCTCGTCGACGCCCTCAAGGGCGACGGCCCCTTCACAGTCTTCGCGCCCACCGACGCCGCCTTCGCCAAGCTCCCCGCCGGCACGGTCGAGAACCTGCTCAAGCCGGAGAACAGGTCCGCTCTTCAGGCGATCCTCACCTACCACGTCGTCTCCGGCAAGGTGATGGCCTCCGACGTCACCGGGCTCGACTACGCCGAGACACTGAACGGCCAGCGCGTCAACATCAACAGCAGCGGCGGTGTCCGAATCAACGACGCCCGCGTCACCTCAACCGACATCGAGGCCAGCAACGGCGTGATCCACGTCATTGATTCGGTCATCCTGCCCAGCATGGAGGATGTGGTCGAAGTCGCCGTCGGCGCCGGCACGTTCAAGACGCTCGCCGCAGCCCTCGACGCCGCCCAGCTCATCTCGACCCTCAAGGGCGACGGTCCCTTCACAGTCTTCGCGCCCACCGACGCCGCCTTCGCAAAGCTCCCCTCGGGCACGGTCGAGAATCTGCTCAAGCCTGAGAACCGCGACCAGCTTCGCGCCGTCCTGACCTACCACGTTGTGCCCGGCCGCGTCTACGCCGACCAGGCGATCAAGGCCGGATCCGCCAAGACCGTGCAGGGGTCCGAGGTCCGCATCCGCTCCAGCTCTCGCGGCGCCTATGTCAACGACGCCCGCATCAGCAAGACCGACATCCAGGCCGTCAACGGCGTGATCCATGTCATCGACTCCGTGATCCTGCCCCCCGGCATGTGATCGACCATGTCTCCGTCCTTTGTTCCGTGCGTGGGCAGCGGCGAGCGATCGTCGCTGTCTGCGCGCGCAGGCGAAGTGATTTCACCCGCCTGCAGACAATTCCCATGACCATCACAATCCAACCCGCCATCCAGGCTACGGGATTCCCCTCGCGGACTTGCCTTCCGAGGCGGAGTTCGCATACAGTCAAATCCGCCGCCCTTTGCAGGGGTCCGGGTTCTCGACGGCGACGCTCGTCTGCGTCGACCGAAAGGCGGAGAAGGAATCAGCTTCCGTTGTCGGACACCATTCTTCAGCGAGTCGCACGAGGTGAGGCAGGAGCGGTGCAGGAATGCATCGATCGCTACAGCGCTCTGGTGTGGTCGCTGGCGCGGCGGTTCACGTCCACCCAGGCCGACGCCGAAGATGCGGTGCAGGAGATTTTCACCGATGTGTGGCGCAGCTCCGGACGCTTCGATCCGACCATCGCGGGTGAATCGACATTCATCGCCATGATCGCCCGGCGCCGCCTGATCGATCGCCTCAACCGGCAGGGGCGCCGGCTCAAGCCCGTCGCCATGCCCGATGAGAATCAGGTCGGCGAGTCGAAGGTCGATGCTTCCGAGCAGGGTCAGGAGCTGACGGAAGAATTCTCCGCCGCGTCTGAAGCCTTCGAGCAGCTTAGCGATGATCAGCAGCGTGTCCTGCGACTCTCCATTCAGCAGGGATACACACACGCCCAGATCGCCGAAATAACCGGCATGCCGCTCGGCACCGTCAAAACGCACATCCGCCGCGGCCTCATCCGGGCCCGGGAGATCATCGATGAAATTCGCGGAACCGCGGGAACGGAGGTGGCGCTGTGAGTCAATCGCCCACTCCCGACCGTGACCGCATGCTCGACCTCCTGGCCGACCAGGTGACCGAAGGTCTGGACGCCGCCGAGCGCAAGCAGCTTGATGCGCTGCTCGCCACCGAAGGCGAAGCCGATCTCGAAGCCCTCGAACGCACCGCGGCCGAACTCTCCCTCGCCCTCGGCGAGCCGCCATCACAGCAGGCGGACGCCATGCCCGCTGAAGTGCGGGAGCGCCTTTCAAAGGCTGGCCGAGAGTGGGCCGCCGGCGCAAGCTCTGGCGCCCCCGGTGCTTCCAGCGGTGGCGACGGCGTCCTGGCGCGCATCGGTGGCGCCACGGGTCTGGCGTGGTTCTCCGCCGCCGCGGCCATCGCCATCGCGCTGCTCGGCTGGCTGATGTTGTTCACCGTCATCACCCAACCTGAAGAGCGATTCCCAGCCTACGCCGACATCGAAACGCGTCCCGACGCCGTCCGCGTCGCCTGGTCGCCCGGCCCCGATCCGCTCGGCGAGGGCGTCACCGGCGAGGTGCTCTGGAGCGACAGCGCCCAGGCCGGCTGGATGGTCTTCCGCGACCTCCCGCCCCTCGACCCGAATCAGAACGACTACCAGCTCTGGATCTTCGATCCCACCCGCGACGAGCACCCCGTCGACGGCGGCGTCTTCAACGTCCGCCCCGATGAAACCGGCGAGGTCCGCGTCCCCATCCGCGCCAAGCTCCCTGTCAGGAGCCCCACGCTCTTCGCCATCACCGTCGAGCAGCCCGGGGGCGTGGTGGTCTCCAAGCAGGATCGCGTCCCCCTCGTCGCGCCTGTCGAGGGCTGATCAAGCCATCGAATCCATCGACCCTCCGCATCGAATCCACTCGTGACAACACCCACGAGAACGGAGGACCGCGATGACCGCGCGCACAATCAACGAACAATCCACCATCGCCATATTCGGCGCCACCGGCGGCATCGGCTCGCTCCTCGCGCGCTCGCTCTCCGAAGACGGCCACACGCTCGCCCTCGCGTCCCGCACCGAGGAAAATCTCTCGAAACTCGCCGACGAACTCGATGCGGACCACACCGCCCTCAATGCAGCTGAGGGCGACGCCGTGGACGCATTCCTCCACGAAACCCGCGAGCGCCACGGACGTCTCGACGGCGTCGTCAACTGCATCGGCTCCGTCCTCATCAAGCCCGCCCATCTCACCAGCGACGACGAGTGGCTCGACACGCTCACGCGCAACCTCACCACGTCCTTCAACATCGTGCGCTCCGCGGCGAAGCTGATGCAGAAGCAGCAGGGGGGCTCGATCGTCCTGATGTCCTCCGCCGCCGCCCGCGTCGGACTGCCCAGCCACGAGGCCATCGCCGCCGCCAAGGCCGGCGTCATCGGGCTCACGCTCTCCGCCGCCGCCTCCTACGCCTCCCGCGGCGTGCGCATCAACTGCGTCGCCCCCGGCCTGGTGCGCACCAACGCGACGAAGGCCATCACATCCAGCGAAGCCTCGCTCAAGGCCTCGACCGCCATGCACCCCCTCGGCCGCGTCGGAGAGCCGGAAGACATCGTTCCCGCCATCCGCTGGCTGCTCGGCCCCGAGAGCTCCTGGGTGACCGGCCAGTGCATCGGCGCCGACGGCGGCCTGGGCACGATCCGTCCGCGAGGCGGGGCGTGAGCTCCGGGCGCTCCCCTCGATGGATGCGCACAACGCTCGTCCTCGCCGGCCTCTACAACCTGCTCTGGGGCGCCTTCATCATCGCGGCGCCGAACGCCATCTTCGAGTGGTCCGGCATGGCGCCGCCGCTCTATCCGCAGATCTGGCAGTGCGTGGGCATGATCGTGGGCGTTTACGGGATCGGTTATCTCATCGCCTCCCGCAATCCGCTGCGCCACTGGCCTATCGTCCTCGTAGGACTGCTCGGCAAAGTCTTCGGCCCCATCGGCTTCCTTGACGCCGCGGCCGGGGGCGACCTGCCGTGGTCCTTCGGATGGACGATTATCACCAACGACCTGATCTGGTGGGCGCCCTTCACGCTGATCCTCATCAGCGCAGCAAGGGCCGCGAAAGGCAGCGAACCGGCATGACAACGAGCCAGGCGACAGCGACACAAACCGATTCACGCGAACAACCTGCGCCCAAGAACCTTCAGGAAGCGCTCGCCGGCGCGCACACCCAGTCCGGAGTATCCCTCCTCGACCTCTCAAAGAAGTCGCCGCTGCTCGTCGTCCTGCTGCGCCACCTCGGCTGCACCTTCTGCCGCGAGGCCCTCGCCGACCTGAAAGAGCGCCGCGCGGAGCTCGAACAATCCGGCGTGCAGATCGTCCTGGTCCAGATGGCGCCGGACTCCGATGCTGCTCCCGTCTTCGCCCGCTACGGCCTCGGAGACGTCCACCGCGTCAGCGACCCCGACAAACATCTCTACCGCGCCTTCGAACTCAAGCGCGGCCGCCTCGGCCAGCTCTTCGGCTTCAAGGTGTGGATCCGCGGCTTTGTGGCCGGCATACTCAACCGTCATGGCGCCGGAAAACTCGCCGGCGACGGCTTCCAGATGCCCGGCGCCTTCCTCGTCGCCGACGGACGCATCGTCCGCGCCTTCCGCCACCGCTCCGCCGCCGACCGACCCGACTACACCGACCTCGCAGGCTGCTCCGGCGGCGCCTGCGCCGCGACGTGATGGAGTTTCACGAATGCCCCGACCGAATCGCGCCCTGACCCTTCCGTTCGCGCTCGCCGCCGCCCTCGCGCTGGCGCCGGGCCTCATCACGCACTCCGCCCGCGCAGACGCCGACGCCGCCGGCCCCTTCCCCGCATCGCTCCCCACACGCGCCGACCTCGCCCATACCTTCCTCCGCTTCGAGCGCGCCTATGCGACCTTCCAGCGCACCGCCGAAGCCACGCTCGAATTCAACCGCGGCTTCGACGCCGCTACCCGCATGTTCTTCTCCGGCGATCTCTCCCGCCCGCTGCGCCAGATCGACTTGCTCTCCCTTCGCGCACTCGGCGCGAGCGCCGATATCGACGCGTCCATCGCGATCTCGCTCGCAGCGCGCATCGAGCCCGCCGTTCATCACATCCGCGCCGGCGGCCCGGCGCCGGAGCTCGTCATCACCTCGCGCTACATCGCCGCGCCCGAAGATCGCCGCCCCGGACGCGCGCATCTCACGCTGCGCCTGCTCAACGCCGACGGCGACTCCTGGGAATCGCCCGTCGAAGCGCCCATCGACGACGCCGGACGCATCTCCCTGCGCCGCCCGCTCGATGCGCCCGCGACGTTCCTCCGACCGGGACAACTGCGCATCGAGCTGCGCACCCGCGACGACCTCGACATCGACGCAGGCCACTGGTCCATCGTCGATCGCGACCTGCGCAAGACCCACGCCGCCAACAGCGCCCGCCTCGAAGCCATCGGCGACGGACCATCTCATTTCCTCCAGGCCCTGCAAGCCTGCCGCGACCGCAACGAGCTCCTCGCCCTGCCGCCCGATACGCAGCAGTCCGCGCGCTACCTGCTCGACCCGCACGAGCTCATGCAGTCGCTCGACCAGGAAATCGCCGCCCTCGAACGCGCGGAGAACCCCTACAAGCAACGCCCCGGCCGCATCTGGCGCACGCTCAGCATCGACGCCGCCCGCATGCCCCTCACCGTCTACGCCCCGCCCCGCCCCGCGGCCGACGAACCGTCGCCCCTCGTCATCGCCCTCCACGGCGCCGGCGGCGAGGAGACCATGTTCTTCGAGGCCTACGGCGCCGGCCTCATTCAACAGCTCGCCGACGAGCACGGCTTCATCGTCGCCGCCCCCCTCACCACCACCTTCGTCTCCACGCCCGCCTGGTTCGACCTCCTCGTCGACACCATGGCCGCAGAGCACAACATCGACCGCAGCCGCGTCTACATGGTCGGCCACTCACTCGGCGCCATGACAGCCTCCGCGGTGGCGCGCATGCGCCCGGACGATGTCGCCGCCATCTGCTGCATCGCCGGCGGCTTCTTCAATCGCAACGACGATCCGCCGCCCACGCTCCTCATCCCCGCCGAGTTCGACCCGATCGTCCCCGCATCCCGCATGCTCCCCGGCGCCGCCGCCGCCCGCGACCGCGGCGCCGATATCGAGATCCGCCTCGCCGAGGGCCAGGGCCACACACTCCTCGTCGCAGATGTCCTCTCCGAAGCCATCGAATGGCTGCTGAATCGAACGACGCCCAGGTGAGCGAAAGCCGGCGAAACCGCCCGCCCGTTGTCCCCCCGCAACGACCCCGGTACGCTTCCCTGCCCGCCCCGGTAGCTCAGCTGGATAGAGCAGCGGTCTTCTAAATCGCAGGTCGGAGGTTCGAGTCCTCCCCGGGGCGCTTGTGTCGGCGCAGGCGCGACCGGTTGCGGCGGAGATTCGGTTCTGCCACCCTGGCGTGATGCCCAAGCAGCGGAAATGGACGTGGGAAGAAACGCTCGTCGCCTTTCGCCTCTATTGCCAGACGTCCTTCGGCAAGCTGCACCAGCACAACCCGGACATCATCGAGCTGGCGGCGCGTATCAACAGAAACTCTTCGCTGTCTTTTCACCTGATCCGGAGGCGATCAAGTATCACAGAGAGAATATATTCATAGATCGTTCAGTGAACGAGGGGATTTGAAGCGATCGAATTCCGATGGCAGCATTTCAATTATTTGGCGAGCATCAGTCGCCATAAGATCCCACACGCGTTCCAGCTGGTTAACGATGCGCACAAATCGAAAAACAGAACCATTACGCTGAGAAACACTTCCCCGCTTTGTCCGGCCAGTTTGCTCATCAATATATAGTAGAGTTGCGGCAGAAAGAACATTTTTATTTCCAAGCAGGTCCTTGCGAGAGGCTATTTGGTATTGGTGATGCCCGAGTGTCGTGAGTTCGCCATATAGGAGGACGCCAGCGGCGTCAGGATCATCTCGATGAAGATGGAAAATTGAATATGGACCAAACAGCAAGTGTCGATAGTGTCGCCGTGCATCCTGCAACATGGCAATATATCTTGCATCTTCTCGGACAGTTCGCATTCCATTCCCATCCACCGGACACACCTGATCGAACAGAGCCAGAGAAAGCCACGCCCAGAATCCAGCGTCGCCGCGAGGGATCGTGGCGTCCGCCGCTTCCGAGGCGGTGTGCAGCCATCGGGCGAAATCCATCCGACTATCGAACGTATCAGGCTCAGCGCTGATCGCGGGGGTGAGCGGCGCCGAGACCTCGTTGTTCGTCAGCAGAGACAGCGGGGGGGGCGATGTCGGCTCGGCTCGCAGCCTCTGCAGGTATTCGCGAAACGCCTCGATCCCGGCGTCATTAAACCTTCGGAACTGCATCACTCAGACTCCTCCTGTGGGGCGATGGACCGACACAGCCCCGCCTTCTGGCTGCACCACTTCACGGCCTCATCGATCCACATCCTCTTCTCCGCAGAATCCGCACCGGAAGCGGGTGGCGCCTCCCTGAAGCCAAAGGCGTCTCGGGGAAAGTTCAGCCATCGCCCATGCCAGAACTCCGGATCCTCGATACACTTGCCCTCCTCATCGATGAGCACCCACGTCAGGCTCCGACGAATGATCTCCGGATACACCAGCGCCCTGAATTCGGGCGTTCCAGGCAGGTCGTGATGCGGGTCGGCCGTTTTGTCGATGAACAATTGCGGCCCGCGTGGATCTTCAAACTCTAACTCCCAGACCGGGCCATCGTTGTCCCGCCAGGAGGTGAAGAGAATGCCCCGCCTCTGGTCCGGCTTCTCATCCGGATCGACGGGTCGGATCTTCTGCGCATCAGCAAGAAGCCTGCCCGGCGTCTCGCGCACATCCGTCACCTTGACGCGGAACAGCGGCGCTGGCATGTCTTCATGGAATTCATGCAGTCGACGTGTCTCAAGCGGAGGCGGCTGGATCGCGTCGACACTGCCGAAGTCGAATCGCATCCGCGTCGCCGGGCTTGTCAGGTACGCCTCAACGAATACCCGAGCGTCGCCCGGCAGCCCAGGAGACAGCTTCAAATACGCTTCAAAGGCGCGCGGCGCTCCATTGTTGCTCGGCGTCAACCGGACACGGACCTGCTCACCCGTGAGCTTCTTCCGTTTCGTGTAATTCAGCCGCCGAATCGGCATCAGGTGGCTCCTTCGGATCATAAGCCCGGACGATGAGGTCGCGATTGCGATCAAATCCGGTCACGTACAACTCGAACTCCGGCCCGGTCAGCTTCAGATGGATCTGATTGCTGTCTGCGACCTTGAACTCAACATCGCCGCTGGCGGCGATTTGGATTCCGTTGCGATCCCGTCTGGTAAGATCGAAATCGGCTGGCTCATACTGCTTCCAAGGGCTGCCGGACAACACGTCATAGGCCATTGCCACTCGCAGTCGACTCGGAAGCGTCGTCCCCGGCTCGCCCGGGCGGACGACAAACCCGCCTGCCACCTCGGCGATGGCAAATCGGCGCGGGTTGCGCGGTAGAGGACCAATCTTCTTATCGCTGTCATCTCCCGGTTGTTTCTTCTTCTCCCTGCCGCCCGGTGGCGTGGGACGGTCATCCGGCTCCGGCAGCGCGAAGAAATCGATCGTGATCGTCGGGTCCGGCTCTTCATCACCCGCCCTGACGATGCTCATGAGCTGCGTGACAGCCGTTTTTACAAAGGTGATCACATGATTCCCGTTGTGATACACATTCTTGAAGTTGCCGGTGCTGGCGCTCCAGTCGGCGTGACTGGGTGGCTCAGCGGCCCGAAGGAGCGCAGCGAGCGGCTTGTCATCGATGACCACCAACGGCCGGATCTTCGGAACTCCGACGGCCCGTTTCACATCATTGATGAGAAGCTGCTCTCGTACGAAGCTCGGACGAATCTGCTTACTCTCGTCGTGGTGCTCAAGATACAGATCGAAATGAGATCGCTCTGGAACCGAATCACCCTTGGCGTACACGTGGACCGGAATGCGCACTGCCACACGCTCGCGGCGCAGCAGTCTCTGTGTGATTCCCGTGCGAACTTCCTCAGGCACCAGTTCGGCAGCCCATTTCTGCGCCGCATCTGGATGTGGAACGTTCAGAGTCAGTCGCTCGCTCTGACGGAATTTCATCGACCACGATGCAAGTTCGATCATGGCAACATGATCACGTAGCCGCGACTTCGACCTCACGATTTCTGCGATGGTCGACCGGCTCAGCGTGCAATCTGAGTCGCCATCCGTGAGTTCAACGGCGAGAACGCCCGAAAGTATTGCGTAATAATACTGATCGACCACCGCGGCCAGCAGATCCTCATACGTTACGTCATCGTCCAGCCAAGGGATGACCAGCGAAAGCCCGGGCTCCGTCGTCCGCTTCAACTGAAAATCCCGACAAAGCAAATCAACCGCCTCTGACCCTTCGTACGGTCGCGGCACATCATTGGGGCTCCATGAATCCGCCATGTAGCATTGGGGTTGAAACTCCTCTCCACCGATGCGCCTGATCTTGAGGATCGATTTTCCGATGATGAGCTTTCTGCCGTCGTCAAAGCGTACTGTATAGGCGATGTACCCGTTAATACGACTTGCGCGCGGAAACACGTTCTTACCGACACCCCAGCTCCCTCGATCACCCTCATTTTTTCTCGTCCTGCCATCGCTGCGGACAAAGTCAACGAAATTGTTCTGTAGTCCTTCCACACTGTCGGCAGTGGTGTCGCCGGTCAGCCCTGATGTTCCGAAATCCTCAACAGTCAGATATTCACACGGCTCATTGTCAGCCGGAGCATTTCGCAGCCCGTTGCCATCAACCGAGAGGTGTGGACGAAGTGATGCGAATCGCTCCGCGGCCGCCTCCCTTGAGAGCGCATGCTTTCCGCGGAAGATGCCGATCCTCACCACAACCGGCTCGCCCCACCTGTCAATTCGCCTGCCCGCATCGATTGCGTTCTGCAGAGCCTCGCGCACCAGTCCTGTAGAAGGATTCGGCGACCCGCTGTCGGCAAAGAACTCCCCGCTGATCGGATTGGATATGTCGTCCCCACGATGTCTTGGTCTGAAATGCCACTGATATTTCACAGATCACCTCACTCAATGATCACGCGATGGTAACTTCGCCCACCTCTGCGCCAAGGATTTCTCGTCCAGATCTCCAGGATCCGCGGTGTACCCATCCCGGCCGCGTTTCTCTACCAGGCCCATCTCTCTGAGCCAGGCGATGGCAAGGTACACCTGATATCCAGGAAGTTCAGCCTGATTCTCTGTATCTGGGGCAGGAAGCAGTTCATCGACAGTGAAGATGCGGCCTCGATGCACTCTGGAGCGAAGGTGCCTGCTGAAAACAAGCGCCGCGGACCACGGCATTGAGTGCTCATATTCCTGCTTGTTCTTCTTTGACCAGCCTATCTTCACCAACTTCTCACCACGACGTACAAAGAGCGGATAGGAGCCAGATTTCTTCGACGGTGTTCGCGGTCGTTTCCGACTACTTCCCCCCGCCGGATCGCCAACCGAGGGAGATTGGTAAACCCGGTTCTGCGATGCGCCGCCGCTTGGCTTGCGATCGCGCACAGCTTCCGAGCCATCCAGCCCACAACGTCGTCGCTGGTCCGCGATCGCCTCGGCGAGCTCCGCGATCAGCCGGGCAGACTCATAATCACCTGCCCGCAGGGCTTCCGCGCCCAGCTCACGCAGTTCGCTTTCACAACGCGACATGCTCTTATCAGCGCGACCTACGATAGACATACGGGCATTATACAGGTACAGGGAGATTTGTCAAGCCGATCTACGCGGATTCGCTGACATTCCGGCTGTGTCCGACTTGGACTCATTCAGGCATGCTGCCTCTTGGTCGGTGTCACCGAGTTGCATGTAGCCCGTTCGTCACCCCCGCCCCCTCCACCAATCCCATCCGCCACAGCCTCCGCTTCATCGGCAGGTGCAGCTCGTACACCGATCGCAGCAGGCGTCCCCGCTCCGCGCTGTCGACCACGCGCGTCGGGATCGCCGCCAGGCGGCGCAGCGCCTCCTCGCCGCGGGCGGCGTCGGGGCGGTCGCGGTCGATGTACCGCCGCGCATCCTCAAGCTCCGCATCGCTCGCCACGTCCCGGCGGAAGACGTCCTGCGCACAGCCGGGGTTCACAGTCGCCAGGTCCCACGCCGATCTGCCCAGCCGGCGCTCGCGCTCCATGTATTCATCCGGCGTCACACGGTGGTCGTGCGTCACGATCGCCTCGGGCCGATGCAGCACCGGAAGCCACAGCTCGCGCTGCACGCGCCACGCCATCTCGAGGTCTTCGTAGCACGCGTCGCGCAGACTCTCGCAGAACCCGCCGACCGCGCGCAGCGCCGCCGTCGGCGCCGACAGGTTCAGCGTCCACGCGTGTCGAAAGCCCCAGTCGCGCTCCGGGTCCTCATCCTCCGTCATCCGGTCGTAGAAAAAGATCAACGATGTCTCGCGCACCAGCGCATCGAAGAGCGTGTCGTTCTCATGCACGCGCCACGGCGCCGATCCCAGAACCATCGCGGGGCGATCGCTTCGCGCCGGCGCCGCCTGCGCCCGCACGTGCGCGGCGGCGCAGTCCGCATCCGGAACCACATCGTCATTCAACAGCAATATGAATCGGCCCCGCGCCAGTTCGAGCATGCCATTCCGCGTCGCCGCCGGGCCGCGTTTGGGCAGCGCCTCCACCCGAGGCCGGATCCGCCCGCCCGCCGCCCGGGCCGTCGCCTCCGCCTCGCCCCGGTCCGGCCCGTCGATCCCCACGATCACCTCGAAATCGCCGGGGTCCATCGTCTGCCGCGCCAGCGCCGCGATGCACGCGCCCAGCTTCTCCGGTCGCCCGTGGGTCGGTATCAGGATGCTCAACTCCATGCAGTGAACATCGGTCCGGGCGCGCCCCGGCCGTGAACGCTTGCAATCCCCACGCCGTCCATCCGCCGCATACGATGTCGTCATGCCCACGCGCTCCAGCGAGCCCGATCGATCCGCCTTCGGCGCCCCCGGTCATTCCGGCGCCTCGCGCCGCAACGGCTCGGTGTACCCCGAAAGCGTCGACCGCCTCATCGACGAATTCTCAAAGCTCCCCGGAATCGGCCGCCGCTCCGCCGAGCGCCTCGCATTCCACATCCTCAAGTCGCCGGCGCCCGACGCCCTCAAGCTCGCACGCGCTGTCGAGGATGTGAAGCGCAGCGTGCGCCATTGCGGCGTCTGCTTCAACCTCACCGAAACCGACCCCTGCCACATCTGCTCCGACGACCGCCGCGACCGCTCGCTCATCCTCGTCGTCGAGCAGCCCAAGGACCTGATCTCCCTCGAACAGACCGGGATGTACAAGGGCGTCTACCACGTCCTCATGGGCCTCATCCGGCCCCTCGACGGCGTTGGTCCGGAGGACATCACCGTCAACGACCTGCTCCGCCGCGTCGAGGACCCGAACGCCAACAGCGGGGGGGTGGCGGTCCGCGAGGTGATTCTCGGGCTCAACCCCGTGGTCGAGGGGGACGGCACCGCGCTTTATCTGGGCGAAGAGCTCCACCGCCGCGGCGTGCGCGTCAGCAGGCTTGCGCGGGGTCTGCCGTCGGGCGGGCAGATCGAATTCGCCAGCAGGGCGGTTCTGGCTGACGCCATACAGGGCCGCCAGTCGATGGAGTAAGCTGGAGCGAATCAGAGAGCGAACGCCGCGGATCGGCTCCCGGCGCTGCGCGATCCGGAGCCCGCGAGCGAACAGCCACACGATGCGCTTTGATACGTCACAGCAGATGAAGCTCGGCCAGCAGATGAAGCTGGCCCCGAGGATGATCCAGTCCATGGAGATCCTCCAGCTTCCCATGCTGGCCCTCCAGGAGCGCATCGAGCAGGAGCTCGAGTCCAACATCACGCTCGAAACCGCCGACCCCGGCGAGGACGGCCAGCCCGTCGAAACCGACAACCGCGACGAGAGCGGCTCGGACGACGCCGGCGATCGCGAGCTGAGCATCGACGAATCCGGCGAGAGCGATTTCGAGCGTCTCGACTCGATGGAGTCGTCCTACAAGGAAGCATTCGAGAACGAATACTCCTCCGCCGACAGAAACCGCTCCGCCAGCGAGCTTGAGCACGGCAACTACTCGCCCTCGCGCATGTCCGGTGAGCGCGATGGCAAGATGGACGCGATGGCCAACACCGCCGCCCGCGGCCCCTCGTACACCGAGCAGCTCCTCGAGCAGTGGTCCATGGCCGATGTCGATGAGCAGACGCGCGAAACCGGCGACCTGATCATCTCCTACATCGATGAGAACGGCTACCTGCACACGCCCCTGGAGACCATCGCCGACCGATCTCCCGCCGACCGCGAGAAGCCGGACATCGAGTATCTCGAAAACGTCCTGCGCATCATCCAGCAGACGCTCGAGCCCGTCGGCCTCGGCGCCCGCGACACCGTCGAGTGCCTCACCCTCCAGCTCGACGCCATGGAGCGCGAGCGCGCCGAGCCCATCATCCCCACCGTCCGCACGCTCATCACCGAGCACCTCGACGACCTGACGCAGAACCGTCTGCCGCGCATCGCGCAGAAGACCGGCCTCGGCATCGAGCAGATCAAGGAGGCGGTGCAGTGGATGCATCGCCTGACGGTGGCGCCGGGGCGTCACTTCGTGACCGACTCGCCCCCCGCGATCATCCCCGACGCCGTCATCGAGTACGACGAAGACGGCGATCGCTACATCGCCCGCCTGCACAACGACCTGGCGCCGACGCTGCGCATCAACCCCTCCTACGCCCGCATGGCCCGCGACCGCGCTGTCGAAAAACCGACGCGCGATTTCATCCGCACCAATCTCAGCAACGCTCAGTGGCTGATCGACGCGGTGAACCAGCGCAACCACACGCTGATGCGCGTCATCAGCGTCGTCGCCGACGCCCAGCGCGAGTTCTTCGAGCAGGGGCCGCAGGCGCTGCGCCCGCTCCCCATGACCCAGGTCGCCGACCAGCTCGGCGTCCACGTCGCCACCGTCAGCCGCGCTGTCGCCGGCAAATACGTCCAGACCCCCCGCGGCGTCATGCCCCTTCGCAGCTTCTTCTCCGGCGGCGCCCAGACCGACTCCGGCGAAGAGATGAGCTGGGACGCCATCAAGGCCGTCCTCCAGGAAATCGTCGACGCCGAGAACAAATCAAACCCCCTCAGCGACGAAGCCCTCGCCGACAAACTCCGCGAACGCGGCGTCGACATCGCGAGGCGCACCATCGCGAAATATCGCAACCAGCTCAATATTCCCTCCGCGCGCATGCGCAAGGAATACTGAACCCACACTCACACAATCTCCATATCCCCAAAGCGAGCCGGGGCGTCCCGCCCCGAGTTATACGATTCCTGTTTGAAACTCGGGCGCCATGTTGAACCAGAAGGGCGCCGTAGCAGAGCCGACTTCGGCTCTGCCACGCGTCTGGAAGCTCGGCGTGGCAAAGGCGAAGACGCCTTTACCACGGCACCCATTCAGATCGCCTGTTTATCAACCAAGATCCGTATTCTCCACTCGCCACGGCGGTGCAGAGAGGTACTGTGTCTTTGTGCGGAGAATGTTTGTTTCGTGCGGCGAGGAACGGCCACTGTGGTGGGCCGGAGGCGCTCGGGGCTTTCCACAGGCCGCGGGTTTCGGAGTTGGTGGACTGGTCGACTCGGCGGCAGCGGTTCGAGGCGTGGAGGCTGCGGCTGGGGCATCCGGTGGTGTTGTGCTCGGTGGGATTGGCGTATGAGATACCGGCGGCGCCGAGTTCGTGAAAACGCGGTCGGTGTTCGGGCAGCGCGTTTTGTTCGGACGGCGCGTTTGAGTTGTTGGTGTTTTGTGGTGGGGGCGGTTCGGGATTTTGGCCTGGTGTGGATTGGGGGGTGAAGTTTTTCTGTCTTGTCGTCGGCTTGGGGACTGCTGCACCGGGGCGCCATTGATCGATGACTCCGCCACCGACGCCGCTTTGGCGGTCTTGTGGGCGCGGAGGATGGTCGAGGCGGCCATGCGGACAGTTTCGTGTTTTTCTGCGGCGACGGCGGCGTTCAACAGACTCGCGGTGGCCTGCGGCGCAGCGCGTGCGAGAGTCAATCGATGCTGGATTTCGATGATGCGCTCGAAGGCCTCGATCTCGCGGCGGACTTCGGGAGATTCGATCAGCTCGATGAGCTGTGAGAGGGAGCAACCCAGCGCTTTGGCGATTTCGAGGGGATTGTGATTCGAAAGGAGGACTTCGAGGACGAGGTCATGAAGTTCGGCCGTCTTCTTTTTGGCCGCGGGTTTTTGAGGGGCGGAGGGGCGATGTTCTTCCTGTTTCGCGTGCGGAGGCGGCGCGGTGATGCGGCCGTTGACGCTGGAGGCGCGACGGGCGGGCGGGGAACCGTTGATGGGGCTGTGTGTGTGCCGCATGGTGATCTGTGGGGAATCTTGTCATGCGGACGTTGAATCGGGAAGAGGGATTCTGGAGAGGTGCAGGGAATTGCGCGCGCAGGTGGTCGGTGTGGGGTGAATTGCGCACAGGGGTGGTCGGTTGGTGGTTGCCCGATGTGTCAAGGGAAGAGGCGGCGGATCGGTTCCGGTTGTCGGGCGCGTTCTGCGCGCTTGCACGCCGGACCCGGAGGATCTCGCTGGGCGTGGCGCCCGAATCGGTACAACAGGTGATGCCACCCGCCCCATTGTCTCACATTGGATTGGGTCACCAGCCCCCGTTCCGTTGTGCGCAGGGTGTGGATATTTCGGGGCGGGACGCCCCGGCTCGCTTTGTGGGGGGCGGGTGGCCTCACTTCGTCCC
>RECQ01000036.1 GCA_007693965.1 Phycisphaeraceae bacterium | reverse complement strand
AGCGCAACACCGGCATGGTCTTCCAGTCCTACGCCCTCTGGCCCCACATGACCGTGAAGCAGAACGTCGCCTTCGGCCTCACCGTCCGCAAGGTCAGCCGCGAAGCCCGCGATCATCGCACCATGGAGGCCCTGCGCACCGTGCAGATGGAGCCCTACGCCGATCGCAAACCCGGCGAACTCTCCGGCGGCCAGCAGCAGCGCGTCGCCCTCGCCCGCGCCCTCGTCGTCGAGCCCGATGTGCTCCTCCTCGATGAGCCCCTCTCCAACCTCGACGCCAAGCTCCGCCTCGAGATGCGCCACGAGATCAAACGCATCTGCACCGAGACCGGCATCACCACCGTCTATGTGACGCACGACCAGAAGGAAGCCCTGAGCATGGCCGACCTGGTCGCGGTGATGCGTGATGGAAACCTCGAACAGCTCGGCCCGCCGCGAACGATTTATGACCGGCCGGCGTCCCGCTTCGTCGCCGAGTTCCTGGGCGAGACCAACTTCATCGAGGCCAAGGTGATCGGCGTCGAGGGCGGCGTGATCGAGCTTGACTCCGCTGTCGGACGCCTCCGCTCCAACGCCTTCGATGCGAAGAACCCCCCCGACGGCGCTGTGACGTGTTCAATCCGCCCCGAGGCGGTGCGCGTCGGCGCACAAAACGGCGCAGCGAACACGCTCAAGGGGCGAATCGCCGAGAGCGTCTACCTCGGCGGCATGGCCCAGCACATGATCGAAGTCGCCGACTCCGTGCGCATCAAAGTCGCCGAGCTCAACCCCGGCCACGAATCCCCCGGCGACGAGCTGCCGCTGGCGGTCGAGCAGGACGATGTGGTTGTGCTGACGAAGTAACGCCGCCCGTAGTCAATCTCGCCTGTTGTGCGCATGGCTGTTGACCACTTCGGCGTACGAGGGCAGGTATTTCTTGAAGAGCTCCGCGCTGGCCGGCCCCGCCGGCTCGCGCCAGTCCCACAGCAGTTCGCATGCGATGGCGAACCAGTTGCCGACGATGGCGCCCGCATCCGCCATGCGCATGATCGCGGCGGTCTGCACATTCGGGTTCATCGTTCCCGACGCATCCACCACGACGTACACCTCGTACCCGGCGTCTAGCGCTGAGAGCGTGACGAAGGCGACGCACACATCGGTGGTGATGCCCGACACCACGATCTTCTTCCGCCCGGTGCGCTCGATGGCGCGCACGAACTCCTCGTTGTCCCAGGCGTTGATCTGCCCGGGTCGTGAAATCAGTGGCGCCTCGGGAAACATCTCGGTCAGCTCAGGAATCTTCGGTCCGTTCGGCCCATCTTCGGCGCTGGTGGTGAGCACGACGGGGGCGTTGTGAATCTTCGCCAGCTCGCCGAGCCCGAGCACGTAGTTCTTGAACTCGACCGCCTTCACATTGTCCACCAGGTTCATCAGACCGGTCTGGTGATCGACGAAGGCGAAGACGCAGTTGTCGGGCGTGAGTCGTTCACGCGCGCCGCCGGGCGCCCACGTCGGCGCTGCCGACCGGTCCGCTTGCAGCGACCCCTGTGCAGACGCGGCGTTGAGTGCGCCGGACAGGGTCAGCGCTGCGCCGAGACCGGCGCCAAGCGCGAGGAGAGTCAGGACGGTGATGAGTGATTTGCATGACATGGATTGTTCCTTTTGCTGTGAGAGCATCGTCGGCGCCACAGGCCGGCGGCCCAGAGCGTATCCTCGCCGGGAATCTGCACAATCGAACGTGAGATGATCGAACAATCACTCCGTCCGAAGCTGACAGAGCCCGGTGCACAGCGCTATTCCGGATAAGATAGGTATCTGTTAGGTCGCTGGATCAGGGTGAAGCGACTGGGGCGACGGCGCGCGATCCACTGCGGCGCCGGACGCGCGCCCTTCGCCGGGCCCAATGTGGATAACCCCGACCGGGCGTCATTCACAACGTGCGGATATGGCAAGACTTAGACAAGAAGCGGCATCGCCATGGCGATGTTTGCGGCCTGTGTCTAAGCCGCGGCGTGGTCCGCGGGCGCCGGGACTGGAGCGGCGGGCAGGGTGATGGTGAAGGTAGCGCCTTCGCCGGGTCCGCTCTGCACCGTGATGCGGCCGCCGGCCGACTCCACCAGACGCCGACAGATCGCAAGTCCGAGCCCCACCCCGCCGACGCCGCCGCCCCCGCCGCTTCCACTGCGGGGCGCCTGCTGGCTCTGATCGGAGGCGCTCCGGGCCGTGCGCACGCGCGAAACGCCGCGGCCCAGGGGCTCGAAGAGATGATCCCGCACCGCGCGAGGAATACCCGGACCGGAATCACGCACCGCGATCTCGATGGACTCCAGTGGGGGGCCGTCGCCAGTGTTCCACGTGGAACGGTGGGCCCGGATGTGCAGCCGCCCACCCCCCACCGATCGCAATGCCTTGGTCGCATTCAGAAGTAGATTCAGCAGAACCTGCTGCAACGCCGCCTCGGGAATGGCGGCGATACAGTCCTCCTCCACCTGCACGGTCAGCTCGATCCCATCCCTGTGCGGCTCGCGCACCAGACAGGCGATCGCCTGCTCCACGGCCTGCTTCACACACGCCTGGTCCTCGCGGCCGTCGACCAGGCATCCGAGAATTGCGGAGGCGACCTTGGTGGCCCGCAGGGCGCCGAGTTCGGCCTTCTCAATCGCCTTGCGGCCGAGCTCGAGGTCATCCGGCGCCGCCTGGGCCATGCGGGCGTAGCTCAGGACCGGCGTGAGAATGTTGTTCACTTCGTGGGCGATGGCCCCGGCCAATGTTCCCAGCGACGCCAGCCGCTGGGCGCCGATCAACTCGTCCTCGAGCTCGGCGATGCGACGCTCCATCTCGCTCAGACGCCCGAGCAGGCGCTGGGCATCGGGATTGGGAGATGGCTGCTGCGTCATCGTTCCGGTCTTGGGGGTGTCGAGCAGGGAGGTGCGAAATCACGCCGGGCATGGAGCGCATCAACTGCCGGGACACACTCGTTCACCCACATCGGCAGGATTCGGGGCCCAATCGAGCGATCGCGATGGGGGATCGGCAGAACACCCTGTCGACGGCCTGGTGGAAGCCCGGTGGGGCTGTTCCACGTGGAACAGTCATTCCAATCGCGCCTCAGGCCTGCTCCCGGTCGCTTTCCCGGTCGCTCAGCCACAGCAGGGGGGTGTGGTCGGGGTTCAGGCTCGCATCGCCCCCCAATTCATCGCCCTGCTCATCCGCCACCAGCCACGCCCGGATTGCCCGGGGGCGAAGATCAATGTCCACCAGCGCCGCCCGATCCACCCACTCGAAGGAGATCTTCTCTTCCCTGCTCGCCACATCCTCCGGCCACGACCCATTCTCATGTTCCACGTGGAACACCACGTTCAGCTCATGCACCGCCTTGCGGCCATCGCCGAAGCGAACCTCCGCCACCAGCAGGCAAGCCCCGGGCCGCACCTGCAGACCCGTCTCCTCCAGATACTCCCGGGCGCATGCGTCGGCGGCGGCCTCCATCGGATCGATGTGGCCGCCGGGCAGGTAGAAGTACCCCTTCTTCACATTGCGGCAGAGCAGCACATCGCCCCCCCGCACCGCCAGGCCCCGCGCGATGAACTCGATCTCCCTGTCACGCCTCAGTGCGTCGCTCATGCAGCCTCCGTGCAAGCAAGGTATCGTCTTGAGGCAGGCGGCGTCGGAACAGCAGGCCCGACCCTGACACGCCGCCGCCGGATACGGAGGTCCAACACCCATGGCAGATGCAAAGAGCGCAGGCGCCAAGACCAAGAACAGAAAACCCGCCCGAAGGCTCGGCAGGGGGCTCAGCAGTCTCATCGGCGAGCCGGTCAGCATCGAAGCCCAGCATTCAGACACGGCGGACCAAACAAATACCAAATATAAGGCGCCCGAGCCAGAGACGCAAGCGGCGGGCGCCGACGTCGGCGGCCTGCGCCGCATTCCACTCGACGCCATCGTCCCCAGCCGTTTCCAGCCGCGGCGAACGTTCGACGAGGCGAGCCTGGCCGGCATGGCCGCCTCGATCGCCAGCGCGGGTGTGATGCAGCCGATCGCAGTGCGGCCGCTGCGTGATGGCGGGGGGGATGCGCCTGATGGAGCCATCTGGGAGCTGATCGCCGGCGAACGCCGATGGCGGGCGGCCCGGCTCGCGGGGCTGGAGGTCGTCCCCGCGGTTGTCTCCGACCTGTCCGATCAGGACGCCGCGGAATGGGGCGTGGTCGAGAACGTGCAGCGAGAAGATCTGAACCCCATGGAGCGGGCCTGGGCCTTCCGGGGCCTGGTGGAGCAGTTCAGCCTCAGCCACGCCGCCATCGCCGAGCGCGTGGGCCTGGATCGCTCGACCATCGCGAATCTGATTCGCCTCACCGAACTGGAAACCGAGATCCAGGATCTCATCTCGAAAGGGGGGCTTTCGCCGGGGCACGGCAAGGCTCTGCTCTCGACTCCCGGGGGCGCCGGTCGTCTCAGCCTGGCGAAGCGGGCCGCGGAGGGCGCCTGGTCGGTGCGCCGGCTGGAGTCGCATGAGGGGTCGCATGGCGACGGTGCGGGCACGAAGGACGTGGTGGAGGTGGATGCGCGCCAGTCGCGACGGGCCGCGGCGATCGAGGATCTCGAACGCCGCATCGGAGAAAAGCTCGGTTCGCGCGTGCGCATCAGGACTTCACCTGACGGGTCACGGGGTCATGTTAGGATCGATTTCTATGATCTTGACCACTTCGAGTCGCTGCTGGCGAGCCTGGGAATATCGCAAGAATAAGGCAGGACCAGCGACATGCTGGCGCGATCGGCTGTGGAGCGACTTCGATTGTTAGATGCACATTGCATCCGGCGATTAATCTGACTACACTTACAACGCACGATCGGCGATCGCAGTTTGCCTTCGTCATGTCAATCTATTTCCCCGCAGAGCGCCTGGTGTCCGTTCGGATCACTTTCCCCACTGATGTCGGGGCGGCGTTCTTCACCGGTTCGTTCCATTTGTTTTTCCCTGAAAGGAAACTCCATGAGTCGAGTCAGCCTGAATAAAGTCTCAACCGACAAACTCCAGAACGAGCTGCGCCGCCGCGCCCGCGGCATGCAGACGCTTCAGAAGAAGCGCGAGCGCCTGATCCAGCAGATTCAGGAGATTGATGCGGAGATCGAGTCCATCGGTGGTGAAGCCTTCCTCGCCGCGGCGGCGAAGCGCGGACGCCCCGCCGGCCGCGCAGGCGCCAGCGGTCGCGCCCGAGGCGGCAGCCGCCGTCGCCCGCGCAACGAGATGAACCTCGTCGATGCGCTCTCGAAGCTTCTCGCCAACAAGACCATGTCCGTCACCGAGGCCGCCGAGGCCGTGCAGCAGGCCGGCTACAAGACGACGTCCTCCAGCTTCCGCACCATCGTCAACCAGACGCTCATCAACAGCGGTAATTTCAAGCGCGTCTCCCGCGGCAAGTACACCGCGAAGTGAATCGCGGAGCGCCGCCCCTGAATCGCATTGCAGAATCAACCTCCGGGCTTGCTCGGAGGTTTTTTTCTGCGCTGTAGCGCAAGCGAAGCGTGACGCATGGGGCAAATGGGACGAATGGGACCGATGGAAACCATGAATCGCTGGGTTCATCAGTCCCATTCGTCCCATCGGTCCTATTCGTCCTATGAGTCCCGCGCATCAGTCTTTCGGCGGCGATCCCTTCCCCGACGCCTCGATCGACTTCTGCAGTCGCAGGAAGAGCAGCGCCCCGATCGCCGATCCCGCCGCGAAGATGAGGAACGCCCACGGGCCCAGGCCTTTCCACGCGATGCGTCCGCCGAAGAGCGACCAGTCCGCATAGATTGCGGCGCCGAGGAAGGGCGCGATGGCGCCGCGCACGCCGGTGAGCGTCACATGAATGCCCATGTAGATCGACGCGAGGTGCTTGGGCGCAAAGTCGTGGTGCCCGAGGTTCCACGCCAGGGCGCCGCCGCCGTAGGCGACGCCGAGCAGGATCCGCGCCGCGTACAGCACCGCGAGATTCTCCATCAGGAAGCCGATCGCGGTGAGCAGGTTGGCGCCGACGAAGAACCACGAGTGCCACGCGCGGAAGCGCACGATGTGAACGCGGTCGAGCAGCCGCGCCCACAGCGGGATGGTGAGCACGGGCATGACGAAGGGCGCCGCCTGCGCAAGCGCGATCGAGTTCACATACCCGAGCTCCATCTCGCGCTGCAGCGCCATGATGAAGGGCGCCTCCGATGCAAGGTTGGCCATGCCGAGGACGAACTGCGCGAACATGAAGCGCCGGTAGAAGACGTCCTGCCGCAGCACCTTGAGCATGCCCCGGGGCGTGGAGGGGTCGGTGTCGCCGGGGTCGGGCAGGCGGCGCTCCTCCGCCATCACGGCGGCGCGGCCGCGCCAGCGCAGGCGCGAGAAGACCACCGCGCCCGCAATTCCGATGACAGCGGCGGCGAGGTACATCGGCCGGAAGACCCACATGGCCCGGTCGCCCGCCAGCTCCATCGCCGTTCCGATCAGCATGGCCGCCCCGACGATGATCAGCGCCGTCAGGATCGTGAACTTCCCCGTGGCCCGGGCCCGCGCGTTACGCGGGTAATTGGCCCGCCACAGGTCCGAGCGGGCGGTGATGATGCCGGCCATGAAGGACCTGGCCGCGAGCACGCACACCACGATCCACGCCACGCCGAGGGCGTTCACCGGCGCCAGCGCGATCCCCGCCACGCAGGCGATGACGCAGAGCTGAAGGATGTTCGCCACGCGGACACGCTCGCGCCCGCGCAGCAGGCGGGTCCAGAAGAAGCTGGTGATGTTCGCCATCGCCGGCGCCGCCGCGATGGTGGCGATGGCCAGCCCCCCCGCGGCGAATGACTTCTGCGCGATCGGCCCGATCACGCCCTTCTCCACGCACGCCAGGGCGAAGGGGAAGAGGCAGGCGGTGCTGAGCTCAATGCGGAAGTTCCGCCGGCTCATCAGCGGCATCGTGGATGGGCTGAAGGAGGCGAAGATGGAGCGCGGGAATCGGGACAGCGCCTGGAGCATCGGGGTCAGAGAGTAGAGCAAGAGGCGACCGAGCGGGAGGGCGGATCACGCAGAGGCGCTGAGCCCGCAGAGAGAGCAAGGGGTGCGCGGCTGTGCCGGTGATGGCGCTCGCAGGCGCGAAAGTCTCAACACCTGTATTGCAGAATGCGGTGGTTCGTCGGACGAAGTAGCCTGCAGCGTATGAACAAGAGTCGTGATGGACAGAAGCGGTCTCCGATCAGAAACCCGGCGCCCAGACAGGCGGGCACATCGTTGCGCATGTTTATCGTGGAGGAATCGCTCTGGGTTGCAATATGGATTGGTGTGGCAATCTGCGCTTTCACTTTCACTGCCGTGGCATGGATATTGCGAGCGTTCGATTCACAGTTCTATCTGATTCTGTTCCCGGTGCTGACCGCAGGATGTGTTTTGTATGTCGGGCTTCGGATGCGGAATTTGTCGGGGGATTCCAGAAAAATCCAATTGGGTGTGCAGGGTGAGGAATCGGTCGCCTCGATTCTGGAAGATCTTCGAGGCATGGGATATCGAGCGCTCCATGACATTACCGAGGACGGATTCAATATCGATCATGTGCTGGTCGGCCCCGGGGGCGTCTTCGCCGTCGAGACCAAGACAGTCCAGAAGCCGATGAAGGGCAACCCGTCAATCCGCCACCACAATGGGAAGATCATCATCGAAGGCGTCGCGACAACGGAGGACCCGCTCCGGCAGGTCAAGGGAGCGGCGAAGCACGTTCGTGAACTGCTGAAGCGAGAGACCGGCCGCAGTGTGTACGTACAGCCTGTGCTTCTGTACCCGGGCTGGTGGGTAGATGAGCGATCATCTCCCGATGATGTCTGGCTTCTCAATCCGGGGCGGTTCGGACCTCGGCTTGTCAGCGAAATACAGAAGCGGAAGCCGATGCCCGAAGAGGACATTCACCTGTACATCAGCCGGTTGCAGGATCGGCAGCACCGCGCCTGAGGGAGGGGACGGCGCGAAAGCCTCTGGCTGCGTTCGTCGATCGTTGAAGTTGCGATTGTGATGGCGAGATATTGCGAGTGAGCCTGAGCTCGACGTCGCCTCAAACCTGCCCGGCCAGCATCGCATCGGCGAGCGCATCGGCGTCGGCGTCCGCCTGCTTTTCGCCGGCTGCGTTGCCGATCTGTTCGCCCATCGCCTCCAGGCGCTCCCGGGCGTCGCCGATGTGCGAGATGCGGATTCCGAAGTTTTCGCCCACCTTCACCGGGATGCCAACGCCGATGGGCTTGTTGTTCACAAGCAATTCCAGCTCCTCCTCGGCGCCCTTGGGCAGCTCGATGATGGAGCCCGGCGCCAGCGACAGCACGGAGTCGATGGGCAGCGATCGCTCGCCGACGAGGACGATGATCGGCACTTCGAGGCGCAGTACGGCCTGGAGCTTGGAGTGATGCACACTGTGGGTATCGGCTCGCGACACCTGCGCGCTTCAGGCGGGCCGGGGCCTCAGAAGAGGAGGGGGGCGGATCAGCCGTCGTAGCGTCCAAGAATCAGGGTCACGTTGTGGCCGCCGAAGCCGAACGTGTTGTTCATGACGTTTTTGACGGTCTTCTCGCGTGTCGTGTGGGGCACGAAATCGAGGTCGAAGCCCGCGTCGGGCTGATCGAGGTTGATCGTGGGGGGGATCAGGCCGTGCTGGATCGCCCCGATGCAGGCGCCCATCTCGACGCCGCCGGAGCCGCCAAGGCAGTGTCCGTGCATGCTCTTGGTCGAGGAGATGAGCAGCTTGCCCCCGGTGGAGGCTCGGGCGTGGTCGCCGAAGACGCTGAGACACGCCGCGACTTCGGCGGCGTCGCCGAGGGGGGTCGATGTGCCGTGGGCGTTGACGTAGTCGATCTCGGTGGGATCCAGCCCGGCGTGCTGCAGTGCGGCCCGCATCGAGCGGGCGGCGCCCTTGCCCTGGGCGTCGGGGGCGGTGATGTGCCCGGCGTCGCTGGATGTCCCCACGCCCATGAGTTCGCACAGGATCGTGGCGCCGCGGGCCTTGGCGTGGGTCTCGGTCTCGAGGACGAAGACGCCGGCGCCCTCGGCGAGGACGAAGCCGTCGCGATCGACATCAAAGGGGCGCGAGGCCATCTGCGGCTCATGGTTGCGCGTGCTGAGGGCCCGCATGGACATGAACGCGGCGACGCAGATGGGCCCGATGGCGCCCTCGGCGCCGCCGGAGATCATCACATCCGCCTCGCCGCGCTGCATGGTCTGCATGGCGTCGGCGATGGAATGGCCGCTGGAGGCGCAGGCGGTGGTGTGCGACGAGGAGTGGCCCTGCAGGCCGTAGCGGATGGAGACCTGCCCGGCGCAGCCGTTGGCCATGAGCTTGGGCACGGTGAAGGGGCTGAGGCGCCCCGGCCCCTTTTCGGCCAGCAGGTTGACGCCGTCTTCGATGGTGAGGATGCCGCCGATGCCGGAGCCGATCACCACGCCGCAGCGTGTGGGATCTTCCTTCGAGAAATCCAGCCCGGACTGCTCGACCGCCTCGATGGCGGCGCAGAGGCCGAGCTGGGCGAACCGATCGATTTTCTTGACTTCACGGGCCTCGATGCGGAATGTCGGGTCCCAGTCGTGGATCTGTCCGGCGATGCGGACGTTCCACTTGTCGTCCCACTTCTCGAAGCCTTCGCCTCGAAGCGTGGAAATGCCGCTGGAGCCCCGGATCATGCCGTCCCACGTGGTGGGAAAGTCGCGGCCGAGGTTGGTCACGGTTCCCATGCCGGTGATGACGACACGGGGTTTGTCTGTAGCGCTCGGGCTCATGTGAATGAATCGATCGCGCAAGAGGACGCCGCGACGGATGGATCAGCGACGTGACGACGCAGGAGCGCCGACGCGGCTGGCCCGTGGCGCGCGGTCAGAATCAAGCGACGCCCTGGGCCTGCTTAATGAAGTCGACGGCCTGGCCGACGGTCTGGATCTTCTCCGCCTCTTCGTCGGGGATGGATGTCTCGAATTCGTCTTCGAGCTCCATGACCAGCTCGACGGTGTCGAGGCTGTCGGCGTTGAGATCGTTCACGAAGCTGGTGTCGCGCGTGATCTCGCCTTTGTCGACGCCCATCTGCTCAGCGACGATGTCGATCACCTTCGCTTCGATCTCTTGTTCGGTCACGACTGTTCTCCGTCAATTGAATGTGGCGATGGGAACGTCCCTCGGTCGCCGCGTGCCAACCCGGAATATAGCGACCCGCCGCACGCCCGCCAAACCACAATCCGGGCCTCGCCGGGGCGTTCGGGCCACGGCCGATCCGAGACCGCCCGGCCGCTCAGCACATCGTCAGACCCCCGTCGACGCAGATCACCTGCCCCGTCAGGTATCCGGCCTCGTCCGATGAGACGTAGGCGACCGCTGCGGCGATGTCGTCCGGCGTCCCCAGACGCTTCACGGACATCGCCTCCAGCACCTTGTCCTTCACCTGGGCCGGGAGGCCGGCGGTCATGTCCGTTTCCACGAAGCCGGGCGCCACCACGTTGGCGGTCACGCCCTTCGAGCCCAGCTCGCGGGCAATCGAGCGCGTCAGCCCGATGAGGCCCGCCTTGGCCGCGGCGTAGTTCGCCTGTCCGGCGTTGCCCACCACGCCCGAGGTCGAGCCGATGTTCACGATCCGGCCGAAACGACCCTTCATCATCGGCCGCGCCGCGGCCCGGCAGGCGATGAACGAAGCCCGCAGGTTGACGTTCAGCACCGCGTCGAAGTCCTCATCGCTCATGCGCAGCGCCAGGTTGTCGCGGGTGACGCCGGCGTTGTTCACCAGGATGTCCAGCCGGCCGCAGTCGCTCGCCACACGCTCGATCACCTGCTGCAGGGCGGCGCCGTCGGAAATATCCGCCGCGTACACCGAAGCTTCGCCGCCGGATTCCTCAATCTGGGAGCGCACCTCGGTGAGCGGGCCTTCGCTGCGGCTGAGCAGGGCGACATGGCGCCCGTCGCCGGCCAGGCGCAGCGCGATGGCCTTGCCGATGCCGCGGCTGGCGCCCGTGACAAGCGCCACGCGGCGCTTCGCTGTCGCTGAGTTCGAGTCTGGCATAATGCGTCCGGGGCGGTGGGGTCAGGTGGGTGTGGTTCGTTTCATCCGGGAGTCGCCGGCTTACAGCGGCGCCGGGGTCCTGATCGGCTCCGAGTCAGTCGGTGACGACGGACTACTGCGGCGGGCGGGGGAGTCCTGAGGACGGGGCACGCGGCGCTCTTCCGGCGCTGCCAGTTCGGGCTCCCTGGCGCCGCTCCGCGAGCTGGCCATGCTCATGATCTCCAGCGGCGCGCCATCCAGGTCCGCAGCGCGGACGCCGGTGGCGCTCGCGACGGGCAGCCCGGCGAAGAGCCAGCGGCCGCCGGCGTTTCGGGCCTCCCACCCGAGCAGGTATGCCCCTGAGGCGTCCTGCACGGCCAGACCCAGGCGGACGTTGTCGTCGCTCTCTTCGAGCGCCACGATGCGCACGGCCTCGACGTTCTCCGTCTCCCGCTCCCAGTCGCCGGATGCAACAAGTGAGGCCAGGGTCGCTTCCGATGGTCCGTCCAGCACGCCGCGCATCGCCGATGAGTCGCCGGAGGCGATCGCTGATGCGAGCGAGGCGATTGCATCGGCCAGCTCCTGGCTTCGTGGTAGGCGCTCCTCGGGGAACTGCACGCGGGCGTCCATCCGGATGTCGTCCAGCGAGGCGCGCTGTTCGACCTGACGCGGCTGCTGAACCTGCGGCGGTGGGGGAGGCTCCTCCTCGCCGCAGGCGGTCAGCGCGAGCCCGGCGCCGAGCATCGCGAGCAATGCCGCTGCCCGAGCGGGGCGAGCGTGAAGGGTTCTGATTCGTTCAAGCATCTGGTTCGTCATGGGTCTGCACCTTCATGGTTCGATCTATGCGCCGCATGAGTCCGGCCAGCACCTTGCCCGGCGCCAGCTCGTGCAATTCACCGGCGGCGTTGTCCCGCATCCACTCGCAACTCTCGGCCCAGCGCACCGGGGCGGTGAGCTGCTCCACCAGGCGGCGACGGATGCTCTGAATGATAGGCGACCCCGCGTCCGGACCCTGCCCGTGGGGGACGGCGGTGACGTTGGACATCACCGGGCAGCCGGGATCGGCAAGGGGCGTCTGCTCCAGCGCCTGCGACAGCCGCTCCGCCGCGGGCGCCATGAGTGGCGAATGGAACGCGCCCGCGACGGGCAACGCCGCGGCCCGAAGACCGATCTTTCCCGCCTCCTCGACAGCGCGGGCGCAGGCGCCGACGTTGCCTGAGAGCACGATCTGTCCCGGGGCGTTGAAGTTGGCGGGGACGAGGACTTCACCGCCAGCCGCGGCGTCGCACACGGCGCGGGCCTGGGCTTCATCGGCGCCGATGAGCGCGACCATGCCGCTGTCGACGGCCTCGGCGGCGTCCTGCATGGCCCGGCCACGCAGCGCGACGAGCTCGAGGCCCTCCTCGAAGGTGAAAACCCCCGCCAGGTGCAGCGCCGTGTATTCCCCGAGCGACAGTCCGGCGGCGCCGGCGAGGGGGGGATGAGTCGGTGAGCGGGTGAGCGGGTGAGCGGGTGAATCGGAGTTGAAGAGGGCGTGGAAGCAGGCGACAGACACGGTGTAGATCGCGGGCTGGGCGACGTCGGTGCGGTTGATGCGCTGCTCGTCGCTGGAGAAGCAGATCTCGCTCAGCTTCGCGCCGAGGCGGTCGCCGAGCGCTTCATCGGCGCGCTCGAACACGGCCCGCGCCGCGGGCGAGGCGTCGAACCAGGCGCGGCCCATGCCGACGCGCTGCGCGCCCTGGCCGGGACAGAGGATGATGTGTGGTGTGGTCATGGGAGGAAATATGGAATGTGGAATGTGTGGGAGTTTCGGGGCAGGGGTGTGGAGCGGCGGGGGTGATGGATCGATCGGGTCAGGCGGCGCCGGTCGTCATGCGGCGCACTTTCTCAACCTCATTCCAAATTTCACATTCCACAGTCCCTCAATTCACAACTGCCACAAACTGCTCGCCCACGTCAGCCCCGCGCCGAAGGCGACGAACATCACGACTTGTCCGTCCTTTACGCGCCCCATCTCGCGGAGCTGGGCGAAGCACAGCGGCGCCGAGCCTGCGGAGCTGTTGCCGAACTTATCAATGTTGACGTAGAGCTTTTCACTGGGGATGCCGAAGCGCTCGCGGGCTGATTCGAGAATGCGGGCGTTGGACTGGTGGCAGACGTAGTGATCGACCTGGTCGGCGGTCAACCCCGCTTTGTCCAGCGTCTCCTGGATCAGGTCGCCGAAGCGGGCCACGGCGAACTTGTAGATCTGGCGCCCGTTCATCTGCAGACAGTTGAGCTTCAGCTTCTCCTGGTCGGCGCCGTCGGGAAAATCGACGGGGCGGCGCGGCAGGTAGAGATCGTGCCATCCGGCGCCGTCCGCGTGCAGGAAGCGCGACAGGATGCCCTGCTCCGGATTGTCGGAGATGCGCAGCACCGCCGCGCCCGCCGCGTCGCCGAAGAGGATGCACAGCGCCCGGTCGGAATAGTCGAGAATCGAGCTCATCACATCGCACCCGACCACACCGACAGCGCGGTGCGAGCCGGCGCGAATCAGATCGTGCGCGACGTTCAACGCGTAGACGAACCCCGAGCACGCCGCGACAAGGTCGAAGGCGCCCGCGTTCACCGCGCCGATGTTGTCCGAAACGCGGCAGGCGACAGAGGGCACGGTCGATTCGCCGGTGCACGTCGCGACGATGAGCAGGTCAAGCTCGGTTGCGTCCATGCGGGCGTCGCGCAGGGCCGCCTCGATCGCCCGCGTGCACAGCACGCGGTTGGACTCGCCCTTCTCCGGATCGCAGATGCGCCGCTCGCGCACGCCGGTGCGCTGCACGATCCACTCGTCACTGGTGTCGACCATCTTCTCGAGATCGTGGTTGGTCAGGCGCTTCTCGGGCACGCACGATCCGGCGCCTGCGATGCGCACGCCGAAGCTCGGCGACCCGGCGCCGGATTTTCCGGCGTTCGCGTTCATGCCTTGCTCCGTGCATCCGCTGTCGCCGCCACGGCCGCCGCCGCTGCGGGCTCGATGGCGGGGTTGATCTCGGCCAGCCGCTGCACGATCGCCTCGTTGACGCCCGTATTCACGAACTCGCGCGCGTTGCGGATCGCGCTGGCGATGGTCCGTGGCTTGCTCGAGCCGTGGCAGATGATGCAGACGCCGTTCACGCCCAGCAGTGGGGCGCCGCCGTATTCGTGGTAATCGTTCCTCTTCAACAGTCGGCGAGCGACCGGCTCGAACCGCAGCGACAGCTCGGGATCGACCTCAAGAATCTCGTTCACGATCGCCTTCACCAGCGATGACGCCAGACCCTCCGCCAGCTTGAGCATGGTGTTGCCGACGAAGCCGTCCGTCACCACCACGTCCGCAGCGCCCTCCAGCAGGTCGCGCCCCTCGATGTAGCCGATGTAGTTCAGCCCCGGCGTGACGCGCAGCAGGTCGCGCACCTGCTTGATCATGCCCGTGCCCTTGGCCTCCTCGGCGCCGATGTTCACCTGGGCCACGCGCGGGTTCTTGATGCCCAGCACGTGCGAGGCGTACGTCTCGGCCATCACGCCGTACTGGGCCAGGTGCACCGGACGCGGCTCGGGGTTGGCGCCGGCGTCGCACAGCACCACCGGCCCATTGAAGCCGGGAATCGTCACCGCGATCCCGGGCCGATGCACGCCCGGCAGGCGGCGCATGTGCATCGTGGCGGCGGAGACGCACGCCCCGGTGTTGCCCGCCGAAATCACGGCGTCCACCCGGTCGGCCGTCTTGTGGCTTCCCAGCACGCACATGCGGGCGATGGATGAGTTCTTCTTCTGGCGGACGGCGTCGACCGGACTCTCGTCCATGCCGATCACTTCGGGGGCGTCCTCGATGACCAGGCGATCATCGGATACGCCGCTCTCGTCCAGAATTTCTTCGATGACGGCCCGCTGCCCCACGAGGATGAGCCGGTCGTCCGGCGCAAGGCCGGGCAGCGCCTCGATGCATCCCTTGAGGATGTCGTCGGGCGCGTTGTCACCGCCCATGACGTCCACGGCCAGACGCATGGGGAATTAGCCCTCGTCGCTGGTTCTGAGCTTCAGTCCGGGACGGACATAGCCGCAGGCGCCGCAGGCGCGATGGGGCAGCTTGTTGGACCCGCAGTTGGGGCAGACCACAGTCGCGGTCGGGCGCAACGCGTGGTGCGACCGGCGGCGGCGTGTGCGTCCATAGCTGATTCGATGCGTGGGATGCATGGCGATCCTCGAAGGATTGAGGCGGTCGGGGGGCTGATGAATCGGTGGGGGAACAATCGGCGTCGGACATCTGCTGAGAGGCACGGCCCCGGCGCAGACCCCCGCCACCCGCTCGCAAAGAGCGATCGGAAGAGTAGCCCGGGGGGGGAGAAGTGTCAATCGTACGGAGGATGTTGGGGAGGGGGGGAGGGAGTTCTGAGTTCTGAGTGCTGAGTGCTGAGTGCGAGGGGGGTTGAGTACCCAGTACCGAGTTCCGAGTGTTGTGTGCTGAGTGGTTTCAACTGGTGGCGTGTCCCTTCCGTCCCCAGTTCGGTGCAGGCCCAGCACCCAGAGCTCCGCGCCAGGAACTTGGCGGCTCTCTGAACCCAGAACCCAGAACTCAGAACTCAGAACTACTTCTCCCTCACTCCGGTGCGTACGTCAGCGGCCCCTCGATTCCCAGCGGGATGCCGAGCTGCATCCAGATGATCAGCAGGATGCACCACGCGATGGTGAAGGTGATGGTGTAGGGCAGCATCATCGAGACCAGCGTCCCCATGCCCGACTTGGGGGCGTACTTCTGCATGAAGACCAGGATGATGACCAGGTACGCGTTCAGCGGGGTGATGATGTTGCTCACCGAGTCGCCGATGCGGTAGGCCGCCTGCGTCAGTTCGGGGCTGATGCCCACCAGCATGAACATGGGCACGAAGATGGGGGCGAAGAGGGCGTACTTGGCGCTCATCGAGCCCACGAAGAGGTTGAAGACCAGTGTGACGAGGATGAAGGCGATCATGAGCATCGCGGGGTTCATGTCGGCGGTTGCCAGGAACTGGCCGCCGGCCATCGCCAGCATGCGTCCGAGGTTCGAGTAGTTGAAATACTCGATGAACTGAGCCGCGAAGAAGGCGAGGACGATGATGGGCGCCATCGCCGCCATCGCCTCGATCATGTATCGGGCCACATCCTTGCCGTTGCGGATCGCCTTGAGGGCGACGCCGTAGGCGATGCCGGGGGTGACGAAGGAGAAGAAGATGATGGGCACGATCACATCGACCCAGCGGTCGAACTGATCGCCCTTGCCCTGCAGCGCCGCCCCCGGGATGAAGATCAGGGAGATGATGACGGCCTGGAGGGCGAAGAACGCGACCGTCGCGGCCTTGAGGCCCCGGATCTCCTCGCCCGAGAGCCGCTGGGTCATCATGTCGTCTTTCGACACCGGCGCCGGGCCTCCATCGTCGGAGGGGCGCTTGTTCAACCGCTTCTCGACGATCCACGATGTCGTCATCCAGCCCACCGCCGTCACCATGAAGGTCGAGGCGATCAGGAAGAACCAGTTGCACGTCGGCGCCACCCGGTAGTCGGGGTCGATCACGTTGGCGCCGAGCTGGGTGAAGCCCGCCAGCATCGGATCGAGCCCCGTCACCAGCAGGTTCGAGTTGAACCCCGCCGACACCCCAGCAAAGACCGCCGCGATGCCCACCAGCGGCGAGCGGCCCACAGCCTTGTACAGCAGGGCCGCCAGGGGCGGCAGCACCACGTAGCCGGCGTCCATGCCCAGGGAAGACATGGCCCCGAGAAAGACCATCGAGGGCGTCAGCAGCTTCGAGGGCACGACCAGCATGAACGCCTTCAACGCCGCCCCGATCAGTCCCGTCCGCTCCGCAACGCCGATCCCCAGCATCCCCACCAGCACCACGCCCAGCGGCGGGAAGGCCATGAAATTGTCCACCATCGAGCGCATGGCCCAGTAGAAGCCGTCGCGCGTCAGCAGACTCTTCGCCTTCACCTCCGTCACCCGCGGCGCCTCGGAGAGAAACGTCACCGGGTCGCGCCCGTCGGCCACGGGCTCGTACACGGCCTTCTGCATCTCCTCACCGGTTTCTGCGTCCACCGCCCGCTCGAAGACGGGCTCGCCATCTGCAACGGCCTGACGCACGCCCTGGACATCGACGAACCCCTCATCAACCACCACCCACAGTGGCAGGCCGTCATCGCCGAGCATGGGCTCGACGATCGGGCGCCCGGCGTCGTCCTTGAGGGGCTCGCCTTCTTCATCGCGGAGTTGCCGCCACGCCTGCCGCAGACGCTGCCGATCCGCAGTGAGAACCTTGAACGGCTCGCCGCTCTCATCGAACAGCTTGCGGGCCAGCGGCTGGCTGGTGTCATCAAAAATGAATTCGCCTTCCTCGTCGTACACGTACTGAAAGGCGTCCCGAAGTCGTTTGCCATCCGCGACCAGCTCACGCAGCGGCTCGCCGGCGGCGTCTCGCTCGACAATGACATAGGGCTCGCCGGACTGCGCATCGATGATGGGCAGACCAGCCTCGTCGACCGCCTCTGTCACCACCTCGCGCAGCGTCTTGTCGGAGACCGACCAGTCCAGCGTGTAGGCGATGTGCGACAACACCATCACGATGATGGCGCCGATCAGGAACAGCATCGTCGGATCCGGCAGCTTGTTGCCGGCCCACTCGATGGCGTCGAGCAGTCCGCCTCCGCTCTTCTTCGTCCCGACACCGGTTTCGCCCGCTGGTTTGTGCGTGTCACTCATGGGCGGGATTGTGACGGGGGAGGGCAGGAGCGCCAAATGGAGGCCACGTCCCCGGGCAATGCCATGCGAGGGCTGGGCGATTCGGTCGGGGCGTGGACGCCCCGGCTCGCTGCACAATGGGCGCCCGCTCCGAGGCTTCGTCGAAGACTCCTCAGCCTCGGCGTCTACCGGGCGCCTGCGTGCGACATTCGCGCCGGGCTTGGTGGTGGCGACAGTCGGGCTGCGCAGTTGCGAGGACGCACGCGCAGACGCACACGAGCACGTGTATGCACGCAAGCACGGATGTGCATATGTATTCGACCGTCAATCTGTGCACGGGCACGATGTGCCCCCCACACAGATGCGCCCCACGAGACGCCGAGGCTGAGTCCTCGAAGCCTCGGTCTTCGCGTCTGCACAGTTCCGGTCAGGCGGGGACGCCCCGGCTCGCTGTACAATGGGCGACCGCTCCGAGGCTTCGTCGAAGATTCCTCAGCCTCGGCGTCTACCGGGCGCATGCGGGAGACATTCGCTCGTGGAAACACACCGTGCATCGCACAAGACGCCGAGGCTGAGTCCTCGAAGCCTCGGTCTTCGCGTCTGCACAGTTCCGGTCAGGCGGGGACGCCCCGGCTCGCTGTACAATGGGCGACCGCTCCGAGGCTTCGTCGAAGACTCCTCAGCCTCGGCGTCTACCGGGCGCATTCGGGAGACATTCGCATCGGGCACGGTGGTCGCGACAGTCGGGCTGCGCAGTTGCGAGGACGCACGCGCACACGAGCACGCGTATGCACGCAAGCACGGATTTGCACATGCATTCGACCGTCAATCTGTGCATGGGCACGATGTGCCCCCACACAAATGCGCCCAAGGAGACGCCGAGGCTGAGTCCTCGAAGCCTCGGTCTTCGCGCCTGCACCGCTCCGGTCGGGGCGGGGACGCCCCGGCTCGCTCTTGGTGTGAAGCAGCGCTCCGTGCGATCACCTGCTCACGATGAGTCCGCTCGAAGCGCACGCTTCCTCGCGCTTCGGGAACACGCGCAGTCCGCCCGCCTCGAACTCATCCAGCGCCCGCCAGACCACATCAGGATCCGGCGCCAGGCGGATCACTTCTTTCAGGGGCTTGCATGGCCCCAGCCGCTTGGCGAACCATGTGATGCGCCGGCGGATCTGCGTGATGGCGTAGTGCTCGCTGCGAAATTCGAGCATGAGCGCGAAGTAGCGCCGGATCATGGCGAGCTTCTCCGCCTCGGATGGCTCCGGCGGGATTTCGCCCTGCATCTGCAGCGCCCAGGCGTCGCGGAAGATCCACGGCGCCGACAAGGCGCCGCGCCCGATCATCACGCCGGCGCAGCCGGTCTCGCGGATCATGCGCACCACATCGTCCGGGTGTTTCACATCGCCGTTGCCGATGACGGGGATGTCGCTCACAGCGCGCACCGCCTCGACCACGCTGCGGATGCCCTCCAGGCGCACGCTCGGTTTGAACATCTGCTCGGTGGTGCGCCCGTGCACCGTCACCGCCGCGGCGCCGGCTCGCGCGAGCCGCTGCGTCAGCTCCGGCGCCACGATGCTGGCGTCGTCCCATCCCAGGCGCACCTTCGCAGTCGTCGGCACGCGCCCGCCGGATGCGTCGTCGACCGCCTTCACGATGCGCTCGGTCATGCGCACCGTGCCGCAGGGATCGCACAGCAGCATCGAGCCGCCGTTCTTCTTCGTCACCTTGTCGACGGGACAGCCCATGTTGATGTCCACGACCGTGGCGCCGTGGTCGACGGCCCAGCGCCCCGCATCCGCGAGCAGATCGGCGTCGGCGCCGTAGAGCTGCATGCCGATTGGCTTGTCCTCGTCGTTGGTCCGGGCCAGGTCCATCGACTGCTCGTTGCCCTTGAGCAGGCCATGCGGGCTGAGCAGGTCGGTGCAGGCGAGCCCCACGCCGCCGAAGGAGCGCGTGACCATGCGGAACGCCAGGTCGCAGTAGCCCGCGATGGGCGCCAGCAGCAGGTTGGTCTCGAGGCGGACCGGGCCGATCTGGAGTGGGGCGGCGAGCATGGGTCGGAGGGATGGTAGATGGGATGTTGAAGGCGAGGAGCGTGCGCGCAGCCTGGGCGCTGCGATTTCCGGCAGCGCCCAGGCGAGCAAGTTTTTTCAGTCGGCGCCGATAGTCAGGGGCAGGGCCCCCAGCGCCCCAGGATCTCGGCGAGGTCGCCCGCGCCGACCAGGCCGTCGCCGTCGATGTCCGCCACCGGGTGCGGGGATCCCCATTCGCCCAGAACCGTGGCCAGGTCGCTGGCGCCCACCGCGCCGTCGCCGTCGAAGTCGCCGGGACAGGAAAGCGAGAGTTGGAAGCCGCTGAGGTGGACGGGATCGAGGGCGCGGGCTTCGGGCTCGCGCCCGGGAATGAAGCGCAGCTCCAGCTCGTGGATGGCCTCCGCGGGCGGCTCGCCGGGGCCGGGCGACGCGACGAAGCGGATTTCATCGAAGCGGATGAAGCCGCCTGTTCCGTCGGGGCGCTCCGCTTCAAGCGGCGAATCGAAGAGGAACGCGACGATCACCTCGTCATCGCGCTCGGGAATCATCGCATGCGGATCGGGATAGCCCGGGCATCCGACGCCGGCCGTGATGCAGAGTGTCCGCAGGCACATCTCCTTGAAATCAGGACCTCCCTCCTGAGACCACACCGGGCACGCCGACTTCGGGAAGGCGTCGAAGTCGAAGACGCCCACATCGGAGCCGTTCAACTTCAGCTCGACATAGGCGTTGAGCGCGGCGACGGGCACCCTTGATGCGATCAAGAACTCGAAGTCACTCTCGTTGACCTGCACGGCCTCCACGCGGGCGCCGATGAGAAACTGCTGCACGCCCGAGCCGTCCGGCGCCACGTGCGGCTTGGTACGCACGAAGACCTCCTTGGCCCCGCCGCTGGAGGCCTGCACCAGCTCGCCGTCGGAGCGAAGCCCGGCCTCCTTCACGGGTGAGGCGGGTTCGATCCTCGTTCCGATAGTGAAGCCGGGCGACATCTGCATGAGGAGAAGACCTTCCGCGCCATCTGAGGCGAGCTCGGTGTTCATGAGCGGATGCGCGCTGAGGCCCACGCCCGACCACATATAGGCGCCGTCGCCTGTTGGGATCCATGGGCGGACCTGGGCGCCGGCATTCGTCGCGGCGATTCCCGCGCTCATGACTGTTGCGGCGGCAAGAACGATGGCTGTACTCCCGACATTCATGGCTTGCTCCTTTCGTCGTCGCGGCACCCGGGAATGGGCGCCGGGTCCATGTCTCTTGAGGGAGAGCGTCGGAGCGGGCCCGGGGCGGCGCGCGAACGCGCGATTTTGCGCTGTTTTGCGGAAAATACACGCTCGGCCCGGAGCGAGCAGGGGGGCGGCGAGCATGGGACGGGGGGTGGGAGTTCGCGGAAGCGGGCCATGGGGAAGTGAAACGCGCGCACAGAGAGGGCGCTCCGCATCGCGAAGCGCCCTGTGGAAGGAAGAAGATTGTTTGCTCTGATGGGCCGGCGGGCGGGAGGAGGGCGCCCTGCCCGGGGCGGCGTCGGCGTTTCTCGACGACATACAGGCGAGCGACATCCGTCCCGCAGACCGGCGCGGAATATGAAAAAGAATTGCAGCGAAACCGGCCGCCGCGACGCGTGCGGGCGGAATGCAGCCCCACTGGCCCAGCAGGATCGCCAGGTCAGCCGGACCGGCGCCGCAGCCGCAGACCGGCGATCGACGCAAGCGCCAGCGTGGCCCCGGCGCCCGGCGCAGGGATGATCCGGCCCACAGTCAGTTCATCGAAGGCGAAGATGTCCTCCGGATTGCTGTTGCCGATGAGCACACTGCTGAACTCGAAGCCCGCCTCGGCGAAGCCGAAGAACATGATGGACCCGGTGAACTCGGAATTCGTCGAGATGGCCGGAATCTCGAAGTGGCGTTGATCGTCCGCGCCGACGAGCGTGATCAGCAGGTCGCCGCCGAAGTCGCCCACGTCAATGCCCCAGATGCCGAAGGCCTCCTGAGGCTCATCGAACTCGATGGTCATATGCGGAATCGAATCGGTGATGATGGCCCCGATGTAGTGCACGCCGTGGGTGGGATAGCGCCCGCTCGGATCGTGGGGCGGTCCGGCCGTGCCCTCCGCCTGGTGGCGAATGACGGCGTTGCTCACCCGACCCGTCACGCCGCCGAGGTTGAACTCGGGATCCAGTCCGACGCCGCCGGGCTGGAAGGGGAAGTGCGGATGGGCTGTATACCCCTCTTCCGGCTCAAAGCTGGTGACGCTGTAACTCGCGAGCAAAGCGCTGAACTCGTTCCAGGCGCCTGTGCAGTTCACGCGCTCCTCCATCGGCAGCGGCGTGGTGTCGCTGTTGTGCAGATCGATCCCGAGAAACATTGCGGCCTGCGCGAGATTCGCGCTACCGGCGAGCGCAAGCAGCGCGCAAGGCGCCGCAATGGCAACACATCGCCTCATATCTGACTCTCCTCCCCGTGCGGGGGATTCCAGGCGCATCCTCATCTACGCACACCGCTCACCGCTCGTAGCGGCGCACGACAATGTCGCGCAGACTGCGGATTCTCCTGGCTCTTCTATCGAAAAACGACTCCAAATACCCTGTCGTCCGAGGTGTGCGGCCACGGACGAACGCAATATAAGTCATTGGGGGAGCTGGGTGTACGAAATTCCGGGGTCGCAGGCGCAAAAATCGCCTGCACCACGCCGCGCCGATAATCCGACCGCTTCCGGGGCGCATCCCGGCATGGCGGGCCGGCGACTGCGGGACACGTCAGAGCACGGACTGGAATCGGTGGCAGATGACGTACATCTCCCGCGACACGTCGCGGCTGGCCTTGGGCTTGAAGCCGCGGGCCTGGGCGAACATGTCGCCGGCCCGCGCCAGCAGGTCGGGATACGCCTCGCCCTCGAAGGCCTTCATGGCCACGGACCCGCCGGGGTTGAGCAGGGCGGTGCAGAGGTCGAGGACGCGGTCGCACAGGCGGATGGAGAGGAAGTGGTCGCTCGACCCGCCGCCTGCCCCGGAGGTGCTCGGCGCCATGTCGGACAGAATCACATCAAACCTTCGAGGCGGGACGGAGTCGGGCAGATCCTCTTCGCCCGACGCCGCCGCCAGGGCCCTCAGCAGATCGGCGGGCTCGATGTCGTTGACATCGCCGGTGAGGGTTCGCACGTTGGGGCCGAAGGGGTGGCGGACGGGAGTGAGGTCGATGCCCACCGCGGCGCCGCCGGGCCCGATCCGCTTCTCCGCCACCTGCAGCCACGCCCCGGGGGCGCAGCCCAGATCGAGGACGGCCATGCCCCGGCGGAGCAGCTTCTTACGCTCGTTGATCTCGACCAGCTTGTACGCCGAGCGGGCGAGATAGCCCTCGGATTTGGCCCGGTTGAAGTATTCGTCGTGGAGCCGGCGGCGGGGGGGCATGGTGGGGATGGTAGAGGGTGGCGGGGCGTGGTTGGGGAAAAGGGGGGATGTGGAATGTGGAATGTGATGGGGGAGCGGCGCCCGGCTCCACGAGCCCGAAGCGCGAGCGAGGGATTCCCCGCCTCTCCCCTGGGAGAGGCTGTCCGCGAAGCGGACTGGAGAGGGCTCCTTCTTCTCGATCTTCTCCATTGCTCGATCAACCATCGATCCTCGCGCTCCACCCGAACCGCGGAATCGTGAACCTCCGTTGTTCGAGCGTTGGAGGGGTTGGAGAAGAAGGAGCCCTCACCCTGCCCTCTCCCAAGAGGAGAGGGTTGGGAGCGGCGCCCGGCTCCACGAGCCCGAAGCGCGAGCGAGGGATTCCCCGCCTCTCCCCTGGGAGAGGCTGTCCGCGAAGCGGACTGGAGAGGGCTCCTTCTTCTCGATCTTCTCCACCGCTCGATCAACCACCGATCTTCGTGTTCCACCGGCGCCGCCGAATCGTGAACCTCCGGTGTTCGAGCGTTGGAGGAAATGGAGAAGAAAGAGCCCTCACCCTGCCCTCTCCCAGAGGGAGAGGGTTGAGTGCGCCGCGCCTCCACGAGCCCGAAGCGCGAGCGAGGGGTCCTCCGCCTCTCCCGTTTGGGAGAGGCTGTCCGCGCAGCGGACTGGAGAGGGCTCCTTCTTCTCGATCTTCTCCATCGCTCGATCAACCACTGACACTCGCGCTCAACCTGAACCGCCGAATCGTGAACCTCCGGCGTTCGAGCGTTGGAGGGGGTGGAGAAGGAGGAGCCCTCACCCTGCCCTCTCCCAGGGGGAGAGGGTTGAGTGCGCCGCGCCTCCACGAGCCCGATGGGCAAGCGAGCGGTTCCCCGCCTCTCCCCCCTGGGAGAGGCTGTCCGCGCAGCGGACTGGAGAGGGCTCTTTCTTCTCAATCTTCTCTACGGCTCGGTAAACCACCGATCTGCGCGCCCCACCTGCGCTGCCGAATCGTGAACATCCGGTGTTCGAGCGTTGGAGGGGGGTGGAGAAGAAGGAGCCCTCACCCTGCCCTCTCCCAAGGGGAGAGGGTGGTGCGCGGCATTGGAGGGGCGTGCGTGGGCGGCTTGACCGGGGCGGGGGCGGCACTACGCTTGTCCCTCCGGCGCCGCCGCTGGCCGAGAGGCGGAGTGCAGCGGCGACGGTTACAATCCGATGAAATGCGTCGGCCGGAGGATGTTCGGCCGCACCGCATAAAGGGGCCGTAGCTCAGCTGGGAGAGCGCTTGCATGGCATGCAAGAGGTCGTCGGTTCGATCCCGATCGGCTCCACTTGAGGAAGATGAAACCCCGGGCCGCAAGGTTCGGGGTTTTTTCGTGGGGCGGGTTAGAAAGCATCAGCGACTTCGTCGCGTGCCTGATGCTCTGAAGCATCATTGTGCGTCGCCACATCATCCGCAGCGCCGGGCGGCGTCGGGGACTTCCGGCAGATCGTCCACCGTGAAGAGATCGTTCTCGGGGTGGGGTGGAGGAAACGCGGACCGCTGCGGCGTTCAATCGTCGTCGGCCCACTCCCCCGTCACACTGTTTTCTATCTCCGCTCCCCGGCGCGCCGGGACTTCAACCACACCCGCGAAGAGGTGATCCTCCTCTTCCTCTCCCGGAGGCCTTCGCGCTTCCTCCGGAACCGGCGGCAGTTCATCCGCTGTGAAAAGATGCCCGCCCGTGCCCGCCCGCGGCCCCTGCCCCGAGCCGGTCGGCGCCCCGTTTGTCCCTGCATCATGACGCGTGTTCATGCAGCCTCCCTTGAACAATGCAATCCAGCATCCGCCGCTGCGTCGGCTGCGCTTCGATCGTGGCCTCGAGTATCCACAGCACGCGGAGCAGCTCGCCAGTGAACTCCGCCGTCCAGCGCTCGGGGCGGACGTCGTCCAGCGGCGAGGACGTTCTGACGTGCCTGGGATTCTTCATTCTGTAATTCAGCCACGATTGCACGACATTCAGCCCTGACACCTCGAACTCATACACCGCCCGCGGCACTGGGGAGAACGCTCCCTCACCGACGATGAGGACGCCATCATCGTCCGGTCCCGGTGTCCAGTCAAAGCGATCGGGGTATCGGCTCGGATCGTCGGGGACGGGGCGCAGGCACTTCGCGCGCCCGCGGGGAATGCGCCCGCGCGGGCGCTCGCGCGAGGTGCAGCGCTCGCCGAAGGTGTGCAGCCACAGCAGCCGCCTGCCGATCTCCACCGCTTCGTCGAAGAGCGCCGCCTCCTTCGTGAGCGGGACGCGAATCTCCCGGCTCTCCAGTTGCATCCAGAATCGCTCGGTGAAGCCGGGATGGGCGAGCAAGGCGTAGATGTACGCGGCGAAGTCCTCCGCCGTCACAGCGCGGCCGTATGTCTTCGAAAGCAGTTCGAGGAGACGGGGGGCGATGTTCGGATGTTCCCCACCGGCGTCGCGGTAGAGGGGGATTGCTTCTCGTGCACCGAACGACCCGCGAAAATGATGCAGATCTGGGACATGGGCGCATGCAGTCAATGCAGGACCGGCGCCGAGCGGATGATTTAAGAGAGTTGTCAGGTAGACCTGTTTGTCACTGTGGGCGCGCCAGAATACCGGGCGCATGTAGTCGCCGAGACATGCATCCGCCAAAATGAACTGTCTGTCAAACGACCGGTATGCGAACCGCTCGATGGGGGGATGCGGCGCACGCTCTCCGAGTTGAGCGATCGGACGACTTCGATCGCCTTCAAGCAGTGGCGCATATGTCCGATCCACTTTCCGATCACGTGATTCCTTGAACGCTTCGGCGCGATTGTCCGCGCGCAACAATGTTCGCCAGCGCCGAACAAGTGTTTCTTCATCCGGTGCGATGGGCCAGGTGCGTTTCATCTGCATGCCGGAATGCTGCCACGGCATGAGGTCGGTCAATCGCGGCCATGTGAAATACGGCCCTGCGCCAGCGGGCCGGAAGGGAGCTCGCCACTCCGAAGGGCAGTCCTCCCACGGCAGGTCGGTGAAATCGGTGATCGCGTCCAGGCGCGCGAGTTTGACCGCCCGGTCCCCGGCGATGCGTGTGTAGCGGACTGTGGCGGGTGTGTCGCGGTCGGCAGCGCCGGCGCGCATGCAGATGGCGATTGCGACGGGGGTGCGGATGGCGAAGACATTTTCCTCCTGGCGCGTGCCGCGGCCTTCGCCGCCGAGGTCGATGATCCAGACCTCGTCGCATTCGCGGCGCATGTGTTCGCGGAGGCCGACGAAGGCGTCGCCGTCGATGTAGGAGGAGGCGGATATGAAGGAGACGACGCCGGGGCCGGTGGCGGTTTCGTGCTCGAAGACTTTCCAGAGGGCCCAGCGCCAGAAGTAGACATAGAGGTTGTAGAGGTTCTTGACGTCGCCGCCGTGGCCGGCGTCGATGGCGGACTGTCGGAAGTGTTCAAGGATGGGGCGGGCGGGGTTGTCCTCATCTCCGTAGCGGACCCATCCGCCGGTGCGTGCGCGGTTGTCGTCGTCCGCGGCCTCGTGGCGGTCGTAGGGCGGGTTGCCGAGGCAGACGAGGACGGGTGTATCGCGCTTGACGCGCAGGGCGCGCTCGTGCTCCTCGCTGAGCATGCGGTACCACGCCATGACGCGCTGGGGCTCGGTGAATGGCGATTCGAGCGTGTCGGTGAGACGGACGCCGGGGCCCTCGTCCGGCAGCTCGGCGCCGCGCTCGGCCAGAGCGCGGGAGACGCGGAGCTGGGCGACGGCGTAGGGACCGACCATGATCTCGAAGCCGTGGAGGCGTTTCGCGAGGTCGGCAGCGCGCGGCGTGACAGCGCCGGGGCCTTCTTCATCGTGAACGCGGTCGAGGGCGTGGTCGATGACGCCGAGGAGGTAGGCGCCGGTGCCCACGGCGGGATCGAGCGTGACGACGCCGGCGTCTGCGAAGCCGAGGGGGCGGTTCAGGCGATTGACGAGCAGGCGATCGATGAGGCGGACCTGGGCGCGGACGACTTCGACGGGTGTGTAGTAGACGCCGGCGTCCTTGCGCATGACGGGGTCATAGGCGGCGAGGAAGTCTTCGTAGAAATAGAGCCAGGGATCGTGCTCGTCTTCGCGCGCCATCGTCTCTGCGGGGATGCGATCGATGATGCGCTGGAGGGAGCGCAGGGCGGGGCTGATCTCGGAGCGGGCGTCTTCGACGGTCAGCGCGCTGAGGGCGCGGGAGAGCAGGCCGTGCTCCGCCGCGAGTGTGCGGATGGGCACTTCCAGCGTGAGCGTCGAGGCGCCTTCTGCCCGGGCGAGCAGGAGGGCGAAGGTGACGGTCTGGGCGTAGGCGTCGGCGAAGCGCCGGTCGTCGGCTTCCGGGAAGAGGAGCTGGCGCCAGTCGGCCGCGACCGCGTTGAGGGGAGAGTTCTCGTGGCCGATCGCCTCGGCGACCTCATCGCGCAGCAGGCGGCACAGGGGCGCGAGCAACTCGGCGACGTCGCGGGCGGTAGGCTCGGGGGGAAGCGGCGCGGGCTCCCACGCGAGGAACTGACGGATCAGGCGCGAGAAGTCTTCCGCATCGGCCTCAGAGACGGCCTTTGCGGCTTTGGCGACGATATCGCCGCTGAAACGCAACACTTCGCCGACATTCTTGCGATTCTGATAGAGAAACCACTGATTGCCGTCGGTGTAGAGGAGGTTCGGGAGATCCTTGAAGCGCTCCCACTGGCCCTTGTCGTGCTTCTTCCTGAACCCGTCCGGGTTTGCGCCTGCGCCCGGCGCTTTGAGTTCGATATGTCCGATGAGCAGGCCGTCGGACTCGACGGCGAAATCGGGCTTGCCGATGCGCCTGATGTGTGTTTCGCCGATTGTCGTGATCGGTCGCCCGAAGGCGACGCCGATGTCGCGCCACAGATTCTGGAGCGGGCCGCGGAGCTGGTTCTCGGGATCGCCGGTGGACTGAGCGCCGAGAGCCTCGGCGACGTCCGCCGCGAAGCGTTTGAGAGCGTCATGGAGCCGGGTGAGTTCGGTCTCGGCCAATGGCAGAATCCTTCGACGACACTGCGTTCTGCTTCCTTGCAGAGGTCAGTGTATCGACCACGATGGACCAGCGCGACCTCACATTCCCAGTTCACGCCGCAGTGAGTCGAGGTCCTGTTCGAGTTTGAGGCAGCGGACTTCGACATCGGTCAGGCGGTCGTTCATGCGGTGGAGCTCTGTGGAGAGCTCGGCGGCGTCGCTGCCTGCGCTGCGGGCTGCGGGCGTGCGCGGTTCGTGGATGCGATCGGCGCCGGGGGGGCGTTGCTGCTCGGGGGCGTCGACGGGGTGGGCGTCGGGGGCGAGGAGCTGGATCCAGCGTTCGGCGCGGCCGCCGGGGGCGGGTGGGATTTTTCTGACGAGCGCCGGCCGCGGCTCGGCGCTCTCGGATGCGGGCTCGCCGGGGCGGCTGAGGGAGTCGAGGACGTTCAGCGCGGTGTCGAGCGAGTCGATCGGCTTCATGCGGGCGGCGCGGGTGCGGATCTCGCCGGCGGTCTGCGGCCCGCGGAGGAGCAGCTCGGCGAGGACGGCCTGCTGCAGGCTGTCGATGGCGAGCTTGTCGCGCACGTGGTGGCGCCAGCGCTCGACGCGGCCGGAGGTGGGCATGATCATGGTGACCCAGCCGCGGGAGCGGAGGGACTGCATCGCGTCGAAGACGGCGTCTTCGCTCAGGTTCATCGCCGGGCTGCGGTTGCTCTTCTGATTGCAGGCGGCGACGAGGGCGTTGAGCGAGAGCGGGTACTGCTCGGGGGTGGTGGCGGCCTTCTCGACAAGGCAGCCGATGATGCGGGCTTCGATCGGGCGGAGTGTGTCCATGCGGGGCGTGCTCTCCGACTCATCCTGCGGCGTCTTCGGGCGACGATGACGGTGTGTCATCGGCGATCATTGCTTTTCAGCGTGGTTTTTCGACTCCTCATCGGACTGGCGGCGCTGACGACGCTGTCGCGAGGTGGTTTGAAATGCGGCGAAGCCGAAGGGCCTGTCGCTCTTCTCGGCCTGCTTTTCGCTCTGCTTCTCGACCGCGGCCTCGATCTCGGAGAGCAGCTCATTACTGAGGGCGTGCAGGCCCCGGATCTCGTGGATGGGCAGGGTGAAAACTTCACCGGTGGTGGAGTGGATCTCGAAGACGCTGCACTGGATGGCGATGGAGAGATCCTGGTCCGCCCCCGGCGCCCCCGGTATCGAGCAGGCGAAGACCGGATGCACGGCCTTGAGCGGAATGCGTTCGCCCGCATAGGTCAGGATGGAGAAACGCCCGTCCATGACCTCGGGCTTCCGGGCGGCGACGAAGGGCAGAGCGGTCAGCCACTCCCGGACGACATTCTGCCAGAAGATGCGGCGCAGGCGTTCCACCTCGGCCACGGATTCGATATTCGGCGTCTGCTCGAGTGGGGACATGGGTCGCCAGCGTACCGCGCCGGGCCCGGGGCGTCGGGGGAGGGTTGGCGACGGCGCGGCCTGCGGGGCGCAAAAAAAGAACCGGCCTCCCCGTGTGGGGGAGGCCGGTGGAAGTTCTCGGTTCTCTTGTGATCAGGCGATCAGAAGAGGAGCTGGAACTGGAAGCGGAGGGCGACCTGGTCGTCGTCCGTGGGGGTCAGGAAGCCGACGCCGGTGTTCTGGCCGTCGAAGGAGTCATCGAGGAACCACTGAACGTCCATGGTGAACTTGGCGGCGTGGCCGTGCAGGTAGTAGTTGAAGCCGCCGGTGATGGTGCGGAAGTCGTCGCCGTTGAAGGTGTGATCCCAGCGGCCGAAGAGCTCGAGCTCCTCGCTGAGGAAGAGACCGCCCTGGATGACGTAGCCGAAGATGTCATCGCTGCCGGGGAGCTTGTTGTCGTGGCGGCCGATGAAGGCGCCGAAGGCGTTCCAGCCGTCGCCCTGGAGCGAAGCGTCAACGGTCCATGCGAAGAAGCGGGAGAGGGGGTTCATCATGCCGGTGTCAGGGGCGGACTGGATGTGGGCGGCGCCGCCGACCATGATCGCCATGTCAGAACCCTGGGGGCTGGAGAAGCTTCTGAACTGGTTCCACTCGCCGCTCAGCAGCGCCTCGATGCGGCCGGTGAAGGCCCAGTCGGCGGGCTTGTCGGGACTGAACATGGTGTCGCCGGTGACGGGATCGACGACGATCTGGCCGGTGCCGATGTCGGTGTTGGCGCTGCGGAAGCCATCAGAGAAGGCGGCCATGGCGCGGAACATCTCATCGCTGTAGCTGACTTCGATCGCCTGCGAACGGCCCTGAGAGAACTGGGCGTTGGTGAGCGAGCGGTCGGCGGCGAGCTGGTACTTGGAGTAAATCAGCTCTTCACGGAGGAAGGGCAGCTTGAACTGACCCCAACGGACCTTGAAGCCGTCGCCCATGTCGTAGCCGACGAAGGCGTCGAGCAGGCCGACGCTGCCGCCGTCGCGGTTGGCGTCGAGCATGACGCTGTAGAACAGCTCAGGCTGGAAGACGTGGCCGTCGAACTGCAGACGGGTGCGGCGGGTCTGGAAGCCGCTGGTGAAGTCATCAGTGCTGACATCGTCGACCGCGGGATCCGGAGAAGGCGCGGTGTCGTCACGGAAGTTGACGGTGTAACGGAACTGGACCTGACCGCTGAGGTTCAGGCGGAAGTTGCCATCGGGGGAAGCGATGAAGAACTTTCCGTCATGACCGCCCATGGAGCCGGTCTGAAGCAGGCTGGAGCGGGTTTCCGCATCGGCCAGCATCTCAGCGACCATGGCACGAACCTCGTCGCTGCTGGCGCCCGTGTCAGCGTTGGCGACATTGATGCCGCCGAAGCTGATCGTTGCGCCGGCGAGCACACTCATAAAAGCTGTTGGTCTCATGTGAGACGTCTCCTTGCATCTGGACGCACGCGACCGGCAGCGTCCTTGGTTCACCTCTTGTCCTCGGAGCGAATCAGGCCGACACGGCCAGACCCATCTTGGACAGTCCTGAATATCTAAAGCGGAATCCTTCTCGATTTGTCCGTCACCCGCCGGAGTGTGGGCCACACCGAACTCCGGCAAGCGATTGCTAACTCTACTCAACTTGTAAAGCGGACGCAAACCGCCTCAGGGCCAATATTCGGCGACCCCGGGCGCTTCGCACCATGTTTTCTTGGTGACATTTTCTGAACGGAGGGTCCGATTCGGCCCACGCAGCCGTCCCGGCAACCATTCTTGAGTCCCCGCCGCGGCGACCTCATCCTGAGTTCGACCGGGCGCTGTGGTCTTCTAGAGACCTGTCAGTGAAAGACTTACGGCCTCGGCCCTCACGGCGAATCCGCATGGCCGGCGACTCAATATCGACCACCCCGGACGCCCCGTACAGCGACACTCCCCTCTTTGCCGGACCGTGAACAAAAAAGATACGCTGTTCACCCCAAAATCAAGGGGGATTGACACCCTGAAGTCTGCGCCGGGGGCCGCGGGGGGTTCAGACGGCGCCGACCTGGAGCAGGTCCAGGCAGCGTGCGGCGATGTCGCCCGAGCTGAGGCCGCACATGCTGAGGACTTCTTCCGGCGTACGCGCCGACTTGGGGATGCGGCGCACATGCATTTGCTGGAGGGTGAAAGAGTCGCCGGATTCGGTCATCACATCGGCGACGGCGGCGCCGATGGAGGCGCCGTAGTTGTCTTCGAGTGTGATGACATAGCCGTTGTTGGCCTGGGCCAGATCGAGCAGGGCGTCGCCGTCGAAGGGGAGCGAGTAGAGATCGACCAGCGTGGCGGAGATTCCCTGCCGGTCCAGCTCTTCGAGGGCCTTGTTGGCCTCGTGGACCATGTAGCCCGCGGCGACGAGCAGCACATCGCGCCCTTCGCTGAGCACTTCGAAGCCGCCGAGGTTGAAGACAACGTCATCTGAATAGAGGAATTCGGTGTCGGAGCGGAGGGTCCGCATGTAGCAGCAGCCTTCGTACTCGGCCATGACGCCGGTGAGGGCGTAGGCGGCGTAGGCGTCGGAGGGCTGGAGGATGTAGCAGCCGGGGTTGCCGCGGTGATCCTTCATGGTTGTGAAGGCGCGGAACCAGGCGATGTCGGGCAGGCCCATCTGGCTGGGGCCGTCGGCGGCGAGGGTGATGCCGGCGTGGGAGCCGACCAGCTTCAGGTTGGCGCCGCTGTTGATCGCCATCTCGATCTGGTCGTAGGCGCGGGTGAGGAATTTGGAAAAGGTGGAGCAGAAGGGGATTTTGCCCGCCGCGGAGAGGCCGACGCCGACGGAGATCATGTTCTGCTCGGCGATCTTGCACTCGAAGTAGCGATCGGCGAGGGCGGGGTCCTTGGCGAAGGTTTCGGCGAAGGTGGAATTGCTGACGTCGGCGTCGAGGACGACGACTCGATCGTTGACGTGGCCGAGGGCGCGGAGGGCGAGGCCGTATGCCTTGCGGGTGGCGAGGCGTCCGGCGTGGAGGGTGGACTCCATGTCGTAGCGGCGCATGGTGTCGGAGAAGCTGGGGATTTCACCAGGGGCGAATTCGCGTGCAGGCGCCTCGGTGGGGGGGCGGATGACGAACTGATCGCTCTGGACGAGCGACGAGGTGAGTTCGACGCGGCGCTGGTCCAGCTCTTCCTTGGCGCGGGTGAGGGATTCGCCGTGGGCGGGCTTGCCATGCCAGTTGCCGGCCTGCACGGTCGGGGCGCCCCAGCCCTTGACGGTGCGGGCGACGACGGCCATCGGCCCTGCGTTTTCCGTCTCCTGGAGCTTGGTGAAGGCCTCGAAGGCCTCGCGGATCTGAGCCGGGTCGTGGCCGTCGATGGCGCGGACGGTGAAGCCGGCGGCCTCGAGCTTGGCCTGGATGGTCTCCGGCGACTGCTGATCGCTGACACGACCAGCCTGGCCGTAGTTGTTGCAGTTGAAGATGGGCAGCACGTTGGAGAGACGCTGATCGATCAGATAGTCGAGCGCCTCGGCGATCTGGCCTTCGCGGGATTCACCGTCGCCGATGATGCAATAGATGAGACGGTCATAGCCATCGAGGCGGGCGGCGTCGCCCAGACCGGCGGCGACAGAGAGGCCCTGACCCAGCGAGCCGGTGGCGGCGTCGAAGAAGGGGAATCCTTCTCGCGGGTTGGGGTGTCCGTCGATGACGGAGGGGCCGTCACGGAGGGAGAGGGCGTCTTCGATCGTCATGGGGCGCCATTCGGCGGGGGTGCGCCCGATCATGCCGCCGAGCCGTGAATAGGCGGCGTAGATGATGGGGACGGCGTGTCCCTCGCTGAGGACGAGTCGGTCGGAGGTGGGGTAATCCGGGGCCTCCGGGCTCCAGCGCATGGTGTGGAACATCAGGACGGTCACGATGTGACCGAGGCTCATGGCGGAGGACGGATGGCCGCTCCCCGCCTCGGCGCAGATATCGAGGCTGAGCTTGTCGAGGTCAATGGCCTGGGCGTGGACGGCGGCTTCAAAAGACATGGCGATCCTCTGGTGGTACGAGTCCGGCGGCGGCGCCGGTCGTTGTATGTTCGGAATCCGATCCCCCGGCGCAGGTCGCGGCGCCCACACGCCGGATGAGAGGGGGGCGATCTGAGAGAGTATCAGCGCTGGCGTCCCCGGCGACAACCGGGGCACGGGGCCTTCTTCAGAAATGTTCCCATTCCGGGGGGCCCGCTGGACACGCCGGGTCCGTTACACTCCGCAGCGAACAGGAGACGGACACCCATGAAGGTCATCTGCGATCGGGCGGCCCTGCTGGACGCCATCAATCTCGTTTCTGGCGTCGTGGCGACGAGAACGCCGCGGCCCCAGCTCACGTGCGTGAAACTCACCGCGATGAAGGAAGGCGACGCCGGGCGACTCGTGCTCGCCGCCACAGACGCCGAGGTTTCGCTGCGCCTCTCGACGGCCAACGTCGATGTGCAGGAGGAGGGCGAGGCGCTCATCCCCGCGCAGAAGCTGCAACAGATCATCGCTGCCGAGGAGAACGAGCCCACGCTGACCCTCGAAACGGATGAGGACATGATGCACGTTCGCGGCGCGGACGCGCGGTTCAAGGTCTTTGGCTATCCCTCCGGCGATTTTCCGCCCGTTCCCGAGTTTCCCGGCGCCGATGAACGCGGCGTGCGCACCGTCTTCCGCGTCGGCGCTTCCGAGCTTGACACGCTCATCTCGCGCACACTCTTCGCCACCGCGCGGGAAAACTCGCGCTACGCCATCAACGGCGTGCTGATGAAGGTGCACGGGAAGAAGATCGAGATGGTCGCCACCGATGGGCGGCGCCTGGCTCTCGCCCGAGGCGTCGCGGACAGCGCGCCGGGCGACGAGGCAGTCTCCTGCATCATCCCGACCAAGGCGCTGGCGCTGTGCGCCAAGCTGATCGACGGTGAGGACGCCGTTCGCATCGCCATCACCGAGAACCAGGCGATCTTCGCCTTCGGCCACCCTGAGGAGCCGCCGCGAGCGGCGCTGGCGACCTCGCTGGTCGAAGGCGCCTTCCCGCCATATGAGGATGTGATTCCCCGCGATCAGGACAAGAAAGCCGTTTTCGACGTGGCGGCGCTGCGATCGGGCGTTCGCCGTGCGGCGCTGCTGACGAACGAAGAATCCCGCGGCGTGCGACTGGCCTTCACCGCCGGCAAGGGCAAGGGGAAGGATTCCGGCGCCAACCTCCGCCTCTCCAGCCGGGCGCCGGAGATGGGCGAGGCAGAAATCGACGTCGATGTGTCAAGCTATGACGGCGAGGACATCGAGATCGGCTTCAACCCCAATTTCATCACCGACGCCCTCAAAATCATCGATGAGCCGCAGGTGATCATGGAGCTGAAGGCGTCGAACAAGCCGGGGCTGATCAAGTCGGGGACGGAGTTCACGTATGTGGTGATGCCGGTCAGCCTTCAATAAGAAGGCATCAGGCATCGGTCGCAGGGAAATCAGACGCGTCGGAAGGCGACGCGGAGGCGGCGCTTCGGGGGCGTCTCATCGTCGTCGAACTCGTCGAGGTTTCCGGAGAGCTGCAGGCCGGCTTGCTGCATGAGCGATGTCAGCTCGGGCGGGCTGATCGGGTGCGGCGGCGTATCGGCGTCCGGCGCGGGCTCGTCCGCATCGCGCCCGAGACAGATCACGAGAAGCGAGCCGTGCGGGCCGAGCAGGTTCGCCATGCATTGCGCCATGCTCACGCGCTGCTTCGGCGGGACGGACTGAAGCGTGTTGATTTCGACCACCAGATCGGCGCGGCAGCGGAGGCGGGGCGGGGGGTCGCAGGCGTCGGCGACGAAGAAGCGATCGGCGTGGTCGGGGTGCAGGCGTCTGGCCCACTCAATGGCGGTGGGGGAAATATCAAACGCGGAAACGTCATAGCCTCGGTTGATGAGCTCGACGGCGTCGTGACCCAGGCCGCAGCCGACGACGCAGACGCGTCCGCCGGGGCGGACGAAGCTGGGGGCGACGGCGTTGAGCCATGCGACCAAGCAGGGGCTGGGCCCGTGACGGGCCCAGGGGACACGTCCGGGATCACCATCGGCGGTTCGGTAGATCTCGTCGAACCAGGCGGCGAGGAGTTCGGGTGAATCGCCCTGCGGCTGGGGCAGTTCGATCACGGCGGATTCGGAGTGGAGATCGAATCCGACCCTAGGACGTTCGGGTGTTGTCACTGCGGCCATGAGAATCGCTCCCTGCTGGCGGAAGCCCTCGAGCCTTCGGCGCACACATGCCGGGGCGCCGGGCGCCATCGACCGGCCGGACCCATCTCGGATCCGCGCCAGCCGCCGGGGAACTGATGGGACACGCCCCGGTGGCTACTCCCGCAGATTAACTCACCTTCGGTCCCCGATCCACCCTGAATAAGCCGCTTTGGTGAATATCGGACTCATTTGGCCCGCTGATGCGGGTTTCCCCTGTCGTACGGACCCGGGGGGTCACTTGGGTGGGATGGGAATTTCCTGCTGGGCCAGGGCAGCGAACCGCTCCCGGGTGCGGGTTCCGGCGGCGCGGGCGGGGAAAATGGCGGTTCCTTCGGTGCGGAGCTCGCCCAGCGGACGGACGGGTCCGTCCTTTATGCGCTGGAAGGCGCTTTTCGCGTTGGCGGGGCTGTACTCGGTCCCGATGAAGCGGCGTTTGAGTTCGTGGGCGACCACGCCGGTGGTGCCGCTGCCGAGGAAGGGGTCCATCACCAGCATGCCCTCGTCGGAGCAGGAGAGGACGACGCGCTCGAGGTAGACCTCGGGGAGCTGGTTCTCGTGGTTGGCGCGGCGCTCCTTGTTGTTGCCCTGGATGCGTCCCCAGTAGCGGCCGTACCAGACGTCCATTGGGACGCGAAGGCCGTTGGGGCCGTGGCCGTCCTTCTTGTTGTAGGTGCGGGGATCGAAGTAGGTGGTGGCGCGGTCGCTGGGCTCAAGAACGCGCTCGGGGCGCCAGATGCGGTTCTTCGGGTCCTTCACGAAGTAGAGCGCGTGGACCTTGCTCATGATGAAGCTGCCCATGCGGTTCTGGCCGAAGCGAAAGTGCCAGACGCACCAGTTGACCATGTGCAGGCCGCGTTTTTTCAGGTGGACGACGATCTCGGCGGCGGTGTCGTCCGGGATGTTCACCCAGATGGCGCCGTGGGGGGCGAGGGAGTCAATGCAGACGTCGAGCCAGTTCTCGGTGAACTTGAGGTATTCATCGCGGGGCAGGCCGTCGTGCCACTTGTCGTACTTCACCTGCCAGTTGAAGGGGGGGTCGGCGAAGACGAGATCGACTTCTTTGGCGGCGCACTCGGGGATGCGCGGGATGATCTTGCGGCAGTCGCCGACGTAAACGCGAGCCTCCGGGTCCTTGAGCGTGTGCTTCGGCTTCGGGGGGGCGGAGCTTTGGCGCGGGGGCTTTGCGAGTCCGTTCGTCTGCGATGTGGCCATGGTGAAGGATTTATAGCGGGAATCCGGCGCTCGCGCCAGCGGCGCGGGCGTCAAATTCACGAGCCCGAAGCGCGAGCGAGGGTTTTCTCGTGTCCCCGCGACAGGAGAAGCCGGGCGCTTATTTGTCGTATGTGATGCGTATTCCCTCGCTTGCGCTTCGGGCTCGTGGGTTGCGAGACGGGCGCTACTGGAGGAGGAGGACGACCAGGTCGTAGAGCGCGTGTGTGGCGACGACGATGCCGAAGCCGCGGAAGATGAAGATCGCGCCGAAATACAGGCCGGCGACGAAGTAGAAGAACACGTAGAGCAGGTCGATGCCGGCGCTGGAGAAGACCTGGTCGTGGTAGAGCGCGAAGGCGATCGCGGTGAGGACGACGGAGACGGCCGTGCCCGTTTTCTGTTTTACACCCAGCAGGTCCACCAGCAGAACGTGGATCAGTGCGATCCCGACCATGCGGAAGAGCAGTTCTTCGTAGAGGCCGGCGCCAAGTGCGATGGTGGCGCGCGCCTGCCAGGGCATTTCGGCGAGCGTGGCGCCGCTTGCGCCCGCCGCCGCCATGGCCGCGGCGGCTTCGGCGTTGGCCTGAATCGAAGCGCCCACGAGCTGGGCGAAGACGAGCAGCGGCAGTGTGAAGAGGATGGCCTCGCCCGCCATGCCGCCGATGACGCGGGGCTCGATGCTCCAGCGGTCGCGCTTCAGCGTGTGCCACACCAGCAGAACCACGACGAGGGCCAGTCCGGGCAGGATGAGTCCCGTGACGCCGAAGAGATCGAAGAAGATGGAGATGAGGCGACGGGCGCGGATGTCGGCGCCGGCGCCGCCGTCCGCGGGGGCGAGGTAGAAGGCGGCGCCGAGCTCGTACAGCACGAGCAGGGGGGCGAGGAAGACCAGCACATGCAGCGGGCGCTTGCTGATGTTGTAGTAGGTGTCGGGCTCGGCGCGGCGGCGTGCTGCGCCGCGTCTTCCGGTGCTTCTTCCGCTCGAACTCGGGCTCCGTCCCGTTGACATTGTGCTCCAGACTACCACTGCGCGCGAGATGGGCGCGTTGAAGAAAAAACCCGGATCGAAATCGATCCGGGTTCGGGTGACTGATTCGTGTTCAGAGCCGGGCGTCGGCGGCGCGTCAGGCCGACTGAGCGTGGCGGGCCTTGAGTCGGGCGTTGAGGCGCGACTTCTTGCGGGCGGCGTTGTTCTTGTGGATCACGCCGCGGGCGGCGGCGCGATCGATCAGCGAGCCGCACTTGCGCAGCGACTCGCGGGCCTCCTCGGGCGTGCCGTGCAGAAGCTTCTCGCGGAACTCACGCATGGAGAGTCGCATGGCGCGCAGGCGCCAACGGTTGCGGCTGCGGTGGCGGATGTTCTGACGGATGCGCTTCTTGGCTGAGAGCGAAGTGGCCATGCTGGGGTGATTCCTGTTTCTCGATCCGGTCGTTGACGAGCGGCGGCCGTTTCCTCTCCCGGAGACTCAGGGATGGGCCCACCGGCCGACCGCAGCGGAACCGGGGATTATGCCGTCACAGGCCATGATTATCAAGGGGCGCTCCATATCGAGGCGCTTGCGGGCCCGGCGCGGGGCGCCATACCGTTGGCCCGTGCTGCCCTGGCGACCCGCAATCGACGCCGAAACCCTCCGCCGGGAGACCCCCATTATCATCATGAGCCGGGGGCACTCGGGGACGCGGCTGCTGGGCCGGGCCATCGAGGCCCTCGGGGTCAACCTCGGGCCCCTCCACGAGGGGACGGCGGACACACAGGACCGCGTCTTCACCAGACGGATCAAGCTGCTCGCCGCCCGGACTTTGGGGCAGGATGCGGCGGAATCGCCCCGGGAGGTTGATGTGCGGCGGATGGCCCGGGTGGTCTCGGCCTACATCCGGGGGCTGGGCGTGGCCCCCGGCTCGGGCGCCGCGTGGGGGTGGAAGTTTCCCGAGACCTACCTGATTCCCTCGCTGGTGCACGCGGTTTTTCCGGAGGCGCATCACATCCACATGGTGCGCGACGGGCGGGACCTGGCCTTCAAACGCCATCTCACCGACGATCCGGAACGGCGGCTGGGGCGGTTGCTGCTGGAGCGGATCGGGGCCCTCGGCCAGCCGCACCATGTGCAGGCGGCCCGGTCGTGGGAGTTCCAGGTGACGCGGTATCTCGAATTTGCGGAGCGGACGCCCGCGCGGGTGGTGACGCTGCGGTTCGAGGAGCTGTGCGAGCTGCCTGTGGAGACGATGGAGCGTGTGGCGGCGTTTCTGGAGCGGCCGATGACCGACGCCTGCCGCGAGCTGATGGAGCGGTCGGTGGTCCGCGGCAAGGTGGCCCAGGGCAGGAGTCGCCGGTCGAAGTGCAGCAGGTGGAGGATGCGATCCGCCCCACGCTGGCGAGGCTGGGGTATGTGGAAGGCGGGACGCCGCGGCCGGCGCCCGCGCCGGGCGTGTGAGGGCGGTTGTTTGTGTGCAGATGGGGTCGGGGCGTGCGATGGGTTGTTGCCGCATTCGCAAGTGGGGGCTATCCTTCGCCCTTCGCGTGCGCGCGTAGCTCAATTGGATAGAGCACCTGACTACGGATCAGGAGGTTGGGGGTTCGACTCCCTCCGCGCGTACTTTTCTCTGCGATTGACGCCGCCTGGACCAGTGGTCCGGGCGGTTGTCATTTTGGCGGGCTTGCGACTCGTGGGCTGCTCTCAGCCTCTTCGTCACTGCGGCCTCTGAACCGGCCATGGCGGTTTCTGCACCGGCACACGCCGGATCACGATGCTCTCGCCGAAGATTTCGATGATGTCGATATCGCGGCGGGCGGCTTCGGGGCTTGGCAGGAACAGAACATCAACTTCGTCGAGATCGAGCACATCGGCGGGAAGCATCGCGCTCAATCCGGTGTACAACCCCTGATCGTCGGTATGCGCTGCGAATTCACCAACGTGCCACTGGTTGTCTTCATGCTGCAGAAAGACGTCGAAGGCGAACGCGGTGAGGACGCTCTTGCACCCCAATGACATCGTGAGAAAGCAGCCGCCGTCAGGCTGCGGCATCACTCGAATATGCTGAGCGAACAGATTCTGTTCGAGATGCCTGCGTTCGCTCGCATCGTGAACGAGGGCGATCGGATCGTTCTCCGCATCCACGATTTCAACATTCGCAACGAGCGTCTCACGCCACACAGTCAGCAGTGCGCCGTGCTCAGGATTCCGGTTTTCAAAGATTCGAATTTCGATGTCGAGATGAATTTCAACAGGTCCGGGCGGATGCATCTCCGGAGCATGCTCGAAAGAGAGATTCATTCTGCGCAAGAATCGAGGCGTATCCGGTTCGCGGTGCGAGATGACCCATTGGTTCGGTCTTCGAGAAAAGAGCAGTTCTCGATCTCCAAACCGCGCTTCGAGAACATCGATCTGCACCCCGAACATTCGCCCGGCTCCGACTCGGGTCTTGAATTCGAGACTGGCAACGGGCGCATCGATGCGGCCGATTCGGGGCCTCGTCACCAATTCGAGATTCAGACTGTGGCGCGCGTATTGCCTGAGTTGTTCGCCATCAATGTGTCCGGCGTCGTCGGCCGCATCGATGACATCACCCCATGCTGGATCCCACGGAGTCTCCCTGTCGCGCTGCATTTCAAGCGCTCTTTGCACAGCCGCCTCGATCGCAGAGTCGCTCAGACTGTTCGAGCGGATCTGCTCCACCAGCGTTTCAGGATCCGCGGCGAGAATCGGCGTCGGTGCAGTGCATGCACAGAGAAGGAGAATCGTCAGGCGCGAGAGAACCGATCGTGTGTTCGGCATATCCGATCCTTCCGATGGATTCAGACTGACTGCCCGGGTACAGGTATGGTATCTGATTCCGGAAGGAAACTGAACATTTTCATTTGTGTTCGGTGAAATACGCCGCCAACTTCGCCGCCAGGCGGGCGTTGGACTTCACCAGTGCCAGGTTGGCGCGCAGCGTGGCGCCGCCGGAAATGTCGTGGAGGTGGGCGAGGAGGCGCGGGGTGACATCGCGGCCGGTGGTGGGCTCGGCGTGGAGGCGGGAATCGGCCTCTGCGAGCCAATTGCGCCAGTCGGAATCGGCCAGCTCATCCGCTGCGGGGATCGGGTTCGCGATCAGCACGCCGCGGCCGGTGCGCTCCAACTCGGAGCGGATGAAGGCGGCCAGATCGGCCTCGTCGTCGAAGCGCGCGTCCACGCCGGCTTCGCTTTCGCGCAGGTAGAAGGCGGGGAAGCGGTCGGTGCGGAAGCCGACGACGGGGACGCCGAGTGTTTCGAGCGCTTCGCGTGTGGAGACAACGTCGAGGATGGATTTCACGCCCGAGCTGACGACGGCGACGGGGAAGCGGGTGAAGGCGCCGAGGTCGGCGCTGATGTCGAGGCGTTCGGCGAGGCCGTGGTGAACGCCGCCGACGCCGCCGGTGGCGAAGAAGCGAACGCCTGCATCCGCCGCGAGCTGCATGGTGGCGCTGACGGTGGTGGCGCCGAAGGCGCGCCGGTGCATGAGGACGCCGAGGTTGGCCGTGTTGGCTTTTTCGACGTGCGCTTCTGCGAGCATGGCGTCGAGCTGGTCATCGCTCATGCCGACGACAGGCTCGCCGCGGACGACGCCGACGAGGGCGGGCTCGGCGCCCTCGGCGCGCACGATGTCGGCCAGCTCGCGGGCCAGTGCGCGCCCGGCCTCGCGGGGCACGCCGTGGACGATGAGCGTGGTTTCGAGTGCGACAGCGCGGCGGCGATCGGGGCCGGCGGCGTTCATGCGTTCTCGCTCCCGTTCTTCAGCTCGGGGCGCTGCAGCAGGGCGCGCACGACGGCGAGGGCCTTGTCGTAGACGCCGGGGCTGGACGATTCGCGCGGCCCGGCGATGTTGATCGCGCTAAGGCCGCGCCAGTTCGACCACTCGATGATTTCGTCTGCTGCGTCGGATGCGGACATGCGCTCCATGTCGATGAAGAGGATGGGCTTGGCGGCGCTTTCGGCGCAGCGGGCGGCGTGGTCGGTCCCGATGTCGGTGGGGCCGAGTGTGAGGATGAGCAGGCCGTCGGCGTCGCGCACGTTCCATTCGGTGCGCTGTTCGACGTCGTCATCGGGTGTTTCTTTGAGCGGGTAGCGCTCGGGGATGGGGCCGTCTTCGGCGAGCCGGCCGCGCGGCGCCCAGCCGGCGCAGGGGAAGCCGGTTTCGAGGGCGGCGTCGAGGGCGGCGCGATCGACTCCTGTCTGCCCGCCGCTGATGATGCGTTCGATCATGCGGGGAGTGTACGGGCTCCTGAGCGCGGCGCAGCGAGGAGTGGGACAGGGCGCACAGAGAAGGGGAGGATCCCGCATCGTTGCGGGGCCCTCCCCTGGAGGAGAAGAGAAGATTGGTTCGTGTTCGCCCCTGCTCAGCCGACCTTGACCTCGATGCGGCGGGGCCGGGCGGCCTCGGTCTTGGGCAGGCGGAGCGTCAGGACGCCGTTCGTGTGCTCGGCGCTGATGGCGTCGGTGTTGATGTTCTCGCCGATGCGGAACGTGCGGCGGAAGTCGCCGACGCCGTACTCGCGGACGAGGAACGAATCGCCGTCCTCGACGCCGCGGTGCGAGACGCGGGCGTGAATGGTCAGCTCGCCTTCTTCGCAGTTGATGTCGATGTCCTCGGCGCGGGCGCCGGGGAGATCGGCGTGGAGGACGATCTCGCGCTCGCTCTCAAGAATGTCGACCGTGGGCAGGAAGACGGGCAGGGCGCGCTTCTCGTCGAGGCGCCCGCAGGCGCCGTCGACGCAGTTGGAGGCGTTGACGTTCTGTGTCGTGGTGTTGGTCATGGTGTGTTCTCCATGTCGATGTCTGGTGTTGGTCGCCTGTGTGTGGTCTTCGGTCTGCATCGGCGCCGGTCAGGCGGTGCGGACCTGGATCTTTCTCGGGCGGGCCGATGCGGCCTTGGGCAGCTCGATGGTGAGCACGCCGTCGCGCAGGCTGGCGCTGACGCGGTCGGGATCGACCTCGACGGGGAGCGTGACGGTGCGGGCGAACTCGCCGCTGATGCGCTCGCGCCGGCGGAAGTTCAGGCCCTCCGTCTGCGTCTCGGTGCGCACGCCGCGGATGGTCAGCTCATCGCCGAGCAGGGAGATGTCGAGGTCCTCCATGCGGAAGCCGGGGAGTTCGGCCTCGATCATGAGGCTTTCGGGGGTCTCCCAGGCGTTGAGGGCGGGGAAGAGCCGCCGCGGCGTCGGGGCGCTTGCGGTTTCGAACATCGGGGCGCCCTGGAAGAACGTGTTGAAGAGCCGGTCCATCTCGCTGCGGAACTGGCCGGCGCCGGACGAGGTGCGTCCTGGTTGTGTGCGGATGGTGAGCATGGTTCGGTTCTCCTTGTGGGTCTTTCTGTGATTGCCGTTTCAGAGTCCTCGCCGCGTTGACGCCCACCGTCGACGCGGTCGGGGGTACAGAAGGCAAAGGCGGCGCCAGTCCGGACTGGGCCCGGAATGGCCCGCAGAACTCGGGAAAATCGGTGTGCCGCTGTCAGGAGTGTCTGCGACTGCCTGCCGGACTGTCAGAATGGCGCCGGGCGGGTCGAGGGCGCCGGGGTGAAGGCCGCAGAGTGGGCGCGGGGGGCCGGTACGATGTTTGCATACGCTTCAGGTAGTTAGCAGACAGCGGCCTCTGGCGCGCGAGCGTCCGGGACGACGGAGGGGATTCACCACAGCCCATGTCAGTCAAATTCCGCGACTATTACGAGACGCTCGACGTTGACCGTTCGGCCACGCAGGAGGAGATCCAGCGCGCCTACCGCAAGCTGGCCCGCGAGCACCACCCGGATGTGAACAAGTCGCCCGAGGCCGAGAAGCGGTTCCACGAGATCGGCGAGGCGTACGAGGTGTTGAAGGATCCGGAGAAGCGCAAGCGCTACGACGCGTTGGGCGAGAACTGGAAGGCGGGGCAGGACTTCCGGCCGCCGTCGGGGTGGGAGGACGTGATCTTCGGCGGCGGGGGGGGACGCCGGGCCGGCGCCGCGAGCGGGCGGGGCGGATCGGTGCGCTTCAACGTCGAGGACCTCGGCGGCATGGGGGGCATGGGCGCCGGCTCGGGGATGGGCGGCTTCAGCGAGTTCTTCGAAACCCTCTTCGGCGATCAGTTCGCCGGGGCTCGGGCGGGGGCGCGGGCCGGCGGGGCGCGGGGCGGGGGGCGTGTTTCGCGCAAGGGCGAGACGGTCGAGGCGAGTGTGACCATTTCGCTGGAGGATGCGTACCACGGGGCGAGCAAGTCGATCACGCTGCAGACGACGGAGCGCGATGAGTCGGGCGCGGCGCGGCGGGGGCAGCGCGAGTATTCGGTGCGCATCCCGCCGGGGACGACGGACGGCGCGGTGATCCGCCTGGCGGGTCAGGGGGGGAAGGGGATCGGCGCCGGGGCGCCGGGGGATCTGCTGCTGCGCGTGCGCGTGGCGCCGCACGGAAAGTTCCGGCTGCGCGACCACAACCTGGAGACGACGCTGCCGATCGCGCCGTGGGAGGCGGCCCTGGGGGCGAAGGTCGAGGCGCCGACCTTGGAGGGGCCTGTCACACTGACAGTGCCGCCGGGCTCGCAGAGCGGCCAGAAGCTGCGGCTGCGCGGCAAGGGGCTGCCGATGCGGACCGGAGGGCGGGGAGACCTGTACGTGGAGCTGAAAATCACGGTTCCGGCGACGCTGACGGATGAGGAACGGAAGTTGCTGGAAGAGTTGGGACGCGTGTCATTGTTTGATCCGCGTCGGGAGTGATTTCGGGGGGAAGGAACGCGGAGTGCGCGGAGTTCTTGAGTAAGACGGAGGGGGGAAAGGATTGATGTTGTGGTGTCGAGCGCTGTTTGCGCGTGATTCGCCACTTGTGTCCTGATCGCGGAACAATCCATTTTTTCTTTCTTTTCCGACTCCGTTTCACTCAAAAACTCCGCGCACTCCGCGTTCCATCCCCCCGATCCCACAACAGACCCAGCACAGGAAGGCGCACCACATGGACCCGAACCGACTGACGCAGAAGACACAGGAAGCGATCCACGAGGCGCAGTCGCTGGCGGTGCGTTACGGGCATTTGCAGGTGGATCTGGAGCACCTGCTGGCGGCGCTGCTGGAGCAGTCGGAGGGGTTGACGCCGCGGCTGCTGGCGAAGATGGGGGTGGATGTCGCGGCGCTGCGGGCGGACCTGACCGGGGCGCTCGAATCGATGCCCAGCGCTTCGGGGCCGGGGACCGAGCCGGGGAAGGTGTACATCACGCAGGCGGTGAACCAGGTCTTTGTCGACGCCGAGCAGGAGGCGAAGCGGCTGCGGGATGAGTATGTGTCGGTTGAGCACGTGCTGCTGGCGATCGTGCAGCGGGCGGGGAGCTCGAACGCGTGGCGCATTCTCAAGAAGCACAACATCACGCGCGACAAGCTGCTCTCGACCATGACCAGCGTCCGCGGCGCCCAGCGTGTGCAGTCTGCCAACCCCGAGGCGACCTACGAGGCGCTGCAGCGCTACGGGCGCGATCTTGTGGACGATGCGCGGCTGGGCCGGCTCGACCCCGTCATCGGGCGCGACGCCGAGATCCGGCGCGTCATCCGCATCCTTTCGCGCAAGACCAAGAACAACCCCGTGCTCATCGGCGAGCCGGGCGTCGGCAAGACGGCGATCGCCGAGGGGCTGGCGCAGCGCATTGTGCGCGGCGATGTGCCCGAGGGGCTCAAGGACAAGACCATCTTCGCCCTCGACATGGGGTCGCTCCTCGCCGGCGCCAAGTACCGCGGCGAGTTCGAGGAGCGCCTCAAGGCGGTGCTCAACGAGATCAAGCAGGCCGAGGGGCGCATCATCCTCTTCATCGATGAGCTGCACACCATCGTCGGCGCCGGCAAGGCCGAGGGCGCCATCGACGCGGGCAACATGCTCAAGCCCATGCTGGCGCGGGGCGAGCTGCACTGCATCGGCGCCACCACGCTCGATGAATATCGCAAGAACATCGAGAAGGACGCGGCCCTGGAGCGGCGCTTCCAGACGGTGCTGGTCGATCAGCCGAACGTGGAGGACGCGATCTCGATTCTGCGCGGGTTGCGCGAGCGGTTCGAGGTGCATCACGGCGTGAAGATCCAGGACAACGCGCTGGTCGCCGCGGCGACGCTGTCGCACCGGTACATCACCGAGCGGTTCCTGCCCGACAAGGCGATCGATCTTGTGGACGAGGCGTGCGCCATGATCCGCACCGAGATCGATTCGATGCCGGCGGAGCTGGATGAATCGACGCGGCGCATCATGCAGCTCGAGATCGAGGAGGCGGCCCTCAAGAAGGAGAAGGACAAGGCGAGCCACGATCGGCTCGAGGCCCTGCGGCGCGAGCTTGCGGACCTGAAGGAGCGCTCCGACACGATGCGGGCCCAGTGGGAGGGCGAGAAGGGTGCGATCCAGAAGGTGCAGGAGCTGCGCAGCTCGATCGAGCAGACGCGTTTCGAGATCGAGAAGGCGGAGCGCCATCACGATCTGAACCGGGCGGCGGAATTGAAGCACGGCGTTCTGCCGGGGCTGGTGAAGCAGCTCGAGGCGGAGGAGGCGACGATCGCCGCCACGCACGGCGAGGGACGCCTGCTGCGCGAGGAGGTGACGGAGGAGGAGATCGCCGAGATCGTGTCGCGCTGGACGGGCATCCCCGTGACGCGGCTGGTCGAGGGCGAGCGCGAGAAGCTGCTCAAGCTCGATGAGATCCTGCACAAGCGCGTGGTGGGACAGGACGAGGCGGTGAAGTTGGTGACGGATGCGGTGATCCGGGCCCGGGCGGGGATCAAGGATCCGAAGCGGCCCATCGGCTCGTTCATCTTCCTCGGGCCGACGGGCGTGGGGAAGACGGAGCTGGCGCGCACGCTGGCGGAGGCTCTGTTCGATACGGAGGAGAACATCATCCGCATCGACATGAGCGAGTACATGGAGCGGCACGCGACATCGCGGCTGATCGGGGCGCCGCCGGGTTATGTGGGGTACGAGGAGGGCGGCCAGCTCACCGAGGCGGTGCGGCGGCGCCCGTATTCGGTGATCCTGTTCGACGAGATCGAGAAGGCCCACCAGGACGTCTTCAACGTGCTGCTGCAGATCCTGGACGACGGGCGCGTGACCGACTCGCACGGGCGGACGGTGGACTTCAAGAACACCGTCATCATCATGACGAGCAACATCGGCTCGATGCACCTGCTGGAGGGGGGCGTGACGGCGGGCGGACAGATCACCAGCGATGCGCGGAGCGCCGTCATGGGCGAGCTGCGACGCCACTTCCGGCCCGAGTTCCTGAACCGCGTGGACGACACCGTTCTCTTCAAGCCGCTGATGCGCGAGGAGATCAAGCGGATCGTCGAGCTGCAGGCGCGCGACCTGCGCCGACGCCTGGCCGAGCGGGGTGTGGGGCTGGAGTTGACGGAAGCGGCGACCGAGTTCATCGCCGAGGCGGCCTACGATCCGGTGTACGGCGCCCGGCCCTTGAAGCGGTACATCCAGCACGAGGTAGAGAGCCGCGTGGCGCGGGCGATCATCTCGGGTGAGGCCGCGGAGGGCGCGGCGGTGCGGCTGGACGTTCGGGATGGAGAGCTGCACGTTGAGATCATGGCGTCGGGGGCTGTCGAGCCGGCGTCGGCGAGATGAAGGGATTTACCACAGAGCCGCTCTGTGGTGATGCAATAAGGAAGCACCAATGATCTTCGATCCCCTGTATTTCATCATTCTGGCGCCGGCGCTGCTGCTTTCACTTTGGGCGCAGTGGAAGGTGAAGTCGGCGTATCACAAGGCCAGCAAGATGGCGGCGTCGAGCGGGCTCACCGGGGCCGCGGCGGCGCGGCGGATTCTGGACAGCAACAACCTGCAGAGCGTGAGCATCGAGATGACGCAGGGGACGCTGAGCGACCATTACGATCCGCGCCACAAGGTGCTGCGGCTGAGCCCGGATGTGCACAGCGGGCGGAGCCTGGCGTCGCTGGGCATCGCCGCCCACGAGGCGGGGCACGCGATCCAGGATGCGACGAACTACGCCCCGCTGGTGATCCGCAACGGCGTTGTGCCGCTGGCCTCGGTGGGGAGCAACATGGCGATCTTCATCTTCATCATCGGCATGTTCCTCGGCGGCGCCGCGAACGCGATGGGGATGTGGCTGATGTGGGGCGCGATCGCACTCTTCTCGGTGGTGGTCTTCTTCCAGCTCGTGAACCTGCCGGTGGAGTTCGACGCCAGCTCCCGGGCGCGGCGGATTCTGTCAGAGACGGGGATGGTGGCGGGGGCGGAGGAGCGGGAGGTGGGCAAGGTGCTCAACGCCGCGGCCCTGACGTATGTCGCCGCCACGCTGACGGCGATTCTGACGCTGGCGTATTTCATTCTGAGGGCGACGGCGCGGCGGTGATTCTCGAATCGCAGGGTGGTCGCCTTGTTTTGATGGAACCCAGAGGGTCTTGCTCCGTCACTATTCGTGACGAAAGGAGACTTCTCATGCAAAGTCAGCGTCGAGCGATGTTGGTCTGCCTCGCACTCGCGGCCTCGGTGGCGACGGGGGCGGTGGCGACGGGGAATGGGAATCAAGGCAAAAGTGAGGCGTGGGATGCGCTTCCGATTCGGGAGCTGGTCGTTTTCAAGGATGGCCACGCCTTCGCGATGCATCGGGGGCGTGTGAAGACGGATGAACGCGGCTGGGTCGTTCTGAACCGGCTGCCGACACCGATCCTCGGCGGTTTCTGGCCGTTCACGAACGAGCCTGGAGCCACACTCGGCGCCGCCATTGCAGGAGCGGCGACTGTCGAAGGGGAGCGACGGGCGGTGTCGATCCCGGATCTGCTGCGGGGCAACGTCGGCGCGCGATGCGTTGTCTCCATCGGCAGCGAGCGGGTTGAAGCGAAGATTCTCGAAACACTGACGCCGGAGGCGCCCCCGGCGCCGGGACATGCCGGCTTCGGCGCCACAAGGCCTGTCCATCAGGCGTCGCTCGTGCTGCTTGAAACCGAGAGCGGTGTGCGCGTGATTCCGGTGGCATCGATCCGCGAGCTGGAGTTTTTCGACACGCCGGAGCTTGTGTATTCAACGCAGGAGCAGGGCCACGTCCTCACCCTGGCGCTCGACTGGGGAGATCACGATCCTTCGGAGGCGGCGGATGTCGGGCTTCTCTATCTTCAAAAGGGCGTTCGCTGGATCCCGTCGTACAAGTTCGAGATCGTCAGCCCGGGGATCGCCCGCCTCACGCTCCAGGGGACGATCCTGAACGAGCTGGCGGATTTCGAAAACGCGCTGGTGCAGCTCGCGATCGGGGCGCCGTCGTTCACATTCAAGGACATGCTCGATCCGATGGGCATGATGGAGACGGCTCCGGCGCTCTCGTCGTTCTTTCAGACGCTCTCCGCTGCGGCGCCGGCGATGGCTCACCTTCTTATGACGCAGGCCAGTTTCGATGCGCGAAGGGAGGCGACGGGGCGCGACAGGCCCCAGCCCGGCGGAGTGCCCGAGGTTGTCGGCGCCGACTCCAGCGAGGATTTCTACCTCTTCAGCGTCGAACACCTGTCGCTGAAGCGCGGCGAGCGGATGGTCATGCACATCGCGAGCGGCGAGGTGGAGTACGAAGACGTCTACACGCTTGAGCTTCCCGCCGTGCCGCCGAGGGAGGCCGTGCATGGCATGAACCCGAATCAGCAGAGAGAAATTTCGGATCTTCTTCTGCGGCCGATGGCGAACCATACGCTGCGCATGACCAACACCACCGAGCATCCTTTCACCACCGCTCCGACGCTGATCCTGAGCGGCGGCACGCCGCTGTCCCAGGGGTTGATGCCCTACACCTCAATCGGCGGCCGAGCGGAGATCACGCTGGCGCCCGCCACGGACATCGAGGTCGACCGGTCCGACAGCGAGGTTGGCCGCGAGCCGGATGCGATTCGCTGGCACGGCAGTACGTATGCGCGCATTCTTCTTGAGGGTCGGGTGTCGCTGACGAACCGCAAGGATCACCCGGTCCGGATGGAGGTTGTGCGATACCTGCTGGGGGACGTCGAGAGCGCCACTGCGGAGGCCAGGATCGAGAAGCTGAGCCTGTTGGACGGAGCGGGTTTCCCGGGTCGGGGCTGGGACGGCTGGCGGCGATGGTGGTCCCCGCCGCACTGGTGGACCGCACTGAATGGCGTCAGCCGGGTGACGTGGGAGTTCACGATTGAGCCGGGGGAGCAGGCCGATCTGGACTACAAGTGGAATTACTTCTGGAGGTGAGTCGCCTTGGGCGCGGCCTCTCGCGCGGCCCGGGGGGCACGGAAGTGTCTGGTATTTCAGGTGTTTTCATCACCGATGGGAACCCGCCCCGGGGCTTGATTTTCACGCCGCGACGGGCGTTCCGTGGTGTCTTCCATCTAGATTTCAAGGGAGGGGCGTCAAAATACCCGATAAAAACCGGGCAAAACCGCTTGTGCGGGGAGCCCGGCGGGAGTACAAACCCGCTTAATCCCCGTGAACGTGAAGACGGTCGGCCGTGTGAGCCGGCGTCCTGGCACGAGAGATCATGGAGGCTCCAATCATGGCGAGAAAAACCGCCGCACGGAAGAAGACGACTCGGAAGAAGACCACCGCCCGCAAAAAGACGACCAAAAAGGCCGCAACGCGGCGCGCGACGATCCCTGGAACCAAGAAGGCACGCACCAAGAGCGAGTTCTTCAAGACCATCGCCGAGAACACCGACCTGACCCGCAAGCAGGTCGCCGACGTCTTCGACGTCGCTTCGCAGATGATGGCCAAGGACCTGGGGACCAGCGGCCCCGGCGTGGTCAACTTCGGCGGCCTGATGAAGGTCACCGTCCAGAAGAAGCCCGCCACCCGCGCCCGCAAGGGAATCAATCCCTTCACCGGCGAGGAGACCATGTTCAAGGCCAAGCCGGCCCGCAAGGTCGTCAAGGTGCGCCCCCTCAAGGCGCTCAAGAGCATGGTGTGAGCCTGTTTGCGGCTTCACGATGACTGACGAATGAATGATGGCCGGGGCTGTGAAAGGCCCCGGCCATTCTTGTTTTTGCGGGAAGAACCACAGGGGCTCAGAGGCACAGCGAGAAAATTGGGGAAGGAGGCGCGGGGTCGGGGGCCGGGGCTCTTCAGTCCGGGCAGGGTCCCCAGTTGCCGAGCAGGAAGGCCAGGTCGGCGCTGCCGACGAGGGTGTCGCCGGTGAGATCCGCCCCGGCGCAGGCGCCGGAGACCTTGCCCCAGCACCCGAGCAGGATGGCCAGGTCGGCGCTGCCGACGGAGCCGTCGCCGCTGAGATCGGCGGGGCAGGGCGGCGTGGTGACGACGGCGGCGGCGACGCTGAGCATGAGCGTGGCCGCGACCTGGCCCGCCATGGCGGCGTCGTCGGCGTTGTAGAGGACCGTCGTTTCGCCGGGGCCCAGGTAGTCGCCGTTCCCGTCGATGTCGAAGAGGCGCACGATCTGGTTGCGGCCGGAGTCAACGAAGATGATCGATCCATCTTCGGGGATGTAGACGAAGTCGCGCGGGAAGCCGATCACGCCGTCGGCGTTGAACTCGGAGCGCCACAGCGTGCGGATTTCGGATGGTGAGTTGATCGTGCCGCTGCCTGACTGATCGCGCAGCGCAATGAAGCGCTGGCGGCTTCCGGGCCACTCGCTGGCGGTGATGATGATCTCGTCGGTGTGCGGGTTGTGGGCCATCTTGCGGGCGCCGGAGAAGAAGAGCGTGTTGGTGAGGTTGAAAAGCGTCTGGCTGGTGAGGAAGACGCTGCTCGACGATCCGTCGGGAGTGATGCGGTGGATGCGCTCCTCGGGGTCCGAGATGTCGTAGGCGTAGCAGAAGCCCGCGGCGTCGAATTCGAGCGAGAAGCAGGTGGCGCCGAAGGAGCTGCCGATGGGAGAGAGCTCGAAGAACTTCGTCACCTCGCCGGGCGTATCGATGTCGACGACGCCGTCGCCGTTGATGTCTTCGAGACGGTAGATCGCTTCGGGGGTGGTGTCGCTGAGCGTGTTGTTGTCAAAGAGATAGATGGCGCCGCCAGGGCCGAACTTGATGTCGACGGGATTGTCGATCGTGAGATCCCCTGGGATGCGTCCGTCGAACCAGACCAGGCTCTCGCCGGGGCCGAATGCGCTCCCGTCGCCGTTCAGGTCCTGGAGGAGGACGACCTTCTCGGGATCGAAGTTGTCGGTTGCGAGGAGCTTGTCCACATCGAGGGCCAGCATGCCCTGGGCGTTGAAGACGCCGGTGTCGGGGACGGTCGAGTCGAAGAAGAGCGTGACTTCGCCGGGGCCGGTGGTGGATCCGTCGCCGTTCTTGTCCTCGACGCGGATGATCAGATCGTCGCGCTGATCGAAGGCGTAGATCACGATGTGGGCCGGCTGCGCGGTGGTGGCGGCGGCGGCGGCGGCGAGGGCAGTGGCTGCGGGCGCCGCGAACATGAGGACGCGAAGGATCGATTGGTGTTTCATCTGCATCAACTCCAAGACGGGTGACATTTCTGAATCTCTGCGATACACGCGATGGACCGCCGATGCAAGAAAAAAGCCGGACACGACGCCCGCGATCCTGCAATAATGACGACCGGTGGTCAATCTTGGGAGGAAAACATCCCCCCCACCCGTCTCTCAGCGCTCAGAACTCAGAACTCAGAACTCAGAACTCGGAACTCGGAACTCAGAACTCGGCTCTCGGTAATCGGTACTCGGTACTCGGTACTCGGTACTCAGAACTCGGAACTCCCCCATGCTGCTGCGAATGATGTACGACGACAAGCTGGCCCAGGCCGCGTACCTGATCGGGTGCCAGCGCACGCGCGAGGCGCTGGTGATCGACCCCGAGCGCGATGTGGACCGCTACATCGACGCCGCGGCGGGGGAGGGGCTGCGCATCACCGCGATCGCCGAGACGCACATCCACGCTGACTTTCTCTCCGGCGCCCGCGAGCTGGCGGAGAGGACCGGCGCCAGGCTCTACCTCTCCGACGAGGGGGGCGAGGGCTGGCGCTACACGTGGCTCGACAAGAAATCGGGCGGCGGGTCGTACGTCCATGTTCTGCTGCACGACGGCGATTCGTTCCGCATTGGCGGCGTGCGCCTCACCGCCATCCATACGCCGGGTCACACGCCGGAGCATCTGTGTTTCGAGGTGCTCGATGAGGGCGCCGGGGCGACGGCGCCGCTGGGCATCGTGACCGGCGATTTCGTCTTCGTCGGCGACCTGGGCCGGCCGGACCTCCTTGAGACGGCGGCGGGGCAGGCGGGCGCCAAGGAGCCGGCGGCGCGCGAGCTGCGCAGGTCGGTGCTCAAGTTCGTCAAGACGCCCGACTTCGTTCAGGTGTGGCCGGGGCACGGGGCGGGGAGCGCCTGCGGCAAGGCGCTGGGCGCTGTGCCGCAGTCGACGGTGGGGTATGAAAAGCTCACCAACAGCTCCATCATCGGCGCGGCGGATGAAGAAGGGTTTGTCAGGGACATTCTCAGCGGGCAGCCCGAGCCGCCTCTGTACTTTGCGCGCATGAAGCGATTGAACCGCGACGGCCCGCCGGTGCTGGGGTCGCTGCCGCGACCGGCGCGATTGGATGCGCAGGGCCTGGCGAAGCTGGACACGAAGTCGACAGCGCTGATCGACACGCGTCCGTGGACGAAGTTTCGGGCGGGTCACATTCCCGGGGCGCTGAGCGTGCCGCTGGATCGGAATTTTCCGGCGGTCGCGGGCTCGTACGTGCGCGAGGGGGAGCGGGTCGCGTTGATCGTGGAGGAGGGGCGTCTTGAGGAGGCGGTGCGCGACCTGGTGCGCGTGGGCGTTGACGATGTGACAGGCTGGGCGGCGCCGGAGGAAGTCGATGCGCATGGGCGCGCCGGAGGCAAGCTGGCCGAGGCTCCGGAGATCGACGCCAAGGCGCTGCGTTCGCGGCTCGATTCCGGCGAGGCGCCATTCATCCTGGATGTGCGCCGCATGGACGAATACGACGAGGGGCACATCGCCGGCGCGTTGAATGCGACGCACGTGCGACTGCCCGAACGGATTGAGGAATTGCCGCGCGACAGGCCGATCGTGGTGCATTGCCGCAGCGGTGTGCGCTCAGCGCGTGCGACGGCGCTGCTGCGCCGCGCGGGGTTCGACGCGACGAACCTCGAGGGCGGCTATCTGGCGTGGGCGGAGCAGTCGCGGGCGCTTCGCTGAGTAGTGAGAACACCTGATTTTCTGCATTAACAGGGCGCAGAGCGGATGGGGAGTCCGCACTGCAAACTATGCCCGTACAAGTGCGGCGCAGGAGCGGCCTGAGGGCTTGGAACGCGTAATCACCCCGGTGTTTTCCGGGTGAGAATGTGATCGCGGCGACACTGCCCGCAGCGATTCGATGACATGAGACTCCATCGAATTTCCTTGCAACGTAAGCGCTGATTTCTATTTTGAATGCAGACGCCTTTCGTATAAGAGTTCAGGCGTCGCAAAATCTCGACAACTGAACACGTCATGAAGTAGAGAGCGCTCACGCGTGTGCGCGCTCGAGTCGACGTTGTGTCGACGGGTTTGATTTGGAAGGGAAGAACACAATGAGAGTACAAGCAACGAATGCGTTGTGGGCTGTCGCTTTGACCGGACTTTGCGCATCTGCTGCAAACGCGCAGACGTTCTCGACCGGCTTTGAGGCGCCCGACTACACGGCCGGGGATGCGCTCCGCGGCCAGGCGGGCTGGACGGTTGGAAGCGGCACGCACGGCGGGTACATGGTCGAAGACACCTTCAGTCTCAGCGGAAACCAGGCTGCACGCGCCGTCCATCCGGCGCCCGGCTCAACCTCGACGATCCACTCGACATCGAGGCCGTTCGCCGCGGATCCCGGCAACAACATTTTCGAGATGTCGGCATGGTTCTTTATGGACAGCGCCTCGCAACCCGGCCGTTACGTCGGCATGCAGATGGGGTCTTCCACTGGATTCGCCGGCGGCATCCAACTCGGCATGGGCATCGACGGCGCGGGGGAGCTGCGCGCCGGGACGTCGTACACCGGCGCCGGCATCTTCGGCGCGGGCGCTGTCCAGGATGCCGGCCGTCGAGATGACATCGTCGATCGCTGGATCTTGATGAGCCTCACCGCGAATCTGGACACCGGCGACGGTCAGGTGACGTGGAGCAACCTCGGGACCAGCGCGGGCTCCGATACGGTTTCGGCGATGTTCAACCGTGACTTCTCCGCCTTCGCCACCATCGGACTGATCAACGACTTCTCCACGACATCCGGCGCCGTGACCTCCGTCTGGGTGGACGATTTCTTCGCAAGAGCGATTCCCGCGCCCGGCGCCGCGGCGCTTTTCGGCATGGCCGGTCTGGCCTGTCTGCGCCGTCGCCGCTGAGGCACGCAATTCCGATTTCTCACCTCCGAATTGCCCCGCTCGCGCGGGGCTTTTTTCTGCGCAGGCGCGGCGGTGGTGTGTCGTTGCGGCGTCGCCCGGCTCGCGCCTGTAGGCTGTGCGTGCGTTCGGCGCGGCGGCGTGTCGCCGAGCCCGGCGCATCGGAGGCCTCACTTGCTCTACGCGCTCCTCGGCGCCGCACTGGTCGGCATCAGCCTCGGCCTGCTCGGATCGGGCGGGTCGATCCTCACGGTGCCGATTCTCGTCTACCTGCTGGGGCACGAGGAGAAGGCGGCGATCGCCGAGGCGCTGGCGATCGTGGGGCTCATCAGCCTCGCGGGGGCGGCGCGGGCGGCGCTGCGCGGCATGGTGGACTGGCGGCGTGTGCTGCTCTTCGGCGGGCCGGGGATGGTGGGGGCGGTGCTTGGCGGGCTGCTGGCGCGGTGGGTGCCCGGCGCCGCACAGGTGGCGATGCTGGGCGCGATCATGCTCATCGCCGCGTACATGATGGCGCGGCGGAAGGACCGCGAGCGCCCGGTCGAGCGGCCGACGCCGGCCCTGCTCATCATCCTGCAGGGCCTGGGCGTGGGGATGATCACGGGGCTGGTGGGCGTCGGGGGCGGGTTCCTGATTGTGCCGGCCCTGGCGCTCTTGGGGGGTGTGCCCATGCACACCGCGATCGGGACCAGCCTGGCGATCATCACGCTCAATTGCGCCGCCGGGTTCAGCAAGTATCTCACGTTTCTCGAGGGGCAGGGTCTGGCGATTGACTGGCGCGTGATCGGGATCTTCGGCGCTGTGGGCGTGGGCGGCGCCCTGGTGGGGGGGTCGATCGGATCGCGTGTGAATCAGGCGACGCTGCGGAAGTGGTTCGGGGTGTTTCTGGTGCTGATGGGGGCGTACATTCTGTGGAGGCAGTTGCCGCAGGTGGTGTGACGGGCGGAGCGCAACCCGTGGAATGGAGACGATTGAAATTTCAACCGCCCCGGATGGGGCGGAGGATGTGCGGGCGCTTCCTTCACCCCTCCGGGGTGAGAGAGGAAAGGGGCGCATTCTTCCACGGGTTGCGCTCCGTCCGTCGGCCGCGGTATGCGACCGCGTCGCGACGGACTCCGCTCCACCCGCGGCTACATCCCTGCACCCCTTCGGGGTGATGTCCTTCGGTTCAAGATCGCTGACGGAGATTGTGGTTGATCTGATACGCATCAAAGCTCGTTCAACGCGCTGATGATCTTCTGCAGCGTCTGCTTGGCGTCGCCGAAGACCATGAGCGTCTTCTCTGCGATGAACAATTCGTTCTCGACGCCCGCATAGCCCGCGGCCATCGAGCGCTTCAGGACGAAGCACGTGCCCGCCTTGTCCACATCGATGATGGGCATGCCGTAGATGGGGCTGGCTTTCTGGTGACGGGCGGAGGGGTTCACCACGTCGTTGGCGCCGACGACGATCACCGCGTCGCACTGTTCGATCTCGGCGTTGGCCTGTTCGAGGTCGAGGAGGCTCTCGTAGGGGATGTCGGCCTCGGCGAGCAGCACGTTCATGTGGCCGGGCATGCGTCCGGCGACGGGGTGGATGGCGTACATCACGCTGGCGCCGCGGCCGGTGAGCAGGTCCGCCAGCTCGCGCACGGCGTGCTGGGCCTGGGCGACGGCGAGGCCGTAGCCGGGGACGATCATGATCTTGCGCGAGGCGTCGAGGATGATGGCGACGTCGTCGGCGTCGGCGCTCTTGACCGTGCCGGTGGCGGATTCGGTTCCGGCGGCGCCGGTCGAGTCGGCGGTGCCCACGCCGGCGAAGAGCACGTTGGCCAGTGAGCGGTTCATCGCCTTGCACATGATGACGGTGAGGATGAAGCCGGAAGCGCCGACCAGGGCGCCGCTGACGATGAGGGCCTTGTTGAGGATGACGAAGCCCGCCGCGGCGGCGGCGAGGCCGGAATAGCTGTTGAGGAGCGAGACCATGACAGGCATGTCGGCGCCGCCGATGGGCATGGTGAGCGCCACACCCAGCAGCAGCGCCGCGATTGCGACGAGGATGAGCAGCCAGCCGACGCCCCCGCCCGCCGCAAATGCGATCACCGCGCCGACGGCGACGATGAGCAGCCCGCCGGTGATGAACATCTGGAAGGGGAGCATCTTCGGCGCCCCGCTGATGAAGCCCTGCAGCTTGCCCGCGGCGACGAGCGAGCCGGAGAGCGTCACGGCGCCGATGAGCGCCGACAGGCCCATCGTCGCCAGCGTGAAGCCGACGAGGACCTCCCCCTCGGCGCCGGCGCGGACGAACTCGCCGAAGACCAGCAGCCCCGATGCGGCGCCGCCGAAGCCGTTGAACATCGCCACCATCTGCGGCATCTGCGTCATCTGCACGCGGCTGGCCAGAAACGCGCCGATCCCGCCGCCGATCACCAGCCCCGCAAGCGCGATGGGCAGGTTGGCGGGATCGGCGCCGACGAAGGTGGCGACGATGGCGATGAGCATGCCCAGGGCCGCCAGCCCGTTGCCCGAGCGGGCCGTCTTCGGCGAGCGCAGCCGCTTGAGCCCGACGATGAACAGAATCGCCGCGGCGATGTAGGCGATGGTCTGCGCGCCGGAGACGAGCGGAGGCAGCGATGATTGGGCGATGGGAAACAGGTTCATGCAGGCCGGCTCGCTTTGCCTGAAGTTCTGAGTTCTGAGTTCTGAGTTCTGGGTACCGAGTTCCGAGATCCGAGTACCGAGTTCCGAGTACCGAGTCGGAATTACTCGGTACTCGGAACTCGGTACTCGGTACTCTCTTCCTCCTCACCTCCGTCTGAACATCTTCAGCATCCGATCCGTCACCAGGAAGCCGCCGACGACGTTGATGCTCGCCAGCGTGATCGCCATGAAGCCGATGGTCTGGGCCAGCCATGAGGTGGCGTCGGAGCGGATCAGCACGATCGCGAGGGCGCCGACCACGGTGATGCCGCTGATGGCGTTGCTGCCGCTCATGAGTGGCGTGTGCAGCGTCTGCGGCACCTTCTGGATGATCTCGTAGCCGACGAAGACGGCCAGCACGAAGATGAACAGGCTCGCCAGCAGCAGCTCGGTCATGCCGTGGACTCCTTCTCCCATTTCGGCAGGCCCATGGCCTCGCGGGTCGGGTTGTGCACGATCTCGCCGTCGTGGGTGATCATGGCGCCGCGGACGACTTCGTCCTCCATGTCGATGCGCAGCTCGCCGTCCTTGATCATGTCGGCGATGAAGGCCGCGGCGTTGCGGCTGTGCATGATGCTGGCGTGGACGGGCGTCTCGGCGGGCAGGTTCACGGGTCCGAGGATGACGACGCCGTTGTGTTCGACGCGTTCGCCGGCGCGCGTCAGCTCGCAGTTGCCGCCGGACTCCGCGGCCATGTCGACGATGACCGCGCCGGGGCGCATGCGCTCGGTGGTGGCGCGGTCGATCAGCCGCGGCGCCGCACGCCCGGGCACCTGCGCCGTGGTGATGACGACATCCGCCTGCGCGATGTGGCGGGCCAGGCGCTCGCGCTGGGCGGCCTGCTCTTCGGGTGTCAATTCGCGCGCATAGCCCCCGGCGGTTTCTGCATCTGTTTCCGCGCCGGGATCCTCCAGGCGCAGGAAGCGGGCCCCGAGGCTCTCGACCTGCTCCGCCGCCGCGGCGCGGACGTCGTAGGCCTCGACCACAGCGCCGAGTCGTTTGGCGGTGGCGATCGCCTGCAAACCGGCGACGCCGGCGCCGAGAATGAGCACGCGCGACGCGGTGACCGTGCCCGCCGCGGTCATGAGCATGGGAAAGATCTTGGGGCAGGCCAGTGCGCCGTGGAGCACAGCGCGGTAGCCGGCGATGGTGGCCATCGAGGAGAGGACGTCCACCTTCTGGGCCCGGGTGATGCGGGGGATGGCCTCGAAGGCCATGGCGCTGATGCGCCGGGAGCGCAGGGTTTCGATGAGTTCGGGCTCGCCGGTGGAGCGGAGCGAGCCGAGCAGAGCGGCGCCTTCGCGCATGAGCGACGCCTGCGCCGGCGCCGGGGGGTTCACGCAGACGACCAGATCGCTCTCGCGCCAGACGGCTTCAGCGCCATCAGCAATGCGGGCGCCGGCGTCCTGGTACTGGGCGTCGTCGAAGCTCGCCCGGTCGCCGGCGCCGGGCTCGACATCGATCTGCAGTGGTGAAGGGGCGCCCGGGTCGGCGTCTTTGGGTCGGGCGAGGGCGATGAGGCGCTTGACGCTCTCCGGCGTCAGCGCGACGCGCGTCTCACCATTCCGGAGCTCCCGTGGAACGCCGATGCGCATGCAAGTCTCCGCAAAGCGGTTTCATTGCGAACTGCTGCGAGTATACCCGGCCCCCGCCCGGGCGGCGTCAACCGGTGGTGCGCAGGCCTCCGGAAACGCCCTGGATTGACAGTCGCGCCAGTTGGCGGAGTCGCTCGGACTCGGGGTCGTCACTGTCGCCGCGGGCACGCAGGCGGGTGAGCAGCTCGGTCTGAACGAAGTTGAGCGGATCGACGGAGGGGTTGCGCACCTCGATGGATCTGCGCAGCCAGGGCACGCCATCAAGAAGCTCGGCGGCGCCATTGATCGCCAGCACGGCGCGGCGGCTGCGCTCGTGCTCCTCGGCGATGGCGCTCCAGAACTGCTTCCGGCGCGTCTCGTTGCGCACCATCATGGCGCAGCGCCGGGCGATGCCCATGTCCGCCTTGGCCAGCGCCAGCTCGGCGTTGTCGATTGTTCCCTCGAAGAAGCTCCAGCGCTTGTAGATCTCGCGCAGGCGCTCGATCGATCCCGGGCGGGCCGCCTCCAGTCGCTCGACGCCGGCGCCCAGCCCGTACCATGCAGGGAGCATGTGGCGGCTCTGGGTCCAGGAGAAAACCCAGGGGATGGCGCGCAGGCCCGTGAGCGTTCGTGCGCCCTGTCGGCGCGCCGGGCGCGAGCCGATGGGCAGGCGCTCGATTTCTGCGATGGGCGTGGCCTCTTCGAAATACTCGATGAAGCCGTCGCCATCGACCAGCTCGCGGTACGCCTTGCGGGCTTCGGTGGAGAGCGCCTCCATGAGTTCGAGCCATTCCGGATCGGGGGCGGCGCCGGTTCCTGCGCTGACCAGCAGCGTGGCCCATGTCATTTGTTCCAGATGGCGGTGCGCGATGTCGGGGTCGTCGTAGCGTTCGGAGAGAACTTCGCCCTGTTCGGTGATGCGGATGGCGCCGTCGACCGATTGCGGCGGGAGCGAGCGCATGCTGCGGGCCGCCGGTCCGCCGCCCCGGCCCAGCGATCCGCCTCGGCCGTGAAAGATGGTGAGGCGCACGCCGTGTTTCATAGAGATGCGGTGCAGCTCGATCTGGGACCGGTGCAGGCTCCACGCCGCGGTGAAGTAGCCGCCGTCCTTGGTGCTGTCGGAGTAGCCGACCATCACGATCTGTCGTCCGGCGTCCTCGACGTGCTCGCGGTAGAGCGGGTGTTCGAGCAGGGCGTTGAGTGTGTCGGGCGCGTGGGCGAGGTCTTCGATGGTTTCGAAGAGTGGGATGATGGGCATCGGGAGGCGGGCGTCGGGAAGATCGGCCTCGGCGGCGGCATGCCGGCCGAGCCAGAGGACGGCGAGGACATCGCTGGGCTGGTGCGTCATGCTGATGACAGCGCCGCCGAGGGCCTGGGCGCCGCCGGTGCGGACGGTGTCGGCGAGAAGGCGAAAGAGGGCGAGCGTTTCGCGTGAATTCTCTGAGAGGGCCTCGGCGTCGATCTCGGCGCTCCGGTTCATGGCGTCGGCGAGGGCCGCCTGTCGCCCGGTTTCGTCGAGGGAGGCATACTGGTCGGCGACGCCGATGGCGCGGAAGATCTCGTCGAGCACCTCGGTGTGCCAGGAGGACTCCTGGCGCACATCCATGCGCTCGAGGTGGAAGCCGAAGACATCGACCTGGGTGATCCAGTCGCGGAGGCGCTGGTCGACCACGTCGCCGCCGGGCGTTTCGTCGAGGGCTTCGAGGATGCGCACCAGGTCGGCGCGCAGCTCGGCGCCGGCGCTGTAGGCGCCTTCGGGCATGGCCTCGAAGGGGCGCACATTGAAGGTCTGTTCGAGGCGCCACTGGATGATGCGCAGCCAGCGCCGGCACGATTCGCGCGAGTCGATGGGCTCGATGATGTCGCGCGTGGTGGGCCAGCGCCGGGCGGCCTCATCGATGGCGGGGCGAAGGGCGCCGAGGGCGGGCGCCTTCACATCGGAGAGGCTGAGTGTGCGCCGGATCGAGCGGCACTGATCGAGATGGCCCTTCAGGGCGCGCTCTCGGAGGATGCGCATGGCCTCGGCGGTGATGCGCCAGGTGACGCCGGGGTGGCCGTCGCGGTCGCCGCCGATCCAGGTGCCGAATCGGAGGAAGGTCGGCATGGTGAATTCGGAATCGGGGTAGGCGCGATGGAGGGCGCTGCGCAGGTCGGCGTAGAGCCGCGGCGCCGTTTCCCAGAGCGTGCCGGCGAAGAAGAGGGCGCGATTGACTTCTTCGAGTACGGTGGGGCGACGCTCGCGCAGCAGATCGGTCTGCCAGAGGGAGAGCAGGTCGCCTCGCACAAGGCGCCACAGGCGCCGGCTCTCGGCGGGGAGAAGATCGGGATCGTCGAGAGACGCCATGTGCTCGCGCAGGTCGCGGATCTTCTCGCGCACCGAGCGGCGCTTGGCCTCGGTGGGGTGTGCCGTGAAGACCAGCTCGATGTCGAGGTGATCGAGGAGCGCCTGCATTTTCTCGGCGCTGAAGCCGGATTGCTGCAGCGTTTGCACCGCATCGGCGATGGATTCGGCGCGCGGGTCGGGGTCGCGGTCCCGCTCGCGTTCGCGCAGCACGCGCACGCGGTGGCGATCTTCGGCGAGGTTGGCCAGATCGAAGAAGAGGCTGAAGCCAGCGATGAGGGAGTCGATCTCGGATTCTGTGAGGGATGCGATTCTTTTTTCGAGGGCGGCCTCCGCCTCGGGCTCGCCGGCGCGGCGCGCGAGGGCGAGATCGCGGATTTCCTCGAGGTGAGAGCGGGTGTCGGCGCCCTCGATCGTCTGGATAACGTCGCCGAGGATGCCGGCGAGCGTGCGGATTTCATCTTTGAGGACGCGATCGTCCATTGTGTTGTTCCCTGTTTGTTCAGTGTGACCGGGCGGCTTCGGATGCACTCTGACGCATTCTACAGAGGCCATTCGAAGGCCTCGTGAGGCGAGGTCGTGGATGTTCGGGGGCGAACACTGCGGGTTGCATACGCCAGACGTGCATTTTTCGCACAACGCACGCCGCATGCGCTGACCAATATTCTGTGGATGCACGCGTCACTGCCTGCGAACAGAGACGCTGGGGCGCGCCATGGGCCGGGGACATGTCATCGTGCCATCTGGAAGTGTAAATCTTATTGAACTGCACGATTCAATCTTTATCTGCACTGAACACTGTGATAATATGCGACTGAAAGGTGGAGGAAGCACGTCAGCAGAGTTGTTCCAGATCGGAGACAGCTCTCCCTCCACACACATCAAGGCACGTGATGCGCGCGCTGCACTATCGAAGGCGCCTCGTTGTCGTATTCCGTGTATCTGGAAGGAGATTTGTTGTATGAGAACCCTGTTATCCCTCGCAGCGATCGGTATGTTTGCGACCGCTTCAACTGCATCTGCGACACTTGTGCCCTTCGTGATCGGCGTCGATTCGTCAGCCAATGCGGCGCACCTGTTCGACCCCGACACCGGCGCGCTGGTGCAGCAGAACTACCTCGAGTGGGACGAACTGCTCGATGGCGGCAGCACGGCCAAGCATGCGCTCCAGGTCGGCAACGAGATCTGGGTATCGGACCAGATCCGCGACACGGTCTATCGCTTCGACCTCAGCGGGAACTTCATCACCAACATCGGCGGCCAGGTCGCCGGCGGCGGCCTCGACAACATCAGAGGCATGGAGGTCGTCGGAAACGAAGTGTGGGTCACCAACGCCGGATCCAACAACGATGCGCCCGGCAACGCGATCGTCAAGATTGACATCGCCACCGCCTCCATCACCGGCAGCACCCCCACCAATGCATCGCTGTTTGACGTGATCAATCACCAGGGTGGAGTGCTCGCCAGCAACCTGTCGGATCACACACTGGATACGCACGATCTGAACGGCGAATTCGTGAGCACGTTCCATACGCCCGTTGCGCCGGGACTGCGATTCCCGCAGCAGCTCTTCGAGCTCGACAACGGCAACGTGCTTGTGGCCGGGTTCTCCGCTGCGGGCGGCAACACCTCCGGCGTCTACGAGATTGATACGAACGGCGACAGCCTCGGCATCGTCGCCGGCGAAAACCTCGGCCCCCGCGGCGCCTACATGCTCGGCAACGGCGAGATCATGTGGACCAACGGCGCCGGCTTCTGGGTCGGTTCTGACAACGTCTTTGACGGCGCCGGCTCGAGCGTCTCCGGTCAGTACCTCAGCCTGGTGATGATTCCTTCGCCCGGCGCCGTTGCGCTCTTCGCGCTCGGTGGTCTTGCGGGGATGCGTCGTCGTCGGTGATTCAGGGATTCCCTGCATCACATATGGCCTGATAACCATGTACACCGGCCTCTGCTCGCGCAGGGGCCGGTTTTTTCATGCCGGCAGCCTTGACTGCAGTCTGCCGCGACATCGAAGAACGATGGTGGTCTGCCGGGAGCGCAGAGGACTCGAAACACCGCGCCTTCATCAGTTCTCCCAGATACACATTTCAAGAGCGAACGTCAGCCGGGATGTCCCGCGATGGATGGTTTCTCACTTGACATTGAGTGTCGTGATTGGGAGAGTGACGGATTGCGAATTGGTCGAGTTTTACGTCCACTTGACCAGGTGTGGGAATTAATTTGAGAGGAAGAAATATGTTGAATCGAACACTGATTCTGTCAGCGGCTGTCGGCGCGTGCGCGTTCGGGCATGTCGCGACGCTGCCTGCCCTCGCCGTCGACGCCGGTTTCGTCTCGACGAACCGCTTCGGCTACGAGGGAACTGCCCTGCGCTATGACACGATGGCGGATGCGCTGGCGGGTGTGAACAGCACCGACACCATCAACATCACGGATCGCGATCTGGCGATGGTGGTCGCGAGCGACGACACGAGCGTCGCCGACCGCACGCAGTTCCTCGGCGCATGGTGGCACACCACCGACACCTTCTATTCGCCCACCGAGGGGCGGGCCGGCTGGGGCAACACGACCGGAAACACCGGCGTCGGCTTCCTCCAGATGTTCGACATCGGCGCCGTCTCGACTACGGGTGTTTCGATGTCCTTCTCCGACTTCGATGGCTCGTTCTACACCACGTTTGATCTCTCCGTCACAGGCGAGAATGCGGGTGAGGATCAGTTTTCGCGCTTCAGCGCCATGGGCAACAACGGCGACGGCGGCGTTTGGCATGGCTACGCCATCAACCTCACCGCGACCGGCCTCGAAGGCGTCGGCATTTCGCCGGGAGTCATCGAATCCACCAACCAGCCGACCGACGTGTCGGGCTCGATCTCGGGGCTGTTCGAGATCACTTCGACGGCCGCGGGCCAGGAGGGCTTCTACGTTGTCAATCTCGCCCTCAGCATGGACAACTGGGCGTGGGACAACCGCAACGACCTGACTCCCCTCGTGTCTTCGGACGGCGGAGACACCTTCTTCGACGGCAGCTTCCCGGACAGCGTCTTCCGGGTCGTCCCCGCTCCGGGCGCTGCGGCGTTCTTCGCGCTCGGCGGCGCTGCACTGGCGCGTCGGCGCCGGTGAATTCGCGCTGATGCGCGTGAAGCCAGATTGAATTCAAGATCGCCGACCCCCGCAGCCGCGGGGGTCGGCGTTTTTTCTGCAGGCCCGCGCCGATGCGAGGCTCAACCGTCTTCGCCGTCGCCCTTCGGCCGGATTGACGATGGCAGCCATGTTTCATGCACGTGCAGCCATTCGACAACGTCTGTTCCGGGGGCGGTTCCGGGGGTGGTTCCGGGGGCGGTTCCGGGGGCGGGCGGGATGCGGAAGACGCCGGTGCTGAGGCGTCCGCGCGGGCTGTCGTCGTCGCCCGCATCGCCCTGCCACTCCTCGTAGGTGGCGATGAGCAGGTCGCCATCGGTGCGGGGCGGGATGCGCAGGCGCACATCCTCCACCCAGATTCTGATTTCCGGCCCCGACTTGCCGTGACTTGCGTTCTCGGTGCGCACAGCGCGGAGAATCTGCTCGCGATCCAGGGCCCGGCCATCGGGAAGGACGATCAGGAACCCCGGCGCCAGGGCCCCGGCGAAGCGCTGGAACGATTCATCGGTGTCGGGGATCGCGCCGTTGTACCAGTCCTGGAAGAACCGGTGCAGGTCGCGAATCTCGCGTTCGAGCGCGCTGAAGTCGCCTTGGCGATCGGCCATGCGGGTTCACTCCTTTGAGAAGTTCTGAGTTCTGAGAGTTCTGAGTTCTGAGTATTTCCGACTCAGCACTCAGCACTCAGCACTCAGAACTCAGCACTCAGAACTCAGCACTCAGAACTCAGCACTCAGAACTCAGCACTCTCAATCACCCCCTCCTCGATGCGGATGGTCGTCTCGATGTCGCGGGCCTTCTCGGCAGTGTAGCGCAATGTCAGCTCCGCGCCCTCGGCGGCCCGCACGAAGAAGCGGTAGGTGCGGCGGCCTTCGCCGGGGACGCCGTCTTCACTCAGGACGATGTGCGGCCGGTGCGGGCTCTGCTGCGTGGGCGTCATGGTGCGGTCGAAGCGGTGGCCCAGCGTGCCCGCCGCCACGACCTCGACGCCCTCGCCGCTGAGTGTGAGGCGGTCGGGCGTGCCGATGCCGCGCTGGGCCGCGATGCCGGTGCGTGTGGGGATGATGCGCTTGTTGTCGATCTCGAGGGTGATGCGCCACAGGTCGCTTCCTTCGGCGTTTCCGGGGGCGCCGGCGCGCTTCACCTCGGTCCAGCCGAAGCTGATCTCGGGCATGTTCATGGCGTGGAAGACGGTGAAGGCGAAGTTGCGGTGGCATTCTTCTTCGAGCATGAAGGGGGGCGGGGTGCGGCTGGAGAACTTGGTCCCGCCGCCGATGAGGACGGGGCCGAGCTCGGGATGGTCGTATTCCTGCCAGTCGTCGAAGGTCTGGCCGAAGAGGACGCGGTCCTGCCAGCGCATGCGCTGCTCGGCGGTGGGGTTCTGCCCGCTCTGGAGTATGCGCCGATCGGTCCACAGCTCGTTGGTGAAGCTGATGATGCCGAGGCCCTCGGCGAGCCAGTTCACGAAGCCGCCGTGCACGGTGTAGAGATCGGCGTGGATGACCCAGTAGTTGTAGTGGGGGAGCATCTCTTCGCCGGCCTTGCCGAGCTTGTCGTAGACCTGGATGTCGGAGCGGGGATAGATGGCCTCGTTGTAGGCGGCGCCGGGGCCGCGGAGGAGCATGCCGCCGGTGTTGTGGTACGCCTGGCCCGCGGCGATGTTGGGATGGTCGAGGATGAACATGCCGACAGCGCGGGTTTCGGGATAGCTGAAGGGGTAGTCCCCGGCGCCGCGCTGCACGTGGTTGGGCTGCCAGTCGCTGGGCCAGTTGCGGTTCATGTCGTAGCCGCCGGGGCCGTCTTCGTTTCGGCGGCCGTCGCCGTCGCGGTCAACGCCTTCCCAGCCCGCGAAGGACCAGTCGCCGGTTTCATCGGGGCCGACGCGCTCGAAGATCCGCGGATCTTTCGGATTGCGCCGGTGCGTGCCGTGCGGGTCGGGACGCCACATGATGTTGATGCTGCCGGTTTCGGTGAGGTCGTCGGGGCCGTCTTCGTCCTTGCGGCCGTCGAAGTCGAGATCGGTGGGGCGAAGGCCGGAGCGGAACATGTGCGGCGTCGCCGGCCCTTCGAACCACGCGGCCCGGCCGTCGGGGTTGACGATGGGCAGGAAGTAGAACGCGACGCGGTCCACCAGCTCGGTGAGCGGCTTCACCTGGCCGTAGGCGCTCGCGAGGTACCAGATGGAGTAGAGCGTCGTTTCGGTGGACTGGATCTCGTTGGCGTGGATCGAGCCGTCGATCCACATGGCGGGCTTGTCCTCGTGCGGCCCGGTCTCGGGGTTGTTGAGGATCATCAGCCACATGTCGCGCCCCTGCTCCGACTTGCCGATGGACTTCAGCGTCAGCAGCTCGGGGTAGGCGTCGGCGAGGCGGCGCATGATCTGCTCGCACTCTTCGAAGTCGTAGTAGCGGTTCCAGGCGATGTCGACGCGGCTGTCGATCTGCTGCTGGGCCAGCGCGGCCCGCGGCGCGAAGACCGCCGTGAGCAGGAGGGCGCCGGCGATGAAGAGATTCGAGCGGTTGAAGAAGGTGTTCATCGGCGGTCCTCCGGCAGGTCGGTCATATCGACGGTCGTGTTCTCATCGGCGGTGAAGCGGATCAGCCGGTCGCCGAGCTGATCGTCCAGCAGTTCGATCTCAATGGTTGCGCCGTCCTCGACGGCGAGGATCCAGTGGGCGTCGTGGCGCGAGAGGCCGTCGATGCGCCACGCGCGGTCGATGCGCTCGCCGGTGACGATGTTGTCAATCGGCGTCGAGAGGCGCAGCACGGTGGGGAGCATGGCGCGGGCCCGGGCGCCCATGGCGGTGCGCGTGGGCAGCCAGCCGTCGTTGACGATGGCGATGCGCACGTCGTACAGGCCGGAGGCGAGTCGCTTCACATCCGGGCCCTGCACGCTGAGGCGCGGGCGCTTGTCGGCGAGCGCGATGGCGAAGGCGGCCTGCTTTTCTGCGAGCCCGTCCAGCTCGTCGGCGGGCGGGTTCATGGTGAAGCCGGGGACGAAGCCGCCGATCTCGACTTCGCCGAGCTGGGGATGGTCGAAGGTGGTCCACTCGACGAAGCCGACCCCGCCGCGGCTGTCGGAGTATTCCAGCCACGCCGCGGCTTCGGCGTCGGCGGGGCCCTCCTTCCTCGCGGGCCGGGGCGTCCCCGCCCCGGTTTCGCCGGCGTCGGGCGGTCCGCCCTCGCGCTTCGCGTTCAGCGTCATGGCGCCGGGCATGGGGCCGGTGATCTGGGCCCGGAGGTCGTCGCCGGCCGCGGTTGCTGGGATGGTGATCACGGCGCCGCCCATCTGGCCGGTGAGCGTGACGGCGGGAGAGCCGGGATCTTTCGTTCCGGAGAGCTCGATGTCGCCCATCATGGATGTGAGCGAGCCGGCGACGTCGGTCCCGTCCGTCACTTCGAGGTTGAGCGTGACATCGAGCCTGCGCGGCGCGTCCTCCATGCCTTCCATCATGGGAAGGGCGATCTCGCCGCTCCACGATCCCGCCAGCGGATCGGCGGCGGGCGCTGCGGGCTCTTCGGCTTCTTCGCGGGGGGCTTCGCCGTTGTCGGCTTCTTCATCTGTTTTCGGTTTCTCGACATCGGGGCGTCCCCACACGACGGTGGCGACGCTGGGCACGCCGCGCTGGGCGTAGAGCCAGGCGTGGAAGCTGCCGGCGATGTCTTCCTTCGGAGCGCGCTTCTGCTCGGTCGTTTCCTTGAAGAGCTTGGAGAGCTCGTCGTAGAGGGCTTTGTCGCCCTCGTCGATGCCGGTGACGATGCGCCGGTTGGTGTCGCGGCCGCGGTGGTCGGGGACGTTGATCATGTTGTCATGGCGACCGTAGGTGATGGCCATGGCGATGTTGGTGTGCTCGAAGACGAACTTCGCGAGGGCGAGCGATTCGGGTTCGCTGAGCTGGTAGGGCCCGGCGCCGCCGGCGGTGTCATGTTCGGGCCAGAGGTGCATGAAGTTGCGGTCGAGATCGACGAAGCCGGGGCCGTCCTCGGCGATTCTGCCGTCGCCGTCCTCGTCGATTCCCTCTGTGTAGAGGATGTGGGTGGCGCGTTCGCCCTTGCTCCAGTCGGGCGTCTTCATCAGACGCGGCTCGTGGGGGTCGGGCAGGTGGGTGGGGGTATCGCTGAGGGGAGGATTGGCGCAGCGCATCATGGTGATGACGCCGTCGCCATCGAGATCGTTCGGCCCGTCCTCGTTCACTTCGCCATCGCGGTCGAGATCGACGGGGCGGAGCGTGCCGATGTTCCCCATGTTGACGGGGCCGAAGTTGAGCTCGGTTCCGTCGGGGTTGGCGCGGGGGATGACGTAGATGGTCAATTCGTCGAGCATCTCTGTGTGTTCATCGAGGATGCGCTCGGCGACGCGCGCCGCGGTTTCGGCGCCGAGCCAGTGGCGCCCGTCGAGGCCGGCTGTGATGAGCAGGGCGGGGCGGCGGTGGGCGCTGGCATGGTCCGAGGAGAGCGTGAGCAGGAAGAGCTCGCGCCCCTCGCGGCTCTCGCCGATGGTCGAGAGGTCGCAATTCCTGTTGGCGCGGGCCACAGCGCGGACGCGGTCGCGGAGGGCGTCGTGGTTCATGTATCCCTCGGCGATGCCCGACGGCGGGGAGGAACGCTGCGCGAGGGCGACCGGGTGCGTGATGGCGGCGCAGGAAACAACCGCCGCGGCCAGGGCCGGCGCAACGACAGCCGCAGCCCCCCTGGCGAGCGCGTATCGATGAACTGATTTCATATGCGAAGGTGTCCTCTTCTCGAGTCTCCGAGGGCGGCGCCCGCACGGCCGGGGCGATCGCGCTCCCAGAGCCTACCGACTCGGGGCGAGCGGGTTGAGCGTCCCCGGCGGGGCGGCCGGGCGGAGGCTCAGGAATTCCGCCTGGAGGCGTGGGAATCCGCCCTGAAGGCTCTGAGAATCCCCATTTGCACTGCGAACAGCTCTTTGCGCACGGGTCCGGCGCCTGCGAATCGGCGCCAAGGCTCGCGAAGCGGAACGGCTTGCATCGCCGGTTTTTCGGCGCCGACTGACGGGACGAGGGTTTCATCCGTATGGAATGCAGATTATGTTCGTTCACGGCGATTCCGCCGCGGGGATTCAACAGATGAAAATGAGAAAGCTGACAGCGCCGACGCTGCCGGGCGTTCTGCTGGGCGGACTGGGGGTGTTCCACGTGGCCGCGGCGGTCGGCTCGGTCGTCCCCTCGTTCGTGCACGACCGCTACCCGAAGCAGTTCATGCCGGTGTGGGAGTTCTTCCTCGGCCCGGTGGCGGGTGAAGGCGAGTCGATGCTGGTGACGTTCATGGCCCGCCTGTCGCAGGGCGTGATCGGCCTGAGCGAATTGGCAATCGGCGCTGCGTTGCTGGCCGCGGCGGCGGCGAAGCCGGGGAGCCCGCGAAGGCGCTCGCTGGCGAGCTTCGGACTGGCGTTCTCGATCGGGCTCTTCTCGGCCTTCATGATCACCATGTTCATCATGCACGATCCCGACCTGCCGAGGTGGAACCAGTATCCCGCGATGCTGGCGATGCTCGGCGCGGCGTGGATGGTGGTGGCGCTGACGGATGGGAAGCCCGGCGCCGTCTCGACATCAAGCTGAGCGCCTTCTCTCCACGCCCCGCACCGTCCCCCCGATCACCAGGGCCGCGGAGATGATGAGCAGGTTCTTGATGATGTACTGCCCCTCGATCGTCGGCGCCCACGGAGCGCGCCCTTCCTGGAAGGTGATGCCGGGCAGCATCACCAGCGGCATGAATGTTCCCACCATCTGCAGCGCCAGCAGTGCGATGGCGATGCGGAGCGTTTTTCTGAAGAGGAACGTCGCGCCGATCGCCACCTCCCACCAGCCGATCACGATCAGCCATTGCGCCGGCGAGAGCAGCGGCATCCAGCCGACGGTCTCCATCACCAGTCCGGCGGCGGGAGAATGGCCGACGATTTTGAGTGCGCCGAACCAGATGAAAATGACCGCCAGCGACCATCGCAATGCGATGACGCCGTACCGCCTCATGAAGGAGGCGATGGCGCGATCGAGTTTGTCAAAGGCGCCCGGCATGGCTGCGGCTCCGATCCCTCCGCGAGCGCGCGGTAGGAGCCGATTCTAGCGCAGGCTGTGGGGCCGGTCGCTGAGCGGGCACGGAAATAGACATTCGGATTGCCAAAGCGAGGCGGCCCGGCAAGAATGAGAAACCATGCATGAATGCCCACACACTCCGTTTCATGTCTCCATGATCCTGACACTACTGTGCTGCCTCGGAGCGCTCGCCATCGCGGGGTGCGCGGCTTCCTCGCCTGAACGCCGCGCCGAAATCGAGGAGGCGCCGCCTCCGGGCATCCAGGCGTGGATGGACCGGTTGACCGTGGCGCACGAGTACGACCCGGAGACGGGGTTCATCGTGGCGCGGGAGACGGTTTCGCTGCCGCCGCTGCTGGCAGGCGCCCCGCCGCTGCCGGAGGCCGTGGCCGAGGGAACGCGATCGGGCCGGCCCGTCGTCGTCTTCGCAACTGCGGATCGCTGCGCGCCGTGTCAGCAATACAAGAAGGACGCCTTGAACAACGCGGCGGTGATCGAACGGCTCTCGCGCAGCGGCGTGATCGCCACGCACATCGAGGTGGATCGCGAGCCTGTCGCAGCGAATGAGATTCTCGGCAGTCAGGCGATTCCGATGACGTATCTGCTGCGAGATGGCGTGGTGGCGGCGACGCTGCGCGGCCAGCGGAGCGCGGATGACCTGCTGCGCTGGCTGGATGCGCAGGGGGTCTGAGCCGACTGCGAGGCCCGCCGCCGGCGCCGGCGCAGACGATCGAGAATTCATACACTTTCCGGGCCAATACAGGACGACACGGCGCACGGCGCCGGGGAGGTTTTCTCATGGCCCGGGATACCCGCTCAATCGCACCTGGTGTTCGCAGCGAAGTCGATCCGCAGATCGCGTTCGATCGACGACGGTTTCTGGCCCTCGCCGGCGTCATGGCGGCGGGAGCGGGCGTGCCGGGAGCCGCGGCGAGGGCTCGCCAGCCCGATACGCTCCAGGAAGCGATCGAGGATGTCCTTGATGAAGCGATCGAGGGCGAGTCCGACATTCCACAGGGCGTGGATCTGCGCACCATCGCCGAGGCGGAGAAGCTGGCCCGGCTGCAATACACGAATGAACAGCGCGAGCAGGTGCTTCGCACGATCGACCGGCAGCTCGGATTGATCGACTTCCAGCGCACGATCGAGCTGCGCAACGAAGATGGCCCGGCGGAGGTTTTCGATCCGCGCCTGCCGGGGATGGAGTTCGAGACACGCCGGCGCCGGGCGGTGTGGCGCAACGCCGACCCCGGGCCGCTGCCGCAGAACGAGGAGGACATCGCCTTTGCGCCGGCGTGGGCGCTTTCGCACTGGGTGCGCACGCGGCGCCTCAGCAGTGAGGATCTGACGAAGCTCTACATCGGGCGCCTCAAGCGGCTTGATCCGAAGCTGGAGTGCGTGGTGACGCTGATGGAAGATCAGGCGCTGGCGCAGGCGCGGCGGGCGGATGAGGAGATCCGGGCCGGGCGCTGGCGCGGGCCGCTGCACGGACTTCCGTGGGGCGCCAAGGATCTCTTTGACACCAGCGGCGTGCGCACGACGTGGGGCGCTGCGCCATACAAGGACCGTGTGCCAGATCGCGATGCGCGGGTGGTGCAGATGCTCGATGAAGCGGGCGCCGTGCTGGTCGCCAAGCTCACGCTGGGGGCACTGGCGTACGGCGATCTCTGGTTCGGCGGGCGGACGAACAACCCATGGAACCTGGAGCAGGGGTCGAGCGGCTCGAGCGCCGGGTCCGCCGCGGCGGTGGCGGCGGGATTGTGCGCCTTCACGCTTGGAACAGAGACGTATGGCTCGATCGGCTCGCCCTCGGCCCGCTGCGGCGCCACGGGGTTCCGGCCCACGTTCGGGCGCGTCTCGCGCCACGGCGCCATGGCCCTGTGCTGGTCGCTCGACAAGGTCGGCCCCATCTGCCGCTGCGCCGAGGACTGCGCCATGGTGCTCGACGCCATCGACGGCCCCGATGCGCACGACCGGTCCACCCGCGACATCCCGCTGAACATTGACATGACGCGCTCGATCGAAGGCATGCGCATCGGGTATTCGAAGGCCGAGTACAAAGGCCGCACGGCGACGGACGCCGATCGTGAAACACTGAAAGCGCTCGAAAAGCTCGGCGCGAAGCTGACGCCGATTGATATGCCGCAGGGCCCCTTCGGCGGCGCGATCTTCTTCCTCATCGGCATCGAGGCGGCGGCGGCGTTCGACGAGTTGACGCGCTCCGGGCAGGATGAACAGATGCGCTGGCAGGACGACGCCGCGTGGCCGAACACCTTCCGCATGGCCCGACTGGCGCCGGCGGTGGAGTATGTGCAGGCCCAGCGCATACGCGGCCGCCTGATGCGCCAGACGGCGGCTCTCTACGAGAATATCGACGCCGTGATCGCGCCCACGCGCCACGGCGCCATGCACGCCATCACCAACATGACCGGCCACCCGGCGATCACGCTGCGTCAGGGATTCCGTGAAGATGGAACGCCCTTCGCAGTGACGCTGTGGGGAAGGCTGTACGAAGACGCCGCCCTGCTGCGGCTGGGCCATGCGCTGGAGATGGAGCTTGACCTGTGGCGGCGCCGGCCTTCGCTGTGAGCTGATTTTGTATGAACGCAGAGGGCTCAGAGATGCGCGGAGGGGGAGAGGGGATGGAATGCGGAGAGAGCGGGAGGAAGACGGAGGGAAACGGAGTCGGAGATTGGGCGCTCTGGTATGTGCATCTGTGATTGATTCAGATGCACGCCGCGACTCGTGGTGTCGAAATCACGACAAAAGAGAGTCTCCTCTCCTGCTTACTCCGTCTCACTCTGTCATCCTCCGCGTTCCATCCTCCTCCGCGCCCCTCTGAGACCTCTGCGTTCATTCCAACATTCTCAACAGCCACGAGCAATCGAACGAAAGGGGTCGGTCATGAACAATCCGATCGCAGTGCGGATCGTGAGCGAATGATCGAGACACGGACCGAGTCGCAGGTCGCTACTCGAATGTCTGTACGCCGCGGGCCCGCAGCACGGTCTTCTCGATCTCGACGAGCACGTACAGCGCTGCGCCGAAGACCGCGATGCGCAGCCATGCGTCGGCGCCGAGCGTCGTGGTCTCGAAGAGAGTCTGCGACAGGGGGAGGTATGTGAACAACCCCTGGAGCGCGACGAGGATGCCAATCGCGATCCAGACGGCGCGGCTGCCGAAGATCCCCGAGACGCTCCAGGTCGGCAGAATCATTTTGCGGCAGTTGAAGAGGTAAAAGGCCTGCCCGGCCACAAGCGTGTTCAGGGCCGCGGTCCGCGCGGTCTCGATCGGCTGCTCGAGCACCTCGAAGACGTAATAGAAATGGCCGAACGTCCCGCCCACGAGCAGAATCGAGACGAAAATGATGCGCCAGAGCAGCAGCCGCGTGATCAGCGGCGTGTCGGGGGGCCGAGGCGGGCGCGACATGACGTCGTCCTCTTTCGGCTCGAACGCGAGCGAGAGCGCGAGCGTCACCGCCGTCACCATGTTCACCCACAGCACATGGACCGGACGCAGCGGCAACGTGAGCCCCAGCGCGATGGCCAGGAAGACCGTCAGCGCCTGCCCGCCGCTGGTCGGCATGATGAAGACGAGCGCTTTGCGCAGATTGTCATAGATGTTGCGCCCCTCCTCCACCGCATGCGCGACGGAGGCGAAGTTGTCGTCGGCGAGCACCATCTCCGCAGCTTCCTTGGCCGCATCGCTGCCCTTCTGGCCCATGGCGACGCCGATGTCCGCCCGCTTGAGCGCGGGGGCGTCATTCACGCCGTCGCCCGTGACGGCGACGATCTCTCTAAGGCTCTGGATCGCCTCGACGAGGCGCAGCTTGTGCTCCGGCGAGCAGCGCGCGAAGACGTCACGCTCCTCAGAGGCGCGTACGAACTCCTTTTCGTCAAGGTGATCAAGCTCCCGTCCCGTGATTGCCTTCTTGTCCGCGCCGATTCCCATCTGCGCGCCGATGGCGCTGGCGGTGCCAGCGTGGTCGCCGGTGATGATCTTGACGCGAATGCCCGCCGAGTGGCAGGCGCCGACCGCTTCAATCGCGTCCTCGCGCGGCGGATCGATAATGCCCAGCAGCCCCAGCCACACCAGCTCGCCCGCGATGTCTTCGTGGTCGATCTCGTTCATATCGGGAGCGACTTCGCGCCGGGCGACGGCGAGCGTGCGCTGGCCCCGCGAGGCGATCTCCCCGACCCGCTCCTCCCACCAGCCTCGGTCGAGCTCGCGCGTTCCGTCGGCGCCCATCTGGCGGGCGCACATGTCGAGCAGCCGGTCCGGCGCGCCCTTGACGTAGATGACGCCGCGCTCGTCTTCGTCTTGATGGAGGGTGGCCATGTACCGGTGTTCGGACTCGAAAGGGACAAGATCGCGCCGCGGGCTCGACTTGCGCTCGTCCGCGGCGCTCAGCCCCGCCTTGGCGGCGGCGACGAGGAGCGCGCCTTCGGTGGGATCGCCGTCGATCCGCCAGTGTTCGCTTTCGGAATACAGCCGCGCGTCGTTGCACAAGAGGCCTGCGCGCAGCGCCTGCATGAGTCCGGGGTGGTCTTCAGGATCAACCGAATCGCCGTCGAGCAGAAAATCGCCTTCGGGCTCGTAGCCGACGCCCTTGACCTCGAACTCCGCATCGTGCAGCCGGATGGTTTTCACCGTCATCTCGTTTCGCGTCAGCGTTCCGGTTTTGTCGGAGCAGATGACGGTGACGGAGCCGAGCGTCTCCACCGCGGGCAGGCGACGGATGATCGCCTTGCGCCGCGACATGCGCTGCACGCCCAGCGCGAGCGTGATCGTCATGATCGGCGGCAGGCCCTCGGGAATCGCGGCCACGATCAGGCTCACGGACGCGAGCACCATTTCAAGCACCGTGTTTTTCCAGATCAGCGTGCCGATCAGGAACGTCAGCACAGCCGATGCGATGATGACGACGCTGAGCCACTTGCCGAACACGTCCATCTTCTTGAGCAGCGGCGTCTTCAGCTCCTCGACGTTCTCGAGCATGCTCGAGATGCGGCCGATCTCGGTCCTTGTCCCGGTGGCGACCACGAGCGCCCGGGCCGCCCCGCTGGTCACCACCGTTCCCGAATATCCCATGCACCCGCGATCCGCGAGCTCCGCGTCTTTCTCGACCGGAACTGCGGCCTTGTGAACTGCGACGGATTCGCCCGTGAGCGCGGCCTCGTCGATCTGGAGCGATTTGAGCGAGATCAGGCGTACGTCGGCGGGGACGCGGTCGCCTGACTGAAGCAGAACGATGTCGCCGGGAACGAGCCGCTCGGCGTCGCACTGGATGCGCTCGCCATCGCGCAGCACAGTGGCTTTCGGCGCCAGCAGGCCGCGGATCCCCTCCAGCGCGCTCTCGGCCTTCCCCTCCTGGACCAGCCCGACGAACGTATTGATGACCACAACGGCGAGGATGACTGCGGAGTCGAGCCAGGCGCCGAGAATCGCGGCAAGCGCCGCGGCGCCAAGAAGCACGATGATGAGCATGTTCGCGAGCTGGCGGATGAGCCGCTCGGTGAAGGTCGTTCCGGAGCCCCGCTCGATTTGGTTCGGGCCGTGCTCGGTCAGCCTGCGCTCCGCCTCTGCTTCGGAGATGCCCTCCGCCTCGCTCTGGAGCGCGCCGAGCGCCTCCTCTACGGAGATCGCATGCCATGTGGAGCGTTCTTCTGAAGGAGAGGTCATCGGCGCGCAGGCTTTCGATTGAATTTGAAAATGAAGAAGAGGCCCCGACGGCCGAGGCGCAGGCATCCCCGGTGAGGGCGCCTTGCGCGCGGACCGGCGCTATGGTAGACACCATGGCGGGCGCACTCCGCACCGGTGGGCGTGGTTCGGGTGATGTTCAGACGGCGGCAGGGAGCTACGAACACATGGCCGACACGCCCGCGACAGGCTGGAGTGAGCCGCATTCGGGGCTTGAACCAGCAATCACAAAAAGGGTATGGTTCGCGCTCGAACGCGGCGCTCTACGCAACCCGGGCGCCCCGGAGGGCGAATCGGAGCCGGGCGCAGCGCGAACGGGCGGACGGCGTGCGACGCGGACCGGGAGACGCTGAAGGCGCTGGAGCGGCTGGGCGCGAAGCTCACGCCGGTCGATTTGCCGCAGGCCCCGTCGGCGGCGCCGGCCTTCGCTGTGAGCTGAATCTGTCTGAACGCAGAGGGCTCGGAGATTCGCGGAGGGGGAGAGGGGATGGAACGCAGCGTGAGACGGAGTTTATGAGTGGAACGGAGTCGGAATGAACTCTGACAGAGAAAGAAGTCATATGGTTCCTAGGCGCGGGCTCCACAATCGATCCTGCACACGAAACACAATTCCCCACTCCGACTTACTCTTGAACTCCGTCTCACTCCGCGTTCCATCCCCCTCTGCTCCCTCCGCGACCTCTGTGTTCGTTCCCTCGATCGAGCGCGCCTGGAAAGACACACGGAACTGACCAGAAAGGAGACCGTGATGAGCAGCTTCACAGCAGAGCGGATCATGAGCGAGTTCGAGGCTGGACGGATTTCGCGACGGGAGGTGGTCGGACGGTTGATGGCCCTCGGCGCCGCGGCGGCGGGGCTGGGGCTTCCCGGGCGAGCGGCCCGTGGCGCCGACGACGGGATTATTGCGACATTCGAGGCACAGCGCATCGACCATCTGGCCCTGAACGTGACGGACATCGGCCGCTCGCGCGACTGGTACATGCGCCACCTCGGACTCGGGCTGATGCGCGAAGGCCGCACGAGCTGCTTCCTCTCCTGCGGCGATGACTTCCTGGCGCTCTTCAAGAGCGACAGGCCGGGGATGCACCACTATTCCTACCAGATCCCGAACTACAACCAGCGCGACGCCGCCGCGAGCCTGCGGGCAGCGGGATTGACGCCAAAGCTGCGAGGCAGCCGCACGTATTTCGATGACCCGGACGGGATCGAGGTGCAGGTGGCGTCAGGGTGAATGAGGGGATCGGCGCCAAAACGGAGTTCTAGGCAGGAGCGTACTGATCTGCCGGATCACCGGTTGTAGATGTCTCGCATCGCGGACTCCAGATCGCTGAACTCGAACTCGAATCCTTCACGCTCGAGCCGCGCGGGCACGCAATAGCGACCGTAGATCGCAAGCTCCGGGTCGGTGCGCATGAAGAGGGGCGCTCCGATGCGCACCATCCACGCCGTCGCGGGCAGGCCGATGGGAGCGCCGATTGCGCGCCGGAGTGTGCGCATGAACTCTGCGTTGGAGACCGGATTCGGCGCTGTTGTGACGTAGACGCCCTGCATCGAATCTTCGGCCAGCGCGCGTTCGAAGATGCGGTTCATGTCGCGTTCGTGGATCCAGGAGAGGCCCTGGCGCCCGTGGCCGACGCGGCCTCCGAATCCCAACCGGGCCACCTTCGCCAGCCTCGGCAGGAAGCCGCCGTCGCGTCCCATGACGAAGCTGGTCCGCAGCACGACACGACGCACGCCCTCGTGCGCCGCCGCTGCGGCAGCGTCCTCCCACGCCGATGCGACGAAGGGCGCCAGCCCGTAGCCGAAAGGCGATGATTCATCGCAGACCAGCTCGGGCGGATCACCGTAGATGTGCGATGTGCTCATCTGCACCCACACCGGCGGCGGAGCGTCGATGCGCTTGAGCGCCATGCCCAGAGCGATCGTCGGCTCGACGCGCGAGCGCAGTATCTCGTCGCAGTGATCGGGCGTCTTCACACAGTCGACGGAGCGACCCGCGAGGTTCACCAGCCCCGCAGCGCCTTCCAGCTCCGATGCCCAGGCGCCGACGGTGCGCGCATCCCAGGGGACATGCCTCCATGGGCCGCTCTCGCGCGGCGGTCGGCGCGACAGGATCACGACCTCGCATCCGTGTTCGCACAGGCGACGCGCCAGGTTGAGACCCAGGTACCCGCTGCCCCCGGCGATGACCACCTTGCCCGTTGGCTTCGGCGATTGCATGGGGGAATCATACTTGCCGGGGCGTCAGTCCGGCAGCATGTAGAACCCCTTGCCCGTGTCCTTGAGCTTGCCGGCTCGGGCCAGGGCCTTCCAGACTTCATCGGGGAATTCGTTCGGCGGCATGATGGCGTCGATTTCCGACTTGCGGCCGCCGGTGGTGTAGCGGTTGCCGAGGCGCGATTCGTCGGAGAGTTTCATGAGCTTCAGCCGCTTGCGGAAGGCGCGCATGGCGCGGTCCATGTCGTCGGTGGAGACTTCGGGGGCGGGCGCATCCGGTTCAGCGGTGCGTGCGGCCTCGGGGTTTTCGAGGTGGCTGACGAGGGCGTCCAGGCCGTCGACATCGTGCTCGGCGCAGACGCGCTGCGATTCGGAGGCGTCGACGGGCATGCGTCCGAGCAGGCGGGCGGCGATGTCCCAGTCCGCCTTCGCCTCCGACGGGTTCGGGCGGCCGCGGAGTTCACCGACGAGCTGGCGCAGTTTCTGAACGGCGTTCATGACGGGGCATGGTATCCGGCGCGGGGCGAGCCGGGATGGAGGGGTTCACACCAGCTCTTCCAGCTCCTGCCAGCGCGCGTAAAGAGCATCGAGCTTCGCCTGGGCCGCGGCCATGCGCCGGCCGAGGTCGGCGAGTTTGCGGTGGTCGGCGCCGGCGCTGGTCATCTCTTTTTCGAGCGCTGCCCGCGCCGATTCCGCCTTTTCGATGGCCGCCTCCATGCCCTCCAATTCGAGCTTGTCCTTGTAGCTGAGTTTTTTCTTTTTCTTCGTCGCCGCGGCGGACCGGGCACGGGTCGCGCCGTTCGCGCCGGTTTCGGAGCCGTTTGACCCCGGCTTGAGGCCGCGAAGTATCTTCCACTGCGCGTAGTCGGCGTAGTAGGCGGCGCCGCCCGCGCCGTCGAGGGCGAGGACGCGCGTGGCCAGGCGGTCGAGCATGGCGCGGTCGTGCGTCACCAGCACGATGGCGCCGGGGAACTCCTCCAGGCTCTCTTCAAGCACTTCAAGCGAAGCGAGGTCGAGGTCGTTCGTCGGCTCGTCGAGGATGAGGACATCGGCGGGTTCGAGCATGAGGCGGGCGATGTGGACGCGGGCCTGCTCGCCGCCGGAGAGCGTTTTGATGAGCGAGTTGAGCTGCCCCTTGTCGAAGAGGAACATGTTCGCCCACGTGGCGACGTGCAGCGAGCTGCCGCGGTAGTCGACGCGGCCGAAGGGCGCCAGCGCCTTGCCCAATGTCATCTCGGGGTCGAGGCCGGTCCGGTGCTGGCTGAAGAGGACGACGCGCAGCTTGTCCGCCCGCACCAGCGTTCCCAGCGGCGGAGTTCCGTGGGGCAGGTCGTCCTTGATTGAGTCTTCCTCGCTGAGCATCTCTGGTGTGGGGGGGTCGCTCTCGAGGTCGCCGGTGAGCAGACGGATGAGCGTGGTTTTGCCGGCGCCGTTGGGGCCGATGAGGCCGAGTTTCTCGCCCGGCGTCAGCAGGATGTCGAGGTTGTGGAAGAGCGTCCTGTCGCCGAAGGACTTGCCCACGCCGCGGCCGGCGAGAAGCTTGACGGTCTTGCGGTCGGTGGCGGTGAAGTCGATGCGGGCGGCTTTTTCAGGGGCGTTGCGCAGGCGGAGGGCGTCGAGGTCGTCCATGCGCGCATAGGAAGCGTCGATGCGGCTCTTGCTCTTGGTTCGCCGGGCCTTGGCGCCGCGGGAGAGCCAGCGGAGGTCATCGCGGACCTGCATGCTCAGCGTGCGCTCCTGCTTGGCCTGGGCGTCGAGAAACTCGCCCTTGCGGCGGAGGAATTCGTCGTAGCCGCCCTGCACCGAGAAGGTTCCCTGCGGATAGGCGGTGGAGAGCTCGATGATGCGGGTGGCGGTCTGTTCGAGGAAGGCGCGGTCGTGGGTGACGACGATGCAGGCGAAACGGCCAGCGGTCAGGACGCCCTCGAGCCATTCGATGCCCTCGACATCGAGGTGGTTGGTGGGCTCATCGAGGAGGAGCAGGTCGGGCTCGCATGCAAGCGCCCGGGCGATGGAGATGCGCTTGCGCTGGCCGCCGGAGAGGCTGTCGCAGGGCGCATCGAGCAGGTCCCCGAGGCCGAGGCGCTCCAGCGTGAGGCGTGCGGCCAACTCGATTTCGTGCTCGTCGTGGTGGTGTCCGGACTGGCCGGCGCCCCCCGATCCCGTGCCCAGGGCCTCGATGACGGCTTCGAGCGCGGTGGCGCCCGGAGGGAAGACATCGGCCTGGGCGGCGATGGCGGTGCGCAGGCCGCGGCGGAGGGTGATCTTGCCGTCGTCGATGTCCTCCAGCCCGGCGAAGATTTTGATCAGCGTGCTCTTGCCGGCCCCGTTGGGCCCGATGAGGGCGAGCCGCTCCCCTTCCTCGACGCTGAGGGAGACATCGCTGAAGAGGGTGCGATCGGAGAAGTGTTTCGAGATTGATTGGGCGGTGAGCAGGGCGGCCATGGGGAGGGGAGTGTAGGGCGCCGCTACCCCCGGAAACCCCACCACCCCCACAACCGCCCCCACGATCTCGGTTTTGTGGGGTCGGCATCAGCCCGGCACGCCCGGCCGCCAGTGTATGCAAGGTGGATAGCCCCGCCGCAGACCTATCCACCTAGCAAGTTATGCGCGTCGCCCGGAGGAACGCGGAGTGACACAGAGTCTGGCGGAGGGACACGGAGAAGAAAGTTAAGAAAAAACGATCAGTGGTATATTGGCATGTGGCAACACCACGGACAGAGCACTTTTTCCGCACAATGTGGGGTTGGTTGTGGGGTTGGTTGTGGGGTCGGTTGTGGGGTCGGCCTCAGCACGGCACGCCCGACCGCCAGTGTATGCAAGGTGGATAGCTCTGCCGCAGACCTATCCATCTTATGACCCACACGCACAGACAGGCCGCGAAGCCCCGAACAACGAAGAAGGGCGGAGAGGCGTCTCCGGGCCGTGGCGCCAACTCGTCTACGACAACGTGTATGAACGCTGCGGAAGGCGCTCTGCAGCGCAATGCGAGAATACGCCCTCAGATGCCTCGAAATCGGTTGCTTCCTCGAAGCTCTCTTCAGGGCCGCGGAGCGGGACGGGCGCGAGCCAAGCGTGATTGTCCTGCCGTTCGCGGGTCCACCTTGAACAAAGCCGCCCCCGTTCGCGCGGGGGCGGCTCCCGTTGCGGCGCCGAGTCCCGACTTGTGTGTTTCCGGCTCAGCACTCAGCACTCAGAACTCGGAACTCGGTACTCTCCCCTTTCTGGCGCTGGCGGCGAGCCACCTGAAGCAGGCTTCGAGAAGCGAATGCCGGTCGATGGGCTTGCTCAGGTAGTCGTCGCACCCGGCGTCGAGGCACCTCTCTCGGTCTTCGGCCATGGCGTGCGCCGTGAGGGCCACGATGGGAATGTGGTCGCCGCGCTCCCGGAGGGTCCTCGCCAGGGTGTATCCATCCATGACCGGCATCTGCATGTCGGAGAGGATCAGACCGAAGGGGCGGCTTCCGGGGGCGCTTGCAGCGATTTCCATCTTCTCCAGTGCGACGCTGCCGTTCTCTGCGATCTCGACCTCGGCGCCCGCTTTCTTGAGCAGGAACGAGATGAGGCACTGGTTGTCCTCGCCGTCTTCGACGAGCAGGATGCGCCCGTTGAGCCTTCTCTGCGAATTCGAACCGGCCTGTCGCGCCAGAATCACAAGCCGGGTTCGAATGGTCATGCAATGGACGCCCGACGACATCAGCCATCCTGACGGGCCGATGCACCCCACGGACTCAGAATGGTGGGAAATATGCCGGATGTATCGGTCCATAAAGGACGCCGGTTCATGCGAAGGCCGCCGCGGTCTTCAGGACTCCCGGATCTCGGGGGATGCTTCGCCGCACTTGCAGCGAATGCCATGCATGGGTCTGGATAACTTCGGCGGCTCACATCTGTGATCAGATCCGACTGACCACAATGCCGCGATGCAGGCGTGGGCCCAGGCGGCGAGCGCCGTGGCTGGGTCGGGATCAATCGAGCCATACCAGCCGTTTTCAATGCGGCCCAACTGGCGCCCCAATCCAGCATGCAGAGGGCGAGCGAGAGGCAGCGGAGCATCCGGTTCATGAGCTGGTGAGGGAGGAGAACCAGAGGGGACCTGAGCGGGAATGGATCAGCTCGGGGAAAAGCGGCGCGATTGGCGCGGGGTCTCCGCGTCTTGGGCGGCGGCGGATCGCCGACGAACCGTGCAACCCCGCAGACCGGAACGTCACACCGTGCAGTATTCGATGCTGATCAACCCCTTCTCCGCCGCCGAGTTGCGGACGAAGTCCCCGGCGCCGGCATACGATGCGCACCCGGCGTCGCCCCCCGGACGCCGCCAAGGAGGCATTGATGATTTGCTCACCGCCAGTCGCCCCTCACGCCCCTCACGCCCTTCGCCCCACGCCTCGATCGGCGTCGGCGCTGCGAACCTGGGCGCCAATTTTGTCGCTCGTCGCCGCGGCCTGGATTGCGCTTCCTTCGCTCTCCTTCGCCCGGGCGCCTCGCACGCTCGAGGATCGATGGAGCGTGGTCATGATGCAGGATCAGCGCGTCGGCTGGATGCGCTCTGCCAGCCTCGAAGGGGAATCCGGCGAGATCATCACCGAGATGGAGATGCGCATGCAGATCACCCGCGGCCCGGCCACCATCCCCATCGAGATCGACAGCGCCTTTCACGAAACGCCCGCGGGCGATCCCATCCGCATGCGCTCCACCATGCGCCTCGGCATGGCGCCGGTCACCACCATTTATCATTTTGGTGACGACGAGGTGCGCATCGTCACCGAGCAGCTCGGAAGAACCAGCGAGCGCGTGATGCCGCTCCCCGACGGCGCGTGGATGACGCCCGGAGCCGCCTCGCGGCACATGCAGTTTCAGCTCGAAGAAGGCGCCGAGTCATTCACAGTCAGCACCATCGATCCCACCGTCGGACTCCAGGTCGTCGAGAGCGAGTTCCGTATTCTTGATCGCGATGTCGTGGTCGAGGCCCTCGGACGCACCATCCCCGCCATCCGCTGGAGCGTGCGGCAGAGCTACATGCCTGGCGTCGAGCAGATCGAGTATGTGAATCATCAGGGCGAGTCGGTCCGCTCCGAGGTCAACGTCGGAGGCATGGCCATGACCATCCTCGCCGCGGATCGCGAGCTGGCTCTCTCTGAGTTGACGCCGGTTGAAATCATGGCGTCTACGTTGGCCAAACCGGACCGGCCCATCGAGAACCCGCGACGCACGCGCCGGGCCGCCTACATCCTGTCGCTGTCCGAAGGCAAGCTGCCTGACCTTCCCAGCGTCGGCGCCCAGAGGTTCGAGAGAATCGACGCTCGCTCCGGACGCATCGTGACTGATCTTGACGCTCGCGCTTCGGCGCCCGACGCTGAGGCGAGTGACGACGTATTTCTCGAATCCTCCATGATGCTGGATATCAAGGATCCGAAGATCATCGAACTGGCGGAGCGCGCCTGCGCCGATCTTCCCGCCGGCGCTGAGCACGCGCAGATCGCCGAAACTCTGCGACGTTTCGTCAGCGGCTATATCGACGATAAGACTCTGGATGTCGGCTTCGCATCAGCCTCCGAGGTGTGCCGCACACGCCAGGGCGACTGCACCGAGCACGGTGTGCTGCTCGCGGCACTGCTCCGCGCCCGCGGCGTGCCCGCCCGCGTCGTGAGCGGCCTCATCTACGTCGACGAGTTCCTCGGCGCCGAGGGTATCTTCGGCTACCACATGTGGACGCAGGCCCTGCTCGAGGTCGACGGCGACATGCGCTGGGTCGATCTCGACGCCACACTCTCCAAACCATCCGACGCGACGCACATCGCCCTCTCTCACTCGGCCCTTTCTGATGGAGAGATGATCAACTCGATGGCGGCCCTGGCGCCGCTGATCGGCAAGCTGGAGATCCGCATCGAGTCGTATGAATGATCCCCGCCCTGCGGCGGACATCAGGACAGGCCCGGATTCGACAATGTTCAAGGCCGTCTGGAAACTGCTGCTGATGCTCAACGGGGTCTCGTCCGACGAGGATGAACGCCGGGCCGCGCAGCTGCGCTGTCGGCGCGAGCGTGAGCTCTCCGGCGAGCGCGCGAATCAGCATGACGTTTCAGGTGTAACGAGCACACACAAAAGCGCAGAGCGCAATACGTGTGGTGGGTGACCGGCGGCTTCATGTGGCGCTGGAATCTCCATCCCGCTCCGCAAGCAGCTCATCCAGGCTCTGCAGCGCGTGGCGCAGGTGGGGGATGAAGATCGAACCGCCCACGACCAGCGCTACATTCAGCGCATCCTCGAGTTGCGTCCGGCTGTAGCCTGCCTTTACGCACTGTTCGAGGTGGTAATCGATGCAGTCGTTGCAGCGCAGGACCGCCGAGGCGGCCAGTCCGAGCAGCTCCTTGGTGTCGGCGGGCAGGCCGCCTTCGGCGGTGGCGTCGCGATAGGCCCGCGTGTCCAGGGCCATGAATCGGTTGATCCCGAGGTGCTCGCATGCCAGGACGCGCTCCTGCCCTGCAGCCCGTTCGGCGCGGAATTCATCGATGCTTCGTCGCGGCATTCGTCTGGTCTCGGGCCCGGGAGCGCGGTTCGCAGGTGAGGCTCGTCAAGCCGGATGCGGATCAGGATCCTCGATCGGGGCGCCGTCCTTCGCCGGGGCTCGTCCGCGGCGCGGCCGCGCGGGCGGGGGGTCGCCGGCGTTCGGCGTTGTCGGCGCCGCCATGCTCCGCTCCAGCATGCAGGCGTCCGCCGCTTGGGATTCAATCATGCTGCGCCGCGCGATCTTGATCGCCGTCACCACGATATACGCCGCGATGACCAGCGCGATTGCATACGCCACGCGGGCCCGCCCCAGGCTGATCAGCACGCCCAGAGCCGCGAACGACGCCGCGATGCCGTACATCGTGAAGACCGCCCCCTTCACACCCAGCGCCCGTTTGAGCATGTGATGCAGGTGCTGATCGTCGGCGTCGCTCATGCTCCGCCCGGTCAACTTCCGGCGCACGATCGCCAGCGTGGTGTCGATGATGGGCAGCGAATAGATGATCAGACCCGCGACCACCAGCGGCGTCTTGCCGGTGTCGCCGAGCGTGAGCACGATCACGATGGTCGTATAGCCCAGCAGCATCGACCCGGCGTCGCCGAGGAAGATGGTCGCCGGGTTGAAATTGTGCGGCAGGAACCCCATGCACGCCCCCAGCAGGCACAGGCACAGCACAAGCCGTGATGAGTCCAGCGGCCCGTCGCTCTGCACCGCCAGCGTCAGCGCGATGATCAGCAGCCCCGCCGCGGCGATCGCCGTGACGCCCGAGCACAGTCCGTCGAGCCCGTCGATCAGGTTGCTCGCGTTGCAGGCGCCGAGGATGAAGACCGCGATGATCGCCGTGCCCGCCCAGTAGATCAGATCGAGCTGGAGCATCTGGGCGCCGGGCTCGAGAAAGTGCAACCATTCCGGCGCGGTGATGGTGTAGATCAGCCGCTCATTGCCGATCAGCGCGCCGATCGGCCCCAGCACGCCCTGGGCGACCTTGACGCCCACATCCTCCAGCGCCAGCGCCGCCGCGGCGACGAGCTGCAGCGCGATCTTGATGCGCGGACTCATCCCGAAGACGTCGTCGCCGAGGCCCGCGAGCATGATCAGCATCAACCCGGCGAGTACGGAGAATGGTACGGGCTGCTGATTGAAAACGTGTGATTCGATGAGCGGGAGCGCGGAGCCCGCGGCGGCGTAGCTGTATGCGACGCCTGCGAGGATGCCGATGAAGACCGCCACGCCGCCGAGATAGGCCACAGGGATCTTGTGAACCTTGCGAGGGTCGTCAGGCCGGTCGATCACGCCATTGGCAATGGCCAGGCGGCGCATGATCGGTGTGGCCAGGAGCGTGACGAGAAAGGCGACGATGAAGACGCCCATGTACCCGTGAAAGACATCGAGCCTGCCGATGGCCTCAGCCGCGCTCTCGCTGTCGATGGCGCCGGGGCGATAGTCGTAGGAGAGACCCGGCGAGTCATCCAGGATTGGCGGCATGTAGTTCACGCGGGGCGCTCTCCTGGACTTCGCCCCTCAGCAGCGCACGCGCCGCCATCGCCGCGTGGCGCGGCGCGTGAGCTGCGTGTGCGATTCGTGTCTGCCTCGACGTGCACCGCGATCATGCCTTGCTGTTCGTTCCTGCTGGTGGGGACCGCGTGATCCCCATGAAACTCACTCGGATTTGTCCGGCTTCCCGTTGCTCTCAGGCTCACCGTTGCGATGGGCGTAAGCCTCCTTGCTGGGCTCCTCCGCGTCAAGTCCGAGGCGACGGCGTCGATCGGACCCGCGGCCATTGGGGTCGAGAACGCCGTTGTTCGAGTACTCGTGTGTGGCGCGGAAGTTTCGACGGAAGTAGCCGCCGGCGTTGGAGCGGACGCCGTTGACGACCACGCCGATGAATTCGGCCTTGGTCTCCTCGAGTTGGGTGCGGATGCGGGCCACAAGGCCGCGCTTCTCGCTGAAGGCCCTGACGACGAGCATGGTCGCGTCGCAGCGGCTGGCGAGCATGATCGCGTCGCTGGAGACGATGGCGGGCGCCACGTCGATCAGCACGATGTCATATTTCTCGCGAGCCTCCGCCAGCGCCTTGCCCATGATCTCTGTGGTCAGACGCTCATACCCCTTCGCATCGACGCTGCCGGCGGTGAGCACATCCAGGTTCGGAGACTCTGTGCGCTGAATCACTTCGCTCAGAGGGCGCGCCCCGCTCAGCACCTCGCTCAGACCGGGCGCCTCGGGCACGCCCATGATCTCGTGCATCCGCGGCCGGCGCAGGTTGCCGTCGATGATGAGCACGCGCCGTTCGATGGCGGCGAAACTCTCGGCGATATTGGAGATCACCGCCGTGCCGCCGGTCTCCGGCATACCGCTGATGACCAGAAGCGTGGTGTGGTCGCGCCGACCGATCTGCTTGATCATCTCCGTGCGGATCTGACGCACGCACTCGGCGATGACGCCGGTCGGCCGCTCCGAGACAGCCCGCTCGATGCTCGGCGGCCGCGACGGATCTTCGCTGATGTCCGGAACAAGGCCGAGCACCCGGATCCGCGGGATGAACTGCACATCGGATGGACTGCGGACGCGCTGCTCCAGGATCTCCCGCAGCAGGATCAGGCCCGCCACCAGAGCGACGGTCAGCAACGTGACCGCGGGCACGACGACGACAAGCTTCGGGAAAGACGGCCGCTCCGGCACACGGGCCGCCGCAAGAAGCTTCACGCGACTGCTGCTGGCCCGCTCGTTGATCGCCTGCCGCTCATCGATACGCGCCTGCAGCGCCCGCGCTTCCTTTGCGAGCTGGTTGGCGTCCGAATCCAGTCGCATGTAGTCCTCGCGCAACCGGTTGACATCGGCGAGGCTCCGGCGAGCCTCATCCAGACTGGCCAGCGTCTCCGCCTCGGTCGTCTCATAGCTGCGGATCGTATTGTTGAGCATTTCGATCTGCTGCTCAAAAGAATTGGTGAGCTGGCGCTGCCGCTCGACCTCAAGCTGTGCGCTGTTGCCGTTGATCTGCTTCTGAATCTCACGCACCTGTCGGTGTCTGGGCCCGTAGCTCTCCCGCGCGGACATCAGCGCCGCTTCGAGGCCGGAGATTCGTCGCTTCAAATCCTGGATGATCGGGTTCTGATCGACGGCTGAGCGCACCTCTTCCGGGTACGTAGGGCCGGAGGGGTTCTGGAGCTGCTCCTCCCACCGCTCCAGCCGCTCGCGGGACAGATCGAGCGCATACTGCGTGTTGATGAGCACGGGCAGCAGCGAATCGATCTGCTGAGCGTAGTAGTTGAATCGGTCGTCAAGTGTTTCGAGCCCGGTCGTGAAGAGGCGCTGTTTGCGATCTTCAAGAATTCGCCGCTCATCCTGCATCGCGTTGCGTCGACGGTTCAGAGCCTCGAGCATGTCCGAGCTGGAGATGCGGTTCGTGTTGCGAAGGTTGGTGAGATAGATCTCACGCACGGCGTTGGCCAGCACCGCTGCGTCGCGTGCGTGGTTCGCCTGCACACGCAGACGCACGATGTTCGACTCAGGCAGCAGTGCGGCGCTGGAGATCCTCCCAAGCTCCTTGGAGGCCTCGACCAGGTCCACCTGCCCGTGGCGGATGAACTGCTGGATCCAACGCGTGTCCTCGCGCACCGGGCGCGTGTTCACGACCTCCATCAGAATGTTGTCAGAGCGCATGATCTGAAGCTGCGTTCCGATGAATCGTTCAATCTCCGCCTCGCCTCCCTCGCGGCTGACGGCTGTCTCTTCCTGGTCCGCCGCCGTCAGGGGCGAGCTGAATTCAAACCAAACATCGCCGTCGTACAGAGGAGCGAACCTCAGGAGTGCGTAATAGGTTCCCACGCTGAGCACAACACCCACGATGAACGAGGCCGCCAGCCATGGCCAATACTGCAGCAGCAGCTTGCGCGGATCGATTGTCACGTTGAGCCCGCCGCCGCCGGGTGGAGCGGTTGGTCTTGATCCGGTGGGGCGCGGCGCTGGTGGTGTCGGTGTGGGGGACATCTCGTTCGATCCTCTCGGCATGTCTTCACGACGCCGGCGGGCGGCCTCGTTCTCTTGAGGCGGAGGCCGCGATTACCGGTCCTCGGGGGCGTGAAGCGTTCGTGCGTTCATTCGGCTTGATTCAGTCGCTCCATCAGCGCATCCAGTTCGGCCTTGTATTCGTCCTGAAGGGCCGGAAATCTCATCAGCAGCGAGTTCACATCGTTCGCATGACGCCTTGCGCCGCTTCGATCGCCCAGTGCGAGCAGCACCTGGGCCATGTGCAGGTTGGCGGGCGCCCGCTCCTGGGGGGTGTTCGCTGCGTCAATGGCGCTCTGCAGGCGCGATCGAGCCTGGCCGTGCTGGCCGAGCTGCAAATGCACCCAGCCGAGCGTGTCCAGGGCGATCGAATTCGTCGGCGACAGCTCCACCGCCCTGCGGGCAGGCGCCAGAGCGCTCTCGGCGTCGCCGAGATGCTTGGCCAGTGTGAACGCAAGGTTGTTGTTGAATTCGAGGTCGTCTGGCGCCAGCTCGACGCCTGCTTTGAACGAGTCCGCGGCCTCGCGGTATTCAGCATGAATGTAGTGCAGTGTTCCCAGCACGCGGTGCAGCGGGATCAGCACCGCTGGATCCTCACTCCGGCGCGCGATTTTCGTCAGCGTCGCCTTGGTGCTGTCGTGGGTCTCCGCCATGGGGAGCTGCAAGCGGGTGAGTTGAACCTGGAACTGGTCCTGCACCGCCTCAGGGGGAGACAGCGTCTTCATGTAAACAAGCTGCGCCTGGGCGTCCTCGCCGAACATCAGCGTCATTTCCGAAATCCACGTCGTCATCTCCGATGAGTTCGTGACCATCCCCAGCGCGACCGACGCCTTCTTCAACGCTTCTTCTCGCCGATCCAGCTTGTAAAGGGCCCGGGCATGAACCGCCACCGCGCGGCTCCACGCGTTCAACTGCTCCTCCTCCGCGGTCATCACGCGAAGCGCCTCGGCTGGATCCGGGGGCGACTTGCGCAGCAGCGCCCTCGCCAACTGCATCGCCGAACCCGGCGAAGGATTCATCTCGTACGCCTTTGCGAAGTGCGCTGCAGCGCGGTTGAACTTTTCACCCTCGAGGTAAATATCGCCCGCGAGCATCAGCCAGTCCGTCGACTCCTCAAAATCCCGCACCGCTTCCTCAACCGCGACTTCCGCCGCGTCCTGACGATCCAGCGAGATCAACAATCCCAGCAACTCACGTCGCATGGGCTGAGAGTTCGGATTCGACTCAACACCCCGACGGAGCGACACGATCGCGGCGCCGGGATCTCCGAGCCGCAGGTGCAGTCGCGCCAGCATCTGCCGCGCGCCGACCGAAGTCGGCGACAGGCTGATGGCCTGCTCCAGATCGCGCATCGTGTCGCGGCTTCTCTCCTCGTTGGTGAAGTTGAACTCCGCCCGCTTCAGGAACGGACGCGGATCGTTCGGCGCCATTGCGACAGCGTCGTTCAGGTATGACAGCGCCCGGCGCATGTCGTCGCGTCCTCTGGCCACCTCGGCGCGCAGGAGCAGCAGGCGCACATCGCGGGGTATCTTCTTTTCCGCCTCGACCAGGGCTCTCTCCGCCTCATTCCATCGCTGAAGCCGCGTCAGCGACTCGATGTGCCGCAGCCGGAAAATATTGTCTTCGCGATCGATCCCTGCGTCGATGAGCCGTTGATACGGCGCCAGCGCATCCTCGAACTGACCAAGGCTGAAGAGATGCTCAGACAGCGTCTGGTCGGCGAGCATGGTCTCCGGTGACTGCAATCGCACAGCCTGCTCATACGCCGCCAGCCCCTGCTCCATACGGTCGAAGCTCAGCAGGTATCGTCCCAGAGCCAGATAGGGCTGCTCATCAAGCTCGTCCTGCGGCAGACGCCCGATGTAGGAGCGAATATGATCGCGGCCCCGATCAATCGCGCCCTCACCGCCCTGCAGCGCATGCCAGCGGGCTCGCATGTCCACCAGTTCAAGATCGTCGCCGAAACGCTCTTCGGAGTCTCTCAGCACACGGTCCGCGTCCTCCCACCGGCGCATCTGGATGAGCAGGCGTCCATAGGTGATCGTGTTGGCGCGATCGTCGGGATTGGATTCGTATCGGTTGCGGCGGATGTCAAGCGCGACCGTCGGGTCGCCGGCGTCCTGTTCGAGCGCAATCCACATCTCGTTCAGGCTCCGGTCGCGCGGATGTCGCTGCAGGCTCTCGCGAGCGACACGCAGCGCCTCGCCCAGCCGCTGCAATGAAATCAGCGACTGCACATACGTCCGCGCCGTCTGCAGATCCTGCGGCTGGAATTCGTACGCCTTCGCAAGCGATTGAATGGCCTGGTCCACCTGGCCCTGGTTCAACTGCACCTGGCCGAGCAGGCGCCACACCAGCGCGTTGTAGGGCAGACGCTCCGAAGCCTGCTCCAGCGATGACAGCGCCGCGGCCGCGTTGTCCTGCGCCAGCTCGATGCGGGCCTGGTACAGAAGACCGCCCGCATTGTCCGCGTCGACCCGGGCGGCCCGCTCCGAAAGCGAGCGGGCGCTCCTGAAATCCCCCGCTTCGAGCGCCTTTACGAACCGCGCGTCGATGACCATCGGGTCATCGGGATTCATCACCTCGGCTTCTTTGAGCATGCGCTCGGCTTCATCGGGCATCCGAGCGTTTCGATACACGTTGAACTTCTGCATCAGCTTCATGATGGGAGGCTGATCAGAGCGATCGATCACTCCCAGCACAGCTCCGAGCCGATCCTCGCTCGATTCGATATCCACCCGGTTCTTCAATTCGATGAACGCCGGGTTGCGCGGATGCTTGCTGTACGCGACGTCAACCGCCTTGCGAAACGCATCATGATCCGCGCGGTTGGCCTCGATCTGGATCATCATGCTCAGCAGTCGCGGATCGTCGGGATGCTCCTGCAGCGCGTCGGCGATGATCGCCCGGCCCGCCTCCAGGTCGGATTCGGAGCCGGAGCGAAGCGACATCACCTGGGCGATTGTTTGGATCACCGGGTCCGTCGATTCGGTGCCCTCGCCGCGGGAGGCGAGTAGACCGTCCATCATCGAACGGATCGTCTCGTTGGTCGGGTGAATTTCAGCGGCTCTCTCAAGACGCTCGATGGCGTCCTCCTGCAAACCCAGCGTGAGGTCGAGGCGCGATGCGCGGATGTAGTGATCGGGGTTCTGCGGCTGCATGCTGATCAGCCGCTCGTACTGCGCCTTGGCGGCGCCGGGCTGCTGCAGCTCTTCCAGCGCCCGCGCCATCAGCGCGACGATCTCGATCTTGGACGGGTCTCCGGTGGGCGTTCTCGAATCAAGCTCCGTCAGTCTCGACAGGGCGACGTTCTCACGCTCTTCCGCCATCGCGATCTTCGCGTCAAGCAACATGACGGGGCGAGCGCTGCTTCCTTCCGCCAGCAGGTTGGCCAGGCTGTCACGAAGTTCCTTCACTCGAGCCAGTTTCTGGTTCCTCGCTTCCTGATCCTGCTCCCGGCTCCAGAGGGCGAGCAAGCTCTCAGCCTGCTGCAGGTGGGCGTCGCGCCGAAGCTGACGCAGAACCAGCCCCTGCAGGCTCACTGGCGGATCCGGCATCTTCATGATGCCTTCGAAGACCTCGATCGCCTCGTTGTGGCGGCCCATCGAGCCGAGCATCGACCCGCGCATCCGCAGCAACAGCGGATCCTCAGGGCGAGCCTCCAGCACGCGCTCGACCAGCCTCAGCGTCGTCGACTGCGCTTCCTCCGGCTGCAGGATGCGAAGCGCCGTTCGCAGCCGATCGATCGAGTGAGATTCAATCTTCGAGGGATCAGCGCGAAGGAATGTCTGCACAACCTCCTGTTCGATGCCGGCAAGCTCGCGGAAACCTTCCACACGCTCCTCCGGCGTGCTCAGCGTCGCCATCGCGATGTCCAACTCGACGAACAGCTTCGCCAGCGAGACCTCAGGATCGTTCGGATGACGCTCCGCAAGGTCCGCGAGCATCTCCTGCATCGTGTTCAGATGTGTTTCGGCGATTTCGGGCCGGCGCTCGCGCCGCTGACGGATCCACTCCATCGTGTGCCATCGCACCATCCCGAGCTCCGCCTCGACGTCTTCTTTCCACGACTCCGGAATGTCCTCGCCTTCCATCATCGCCATCTCGGCGGCCGCGCGAACGGCCGCGTTGAGATCATCAAACGTGCGCTGACGGACATCCTGCGCCTCCGGAAGCAACTGCATGAGCCTCAGGTATGCGATCCCGCGATAGCGACGCAGCGATTCGACCTGCGGCGACTGCTCAAACATGCTCGTGTACCGCTCGTTCACACGGTCGGCGAAACGCTGCCAGGTTTCAGAGCCGGCGCCCAGCATGCGATGCTGGCGCAGCAACATGTCGTAATACTCACGTTGGGCTGCAGGGTCGTAATCGCGCATCGCGGCTTTCGTCTCGAGAATGCGCAGGTACATCATGTAATCCTGCTCATACTCAAGCTCCGTCTCAGGCACGGTGCGAACGAGGGCGTCCAGCCACTTGTCCAGCCAGTCAACCCGCGTCCGATCCCTGTTCACCGCCTTCGAGTAGGAGTCGGCGGCGGCGTCATAGTCACCCGCCTCCATCGCCTCGTCGCCGCGAGCGATATGCTCTTCGCCCGACGTCTTCAGCGCCTGGAGTCCCATCACGGTCACGACGCCGAACAACGCGGCGAGACCGACGCTCAGAATGACGATGAAACGCACATTGACACGAGAAGCCATGGATCAGGTTCCCTTCATGAAGCCTTGCGGCCAACAGGCCGCGCACTCTGAATCACAATCCGCTCACCCCGCCGTCGCCTCCGCCGCCTGACGCCATCCGTTTCGCCGGGTATCGACCCTCGACAACGTCCACCCAGTTCGGTGTCCGTTCTACGATGTCAGGAAACATCTCGTTCAGGAAATCCGCGGCGACCTGAGCGAGCTCCTCCGCGGACGACGCATGATAACTCATGAACTGCACCTTCGCGTAATACGCGTGGCTGTCGTTCAGCTTGAACGCCAGGCTCCGCACGCCGTTGGCCGTCGCCACATGTCCACCGTTGGCGAGGAAGAAGTACCCCGCGTAGAAACGCCGCCCCGAGCGATCCCGGAAACGCGTCACGTTCATCTTCAGCGTCTCGATGTCCCGCGGCATGTGAACGTACACCCCGGGCGTCGTCCGACCCGTCCGGATTACGCCGCCGTGCAACTCCTGATCGATGTAGTGATCGATCGGGAAACGGTCCATTTCCAGCGGCACTTCCACGATCCGGCTTCCGCCGTCCATGCTCATGCCCCCGCCCACGAAGCAGCGCTCCGGAACGTGCGGCACGGTGTCGATCGTGCCCGTGTAATACGCGCAGTGCAACTCGAACTCGATCCGATCGGCGTCCGGCGCCGGATTCCGCTCGCGGTACACCCTCGAAACGTAATTCTCAGTCCCCAGCGTCTGCAGCACTTCCTCCGACATCACCTGGTCCTGGCCCACCCGACGCCAGCTCTGCGTCTCCGTCGGAAGCGTGTGGAATCGCAGCCCGCTCGCCGGCTCGATGGGCAGCTTCTGCAGGTGGATGTCCGCGAACCGGATCATCGCGCCCAGACCGACGCCGCCGGCCGCCAAAGCCGCCAGCGCCGCCAGGAACGCAGGATTCAGGAGTCCCTTGAACTTCATGGTTTCGCCTCAACTCCCTTTTTGTCAGGTGCGCCCGGCGCCTCGTCCCGAACGATCCGGTTCAGCGCCCACACCACACCCATGAACAGTAAAAACGCCGGGACCAGCCACAGCACGCCGATCAGCATGTGGGCGTCGCCCTTGGCCAGCTCCGGGTTCCACAGGCTCCCGACCCCCAGGAACGCGACCCGCAGCACATTCACGAAAATCGCCACAGGTCCGGCTAGCAGCAGCAACGCGATCCGCTGCCACCAGTGACGGCAGGCGATGAACGCCACCGCGGCGCCGAGCGCGTAGAACGCGACCAGCATCCGCATCCCCGAGCACGCCTCCGCGACATTCAGCGGTATCTCCTCACCCCCGCTCGTCGTGATCACCAGTACATTCCCCGCCCGCTCCGTCACCAGCCCGATCACATTCAGCAGCACCCACGATCCCCACGACGCCATCAACTGCAGTTGCGCCGTCACCTTCAACATCACCATCTCGGAGACCGTCACCCCGAACGCGAGATAGGCGATCGGAAACGCCAGCAGCGGAAACATCCGCGGCCCCAGAAGCAGAATCGCCAGGCCCGCCAGTGTCAGCACGATCGCGAACCCCTGGAACATGTGGTTGGCGTAATTCGTGATGACGAACAAGAAGTAACAGGAGATGCCCAGCAGGATCAACGGCAGCCCGGGCCAGAAGACCTCACTCCGCATTGAAAGCAGCGCATCGCGTCGTTTCCATAAAATATACCCGCTGATCAGGGGCACGATGTACACATGGCCCCAGTCATCCGGGCTGTTCATCGCAAAGGCGTGCTGGACCAGGAACCACCGAAAGAAGAGCAGCAGGAAGGCCGCCGCCAGCAACCCGGCCATCACCAGGTTTCCGGGCGTCAGCAGCGCAGCGACACCCCGGACGTCGGCGCCGTCCGATTGCGACAGATTCGGCTCCAAAGCCGATACTGTGCTCATCTGCTCGCTCCCCGACCTGTTGTGGGGGCCATACCGATCTCCGGGTGCTCTCTCCAGGGACATCCGCGGCTCTCGCCAGCCCACGGACAGACAAATGCCGCAGCGTTCCTCCACTTGGAGGTGCTACGACCACCGGCCGACTCAGGTTCGGCCTCCTGCCTTCTGTCCTTGAAGAGTCCGGTTCCCTCCGGACCCTGTACATGCCGACCAGAAACCGAATCAGTTCCGGAAGTTGGTCGGCGGCGCTCCGAAAACATCGTTGCCGAAGTTCCGGTCAAGCAGAAAACCGAATCCGTAGCTCATCCGGAAACCGTTGCGGATGACCGCCAGCGGCGTGGCCCAGAAAGATGTGCCGATGTTCACCACATCATCCGGCTTCAGGAAGATATCGGGCTGTGTGCCCTCGAAGATCGCCGCCAGGTTCAGGCGGATCGTCGCCTGCCGGTCCTCGCCCACCATCCGCGTCAGATCGACACGCCACGGCACCGCAATCTGGCTCAGGCCGCCCGCCGAGATCACCGCTTTGGTCAATGTCAGCCGTCCCGTGAAGGGCAGGCTGAAGGTGCCGCCCCGCGCGATGCCCGGGCCTCCGATGTAGACGAAGCCCTGCTCCGGCGAAGGAACCCGGATCATGTCGCCGGGCCGGATCACAAGGTTGTATTCGGCCACACCCTGCAACAGCGGCTCGGTCGGCACCTCGATGATGCGCTGCGTCACCAGATCCTCGGCCCGCAGCCGCTCCAGCGGGTCTGCGCCCTCGGGCAACCCCTCGACCCGGCCTCGCTCCTGGCGGGCCACGCGCACCCACTCGCCATTGAGGAACATCCACCGGGCCGACTCGTCAAACCGCTCGCCCCGATCGGGCGTACGCACCGGCGTCGGCTCGTCCACCAGGTCGATGGGCGGCGCCATGTCGTCTCCATTGTTCCGGCTCTGGCGCATCGAGGGGGCGACGCCGGCGCCGTACATCCCCAGCGAGCCGCCATCGGGCTCGGTGAGGTCGCGGATCAGGTCGCGCAGCTCGCGTCCACGCTCCTGGTCCGTGGGGCGTCGTTCATCTCGCACGTCCGGGCGCGTCGCACGATCGACTCCCTCGCCGCGGCGGACCGCGTCAGACAAGGGCGTCTGGCGAATCACGTACACCGTGCGGATCGCCGGCGAAACCCCGCCTGCCTCCGTCAGCGCATCCAGCAGACGATAGTTGGGCGTGGGGATGAAATACCGCCCCACGCCCGTGATTGATCCGAACACCGAAAAAGTTTGCTGACGCTGGCCCACGAACTGCACCGTCACCAGCGCATCATCAATGATGCCCTGGTCGCGCAGCTCGTTGCGAACCAACTCGCGAATCTCGGACGCGTTCAGCCCCAGCACATTGAGCCGGCCGAGCTGAGGAATATCGATAAAGCCGCGGGCGTCCACGGTGGGCTGAAGCTGCGTCGGCGCGTTGGGCACCAGGAAGTCCCAGATCTCAATCACCATCGTGTCGCCGGAGCCCACTTCATACTCGCGGATCTCGGGGAGCAGATCCTCCGGCATGACGGACGTCGTCTGGAGCGAATCCTGCCGCTCCCGCTCAATCACATCAATGCGCTCCAGAATCGGGACAACCGTCGGTGTGTGCTCCCAACGGCCCACGACGCTCGGGTCATACAGCCAGCTGTCCGTCTCGCACCCTGTCATGGCGCTCGCGCCGATGGTCAGCGCGAGCAACGCCGCGCTGCGGCGAAGGACGCTCCTGCCACGATCACTGAACATCGTTGCGACACGCTCGATCACGACTGACTCCTTGCCACGAAACGCGTTCCTGACGGCGCAAAGCTCCGCAGAGCGGCCCGGCCCCCGGTCGCGCTCCAACTTCCGTCTCTCGAGACCCCCGCCTCTCCAAGACACCCTGGCGAAAGGGCCTACAAACTACCAGCGACCGGCGCGCTGTCAAAAAACGACCGTCCGATTACGCGCCGGGCCGGGATCCTGATCCCGACTCACGCCCGTTCAATCGACACAACCCCCCCGGTCGGTTCACCCGGCCCTCCTATTTTTCCGTCCGATCATTCGACAGCCGATCCTCATCCCTACGCAGCCCTTCTCCGACAAGGTCGCAGGAAAGACAAGCCACGCCGCCCGCATCCGACGCCATCCACGCCGGCGCCACCGGCTACACTCTCAATCCATGCCCCTCTCAGACCCCAATCCATCCCCCTCCGCCCCCGAAACTGCCGGCGCCGCACCCGGCCGCAAGGGCCTGACGCGCCACCCCCGCCCCCTCGGCGGCGACCCCGTCCGGCGACTCGACAAACCCCTCTTCAGCCTCACCGACCAGGTCATCAACAATTCTGGCGGCCCCTCCACCATGGCCCCCAAGCGCAAGCCCGCCTGGCTCCGCGCCAAACTCCCCGGCGGCCCCGACTACCTCCGTCTGCGCAACATTCTGTCAGAACACAAGTTGCACACCGTCTGCGAAGAGGCGGGCTGCCCCAACATGGGCGAGTGCTGGGCCCGCGGCGTCGCCACCATCATGATCCTCGGCGACACCTGCACCCGCTCCTGCGGCTTCTGCAACGTCAAAACCGGCAAACCCCCCGTCCTCGACACCGATGAGCCCCGCCGCGTCGCCGACTCCCTCCGCCTCATGTACGAGGGCGCCGGCCTCAAGCACATCGTCATCACCAGCGTCAACCGCGACGAGCTCCCCGACGGCGGCGCCGCCATCTGGGCGGAAACCGTCCTCCGCACCCGCGAAAAGTGCCCCGGCATGTCCATCGAGGTCCTCATCCCCGACTTCCTCGGCGACTGGGACGCCCTCCAGACCGTGATCGACGCCCGTCCCGAGATCCTCAACCACAACCTCGAAACGGTCCGCCGCATGTACCCCGCCGTCCGCCCCCAGGCGAAATTCGACCGCTCCCTCGAGCTCCTCCGCCGCGGCAAGGAGCAGGGCCTGGTCACCAAGAGCGGCATCATGGTCGGCATTGGCGAGCGGGATGAGGAAGTGCTGGAGCTGATGGACGACGTCCGCGAGCACGCCGCCACCGACGTCCTGACCATCGGCCAGTACCTCCAGCCGACGCCGAACCACCTCCCCATCGACCGCTTCGTCACCCCCGAGACGTTCCACCGCTACCGCGACCAGGGCCTGGCGAGAGGCTTCAAGGTCGTCGAGAGCGGCCCCATGGTCCGCTCCAGCTACCACGCCGACAAACAGGCGGACGAGCTGACGGGGATCGACCGAGCCCAGTTTGAGCGGTTCTCGGACCTTGTCAATAAGCAAACCACCCGGCCCTCCAATTGAACTGTTTGCCAAATAAGCATTCTGACGATATGCTTATTTGATAAATAGATTCATCGGAGGGCTTGGCGTTTGGCTTGGACACCATCGGCGAACGACTATGCAGACGTCCTGGCGACGCAGAACCCGTGGCGCGAACTGGGGCGGGTGCCGGCAGAGCTCGCCAAGCCGGTGCGTCGCCCGCTCGCGCAGTGTCTCTGGCGTCGGCTTCGGAGTGATCGCCCGCGTCATCAGGTCGTCCTCGGGCCGCGGCGTGTAGGCAAAACCACCGTGATGTACCAGACGGTCGCCGAGCTGCTGTCGCAGGGGCTGCCGCCGAACCGCCTCTGGTGGCTGCGGCTGGATCACCCCCTGCTGATGGAGCGAAATCTGGGGGACTGGATCAGCCACATCGTGCGTGTGTCGAAAGCGACCGCCGCCGAGCCCGCGATCGTTTTTCTCGATGAAGTGAACTACGCCGACGCGTGGGATCTGTGGCTCAAGACCTTCTATGACGAGCGTCATCCGGTGCGCATCGCAGCGACTTCAAGCTCGACGGCGGCGCTGCGGAACCGCCACGCGGAATCCGGAGTGGGGCGCTGGGAGGAGCAGTTCCTATCGCCATACCTTTTTTCCGAATACCTTGCACTCAATGACGCCTTGCCTGAGAACCGCACCGAGGCGACGCTCGCGCAGACAATCGAATGCGCCGTCAGCGAGAGTGTGTCTCTGCCCTCACTCGACTCGCATCGTCGTCGATTTCTACTTGTCGGCGGTTTTCCTGAACTCATCGCGGCGCCGGCGTCAGACGATGAGGCCTCAGATATTCTCAGGTCGCAGCAAACGCTGAGGGCGGACGCTGTGCAGCGGGCCGTGTGCATGGACATACCGCAGGCATTCAACATCAACGAGCCGATCAAACTCGAGCGGCTGCTCTATATCCTCGGCGGCCAGATCGCAGAGATATTCTCGCCCACATCCCTCGCATCCGACCTTTCACTCACCGCGGCCACCGTGTATCAGTATCTTGATTATCTTGAGCGCGCCTTTCTCGTCTTCTCCCTGCAGAACTACTCTGCAAGCGAGGAGACGATTCAACGTCGGGGCAAGAAAATCTATTTCGTGGACGGCGCGGTTCGAAACGCTGCGCTCCAGCGGGGCATCGCGCCCCTGCGCGATCAGTCCGAGATGGGCCACCTCATCGAGAATGCATGTGCAGCGCATCTTCACTCGCTCGGGTTGCAGAGCGGGGTGCGTGTGTTCCATTGGCGCGACAGGGTCTCAGGCGTCGTGCGTGAAGTAGATCTTGTGTACGATCACCCGACGGAGCCCCTCGCGTTCGAGATCTCTGTGGGCGCGAGACACAGACTCGATGGCCTGAGGGCGTTCCAGTCGCGTTTTCCAAAGTTCAATGGCCGCTGCTATCTCGTCAGCCCCTCAACAGCGCTCCATGCTCCTGAGGAAGATCACGCGGGTATAGGCAGATTGCCAATCGATCTGTACCTCATACTGACCGGCGCACAAGCACAAGCGGACATGGAGCGACGGCTTGGCGTATAGCGTGCTCCGGACACCCCGTCACAGACATCCTGGATCCTGACCTCGCCAGACGCCGAGGCTGAGGAGTCTTCGACGAAGCCTCGGAAGCAGCGCCCGCCAGCGCATCCATCGCGAATCACTTCTCCCCATCAACTACTCGGCGGGTAACACAGATTCCCCCAGTCCTCCTCCCACGCGTGATCGATGATCACCGTGGTGATCGCAGGCAGCGCGATCTCCATGAACCGCGCGCAGCGGCGCACCGCGGTGCGGTTCAGTTTCCCCTCGAACGTCGCCGCTCCGTGCACGAGTTGGCACCGCGCCAGGTACACGCGATCCAGCGTGCTCGCCAGCGCCTTGTGGCACTTTCCGTCCCCGATCTCGCTCCGCAGGCGGTACATCGCCCGCTGCACCGACCGGATCGAGTTCTCATCCCCTTCGCGCCAGAAGTGTTTATTCAAAAACTCATCGCCCACGATCGACTCCGCCAGCTTGCGATGCGCCTTGACCGTCGCGCCCAGCACATCGTCGTGGTCGTGCTTGAAGAGCCGGTGCAGGAACGTCGCCAGCGACTCGCGGTCGGTCACCGGCTCCTTTCTCTCCTGATCCCATCGCCCGTACAGGCTGTTCATCGCGATCCAGCCGTAGACCAGCCGCGCATCATCCGCATCCAGCCCCGCCGCGGCGAGATCCTCGATCCGCTGCATCCAGCTGAAGCACCGGTGCAGCCGGATGCGCACGGCCTCATGCTCCGGCGCCGCCGCCTCGCCTTCCTTCACCGGCTTCCAGCGGCGGCGGAGATCGCGGACGAAAAGCGATTTCAGTTCACCATCAGGCGCATGGTTCAGCGTTGCTTGTTGTTTCATCGGCGTCGATTGTACAGAAAATCTGATCAACGCCATCGACACTACATGATGAAAAACGGCGGAGCCCCCACAGGCTCCGCCGTTCAATCTGCAGCCATGGAATGCAGGCGTTCGAGGGGTCAGCTCCTGCGTCGCCGGCATGCGCACAGCGCCGCGAATCCAAAGATCGCTGCGGCCCCGGGCGCGGGAATGGCGGTGAACTCGAAAATAGTGAAGTTCCCCTGCAAACCGCTGGTCTCTGTATTCGAAGAGGACCACGCGGCGCTGAAGAGCGATCCATACCCGGTGGCCGGTGAAGTCCCGATCGCGTCAACGCTCCGTGTGCCGAAACCGTTGCCATCATGCCGGATTTCAACCAGCAGATTGCCGCCCGAGTAGAGATAGTTCGAGTCGAAGCCGATCGACGGAGCGAACGCGTTCGGGTTGTCGCCCGAAGTGAATGCGCCCGCACTGACCGCCAGCCCGCCCGAACGCACCAGCGACTGGGCGCCGACGACATTGTCCGCGAACGTCAGACTCCGATCGGCGGGAGCGACGCTCTCGCTCAGCCGAATGTCATAGTTCGCATACGCAATGTCCTGCGCAGGCCAGTCGACAGTTGCGCTCGTAGGAAGCCGCCACGAAATGCCGGTCAGGTCAAGGCCGACAAGATCGGTCAGCAGCGATTCGTGGACAAGCAACTGGTACGTGCGCGGCCCGATGGTCATCGGGCCAAGGAAAACATTCGGCCCGGCCGTGTCCTCGAACGCCGGAGGCACCGTCTGTGAAATGAGACCGGCGTTTGCCGTGCCTGTGAAGGCGCCGGCAATCGCCACAACAACAGCGATTCGCATGATTCCCCTCCCTTCCCGCGGATTTAAACCAACACCGCGGAAAGTGACGTGTTCTGAAGCAGTCATACAGGCCGCTTCATCGGAAATTCGCGCCGCGGCCGACAGACCGATACGCGGTTCGCTCCCTCCAGCCTCCCTCACTGCGCAACGAACGAAACCGAACCCACAACAACACCAATGTACCCGGAAGCGTTGCAGTCTCACAAAGAAAACTCGGATGTCACATGTCTTCTGAACATGCGACATGGCGAAGCACGCAACAGCATGGGCGCTAGTGGGTTTCCTGTATCACAACTGTCAGAAAATACTGCGAACGATCACACGTAGTGCGCCCGCGATCCGGATGAACGCCCCTTGATTGCGTACTGCATCGTCAGCGCACACTGTTCGGACCTCCGGCTCCAATAAGTGCATCCCCTTACATCTCAGCAGCATCGATTGCGTCGGACGCGCCCCACTCACTCCAACGTCAACCCGTCCCACGCCAGCCCCACCCCCTCCGGCATCCGCTCCTGCGCGTCTGAGTGCTTCACCTGATGCGCCATATGCACGAACCACGTCTGCTCCGCCCCGATCTGCTGCGCCGTCTGCACCGCCTGGTCGATCGTCTGGTGCGTCGGATGATGCCGCCACCGCAGCGCATCCAGCACCAGCGTCCGCAGCCCCGTCAGCTTCCCCCACGCATCCGGCGGAAACGCGCTCACATCCGTGCAATACGCCAGCGGCAGCCACCCGCGCTCAACCGCACCCTCCGACAACGAGCCCGAAGCGCCAGCGAGGGACCCACCATCCAACGCATCAATCCGCCACCCCAGAATTGGCAACCGCCCGTGCATCAACCGCAGCGGCGTGAACCGCAGCCCCCACAGATCGATCGGAACATCAGGCTTGATCTCATGCGCAATCAGCGTCGCCACGAAGCTCTTGTTCACATTGTTCTCGGCGTCGAAAACATGCTGATACACACGCCGCAGCGAGTCCATCGTGTGCTTCTCGGCGTAGATGTCGATGGGCGCCTGCATCACCGCATTGAAGCGGCGCACCTCGTCGAGCCCGAAGACATGGTCCACATGGTTGTGCGTGAAGAGGATGGCGTCGCAGCGGCGCAGCCGATGCCGCAGGGCCTGCTCGCGCAAGTCGGGCGTGGTGTCGATCAGCACCACCCGCTCCCGGCCCGCCGCATCGGTCCACTGCACGCACGCCCCGGTCCGAGTCCGCCGGTCGCGCGGATCCTCCGAGGTGCACACCTCGCAGTCGCACGCGATCGCGGGAACGCCGGCCGAAGTGCCCGTGCCCAGGAAGATGAAACGCATCGTCAGACCATAGCGACATCAAACCTGAATCGGTTCGCCAACGTGTGTCCGCCCCTGTTGCCGATAGCGTCTCCGACATGCCAGGCCCCGGTGATTCATCAACACCTTCCGCCAGTGGAGGGACAGGCGCGACGACGCCACCGAAGTCGCCGCCTGCGGCAGAGCGGAGTTTGTCTTCTACAATCCCGACATTGGCTGGGGCGCCGCGAAGGAGCGCGTGCTGAAGATGACGATGGGTAGGTGAAACCGCTCGCCCGGCTCCGGCGGATCTGACATGCCACGACGAATGACCCGAGCCCCCGACGCCATGTCGCTCGCAGTCGCCGCCGACGCCGCCTTCCTCGTCGCCTTCCGCGACCGATCCCTCCCCAAGTCCGCCTGGACCCACCGCGCCCACGTCCGCGTCGCCTGGCTTCACCTGCGCGAGGCTCCTTTCGGGGTCGCGCTCGATCGGCTCCGCACCGGCATCATCGCCCTCAACGAATCGCACGGCGTCGCCAACACGCCCGACGACGGCTACCACGAGACCGTCACCGTCGCGTTTCTCCGCCTGATCGCTGCGGCGATGCGTTCAGATCCCGCCCCGGACCCCGGCGCCGGAGAGAGTTTCAGCGCCTTCGCCGCCCGCCACCCGCGCCTGCTCGACCGCTCGCTCCTGCGCGAGCACTATTCCGAGCCGCGGCTGATGTCGCGCGAGGCCCGGCGCCGCTTCCTTGAGCCGGACCTCCGCCCGCTTCCTCCGATTTCAAAGCCCGAGCCGGGATGATCGCCCCAGTGTGGGGCGGAGCCCGCGCAAATCGGTGTCGGGGAGAACCCCGGCGCTCCCCGACGCGTATCCCCAGAAGCCGCAACGGGGAGCCGAACCGCCCCGTCCGGCGTACCATGCCCCGCTCAGCCGCCTTCGCGGCGCCACGCCGCGGTTCCGTTGCGGCTTCCGGCCTTCACTTGCCGATCTGCACGGTGGAAAACGGCACTCGGGATAGATGATGCGGACGCACGGCCTCCGCCGACTCGCCACCCGCATCCTGCATATGGAGTCCACGCGACGATGTCGACGAACCCGCCACCCGCCACATCACTCACCGACCCGGTCAAGCCGCATCACAAGACCGATGTCAAGGCTGAAGCCGGCGCCCACACCCATGAAGATCTCTGCTGCTCCCACCACGAGGTGAAGATCGAGCGCTGGATCCTCATCTATCTCATCGGCGGCGTGCTGGTCCTCACCACCACCCTCAGCCGCCTCTTCGGCTGGCTCCACCCCGATGTGGCCATGCTTCCAGCCCTCATCGGCGCCATCATGCTCGGCGCGCCCCTCTTCCTCGCATCCCTGCAGGAGCTGCAGCGCGGCCGGCCCACCAGTTCGACGCTGGCGGCGCTCGCCATCATCGCCGCCATCGCCATCGGCGACTACCAGACCGCCGGCTTCCTCGCCTTCATCCTCCTCGTGGCCGATCAGATCGTGCGGCGTACTGCTTGGGGCGCCCAGCGGGCCATTGAGCAGCTCGTCAAGCTCACGCCCAACATCGCCCGCATCGTCGAAGGTGGCCAGGAGCGCGAGGTCGATCTGTCCGAGGTCCGCGTGGGCATGACCGTCCGCGTCCGTCCCGGCGAAAATCTGCCGGTGGACGGCGTCATCACCCAAGGCGCCTCTTCGATCAATCAGGCCAGCCTCACCGGCGAATCAGCCCCCGTCGAGGTCCAGCCCGGCACGCCCGTCTACGCCGGCACCACCAACCTCACCGGCGCCATCGAGCTCCGCGTCGGCAGCGTCGGCGAGGACACCACCATCGGCAAGGTCAGCCAGCTCATCCGCGAGGCCGAATCCACCCGCACGCCCCGCCAGCTCCTCATCGAGCAGGTGGCGGCCTATTTTGTCCCCGTCGCCATCACCGTCGCTGGCCTCGTCCTCTTCTTCACCCGCAACGTCGAGACCGCCATCACCGTGCTGGTCGTCGTCTGCCCCTCGGCCCTGCTGCTTTCCAGCCCCACGGCGATGGTCGCGGCCTTCGCCTCCGCCGCCCGGTTGGGCATCATGATCAAGCAGACCGCCTACCTCGAAGCGGCGGCGAACATCGACACTGTCGCACTCGACAAGACCGGCACGCTTACCACCGGCGTCTTCGCCGTCAGCAAGCTGGCGCCCGCCGAGGGCGTCGACGGCGCTCAGCTCCTGCAGGCCGCCGCCGAGGGCGAGCAGCAATCCAACCACCCGCTGGCCCGGTCGATCATCCACACCGCCCGCCAGGCCCGCATCGAGACCGCTTCGGTCGAAGCCTACGAAGAGATTCACGGCCGCGGTGTGAAGGCGAACGTCGGCGGCTCCGAAATCAACGCCGGCCGGGCCAACTGGCTCATGGAGCTCAATCCGGACATTCGCGACCAGGTCGCCGCCGTCGAGCAGAAGATCGAGGGCATGACCGGCGTCCACGTGATGCGCGATGGCCGCTACCTTGGCGCCGTCGGTCTTGAGGACAAACTCCGACCCAACGCCCGGGGTGTGGTTGAGCGCCTGCGTGAACTGGGCGCCCGTCGCATCGCCATCTTCACCGGCGATCGCGCCCCGGTGGCCCACCGCGTCGGCGCCGCCGTCGGCGTGGACATCATCGAGGCCGAATGCCTGCCCGAGGAGAAGCACGCCCGTCTGAAGGAAATGGTCGGCCAGGGCCGGCGCGTGCTCTTCGTCGGCGATGGCATCAACGACGGTCCCTGCCTTGCGACGGCGGATGTGGGCGTGGCGATGGGTCTTTCCGGGTCCGACATCGCCACCAACTCGGCGGGTGTGGCCCTGATGAACGACGACCTGAGCCGCGTGCCCTTCCTTATCGAGCTGGCCCGGCGCACCAAGGGCGTGGTGGCCCAGAACATCACGGCGTCGATCATCATCGCGGTGATCGGACTTGTGCTCGCCGCCACCGGCTCGCTGACCATCTGGCTCGCCGCGTTCTACCACTTCGTGGGCGATGTGTTCGTGATCGGCAACAGTTTTCGCCTGATCCGCTACGGCGAAGAGTTCGCCGACACCGAACATCGCACCACCAAGACGGTCTTCGCGCCTGCGCCAGAGCCCTCCCAGGCTCCCCTGCGGGCTGCGGCGCCGGCCTCCGCCTGAACCCGGACAAAGTCCCGACATCTTCCCTGTCTTCACATTCGCCCGCCTCGTGTCCAGCGAGCGGGCGGTTTTGCATCCACGACCGGAAACCTTGTCAGCGCAAAATGTTGCGAACACTGCGCGATCGGATCTTCTTCTTCCGCCCTGAATCGTTTATGCTGGGTCGGTGAGGCCGACCGGCGGCTGTGCGGCATGACTGTGGGCGCCATGTTTTCGATGGTGTCTATCTGTCTCTTCGGCGGCCTCACCTGCGACGTGTCGGCGACAATCGCCGGCCGTGGGAGGGAGGCATCTGAACCGTGAATGCGTATCTTGAAACCGACGAACTCACCGCCGAAGCAGGCGATCACTTTCGGAAAATGGTCGCGAGCGTGGGCGTGAAGCGGTTCGCCGCAGCAATGGATCTGTCAACGCGCCAGATCAACCGCATGCTCTCGGGCGCACAGCCCAACCCGATCGAACGAATCATTCGATGTCTGCAGAGCAGCGAGCCCGACATCGGAGATGACACGCTGAGTTTCATCTGTCAGGAAGCCGGCGGGTACTTCATCAAGGATGAAGTCGATCTCGACAAGGCCTCCTGCAACGCCGTCAAGGAGTGCGCCGAGGCCATCGCCGCAATCTCCGACGGAAAGATCAACCGGGTCGATGAGCGCGAAGTCCGCGAGGCCATCTGCGCCCTCACCGCTCTGCTGCGCAATGTGCAGCACAACGGCAGAGCCGCCCCGGACCTGTCGGCCGAAGTCACCGTCGGGCGCGTCGGCGCGGCCTCCGCCAACTCGCATTCCTCGAGTCATTGACCGAATCTGTGCCCCGGTCAGTTCGAGCGATCGTCGAGGCGTCGAATCACGTTCTCGATGCGTCCGCGGTGGGGCCGGCCCCCGAGTGAGTCATCCAGTGCGCGCAGTCGCCCCGCTTCGCGACGGATCGTCGCGGTGCGGGCGCCGTCCTGATTGCGATCCGCCAGCGCGCTGAGCATCCGCGTCCATGAGCGCCAGAAGATCTCGTCGTACACTTCCGCCGCCTCCAGCGCGCCAGCCAGCTCGCGCCAGATGGCGAAAGCGCCCGCCTCGTCGCCGGCCTGGCGCATCGCATCCGCCCTCCAGAAACGAACCGAGCGATCCGCGACGCCGCGCGCCTCCAGCGCTTCCAGCAGCGCCGCCGCCTCGGCGCCGCGGCCAGTCAGTGTGAGCGCCCGTGCCTGGTGCAGCGTGATCCAGCGATCCGTCGCCGCGTCGATATCGTCCGCCGCGCTCACACGCTCCAGCTCGATCGCGCCGATGGGCGCCACATGCCCCGCAATCCGGCGCGCTTCGTCCAGATCGTCGCGCAGCTCCGCCTCAACCAGCATGCGGCACAGTCGCACAAAGACCCCCCGGCCCACACCCGCATCCGGCGACGAGGCCGCAAGCCTGGTCGCCCGCTCCAGCTCGCCCAGCTCCACCATCGCGACCGTGGCGGGCCGATCGAGGGCCGCCAGCCACTTTCCGGCCTCCCCCTCCAGCGACTCGACATCGCGGAGCGACACGCGGACTTTATGCACACGCTCCAGCATCGCCTGAGCGATCTCGCGCCGCGCTGCGCCTTCCTGCGCATCCATACGCTCCAACATGTGTCCGATCAGGATGGACTGCGCTTGGACATACTGCGCCGGCGCAGCAGCCGGGATCGCGCGGAGCGCCCGCTCACCCATCGCATCATCCACCAGCCGCCCAAGCTCCAGTCGCCAGTCGTTGATCGAGGGAAGATCCTCGTAGCGTTGCGTCGCAACCTGCAGCGCTTCGATCAGCAATGTTTCAACGCGCCCGTGCAGCCGCTCCGGCGCCCGGTTCAAAAGCCACAACCCGAGCCGGCACGCCGTCTCAACCGCATCCGCCGCCCCGCGCCACTCTTCATGGTCGCGGCCGATGCGCACGAGCGAGCCCATGGCCCGCATCCGCCGCTCGATGGAGGCGTCCGTGCCCGACATCGCCGCATCGAGCAGAACGCGCGCGTGTTCCCACAGCGCCTCGCCCGCCAGCGGTCCCAACGCCACATCCGGCCGCGCGCTCAGATCATCGAGCAGCGCGATCGCTCGATCCGGCTCACCGGTTCGCACGGCTCTGTCGGAAAGCGCAAGGGCCGCCACCGTCGGCAGCTCCGCCGGGTCATCGGGCCAACCGAGTTCGGTCAGCTTCGCGTACACCACCGGGCGAATCGACTCGACGCCTTCCTCGGAGCGCGTGAGCAGCTCGACATATCCCTCGCACGCCCGCGTCATCGCATCGCGCCATGCAGGTCGCGATGCCGCCCGACCCGCCTCACGGGCGCCGATGCGGAAGAGCGTATCCGCCGCCGCCACGCGCCAGGGGGCGCTCGTCAAATCTCGCGGCGTGAAGGGTGGACGCGCCATCGCAGCGCGCACAGCCGCCCGCGCCGCCCCGGCGCCCTGCGTCTGCATCGCCGCGATGCCCCGCCCCAGCGACGCCTCGACATACACGCGCGACTCTTCAGGGCCGATCAACTCCAGGCACTCCGAGAAGGCGTCCAGCGCCGCCTCCGCCCCATCGCCGTTGAGCAGCGATGCGCCGCCAAGCATCACCAATCGCCTTGCCTCCCACGCCGGCTCGCGAAGATCCAGCGCCTGCAGCAGCGCCGCCACGGACTGCGCTAGAGCGCGCCGCCTCGACGCCGAATCCTCCAATGCGGCCAGCAGCAGCGCCGCTCGCGCTTCGGCCAGGGGCCTGCGGAACTCCAGCATCTCCACCGCCAGACGGCTGCGCTGATCCTGCATGTCGCGATCGGCTGCAAAGTCAGCATGCGATTCGACAGCGCGGATCTCCGCTTCAATCAACGCCCGCGCCCGCCGCGCTGCATCCTGTGACTCGATCGCGAGCGAGCGCGCCCGCTCCACCTGTTCGCGCGTCGGCACGCCGTACAGGGCCGCGAGATCGGCGCCGTCGGCCGCGATGCGGTCCAGCAGCCGCTCGGACAGCTCGAGCGCCGCTTCGCCGGCGCCGGCCCGTTCTTCGAGGGCTCGCTCGCGCGCCCGCAGTTCATCCAGGCGCGACTGCCAACGATCTGTGTGCGCATTTCGTGCGTCAATCCGCTGAGCGCTCGCGCCCTCCATGCACACCGCGGCGCCCGCAACGGCAAGCAGCGCGGCCGCAATGCGAACCCGATGCGAGATCTTCCGTCGACTGGTCATGATCCCGGCTCGTCAAAGCGGATGCGTGTGTATCCCGCCCGCCGGATTGCATCCAACGCGCCCAGCGTGTGCTCCCAGCGCGCGTCCGCATCGGGCCGCACGATGAATCGCTGATCCTCTGGCAGCGCGCCGCCGTAGGCGTTCTCCAGCGCCAGCCGCAACGCCTCGAAATTCGCAGCCCGCTCGATCACGTGCGAGTCGGTCGCGATGGTGTAGTCGCCGGGTCCGTCGCCCAGCGAGCGCACGCGCACGCGGATAGGCCGCTCCGGCAGCGCGAATGGATCGGTGATCTCGCGCCCCACCTCCGCCTCCCGCGGCAGGTCCAGCGCGAACACCTCTTCATCCTGGCGGAATTCACCAACAAGTAGGAAGTAGATCATCAGCAGGAAGACCACATCGATCATGGGCGTGAGCGTAACGCCGAAGCGCAGGCCCGAGCGGCGCCGGCCCCGGCGCGTTCGCCCTGCGGAGGTTCGTCGCAGTGCGCGCTCCGCTTCGCTCATCGTGCAACTCCTCCACCGTTCGCGCCTCGTTCGGGCTCGGTGACGAGGTTGATCCGGGCGATCCCCGCATCGCGGCAGGCGCGCACGGCGGGATGGACTCGCCCGTAGGACTCGACGCGGTCCGCCCGCACCAGCGCTTCAAGATTCGGATCGCGCGATCGCATCTGCGCCAGCAACTCCGTCAGCGCCGCCACGCCTTCCTCGCCGGCCGCGAAGGTCTGCACGCCCACGCGAAATCCGCCCGTGAGTGTGCGCCCATCCTCGGTGTGCCCTTCCGGAAGCACATTGATGACGATACGGCTGTCGCGCGGCGTCGGTTCGGTCTGGGCGTCGGCGACCCACGGCAGCGTCAGCCGCAGCCGCTCCGCCTTGGTGATCTGCGCCACCAGCACGAAGAAGATGATCAGCAGAAAGACGACGTCCACCAACGGCGTCAGGTTCGCCTCGATACGCGCCGGACCTCGTCGATACACGCGGGACATTCAGAGACGCTCCGGATGGGGATGAACCAAAGAGAGGCACGAAGGCACAGAGGGGGGAAGTGATGAGGAGATGAGGTGATGCGGTGATTGTGTGCAATGGAATGTGACGGCGAGAAAACTGGCGCCGCACCATCACGACATCCCTTCTCCCTCTCCGTGTCTCTGTGCCTCAGTGGCGATCCCCGGCGAGGGACGGAAATGATTGACCAAATCCTCCGCGACCAGCGACGCCTCCGCCGTCAGGCCGTCGATCATGTTGCGCACGAAGGCGTACCCCGCCAGCGCCGGGATGGCGACCACGAGCCCCCAGAAGGTGGTCGTCAGCGCCGTGCCGATGCCCGCGGCGAGCCCGACCGGCTCCGGCGATCCGCCCGCCGCGACGATCTCCTGGAACGCCAGGATCATCCCGTACACCGTGCCGAAGAGGCCGATCATGGGCGAGACGGCGCCGATGATGTTCAGCGTCTCGACACGGCGCAGGCGGGCGGTGGTGTGCTCCTCGCTGGAGCGTTCGAGGGCTCGGACCATGGCGTCGTGCCCGTGGGCGGATTCGAGCAGCGCCGCGCGCATGATCAGCGCGAAATACGATTCATCCCGCTTCACGCGCAGCAGCGCGCCGTGCTCGTCCTGCCGGCTCAGCATCTTGCCCACATCGCTCGACAACTTCTGCGGCAGGATCCGCTCCCGCCGGTTTAGCGACGCCATCGCCCCGATCAGCCCCAGCGAGGCGATCGAGAGCAGCAGCAGGAACCAGATGATCAGGCTGCCGATCCACGCCACCCCTCCCGTGCGCGGATCGCGCTGGATGAAGAACGCCTCCGCCATGCTGATGCGCACGGGCTCGGCGTCCGCCTGCGCCATGGTCAGAGGAGCGGAGGCGCCCTGCGACACCGGCGCCGCCAGTAGGAGAAGAATCACGGCCGTTGCGAATATCACGCCTCGTGAAGAAAACCACAGAGGCACAGAGGCGCAGAGAATTGAAAGTGAAGGAGATCGCGCCGGGAGGCGCTCGCCATCCATTTTCTCCTCTGTGTCTCTGTGTCTTTGTGGTGCAATCCGTTCTGCGTGCATGGCTCTCAATCGTGTCATGGCGAGCGATCGTTCCCGAGTCCCCGTCTTCGGTTGTATTCATCCCGATCGATGAAGTTGTACCCGCCCTCGCCTCCGTGTGTCTCTGCGATGGCCCGCATGAGTCCGAAGGGATCCTGGTCAATCACCTCGATGGCCTTGATCGCCACGGGGCGGTTCCCGGTGACCGGGTGGGCGGGGTTCAGCCGCTCCAGCAACGCCAGCACACGATCGGGGTCGACATCGCCCTTCATCTCAGGGCCCGAAAGTCGTGTGGTGAGAATGAAGACCGCATCGGGACGCAACGCCAGGGCCGCCTCCAGCGCGCCGGTGGGATCGGAGCTCCCGCGCGCCTCGGCGCCCTCAAGCCACTCGAAGACCGCCCGCTTGTTGCGGCCGGTGGCGTCTAGCAGCACTGGACGCCCGCGCGAGCCCGCCATCCCGATCTCGGGCCACTGGTGCGTCTTGCCGTCGAAATTGCGGATCAGGATCAACTGAAACCGCTGCGTCGGGTGCAGACGCTCGATCGAGCGGCGCAGCTCCGTCTTCACCTCGGGGAAGGTCGGAATCATCGAGCCCGAGGCGTCCACCACGTACACGATGTCGCGCGCATTCGAGGCGCCGACGCCGGAGAACATCACCTCCGGCGGCTGCGACCGCTCGAAGCGGAGGGGTTCGACCGGCTCGGACGTTGTGAGCGCTGCGGGCGCCGGGGCGCCGGCGTCCAGGGGCGGAAGCTCCAGCGACGCGTCATCGGGAATCCGTGTCGGCGCGGTCATCGGCGCCGCGTCCGGGAGTTCCTGCTCCTCGCTCGACTCCGCCAGCGGCGCGAAATCAGGGTCGTCGAAGCTGACCATCGCCGGCGGCCCGGGGTCCTCCGGCGTCATCGCTGACCACACCACGAAGAACGCGACCACCACCAGTCCCAGGTGCAGCGCGATCGAGAGCGCCCAGGGCCAGGCGCGCTCGAAACGCTCACGCCGTGACGACGCCGCAAAGCCGTGTTCTTCTTCCCGCCGGTCGATCATGTCCTCATCCGCGCCGCTGCATCGGGCGCCGTCGTCATCACTTCGCGGGCGCCGGCTTCGAGTGCGGTCGCCTGGCGCCGAAGAGCAGGCCATCCAGCGCCAGCAGCCCCGGGCGGCTGAAGACCAGCGCCAGGGCGCTCAACAACAGAGCGAACTGCCAGAGCCACATGTTCCAGGCCTGCGGCGAGAAATTCTCCAGTGGCGGCAGCACGCCGAGGAATGACGCCGTGTCGGCCGGACCAAAGACGATCGGGCCGATCGATGTCACCCACAGCGCCATGGCCATCGTGCCGGCCAGCGCCAGCGCCGAAAGTCGTGTGAGCAGGCCGATCAGCACCAGCACGCCGCAGATCAACTCCGTCAGCCCCGCGGCCCAGGCGAGCTGCGCCGGCCGCGAGTCGTCGAGCATCCAGTCGGGAATCAGCGGCTGCGCGCCATCCGCCTCAGGATGACCGGCCCGGTGGAGCGTCAACGCGACGCTGTACACCTGGCGCACCACGACCGGCCCGGTGAAATCGGCGCTGGTGTAGATCTTCTCCGTCGCCTCATCGCCATCGCCATCCTGCGCGAGCATGAGGAACGCGCCGTGCGCGAAGGCGCCGACGCCGCCATCGGGCGCTTCATCATCGATCACATCCTCGTCGTTCGCCGGATCGTCGGCGTCCTGTGGCTCATGCCGGCGTCGATCATCCTCCGCGTCCTCAAGCACGCGATCCACCGCATCGCGTGGCGGATCGGCCTCCGGCAGGGGCTCTGTGGGCGTGTCCGGTGTCGGCGCGGGATCGGCCGGCGCATCGGGCAGGGGGTCGATGGTCGGGGGCGTGATCGAGACGCCCATGTTGGCCAGGATCGCCGCCTGCTCGGGATCGATGGTGATCGTCGAGAAGATCTTGCCATACCCCGCCCAGATGAATGTGGCGGCGAGAACCAGCCGCAACAGCAGCGGGGGGATGGAAAGCGCCAATTTGTCACGGATCATCATTGGGAACATGCCCCTGCGTAATGGGTTCAGCGACCCTCTGGCCACATACAATCCTATCGACCTCACTCCCGCCGCAGGAGGAATCGGCGCCTGGTTTCTCTCGCCGGGGTTGACGGGGGCGGCCGGCGCCCAACAATCGAGTCTGCCGGAGGCGGCATGCGGGCGTGGCGGAACTGGCAGACGCGCGGGATTTAGGTTCCCGTGTCCGAAAGGACGTGGAGGTTCGAGTCCTCTCGCCCGCATTGGTCGGAGATGGGAGCTGGACGCCAGGAGGCGGGAGACAGGTTGAGGTTGGTTTTCCTGTCTCCGGCATTCCACCTCCCTGTTCGTCTATTCCCGGACCTTCTTGAAGATTCATTTGCAATCCGTTGGCCGCCCGATTCATACGGTGTACATTTGGGGCACGGAGGCCCATGCAGATCGACGGACCGAGCAACCCGTTCCACATTGCCCGCGCTTATGGCGTGCGTCAGATTCAGCCGCTGCAGCCCATGCAGCGGCCGGACGCCGCGTCGTCGGTCCGTGACTCCATCCCCGTGCGACAGACTGAACAACCAACAGGCGTGAATCGCGCCGAGACGCCGCCGAACATCCAGCGGCTCGTCGGCGCCGTCGTGCCCGGCGGCATCGATTTCACAGCGCCGGAGCCCCGACCGACGGAGGCATCGCTGCCCATGTACCGCCATCCCGCCGACCGCAACGCCGCGGCGACGGCGCTGGCGCTCGGGCGCTCGCTCGACATCGCGGGCTGATGCTTCGCCGATCCGGAATCGGACGCACGGTCGCCTCGCGTTGTTCCGAAAAGAATACGACGCATGCTTCGCGGCGCGCACGGGTGTGAATCTGGGCAATGCATCGCCGAAGAATGCAATGTCATCTGCGCCGAGTCTGTGAAAAATTCTGTCATCACGATGTCATTCTCGTATCATCTCGGTTCAGGTCCGCGCGTGGTGTGGGCCTCCTGTTCTTCGAGTGCGCCGTGTCGATCGTTCCCGGGGGCCGCGCATCGATGCGGCATGTTCGAGAACCAGTGATTCGAGGAGGCTTCCAGTTGTTCCAGTCGATTCAACTCAACCGTCGTGCGGTTCGCGTTTTGCGCCTAGCGAGCCTCCGGACTTCCTGTGTGTGCGCCTGCTCGCTGTTGCTGTTCAGCGGGGTTGCGCGGGCGGGGAGCGTCAATGTCGCGAACGGCGACACGGCCGGGCTGATCGCCGCGATCAACACCGTGCTCTCCGACGCTGAACTGGACACGATCAACCTCGCGCCGGATGGCGCGTACGTGCTGACCGAGGTTGACAACACGTTCTCCGGCGCCAACGGCCTGCCGCAGATCTACAGCACGCTGACCATCAACGGCAACGGCGCCGAGATCCGGCGAAGCGGTGCGATGGGAACGCCTGAATTCCGCTTCTTCTTCATCACCGCGCTCGGCGATCTCACGCTGAACGATCTGACGCTCGTGAACGGACTGCAGTCCGTCGGCGGCGCCATCCGCAACGACGGCGGCGCGCTCTCGGTGAACGACTGCGTGTTTGAGGACAACACCGCCGATCCGGCGCCCGGCACGGGCGGCGCGATCCACGCGAGCAACGACGCCGTCACCGCGATCACGGGGAGCTCATTCACGGGCAACACGGGAACCGGCGGCGCGGTCTTCAACTCCAACTCCACCGCCACCATCGAGGATTGCGACTTCATACAGAACACCGGCTCTGCAGGCGGCGCGATCGTCCACCTCGGCGACAACGGCGTCATGCACATCATCGATTCGGTCATCTCGTACAACGAGTCCACCGCCTTCGCCGGAGGCGTCTTCAGCAGCGGCGTCCTCAACATGACCGGGTGCGTCATCAGCGGCAACTTCGCCCCCAGCAGCGGCGCCGGAATCCGCAACAACGGCGGAACAATGACGATCATCGAGAGCGAGATCACCGGCAACACCGGCGAAAGCGCCGGCGGCGGGATCTTCAGCTCGGACGGCTTGCTCACCATCGAGAACAGCCTCATCGCAGACAACGCCGTCATCGGCGCCTCCGGGGGCGGGATCTGGAACAGGGGCGAGCTCACGATCACCGACACCGAGATCCGCGAGAATCATGCGATCGCCACCGTATCCAAAAGCGGGCTCTACTCCGGCGGCGCCGGCGGAGGTGTGTTCTTGGAAGGCGGGCAAGCGCACATCGAACGCTGCCGGTTCATCGAGAACACCGCAGTCACCTCCGGCGGCGGGATCCAATCCTTGAGCGGACCCGTAGTCGCCGGCGAGTTGACGCTGATCGACTCCACATTCGACGGCAACGTCTCCACCGACTTCCCCGGAGGCGGGCTCTTCAGCAACGCGACCCTCACCATGAGCGGATGCACATTCACGAACAACTTCGCCGCTTCCGGCGGCGCCTACAGCAACGGCGTCTCCGGCAGCGCCGTCGTGACGAATTGCACCTTCAGCGGCAACACCGCCATGACCAGCGGCGGCGGCGTCGCCATTTCCAGCCAGGCGGGCGTCACGCTTCGCAACTGCACAATCGTCGGCAACTCCGGAGGGCAGAACGGCGCCGGGCTCTTCGCCGCGTTCAACAGCGTTCTCACGATCACCAACTCGATCGTCGCCGGAAGCACCGGCGGCATCGACGCCTCCGGCCCCTTCACCGACGGCGGGCACAACATCTTCGCCGACGGCTTCAACATCTCGCACCTCGACAGCATGGACGGCGACCCCATGCTCGGCCCCCTCGCCGACAACGGCGGCCCGACCATGACGCACGCGCTCCTCAAGGGCAGCATCGCCATCGACGCCGGTGATTGCGCCGACGGCGAAGTTGATGTGGACCAGCGCGGCGTCTCCCGGCCGCAGGGCATGGGGTGCGACATCGGCGCGTACGAGCGCGAGGTGGACGGCGTGCCCGGCGATGTGAACGGCGACGGCGTCGTGAACGCGCAGGATCTCGGCATTCTGCTGGGAAGCTGGGGCTTCTGCCCGGAGCCTCCGGCGTCGTGCCCAGCCGACATCAACGGCGACGGAGTGGTGAACGCGCAGGACCTCGGCATCCTGCTGGGCAACTGGGGTGGCGGCGGCTGAGCGACGAGTCGGTCTCACGGGTTCGCCGGAAGACGCATGGGCCGCATGTGTCCCATGCGTCCCATCGCTCTATGCTGCGCCCATGCGCACTGCAGCCGACAACGCCCGCTCCGGGACCGCCCTCGCCGCCCACTGGACGATCGACCCCGCCGTCTCCTACCTCAACCACGGCTCCTTCGGCGCCACGCCCAAGCATGTGATCGAGTTCCAGCAGACGATGCGCGATCGCATGGAGCGGCAGGGGGTGCGTTTCTTCGTGCGCGATCTGGAAGGATTGCTCGACAGCGCCCGCGCCGAGCTGGGCGCCTTCCTCGGCGCCGATGCGGATGACCTCGCCTTCATCTCCAACGCCACCACCGGCGTGAACGCGGTGCTGCGCTCGCTCGACTTCGGGCCCGGCGATGAACTGCTCACCACGAACCAGGAATACAACGCCTGCGCCAACGCGCTGCGCTACATCGCGGAGCGCAGCGGCGCCACGCCGGTCGTCGCCGAGATTCCCTTCCCGATCGCCTCACCCGACCAGGTCGTCGAGGCGGTGCTGAGCATGGTCACCGATCGCACGCGCATCGCCCTGCTCGACCACGTCACCAGCCAGACGGGGCTGGTCTTCCCCATCGAGCGGCTGGTGCGCGAGCTCGAAGCCCGCGGCGTGGACACGCTGGTCGACGGCGCCCACTCGCCCGGCATGGTCGAGGTCGACATCGACCGCCTCGGCGCCGCGTATTACACGGGAAACCTGCACAAGTGGGTGTGCGCGCCGAAGGGCGCGGCGTTTCTGCACGTCCGCCGCGACCGGCAGGAGCGCATCCGCCCCGCGATCATCAGCCACGGCGCCAACTCGCCGCGCACCGACCGCTCGCGCTTCCGCGTCGAGTTCGACTGGATGGGCACCGACGACCCCACCGCCTGGCTGGCGGCGCCCGAGGCCATCCGCTTCATGGGAAGCCTGCTTCCCGGCGGTTGGGACGAGGTGCGAAGGCGCAACCGCGAGCTGTGCCTCGCGAGCCGGCGCGTGCTGTGCGAGCGGCTCGGCGTCGCGATCCCGGCGCCGGAGGAGATGATCGGCTCGATCGCATCGATCCCGCTCGTGGACGGCGCCGACGCCCCGCAACCCTCCGCGCTCTTCCTCGACCCCATGCAGGATGTGCTGCTGGAGGAGTTCGGCATCGAGGTCCCGGTGATTCCCTGGCCGGCGCCCCCGAAGCGCCTGCTGCGCATCAGCGCTCAGCTCTACAACGAGGCGTCCGAGTACGAGCGCCTCGCGACCGCCGTCGAACGGGCGCTCGAAGGCGAACGGACGACGACATAAACCCGCGAGCCGGGGCGTCCCGCCCCGAGAACTTGAATATTTGAAAATTCCTACTCGGGGCGGGACGCCCCGGCTCGCGTAGACAGGAACGCGTCCGCTCACCGCCCACTGCTCACCGCTCACTGCTCACTACCCACCTTCACCGCTCACCCATCCCTCCCCCGCCTCCCCACGCATTTCCCGTATCCTCTCCCCCTATGGCAGGACGCGTCGAGCTTGGCAACGCGGCGATCTTCGGCGCGACCGGCGCGACCGGGCGTGTGATCGCCTCCGAGCTGCTCCGGCGAGGCGTGCGCACGCGCGTCGTCTCACGCTCCGAAGAGAATCTCCAGCGCGACTTCGGCGCCATGGATGTCGAGATCCGCGTCGCTGATCTGAACCGCACGGAAGAAGCGGTCCGCGCTGCCGACGGCTGCTCGGTTGTCTTCCACTGCATCGGCCTGCCGCTCGATCAGTTCCGCGACCATATCGCCCTCACGCGTAACACGCTCACCGCGACCAAGAGCGCCGGCGCCCGCTGCGTCGTCATCGGCGGCTACTGGCAGTACACGCCGGTGCGCGCAAACCCGGTGACCGAGGACAGCCCGCGCCAGCCCGAATCTGACAAGGGGCTCATCCGCAGGGAGCAGGAGGACATCGCGCTCGAAGCCGGCGCCGCGGTGGCCGAGCTGCCCGATTTCTACGGCCCGCGCACCGGCGCCGGCGTTTTGAACGACGTCCTGCGCGACATCCTCGCAGGCCGACGCGCTCGCTGGTTCGGCTCCGCCGACACGCCCCGTGAATTCATCTTCGTGCCCGACGCCGCCGCCCCGATCGTCGAGCTGGCCACGCGCCCCGAGGCGTATGGAGAGCGCTGGATCGTCCCCGGCGCCGGGCCGGTCACCGTGAGCGACCTGCTCGCGAAGGCCGCGGCCTATTGCGGCCGGCGCCTCAAGGTCCGCCCCATCAAGCCTTGGATGATGCGCGTGGGCAAACTCATCAAGCCCGAGATCCGCAGGTTCGAAGAGCTCTACCCCATCTACGCCGCCCCCGTCTGGTTCGATGGCGCCCGATTGAAGAACCTCATCGGCAAGATCCGCACCACGCCCTACGACGCCGGCGTTCGGGCCACGATCGACTGGCTGCAGGCCCAGCGAAGCTGAGCGGCCCGGCCGCCCTCCAACGCATCTCCTATCCTGTCCCCCATGCCCACGCTCCGCGACATCCTCGGCCAGCACAACGCGCTGCGTGTGCTCCGCGCGGCCCTGGAGTCACAGCGCGTCCACCACGCCTGGATCTTCCACGGCCCCCACGGTGTGGGGAAGCGCACCACCGCCGAGGCCTTCGCCGGCGCCCTGCTCGACCCGACCACCGGGCCCGACCTCTCCGGCGTCATCGCCCCCGATCCCGACAGCGAGACGCAACGGCTCATCGCATCCGGGATGCACCCGGATCTGCATCTGATCACCAAGGAGTTGGCGCGCTATTCCGACGACAGGGCGATTCGGGAGCGCAAGCTGATCTCGATTCCGAAGGAGGTGATCGAGCAGCACCTGCTGGCGCCCGCCTCGCTGGCGCCGCGGGTGCAGGCGGGCGCGGTGGTGGGCAAGGCCTTCATCGTCGACGAAGCGGAGCTGTTGAACGACACCACGCAGAACGCGATGCTGAAAACGCTGGAGGAGCCGGCGCCGGGCACGGTGATCATTCTGGTCACCTCGTCGCCGGAGAAGCTGCTGCCCACCATCCGCAGCCGCTGCCAGCGCATCGCCTTCGAGCCGCTCTCCACGGAAGAGATGCGGGCCTGGATGCGCTCGGCGCCATCGCAGACACGGGAGAAGTTGGGATCCGACGAGGCGGCGTGGGTGATCGACTACGCCGCGGGCTCGCCGGGGCTGGCGATGATCGCCATCGAGGGGCGCCTGTATGACTGGGCCGTCCAGCTCGAGCCCATGCTGGCCGCGGCGGACGCGGGCGAGTTCTCCCCCGAGCTCGGCGAACGAATGACCAAATTCATCGACGAATGGGCCAAAGCCCAGGTCGAGAAGAACAAAAACGCCAGCAAGGAAGCCGCCAACAAGGCCGGCGCCCGGCGCATGCTCCACCTGCTGGCCGAGCGGGCCCGGCGCCAATTGCGCGATGACGCCTCCCGGGGTGTCGATGCAGCCGGCGCCCTCGCCACCATCGATCTGGTCCGGGCGGCTGAACGCCACATCGAATCGAACGTCAATCTGGCGCTAACAATGGAGCACCTCGCGGCTCGCATGGCCGGGAAATCCGATTTTTCCGTTCCACTGATCCCCGTCTGACATTAGAATCAGGCCCTTCAGGCGCGAGTGGGTCCCGCCTTCGAATGCAGGAGCACCGGTGATGAAACGATGGATTGTCAGCGCAGCGCTGATCGTTCTCTGCATCTGCTGCTCGGCCAGGGCCGGCGTGGTGGTCACGATGCACGACGGGCGCGTCTTCGAGGGACGCATCATCAAGGAGAGCAACGCCCGGATCACCATCGAGACGACGGTCTCCAACATCGCCACACAGCTCACGCTGCGCCGTGTTCACATCGCGAGCATTGAGGAAATCGAACTCGTTGCCGATGATGCGCCAGACACGGTGATGGAGGCGACAGAGGAGCTTCCCGCGCTCGCGCCGGCGCCGGCCGACTCCGGCCTCGGCCGCCCCGCTCCGATCAATGCCGCCGACATCACCCGATACCTGCTCATCCCCATCCACGGACAGTACGGTGTCGATGTGCTTCCCGACGGCGTGAGTCAGTCGCTTGACTACGCCGCCCGCCGCGGCGTCGAGCACATTGTCTTCGATGTCGATTCCCCCGGCGGCTACATCTGGGCCGCCGAGGAGATCGCCGATGAGATGCATCGCCGCGCCGGCGAGTTCACCTACCACGCCGTGGTGCGCAACGCGGTGAGCGCTGCGATCTGGACCGTTTTTTCATGTGACCAGATCCATTTTCTCCCCGGCGCCACGATGGGGGCCGCAGTCGCCTATTCGCGCAACCGCACCACCGGCAACGCCCAGGTCGACGCCAAGTTCAATTCCGCTCTCGCCGCCCGGCTCGCTTCGCGGGCAGAAGAAAAGGGCCACAACCCCGTGCTGGCCCGCGCCATGGTGCTCGTGGACTCCGGGGTCTACGTGCGCCAGAATCAGGACGGGACGTATCACTTCACCACCGATCGGCCCCGCGGCGCCGACACATCGGAATATGAGACGCTGGTCAACGAGCGCGCCGTCCTGACGCTCACAGCGCCCGAGGCGGTGCGCTACGGCGTCGGCCGCGAGCTGCGCACGGGACCCGAGGATCTTGGCCGGGCGCTCGGGATCGACGAGTGGCGACTCGTCAACAACTACGGCGCCGCCGCCATGCGCCGCACAGCCCAGGCCCATCGGGCTGAGATCGAGCGCCGTGAGGATGTGCTGGAACGGATTCCCCAGTTGATCGAACTCATCAACCGCACCATCGCCGAAGCGCAGGCTCTGGATCCGAACAACGGCAGATACTCGACGCGAGGCGGGAATTTTACTCCGGATTCCCGACGCGAGTGGCAGCGCCGCACCGACGAATCCATCGGCGCGTGGCGGCGGGTGCAGGATGGCCTCCGCCGGCTCGAGCGCCTCGAGCGCGAGGCTGAGCGCCTCAACCTCCAGCGTCCCCATGACACTGTCACGCTCCGCTCCATCGCCTACCAGACCGAGGACATCATCAACAGGCTGGCGCAGAACAGGAATCGGACCGGACGCTGATCGGACCGAGAGCGCCGACCCGCCTCGCGCGGAATCGCCATGATCGACACCTCGAAAACACTGGCGCCGCCCGGACATCACATCACACTGTCTGCGCACAACCCATCAGACGCGCTCGGGGTGGCCGACCGCCAGCAGGCCGAGCTCGACATGCGTGAGTCGGTCGTGCGCATCGCCGAGCTGCAGCACAGGCTCTGGGCCGAGGGCCGGCGCTCGCTTCTGGTCGTCCTTCAGGCGATGGACACCGGCGGCAAGGACGGCGTCATCCGCCATGTCTTCTCCGGCATGAACCCTATGGGCATGCGCGTCGTCGCCTTCGGTATACCCACCGAGCTCGAGCTCTCGCACGATTTTCTCTGGCGCATTCACAAGGAGGTCCCGCCCCGGGGAAAAATCGGCGTCTTCAACCGCTCGCACTATGAGGATGTTGTGATTGCCCGCGTCCACAATCTTGTCCCCGAAGACGTGTGGCGCCGCCGCTACGCCGAGATCCGCGAGTTCGAACGCCACCTCACAGACAACGGCGTCGTGATCCTCAAGCTCTTCCTGCACATCAGCAAGGAGGAGCAGCTCAAACGCCTCAAGTCGCGCCTCACAGACCCGAAGAAGAACTGGAAGCTCTCCCCCGACGACTTCCGCGACCGCAAACACTGGAAGGACTACCAGCTCGCCTACGAAGACGCCATCACCGAGTGCGGCGTGCCCTGCGCCCCGTGGCGCATCATCCCCGCCGATCGCAAGTGGCTCCGCAACGTCGTCGTCGCACAGATCGTGCGTGAGACGCTCGAAGCCATGGACCCGCAGATCCCGCCGGCGAAGTTCGACTTTACGACGATCGAGGTGGAATGAGAAAAGCCGCGCGGGCCCGGGAAGGCCCGCGCGGCGCGGAAAGCTGGTGATGCTCAGTCGCGTCGCCTGCGGGCGCCGGCGAGCAGGCCGATCATGCAGATCGCCGCGGTTCCCGGGGAGGGGATGTAGAGAACGAAGCCGCGCGGCTCGCCGTTGAGTTGGCCGAGGCCGACGACCCAGCCGGTGTCGCTGACGTCGCGGGCGCGCTGGAGGACCCAGCCAGAGTCAGGATCGACATAGTCGTTGAGGTCCATCATCACACCGTCGCGCCAGAGGAACGCGCGGAGATCACCGGCATCGTTCGACGAGTCGCCGACGACCCAGTCGAGGTTATTCACGGCGAATCCGCTGCTGAAGTTGCCGCCGAGCGTCCCGAGGTTGATCATCGTGTCGCCGTCATAGAGGAAGGCGCGCGTGTCGAAGAAGAGGTTGGTGTCGGAGTAGCCGGTGATCTTGCCGGCGTCGTTAATGCCCCAAGCTTCCGAGAAGCTGCCGTCGTCGCCGAGGACGGGCAGGCTGACGGACTCCGTGCCGTCATAGGTGAATCCGCGCCAGGGGATCCACGGTTCGATGTTGGAGTCATGAAAGCCGGTGATCTGGCCGCTGTTGTTGATCTTGTGCCCGGCGTAGAACCCGGCGCCGACGTCGGAGATCTGCGGCACTGAGTCGGTGGGCGAGCCTGTGCCCGCCTGCCAAATGTAAGCCTGGAATTCGTTTGGGCCGTCAACCTGGCCGCTGCCGACGATTTGTCCGAAGTCGTTGATGCCGGAGGCGGTGGTCCAGTGGTTGGGGTTGCCGCTGGCCGGCTCGAGGAGCGACGTGACACCGCCGCTGTAATAGAAGCCCCGCTCCGGCTGGCCGCCGCCCACAAGGCGTCCGACCAGTTCGCCGTTGTTGTTGATGTCTTCGATGACGGCCTGACGTGTGGGGTGGATGTCGAGGACGGTCATTACGCCGTCCTCCCAGAGGACGGGGAAGGCCGCATTAGAGCCGTCGCGGGTCCACCCGCCGACCTGTCCCGCATTGTTCACGGTCCAGGCGCCGGTGTTGAGCCCGCCGAGCGAGGGGATCTCGTAGACGGGCTGGAAGCCGGCGCTCGCGCCGGCGCAGACCAGGAACGCGGCGGCCGCGCCCGGTACGGTCCAGTTTCTGTGACGTGTTCTCATTGTGTTTCTTCCTTTCCATTACGAACTTGAAACGCGTTGGCGGCGGACAGGACGCAACGCGCGCCCTGATCGACTCGGTCCGGCGCCGGCCGCGGTACGGGGACGGGTTTGAGATCAGCAAGGATCGCGCGACCGCGCCGGGGCAGGATGCGACCCTGTCTGACTCGATCGGTGATCCATACTTTCCCTCCTCTCAGTCGGCGCAGCGATGGACGCGCCGATTCACGATGCGTCGCGCACCGGCTCCTTCTCCGACAATTCGTGCCAGATGAATACACCACTGGGCATCGGTGGATACGGCATGCGCACTCGGAAGACGTCGAACTCGGAGTCGCGCCAGGAGAGGCGGTCTAAGACGTGTCCGACCAGCCGCTCGTACTGGGGAACCTCGGGCGAATGAACGACGTCGCGCCCGCGTCCGATCCGTTCGACTCGCTCACAGACGGCGAGCCGCTTCGAGGGCGATCGCGTGTCCAGGCCGTCGATCAGTCCGTAGACCGCGAGTTGGCGCTGTGCCTCCTGGAACAGCGAGCGATGCACGAACAGGTCGAACACCAGAACTTCGCTGGGCGTTCTGACCATGAGGCCGAACTCTGCGATCTCGTTGGCGTGCTCACGGTAGGTGGGGAAGGCGTTGCGGATCACCTCGCCCGAGACGATGGTGACCGCGGCGGTGTCGCCCGCGGGGCCCTCGGTCAGTTGATCCTCCGCCTCGGACGAGGAGATACGGGTTCGGCGGAAGCGCGGCAGCGGATCGGAGCAGAACTTGCGGATGAGCGGCACGCCGCCGGCGTCTGTCACGACGTCGTCCAGCGGCTCGCTGACGATCCGGTCCACCTTGCGGAACTCATCGTCGGTGTACTTCAGGCGGGAGATGACCCAGGGGATGTTCGGGCGGTTGCGACGCAGGTTGTAGAGTCCCTTCACGCGCACGAAGTCGAAGCGGCCTTCGATCTCGGAGGGGTGCAGGAAGATGGCGCACAGCTCGGTCTTGGCCTGCACTCCCCAGAGAAAGCTGTTGCCCAGAAACGACGACCGGCGCATCGCGACGTGCGCCTGCGGGTCTGGGTGGGCCGCCATCGACAAAAGCATCATTTCGAGCGATGCGCGATCGCCGGCGTGGATCTCGCCCAGCCGCTCGTAGGCAGCGACGCTCCGCCGGATCTCTTCGAGCAGCGACTCGGGGACGTCCTTGTCCGCCGCGGCGCGGAGCAGGGTCTCCATGCTGCCCATGCTGGGGACGTGCCTGGCGGCAAGGAACGGATCGGGCTCGTAGAGCACCTTGGACACCTGCCACGCCAGCTTGCGGTGGATTCGCAGGCTGCGCGCGATGTCCGGCGGCGACCCGCGCGAACCGGCGGCGTCCAGAACGGTGGCCAGCCCGGCGCGCAGTGAGGTCAGCGCCTCCCGGGCCTCGGACTCCAAGTCCGAAGCCTCGTGAATTTTTGCCACGTGTTTCTTCATCCATCGTCAAATTATCGAAAGGGATGTGTGAAGTCAAGAACTGTTTCTGAAACACGTTCTGAAGCAATTCGCGCTCAGGCCCGCCCTGTTGCGGCGTAGAGTTCAGTGAAGGGAGCTGTCGTGGAGCCGGAGCGGATTCAGGCGATCATCTCGCAGATCGAGCGGAAGGACATGACCACCGCCGCCCACACCTGGCGTGTGGCCCTCTACGCCCGCGTCATGGCCGAGGACGCCGGGCTCGAACGCAATGACATCGATCGCATCACGCTCGGCGCCGCCCTGCATGACATTGGCAAGCTTGATGTCCCCGGCGAGATCCTCCGCAAGCCCGGCCCGCTGACTGATGCGGAGTTCGCCATTGTTCGCGAGCACCCCGCGAACGGCCACCGGCGCCTGCTGGAGCTCGGAGTGGATGACGAGATCGTCCTGGATCTGGTGCGTCACCATCACGAGCGCTGGGACGGCCTCGGCTACCCCGACGGCCTCGCAGGTGAACAGATCGCGCTGGGGCCGCGATACTTCGCCGTGATCGACGCTTTCGACGCAATGACCAGTGCTCGACCGTATCGAACGAGGATTGATGGGCAGGCCGGGGAGTTGGCGATGCGCGAACTGAAGACCGGCGCCGGCGATCGCTACTGGCCGCAGGCCGTCGAAGCGTTCTGCGACCTTCGGGTCTCCGGACGCTTCGACTGGATCATCGAACACTTCAGCGACGAGCAGGCCCTGCCCGCCTTCAGCGCCGACAGCGACGCAATGCGCCTGGCCGACTCTCTCCGCACGCTGTGAGCGGCGCAAAAAAGAACGGGCCCGTCGCGCAACCGACGGGCCCGTGTGGATTCGCTGTCAAGTCTCGATCGGGGATCGATTCAGATCAGGCGCGACGGCGACGGAGGCCGACGAGGCCGGCGAGGCCGAACAGAGCGGCGGCGCCGGGGGTGGGAATGATGTTGTAGGTGACCTTCAATTCAGGGGAAAAGCGCTCACCGAAGGGTGAAGAGCCACCGTACGAAGCGTTGCCGGACGCGGCCTGGAGAGCGAGTGTCAGGAAGTTGTCGCTGAAGTCGTTGAGGTCGGCGATAACATCGGATGAGCCGATGTCAAAGGCGTCGCGAGCGCCGACGGGACCGACGTTGTCAAAGAAACCGGTGGTTACGAAGGAATTGCCGCCGGTGAAGAAGCTGAAGTCGATGGTCGGACCACCAAAGGCGCCGAACTGGCCGGCGACATTCTGCGGGTCGAAATCGGTCGAGTCGTCCTCGATGTAGTGGATGCCGAACGTCGACTGCGAGGAGGCGCTGAATGGGCTCTGGTAGAGGCCAAGCTCGACGCTCTTGATGACCGCGCCGGTGGCGCCCGGCTTGCCGGCGACCTCGGCGTTGATGGCTGCGTAAAGATCGCTCAGATCCCAGCGAATCGCGGCCCATGAGTCGAAGCTGCTGCCCGTGTTCTGCGCATTCAGGAACCGCGTGCCGGAGGTGGGGGCGACGATGCCTCCGGAGCGGAACTGGGCCGTGATGCCCGAACCCAGTGTCTGGTCGGCGATCGGAAGACCGTCGCCGCCGTTGGCGTTGTCCGCGAAGGTGCTGAGGGTGTTCGTTCCGAAGTCGGCGCTGGCGACGCCCGAGACGCCGATCAACGCAATAACAGACAGACCGATGTACTGAAGCTTCATGATGCAGTTTCCTCCTGTTTGGGCGTAAGCCCGATGACGTGTACGAAAGCGGGTGTCGAGCATCGGTACAACCGGCTCATCACGGATCTGGGAACAAACCCCGATTTGAGATCCAAGGCTCCCCCACCCAGACGACGTAATGTGCTCCTCCGAACCGCTTTCGGGCCCATACTAATTCCCTGTGGGTTGAGTCGCAACGAAAATCAACGCAGTATCCACCGATCAAACAGGAACTGAGCGCAATGGATGGGTCTGTCAATATATTGTAAACGATGCGCCGCCGTATGACCTCACCGACGGCCTAAGCTATTGCGCAGACGGACTTTTCAGAAACAAGAGGAAGCAGCATGGGGGCGCGTCGATGGCGGCGCGGGTGGCCCGCGAAACGCACGTCCTGCCCACATCGCAGAGCCCGGAGGGGGATTCCTTGCCTCCAAAAAAAAGAACGGGCCCGTCGCGCAACCGACGGGCCCGTATGGATTCGCTGTCATGTCTCGATCAGGTGTGATCGATTCTGAATCAGGCGCGACGGCGGCGGAGGCCGGCGACGCCGGCGAGGCCGAAGAGGGCCACGGCGCCGGGGGTCGGGATGACCTTGCCGGTGAGCAGGATGTTGTCGTAGCGGTTGTTGCCGGAGGAGCTGGTGGCGCCGTCGAGTGTGAAAGTGATCGAGGCGTTCGAGTTGCCAGCAAGCGAATCGAAGTCGAAGCTGAACACGGCAAAGCTGGAGGGCCAGGTGTTGCCGAGGTAGCTGTCAGCTCCGCCGACAATGTCGATGTTGTTGAATCCGGTGGATGTGCGCTGGGCGGCGAAGCTCAGGTTGACGCTCAGGTACTGAGAAGCGTCGAAGTTGAGGGTGAAGGTCTGGCCGTTGTTGGCCTGGTTCTCGAAGGCGATCGAGCCGCCGGAAGTGGGATCGCCCTTGCCCTCGCTGGGCCATCCGAGGTTGGTGCCGGCGAAGCTCCGAATGTTGTTGATGGGGAAGGTGGTGGTGAGGAAGCCGTTGCCATCGCCGTTGTCGGCGGCCTGCGGGAAGTCACCCTCGACGAAGCCGAAGCCGCCGCCGGGAAGCGCGTTGTCGTTCTGAGCCCAGAACGCGATCTTGCCAGTCTGGTCTGTGGCCATGGCGCTGCCGGCGAAGGCAATGCTCACGCCCGCGGCGATCGCCGCGATGCTTGTCAGTGATCTCATGATTCCAAATCCTCCTGAGCGGACAATGTCCGCTTGACGTGTTGAGGCTGGGATTGCGCCGGAACATCCGACGTGCTTGTATGCGAGGCCCCGGGCGCAGGTATCCGCATTGTGCGCCCGTTGCCAATATCCCCTGATCCGAACCGCCGAAGCAGTCCGGCTCCGCCTCCTATCAGACGCAACACTAATCCCGCCGGACCCGGCCATCAACGGCCAAACGTCGCTCCATCGGCAGTGCAGGCCCGTATTAGCGCCTCCTGAACACAAGGGAGAGGTTCTTGCGGCGCCGTGCTGCTTTTCGACGACGATGGCGTCAAGTTCTTGTCTTGAAAAGGCCCAGGATTGTGTGAAGGCGCAGTCCGGCCCCTCACGGCCCCAGCGGATCCGGCCGGAACAGCCGCGTGTTCGCCAGGGCCCACTGCTTGTCCGTGAAGTTGCCGCCCAGATCGAACGCAGGCCGATCCCCCCGCTTTGCCGCCATCAACGCGATGGTCGTCTTGGCGTCCAGGTTGTCCAGCATCGCCACCAGGATCGCCTCGGGGGTCGAGGGCACCTTGGCGGCGCCGTACTCGGGCAGCGTGTGGTGCGAGAGGATGATGTGCTGCAGCACCGTGATCGCATGCGCCGGGGGCCGCACGCCGGATTCGCGCATCGCCTGCTGGGCCTTGTCGTGGAGCATGATCGCCCCGTCCACGATGTGCCCGACGAGCTGGCCGCGGTCGGTGTAGCCGAACCCCTTCTCCCACTGCAGCTCGCGCGTCTTGCCCAGGTCGTGCAGGAAGAGCCCGACCAGCACCAGCTCGCGGTTGATCTGCGGGTACAGCGGGCACACCACCTCGGCCAGCTTGAGCAGGTTGAGCGTGTGCTCGAGCAGCCCGCCGAGATAGGCGTGGTGCATCATCTTCGCCGCCGGCGCCTTGCGGAACTGGTCCATCAGCATCTCGTCATCGAGATACGCCTTGATGAGGGCCTTCATGGCCGGATGCTTGACGTTGTCGAGCATGCCGACCAGCTCGGCGAACATCTCCGCCGCGGGCCGCTCGGACGAGGGGAGCAGCTCGGTGAGCTGGGCGTCGGAGGGCTCGATGGGCTCGATCGAATGGATGATGAGCTGCAGTTCGCCCTGGTAGGGCTGCGTCTCGCCGTGGACGTAGACGAAGCCATCCGTCGGCAAACGGTTGAACAGCTCCTCCGGGCAGCTCCACATCCGCCCCGGCAGCTCGCCGGTGCGGTCGCTCAGCAGGCAGCGCAGGTAGGGCTTGCCGTTGCGGGTCGTCCCGAGCTGGGCGTTGCCGATGGTGAACGCACCGTCGAACTGCTCGGAAGGCCCGAGGTCGCGGATGTACCGGCGGGTTTCCTGCGGCGTGTCGGCCATCGCTTTGTCCTGAAACATCGACTCCTGAGGCATGAAGGCTCCCGGCGTGAGAGAAAGAACGGGCGAAGGGCCATTGTAAGCCCCTCGCCCGGCGGGCGCCTTCTTTCAGTGGGGATCACCAAAAGACACAGAGGCACGGAGGGAAAGCAGCAAAGCATCAAAGCGCCAAAGCGCCAAATTCTCCATCAGAACACTTTCTCAGCCCAGTCCTTCTCACCGTGGCTCTGCGCCTATGTGGTTTTCCCCCTCTCCCTCCCGATCACCGACGCCGACGCATCCCCGCAACACCCGCCAGGGCCAGCAGGGCGACGCCGCCGGGGCCGGGAACGATCGAGACGCGGTCGAGGTCGAAGCGGAACTCCTGATCCAGCCCCGCCAGCGATCCATCGACGATAGCGCCGATCTGAATGTTGCCGATGTTGCTGAAGACGGTGTTGAAGTTCGACCCCGAGAAGCTCACAAACTGCGGGTTTGATGGGTCGATCGGGATCGAGATCTGCGTCCACTCGTCCGAGGGCGTCGGGGTGAAGATGAAGGCGAGGGCGGCGGGGAAGTTGCCGGGCGTGGCGAGACGCACGAACAGATCGATCGGCGCGCCCACATCATGGCGGAGGAAAAAGCTCAGCTCGGTCACGCCGCCGTCGATCCAGTCGCCGACGAAGGCGCCGCCGCTGCTGTTGAAGCCGGCCTGGCCTCGCAGAAGGATCGGCGTGTCCTCGTCCTGCGTGTTGACGAAATTGAAGACGCCCGAGGCGTAGGGGCCGTTGTCGACGCCGCCGGCGCCGAACCAGTCGAGCGTGCTCGCGCCCGGCGCATCGCGCCAATTGGCGGCGTCGGTGTCGAAGTCCTCCGTAAAAGGAACAGTGAGCGCGAAGGCAGACGCGCCGATTGCGAACGCAAACGCGCCGGCGCCGATGCGGAGAGACAAGTTCATGGGTTCTTCTCCTCTGAAGATGGGTGGCTGACAATGAGACTCAGTCTCAACTTCTACCGGATCAGGCCGCTGGATGCAAGTCTTGCGGGAATTGTTCCGGTCTAGCGAGAATGGGACGGCGGAAACGCGCGGTTCTTGCGCGTCTCAGGGCCGCTGATCCGGCGCCGGCGGGGGAGTGTCCCGACTGTCTGCGGGGTCTGTCTCGCCCTCGCCCGGCTCTCCCGGCGGCGTCACGGCGGGCTGGAACATCCCCGGCCGCCGCGGCGGCTCGCGGTAGATCGCCCCGAAGATGATGGCGAAGCCGAACCCCCCGACGGAGAGGGCGGCGATGCCCCCGACCCCCGCGCCGACCAGCGCCGAGGTCTGCAGCGAGGCAGGCCGCTCCGGATCCCGCGTTGAGACCATGTGATGGATGTAGCCCACCCCCAGCGCGCTGGCGATGAAGAAGACCAGCGTGATGAAGGCCCACACCACATGCGGCCGCACGCCGCGGCGGTCTGGCGAAGTCTGCCCGCTCATCCGGCGCCCTCCCGGCCCGGCGCCCCCCGCCGGTCATCGCCCCACGCCGGCTTCCGGTAGGTGATCAGCGCCGCCACGAAGAGCCCCACCCCCCCGACCACGATCGCCACCACCGCCCCCGCCAGCGCCGCATCAATCCACCCGGCGCCCATCCCCCGCGCGAGCCCCGCCGCGGCGAGAAAGACGGCGACGCCGATGGCGAGGGCGATCAGGATGGTCTTCTTCCAGCGCATGGGGTTTGTGGTGATGACTGAGGATAGGACCCTTGAGACGGAGAGGACCGATGGGCCGCGTTGGCTCTCGGAGTCCTGTTCCGGGTGCGGCGGCGGATTCCTTTACCAGTGCATCGACGAATCGTAGGGGAGCGAGGAGGTCGTGTGAATCGTCAATCCCCCAGTTCGTCAGATCTGATCATCGCGCCCTCGAGCATCCAATATGCCCACACCAGCACGGCGGGAAGCAGTGCCAGAGTGAACAGCTCCAAGCCTTGTTCGAACGGCGTTCGATAATTGAGAACAGTTGGCTCGAAGGTGACATGCCAAACAATCGCGAAGCCGTAGCCGAGTATCGCATACGCAATAATCGGAATTCGCCACAATCTGAACGCGCGCCTTGTGAGCCAGTTTCGCGCCTCGTTCGCCGCCAGATCGTGCCGCTTGCCGCATTCAGGGCAGGCGCCGGATTCGACGCCGGACATGTCGTAGCGGCAATATCTGCAGAGGTGCGGCGGCTGCCGCTCGCGACGGATCTTGAATGGTCGAACCCATGCGACGAGCGGAAACGTCAGCGGGAAAAACATATAACTGCACATGAAGAGTATGGTCGCGTCTTCCCGAAGAGGAATCCGACCGCTTGTTTCATCGCGTGTGAACAATGGAATGGTGTTGAAGTTGGCGTACATATACACGATGAACGCCAGGACGAGGACCGGGGAGAGGATGCAGGACAGGATGAGCGCCTTCCCGAGCACGCGCAGATTTCCCGCCGACCGGTATCCCAATCGCCGCGCGTAGGCCCGGATTATCTGAAGGCGCTTTTGCAATGTGTCTCTTTTGCAGTGTTATACACGTCCCTCGCGACCCTGGGCACGGCGTGCCGTGCCCCTACGTTCGCCGCGCCCGTCTCACCTCCTCCAACCGCTCCTTCAACATCTTCTCCACCCCGATCCCCTTCGGGTCGTAATACCGCTTGTCGACGCCGAGATAGTCCTGCCCGGTCACCGGTCCGATGGACGTGTTCACATCGGCGCTGTGGCTGTATTCGTAGCCCTTTCCCTCTTCGGGGCTGCCTTCGCTCTTCACCTTGTGGCCGTCGCGCAGGAAGATGGGCACGGCGACGGTGCGGCCTTCGCGCACGTCCGCGATCGCCGCGTCGATCGCCTGGTAGCTGGCGTTGCTCTTGGGCGCCAGCGCCAGATAGATCGCGCACTGGCTGAGTGTGATGCGTGCCTCGGGCATGCCGATGCGTTCGACGAGGGACCACGTGGCGTCGGCGACCATGACGCCGCGGGGGTCGGCGTTGCCGATGTCCTCGCTGGCGAGGATGGCGAGGCGCCGCGCGATGAAGCGCGGGTCTTCGCCGGCTTCGAGCATGCGGGCGATCCAGTAGACCGCGGCGTCGGGGTCGCTGCCGCGGACCGATTTGATCATGGCGCTGATGGCGTCGTAATGCTCATCCCCCGTGCCGTCGTAGACGAGGGCCTTGCGCTGGATCGACTCCTGCGCGGCCTCCAGGTCGATGACGATGGTGGAGCGGCTCTTTGAGCCGCTTTCTTTGGTGGAAGAGCTTGACTTCACCGCGATCTCCAGCGCGCTCAGCGCCCGTCTCGCATCGCCGTCGCTGATCGTGGCCCAGTGGTGCAGCGCCTCGTCGCTCACCTGTAGATCGAACTTCCCATATCCGCGCTCCTTATCCGCGATCGCGGCCCGCAGCAGCCGCACGATGTCATCTTCCTCCAGCGGCTCGAATCTGAACAGCGCGCTGCGGCTGACCAGCGCCGAGTTGACGCTGAACATCGGGTTTTCCGTCGTCGCGCCGATGAGGATGATCACGCCCCGCTCGACATCCTCCAGCAGCACATCCTGCTGTGACCGCGAGAAGCGGTGGATCTCATCGAGGAACAGGATCGTCCGGCGCCCGCCCTCTTCCAGCCGGCGCCCCGCCTCGTCCATGACCTCGCGGATGCGCTTCACACCCACGCCCGCGGCGTTCTCGCGCACGAAGGCGCTCTTCGTCTGGTTGGCGATCACCTCGGCCAGCGTCGTCTTCCCCGTGCCGGGCGGGCCGTGGAAGATCACGCTGGTGAGGGCGTCGGCGGCGAGCATGCGGCGCAGCAGCCGCCCCTCGCCCAGGATGTGCCCCTGGCCGGCGAATTCTTCGAGTGTGCGCGGGCGCATGCGCACGGCCAGCGGCGCCGCCGCCTGCCGGGCCTGGTCGCGCCGGGCTTTCCAGAGGTCGTTCATTCGCAGGATGGTAGGGTTCGAGAGCGGACCGACGCGTCACACCACCCGGCGGACGCGGATGCGATTGCCCTCGACGTGCGTCACGCGGACTCGGGCGCCGCGGGGGATCATGCCCCCCTCGGCCAGCGCCTCCAGCCGCTCGCCCTCGATCGTGACGGAGCCGATGGGGTGCATGTCCGTGGCGGCCTCGCCCTCGACGCCGACGAGCGTCTGGCGGATCGTTTCCTGCTTCATACGCTCTTCGCGCATCTCCGCGGCCCGCTCCTCATCCCCTGCGAGCATGAGCTTCTGCCCCACCGGCGTGTGGGGCCAGATCTTGAACGCAAAGGAGATCGCCAGCGGCCCCAGCACGATCACCGCGAGCAGACTCGCCATTCCCCACCACACGTCCACGCGCCAGAAGCAGACGATCGACGCCGCCAGCACCACCAGCCCGACGATGCTGATGATCCCGCCGCTGGGAACAAACAGCTCGATCGCGAAGATCAACACCGCGGCGGCCAACAGTCCGAACGCCCACAGAAGCATCGGCTCTGTCACGCTGGCTCCTCCCCCGCCGGCTCCGGCGGCTCGACGGCCTCCGGCGCCACGGCCACGCGATACTTGGTGACCTGCACGACGCGCACGCGCTGGCCCCTCTCGACGAATCCGAATTCAGAGACGACGTCGACAAGCTCGCCGTCGAAATCGACCGTGCCCGCAGGACGCAGCGGCGTGGTCGCGACGCCGGCGGCGCCCACTTCGACGACGCCCTGGTCCGCAGCGCCCATCGCGGTGAGCATGCCCGAATTCTCGTCACGATCGGCGTCGCGCGGCTCGTCGGTCAGCACCAGGCGGCTGAAGACGGGCAGGGCGCCGTAATACTTGCTCACGAAATACAGCGCGATCCCCGCGGTGAAGAAGCCGAGGAAGACCGTCGCGATGGCCCACAGAATCTCCTGCGACGAGCCGGGGCCGTAACCCGTCCCCGCGCCCACCACCAGCCCGACCAGCCCGGCGAAGAGCAGCACAACCCCCGCGACGCCGGGTATGCCGAAGCCTGGCAGCAGGAACATCTCCACGCCGACCAGCAGCAGGCCCACCAGCACCGCGCCGACCCACCACCACGCCGCGGCGCCGACGATCAGCGGCGGGGCGATCAGCATGATCAGCGCCAGCGCCGCCACACCACCGGGAATCCCGATCCCCGGCGCCGCCATCTCGACGAAGAGCGCCACCAGGAAGACGATGATCAGCACCGCCTGCACCGGGAAGAGGCTCAGGAACCGCGCCGCCTTCTCCGACCAGGTCATGTCCAGGCGCACCATGCGCTGGGCGCCGAAGAACTCCTTGAGCTGCTCATCGCTGGTGATCACTTCCGATGCGAAGCCCCAGTCGAGCATTTCGCTTGTCTTGACGACCAGCGCGGTGCGCCCGTCGGTGGCGTATTCAATGAGTGTGAACTGGCCGCGATCTTCGCTTGTCAGGACCGGCCGGCGGCTGGGAGCATCGCTCAGGCGTTCGTCAATCTGTCGGGCGAGGTCGGGGCCAAGCCTGCGCTCGACATCCTCCGTTGCGGGGCGGAAACCATCGGCGCTCTCATCTACGGGCGCCGATCGACGCCGGGGCGGTGCGGGTTGCGAGTCCGGCTCCGCTTCCGACATCACGCCGCTGGCGATGCGCGGCGAGGTGCGTGGCGGGGCCTCGTCGAAAAGCATCCGATACTCGCGCTCATTGATGAAGATGCGATCGCCGGTGCGGTTGTCCTCCACCAGCCAGAGTTCGACGTCGAGGGCGAGAAAGCCCTGCACGAGCTTTTCGTCCCAGCCGCGGCTGCGGGCGGAGTCGACCACCTCTGCCAGCAGCGGCGCCAGGATCTTCTGCCGCTCCTCCTCCGCCATGCTCTGGCCGAAGGCCATGCCCATGGGCTGGATGGGAATGGCGTCGCCCATCGAGGCGTTGCGAGCCACAACGATCTCGCGGCAGGCGAGCGCGATGATGGCGCCGCCGGAGTAGGCGTCGGGGTTCACCCACGCCACCGTGTTGGGGATGGGCGAATTCTTGATGAGAGAGCAGATCTCCAGGACCGCCCCGACCTCGCCGCCCGGGGTGTTGAGATCGATGACGACGGCGCCCGCCCCACCCTCGGCGGCCTGTTCGAGACGGCGCTGGACGCTGAAGGCGGTCCACCTGTCGATGGGCCCGTGGATGGTGATGACGACGATTTCGGAGGCCTGGCGGGCGCCGGGCACCGCCGATGCAGAGGCCGTGGCGCCTGCGGGGGGCTGGGCGGTGGCCATCGCCTGCAGGGCGGCGCCGAGGAGGGCGACGCCCAGGGCGGTCATCCGGGCCACGCGCAGGCAGGATCTCCACCCCGCAGCGCTCGGGGCGAGCGCGATCGATCGCATCCATGTGCAAAGTCTGAGCAGCATCGTGTGGAAGTATAGAACGGCCCGCCGCACCGACGCGTCACGCGCCCGAGCCACGCGCCCGGTGTCGTCAACATCGTCTTTCGGCGTTGCGTCCTCCCCGGTTGCGTCGGGTTGGCGATATGGGTCTGTGGGGGCGATAAACCCATCCCAGGTGGGGGCGAATCAGCTTGAGCGGCTGCGATAGGAGGTGGGCGAGACACCGACCACACGCCGGAAGGTCGCGGTGAAGTGCCCGTGGCTGCGGAAGCCCGCCTCCTTCGCGATGCGCCCGATGGGGACGCGCTGCGAACGCAGGCGCCACCGCGCCACCTGGAGCTGCTTCATCTGGAGGTACTGCTTCGGCGAGACGCCGACCTGGCGGGTGAAGAGCCGGTGGAAGTGGAAGGGGCTGACGTGTACGTGCCGCGCGATGCTGGTGAGGCTGGGCGACTTGTTGCAGTGATCGTGGATGTAGGCGAGGGCGAGGGCGATGCGCTCGTCCGCGAGGCGCCCCACGGGAACCAGCTCGTTCGGCTCCAGCGGACGCAGCTCGATCCGCCAGTTGTGCGAGTCGGGCAGACCGATGCAGGCCGCGCGGCGAATCACGATCCAGTACACCTCATCGCCCAGTTCGATGGCGAAATCGTGCGGCGCCTCGTCGGCCCCTCCGGGCCAGCGCTGCTCGTGGATCTCATGAATCCACCCGATGAGCTGCTGGAACGACACGCCGTGGTGCAGCAGCAGCAGCCGGCAGGCGGGGTCGGCGTGAAGCAGGCGATGATCGCTGCCCACCACCATCCGCGCCATCCCGGGCTCGGCTGGACGATTGAACGACGCCTGCCACAGGCGCAGCGAGGACGCCATGATCTCCTGCTCGCGCGAAGTGAACGGCTCGCCGGTGCGCGCCGCGATGATGTACCAGGCCCGCCCATGGGCGAGCGACTCCATCTGCATGTGGGCCATCACACGCGCATCCGGCGGCAACATCCCGTTGTGCATGCCGGTCTCGGTTAGCGAACCCTGCACGCCGCCCTCGGCGCCGGCGCGCTGGAAGAGCGTGTCGGAATGATGGGCGCCGGCGAGCCAGCTTGCGACCGTCTCTTCACTGAACCCATTGCAGAGAAGAAGCTCATCCGCCCGGGGTTGATCCTGCTTGAGGATCCAGAGTTGCAAAGCGTCGTGCGGGGCTTCTCTGGTCAGCCACTGCTCCAGTCGCACGGGAGAAGAATCCCATGGAGTTGGGGGGCCGATGAGGTCAGACTCTTTTTCAGTTTCGTTCGTAGTCATATTCCCGCCCCTCCGATCAGGGGGCCCGAAGCCATCTGATATTGTTCTATATCTCCTGAAGAAAGCAAGAGCTGGAACGTACTTGCTGAAAATTCATTCCGCCTGCTCGACCCGCCAGGTCATCTCCTCATTTGTGCAATCAATATGCACCGAGAAGAAGCGGCCCTGCATCTCCCTGAGCAGGGGCCAGATCACCTTTCGATCGGTCTCAGGCTGGGGCAGCGAATCGAGCTCCTCGGGCGCGTGCCACTCCAGGCGACCTTCGCGGATCACGCGAGGCTGGACCTCGACGGGCCCGTCCACGCTGTAGATGAACATGAGCCAGTGCCCGATGCCCAGGTAGGCCTGCTCACTGACCATGCCCACCAGCCGCAGCCGTTCAAGTGGGATGTCGATGTCCGCTTCTTCCATGATCTCGCGCCGGGCGCACTGGGCCGGACTCTCGCCAGCGGCGGTGTCGAGCTTGCCGCCGATCATCGAGCACATGCCGAGGTTGGGCTCCTTGGCCCTTCGGATGAGCAGCACGCGACCGTCGCGATCGCGCAGGTCGCAGAGCACGGCGATGGTGTAGGGCAAGGGGCGATCGGCCATGGCGGACACGATAGGGGATCAGCGGATCGTGGGTGAGTGTTTCTCATACGTACATGGCCCAGCGAGCCGGGGCGTCCCGCCCCGAGTCAAACAACTCCAGACGCTCAGGTCTCAATGTGCATTCGAGCCCTCTGCTCTCGATGAGACGCCGAGGCTGAGCCCTCGAAGCCTCGGGAGCGACGCCCGATCCGAATTGCGCGCTGCGCGAACTGAAGTGTCTGTGATCAGGCGACGCCCCATGCGCCGTTCGAACGCCTCTCCCGAGGTTTCGTCGAAGACTCCTCAGCCTCGGCGTCTACAGTGGGTGCAATCTGCTCGAATGCACCGGGGCGGGACGCCCCGGCTCGCTGATGCACACAATCACCCGCTCGCGCTTCCACCCTCTCACGCCCATCCGCCGGTCGCGCCGATACCCTGAGATGACCATGTCGCCCACCCGCGCCACAACGCCGGCCCACCCGGACGCCTCGCCCGGACGTGTCTCTGACGCGCCCGATCGGGAGCGCTTCGACGTCGCCGGGAAGCAGTGTTTCCTGATCGGAATCGGGGGCTGCGGCATGTCGGGCCTGGCCCGGATGCTGGCGCGGCGCGGCGCCATCGTCTCCGGGGCCGACATGCAGCGATCCGACGTCACCGACGGGCTCACGGATGAGGGGATCCCCGTCGTCTGCGGCGCCCCGGGGGGTGAGGACGCCGGACTGCCCCGCGATTGCGATCTCGTCATCGCCTCCGCCGCGGTCAAGCCGGATCATCCCCAGCTCCTCGCGGCCCAGTCGCGGGGCACGCCCACGCTCACGTATGCCGAGGCCCTGGGGCGGTGCATGCTGGGGCGCACAGGTGTGGCTCTGGCGGGGACGCATGGAAAATCGACCACCGCCGCCATGCTGGGCGTCGCCCTGGCCCGGGCGGGGCTGGATCCGACGGTCATCGTCGGCGCCGTCTGCACCCAGCTCTCAGAAGGCCGGCCCGGACCCCCAGCGGGTTTCCGCCTCGGCGCCGAGACGATCCCGGCGGGGTCGCTCAAGGGCCGTCCGGGACTGCTCATCGGCGAGGCCTGCGAATTCAACCGCTCGTTCCACAACCTGCGACCCGTGGTGGGCGCGATCAGCGCGGTTGAGGCGGACCACCTGGACATCTACGGCTCGCTCGATGCGGTCATTCAATCGTTCCACGAGTTTGCAGCGCTCATCCCGCCCGCGCGCGACGGCGGCAGGCTGCTCATCTCCCACGAGGGCGCCCACCGGCGCGAGGTGACGGCCGGTCTGGAGTGCGCTGTCGAGACGATCGGCTTCGCCCCCGGCGCCGACTGGGTCGTGAGCTTCGACCCCGAGACGATGCGCGTCGAGCTGGAGCACGCGGGGGAGACGGTTGGGGCGTGGACCATGCGCCAGCCCGGCGAGCACAACGCGATGAACAGCGCCTTCGCCGCGGCTCTCGCGATCACACTCGGCGCCGATCCGCTGCGTGTCGGCGAGGCCCTCAGCGATTTCCGCGGCGTGGACCGGCGCGTGCAGTTGCTTGGCGAAAAGGGCGGGGTGCGCGTCTACGACGATTACGGCCACCACCCCACCGAGATCGAAGCCACGCTGCGTGCACTGCGCCAGTACGAGAAGCCGCAGGAGAAGGGCGGAAGGCTGATCTGCGTCTTCCAGCCCCACCAGCACAGCCGCACGCGATTTTTGATGGAGGAATTCGCGCAGTCGTTCACGCAGGCGGACGTTGTGATCGTGCCGCACATCTATTTCGTGCGCGACTCGGAGATCGAGAAGACGAAGGTGAGCGCCGGCGACCTTGTCGACCGTCTGCGCGAGCGCGGCGTGCGCGCCATGCACCTCTACCCCTTCGGCGCCATCGTCGAGCAGCTCGAGAACATCTGCCGCCCCGGCGACCTGCTGGTGGTGATGGGCGCCGGGCCGGTGTGGCAGGTGGCGCGCGGTTTTCTTGAAGCAGGCATCGGGCATCAGGCATCGGGCATCGGGTCGTGACGACGTCAACGCCCATCGTGATCGAGACGGATGTTCCGATCCTCACCTGGTTCGGCGTCGGGGGCGGCGCCGACATGCTGGCACGGCCGGCGTCGATCCAGGAGCTGCGCACACTGCTCGGGCGCGATGAGCCGGTGCGCATCCTCGGCGAGGGCGCCAATCTTCTTGTTGATGACGGCGGCGTCGACGGCCTGGTCATCTCGCTGGAGAACATCTGCGATGTGCTGGAGCTGGAAGAGGGCGGGCTGCTGTGCGTCGAGGCCGGCGCCGATCTGCCCAAGCTCATCATCGAGACGGTGCGCCGCGGGTTCGGCGGACTGGAAGGGCTCGGCGGCATCCCCGCGACAATCGGCGGCGCCACGTTCATGAACGCCGGCGGCGCCTTCGGCGAGATCTTCGAGACGGTCGAACGCGTCCACACCTTCGATCCTGATCGCAACCAGCGCAGCTATTACAAGGACGAGTTGAAATACGGATATCGCACCGGCGGCCTCGACGGGCATCTCATCGCTGCGGTCGAGCTGCGGCTCACCGAGGGCGACCCCGACAAGTTGCGCGACCGGCTCAAGGAAGTGATGGCCTACAAGAAGACAAGCCAGCCGATGAAGGAGAACTCGGCGGGCTGCGTCTTCCGCAACCCGCTCGTCGACGGCGAGCGCACCAGCGCCGGCAAGCTCATCGACGAGGCCGGATGCAAGGGGCTGCGCGAAGGCGGCGCCGAAGTGTCGGACCGCCACGCCAACTTCTTCATCACGCGCGAGGGCTGCACGGCCCGTGACATTCTGAAACTCATTGACGCGGTGCGCGAGCGCGTGCTGAAAAGCGCGGGCGTCGAACTCGAGACGGAGATCGCCATCTGGCGCCGGGGAGACATGCAATGAGTGGAACGAGCGTGCTGGTGCTGGCGGGTGGTCCGGATGCGGAGCGCGAGGTGAGCCTCGCCAGCGCCGGCGCCATCACGTCGGCGTTGCAGGCCGCAGGCTACGCGGCCCGGATGCAGACGATCGGCACACCGACGCTCGATGAGTTGCGGGCGATGGAGGGCGAAGTCGTCTTCCCCGCACTGCACGGGCGCTATGGCGAGGGCGGGCCGTTGCAGGATCTGCTGGTCGAGCTGGGCCGGCCCTTCGTCGGCAGCGGGCCGCGTTCGGCGCGGCTGGCGATGGACAAGATCGCCACAAAAGCGATCGCGCTCTCGATGGGAATCCCCACAGCGCCGGCGTGCGTGCTGGAGCCGAAGGACAATGTCTGCCCGCTCGAACTGCCCGTGGTGGTGAAGCCCATACACGAGGGATCGACGATCGGCCTTCACGTCTGCCGCACGGTTGACCAGTGGCGGGCCGCGCACAACTTCGCGGCGGGGCTGGGTCGCCCGTGCATGATCGAGCCCTTCATCGCGGGGCGCGAGATCACCGTCGGCCTGCTGGGTGGGATCGCGCTGCCGCTGATCGAGATCGTCCCCGCCGAGGGGCTGTACGATTACGAAGCCAAGTACACGCGCAACGACACGCGCTACATCGCCAATCCGAATCTGGCGCCGGGGCTGGCGGAGCGCATCGCAAGCGACGCGGCGCGGCTGTGGGCGGCGCTGGGATGCCGCCACGTGGCCCGGGCCGATTTTCTACTTGATGCTTCCGGGCGTCACTGGCTGCTGGAGATCAACACCATGCCGGGCTTCACGGACCACTCGCTGGTCCCCATGGCCGCGGCGGCGATCCCGGGCGCGCCGATGGACATGCCGGCGCTGTGCGCCGCGCTGGTGGAGATGGCGCGGCAGGATGCGCAACACAACGACACGAGTCAGGGAGCGACACGGTGGCCAGAAACAGCAAGCGCAAGAGCGTGAAGAACAAGCAGAAGCAGGAGCGGAGCTGGACGTGGTCCGGCGTTGGCCGGCGCGCCGGCGCCATCGGCGCCGCGGCCCTGGTGATCGGCGCCCTGGGCGGCGCCGTACTGGGCTACGCGCCGCTGAAGGAGCGCGTCGGAGCGCTGCGGGCCGATCCGCTGGTGGTGAAGTTCGAATGGCCGCCACTGGCGGGGCACAAGCGTGCGGGCGACGTATCCCCCCCGGCGACCTGGCTGCCCGAGGGTGAACGCTGGCGCCTGGAGCAGGCAGTGCGCGCCACGGTGTCGCCGGATCCCTTTGACCTGGAATCGCTGGACCGGGCCCGGGCCACGCTGCTGGCGACGGGTTGGTTCGCCAACGAACTCGAACTGCAGCGCCGTCCCGGGGGCGTGATCGATGTCCGCGGCGTGTGGCGCACGCCCGCGGCGGTGGTCCGCTGGGAGGGCGCTGACCGGCTCGTCTCGCGCGATGGGCGGCTGCTGCGATTGACGTATCCGCCCGGCGAGGCGGGTTCGCTTCGCATCATCACCGGCACATGGGCGGGGCCGCCGCCGTCGGAGCGCGGCGGGCTCGACTACGGCGCCACCTGGCTGGGCGGCGATGTGCAGGCGGCCATCAAGCTGCTGGAGACGATTCGCGCCACCAGCGCCTGGCCCCATGTGAGCGGCGTCGACGTCTCCGCCTATCTGAACCGAGGCCGCCTCGCGATCATCACGCGCGATGGCGCCCGCCTGGTGTGGGGCGCATCACCCGGCGAGGCGGCGCCCGGCGAACAACCTGACGATGTCAAGCTCGCCCGTCTGACCACGCTCATCGACGATCCCGCATGGATCAACGCGGGACGACCGAACGCGGATCTGTACACGCCGTACGTGCTGATTGACGAGACCGCCGTTCGTGAACAACGCTGACGAACCAATCGATCCGCATGACGCGGACGCCGCGGCCGATCCACTGGCCTCCGCGTCGGCGCCGGGCGATGAAGAACATCCGGACCTCGGCCCGGGGGACGAAGCTCCGCCGCTGAGCGTTTCGGATGAGGTCGACGCGCGCCGGCGGCGCGGCGACCGCTGGGCCCACCGGCGGGGCGAGCCGCGCGTCTTCACGCTGCTCTGGTCGATCTACCTGCTCATCGCCGCGATCCTGACGGTCTTCGGCGTGCGATTCATCGGCATGTCGGACACGGGGATGTTCCGGCCCTCGATGCAGTCGATGTTCATGCTGACGGCGGTGGGGATCGGTGTGCTGTGGCCGATGGCGCGGCTGAGCCAGGCCTCGCCGCGGAAACCGCGGACGGCGGGGCTGGCGGACATACTCGCCATCGCGATTCCGGCCCAGGCGGTGGTGTGGCCCTCGAAGCTGCTGACGAGCTGGTCGTGGGAGGTGACCGGGGGCGTGGCGCTGATGCTGGCGACGTGGTCGATTCTGATCGGGGCGCTCGTGGCGACGGGGACAGTGCGGGCGCCTGGGCTGGGGCGTACGCTGTGGATGCTGGCATGCCTGGCGCTGGTGGCGGGGGCGCCGGCGGTGATGATGCTGGCATCGCTGGTTTTCAGCGTGTCGCCGCCGGAAGCGGGCTGGCTGGCCTCGCCCATCACGGCCCCCTTCGCGCTGACGGATGCGCCCAGCGGGCTGTCGCCGGCGATGGAGCGTCAGGACTGGGCGGCGGCGATTTTCCCTGGGCTGATCGGTGGTGTGTGGTGGGTGTGGCTTGGGAGTACGGCGCTGCTTCGGACGGGCGGCCGCTGAAGACTTATGCTCTGGGATTGATCACCACGTGGTCCGGCCTGTGGGCCGGGACAACGAAAGGACGCGTTATGGAGTTCATCACGCACGAGGAACGGGAGCGGCTCCAGGGTCGCCTGTCGGAGCTGCTGAATCGGCGCAAGGAGGTCTCCGACCGCATCGCAGCCGCCCGGGCCCTCGGCGATCTGAAGGAAAACGGCGACTACCACGCCGCCCGCGAAGAGCAGGGCATGGACGAGGCGGAGATCACCCGCCTGGAGCGCCGCCTTTCCGAGGCCAAGGTCGTTGACCAGGGCTCGCAGCCGGACGACATTGTCTTTCTGGGGGCGACGGTGCGCATTCGCGAGGTGGGCTCCGACGAGCTGGAGCTGGTGAAGCTTGTGGGCGAGCCGACCGGGGACATCGGCGGCGAAGCGGACGAGGTCACGCTCTCGAGCCCGATGGGCGAATCGCTGATGAAGGCCCGCCAGGGCGAAACGATCCGCGTCGACACGCCCAGAGGCGTGAAGCGCTTCGAGATCGTGGAGATTCTGTAACCGGTCGAGAATGTCGAATATGGAATATGGAATGTGTGCGCGAGGCGCCGGCGGCGTTCACCCGCGCCGATTCCACAGCCCCACATTCCATATTCCACATTCCTTCCTCCGTCCCTCCTACCATTCCGCGTGAAGTTCAGTTACCGCGAGTTTGACGGCGCCTCCGGGCGGTTCCTGTCGCCGGACGATCTGTTTCCGCACCCGGCGCTGATCGAGTTCATCATCGAGCACGGGCAGGATGCGCTGGACGCCCTGCCGCAGATGAACGAGCAGATCCAGGAGATGCTGCGCGAGCTGATCGAGGCGGGGCTGCTGGAGGAGGGGGAAGGGGGCGAGCTGCGCATGACGCCGCGGATGCTCAAGGGCATGCAGCACCAGGCCCTGCTGGAAATCTTCCGCGAGATGAAGCCGGGCGTGAAGGAAGGGCATCCGGTCCACGACCCCGGCCGCGGCGGCGAGCGGACGGACGGCACGCGCCCCTACCAGTTCGGCGACCCGGTCTCGGAGCTGGCCCTGCACGAAACGATGCGCAACGCAATCCGCCGCAGCGCCGAGACTGCCGGCGCGCCGGCGACGCTGCCCCTGCAACTGCGCGACAGCGATTTCGAGCTGCACAACGTCGAGTCGCAGACCGATTCGGCCCTGTGCGTCCTGATCGATCTGTCGGGGTCCATGCGGCGCTACGGGCGCCACGTGGCGGCGAAGAAGGTCGCCCTGGGGCTCAAGGCGCTGGTGCGCGAGCGCTTCCCTGCGGACACCATCGACTTCATCGGTTTCGCATCCACCGCGGAGCGCCTGCGCGAAGATGAGCTGCCGCTGGTGATGCCGAAGCCGATCACGACGCGCGACTGGGAGGTGCGCGTTCGCATCCCGCTGGAGCGCGCAGACGAGACGCACCCCCACCTGACCAACCTGCAGCACGGCCTGCGCCTGGCGCGGCGGACGCTGGCGCAGCGCAGCGCCGCCAACAAGCAGGTCTTCATCATCACCGACGGCCAGCCCACCGCGCGGCTGAGCGATCACGCCGGCGGCACAACGCTGCACCTCGATTACCCACCGGGCGAAGAGACGATGAGCGCCACCCTGCGCGAGGCGCTGTCGCTGGCCCAGTCGGGCGTGCGCTTCAGCAGCTTCGCGCTCATCGAGGAATACCACTCGATGGACTGGGTCGGCTTCGTCGACCAGATGACGCGGCTGGTCCGCGGCGTGGCCTTCTACTGCACCGCAGGCGACCTCGGCTCGGCCATCGTCGAAAGCTACCTGTCGGGGAAGCGGCAGCGGAAGACGCTGGGGTGAGTTGGAGTACCGAGTTCTGAGTACCGAGTTCTGAGTTCTGAGTTCTGAGATTTGGGCGCGGCATGCCGCGCCCGGCGCCCGCAGGTCCCCCGGCTCAGAACGAGGGGGAGAAACGCGGAGTGATACGGAGTTTTTGAGGAAGACGGAGTGGGGACAGGGGGAAGAAGTGTGGGTTTTGGAATGACAGCGCCGAATTGCTCGGCGGCTTCGGCGCCGAGACACACAAATTTCTCTTCTCTTCTCTGACTCCGTTTTCCTCAAAAACTCCGTATCACTCCGCGTTCATCCCCTTTCGAGGAATCGAAACGGGCCGGCCCCCCGGAGCCGAGGGGTCGGGATGGCGTCGCCTTTTTGACAACCGGATTTCGGGGCGCCGGTATAGTCACGACATTGCACGCAGAAACAACGGAATCGCTTTCCCAAGAAAGCGGATGGAGGTTTAAGACAACCATGAAAACGCTTCTGATACTGTCGGCGCTCTCCGGCGCCGCCTTCTTCGGCGCCTCGGCAGCGCTGGCCCAGAACCACGGGCAGACGCCCCTGATTCCCCGCGATGTGCTCTTCGGCAATCCGGACAAGTCGAGCCCGCAGCTCAGCCCGGACGGTACGAAGATCGCGTTTCTCGCACCCGTCGACGGCGTGATGAACGTGTGGGTCGGCCCCGTGGCCGATCCCGAGCAGGCCCGCCCCGTCACCAAGGACGACGAGCGGGGCATCCGCATCTACTTCTGGGCCCACACCAACCAGAATATCCTCTACCTGCAGGATGTCGGCGGCGATGAGGACTGGCAGCTCTTCAATGTCAATCTGCGCACCGGCGAGTCGACCAACCTCACCCCCTTCGACCACATCCCCGGCCCCGATGGCGAGCCCATGGTCGGCCCGGACGGCAAGACCCTCCGCCCCACCGCGCAGATCCAGGAAGTCAGCCACAAACGCCCCAATGAGATTCTGATCGGCCTCAACAACCGCGATCCGCGCTTTCACGACATCTACACCGTCAACCTGCGCAGCAACGAGCTCGAACTGAAGCTGCAGAACCCAGGCATGCTCGGGGAAGGCTTCGTGGCCGGGTTCCTGACCGATGATGAGTACAACGTTCGTCTGGCGCAGACGTTCCGCACCGATGGCGGCTCGGACATCTTCAAGCCGGAGGCCGACGGCGAGTGGGAGCTGTTCCAGAACATCGACGCCGCCGATTCGCTGACGACCAGCCCGGTCGGCTTCGACAAGACGGGAAAAATTCTCTACATGCTCGACAGCCGCGACCGCAACACGGCGGCCCTCTTCGCGGTGGACATTGAGTCCGGAGAAACATCGGTCCTGGCCGAGAACGAGAAGGCCGACCTGAGCGGCGCGATGATCCATCCCACCGAGAAGCACGTGCAGGCGGTGACGTTCACCTACACGCGCCTGGAGCGGCAGATCCTGGACCGCTCGATCCGCGGCGATTTCGCGTACCTGCGCTCGGTGGCTGACGGCGACATCCAGGTCATCAGCCGCACGACCGATGACAAGCAGTGGCTGGTGGCGTACATCCTCGACGATGGACCGGTTCGCTACTACCACTATGACCGCGAGACGCGACGGGCCCGCTTCCTGTTCACCAACCGGCGCGACCTCGAAGGCCTGCCGCTGGCGAAGATGCACGATGTCGTCATCCCGGCGCGCGACGGGCTGAATCTGGTGTCCTATTACACGCTGCCGACGTGGGCCGACCCCGACGGAACCGGCGAGGTGGACGAGCCCCTGCCGATGGTGCTGCTGGTGCACGGCGGCCCGTGGGCCCGCGACAACTGGGGCTACAACCCGCTGCACCAGTTGCTCGCCAACCGAGGCTACGCGGTGCTGAGCGTCAACTTCCGCGGCTCCACCGGCTTCGGCAAGGACTTCATCAACGCCAGCACCCATGAATGGGCCGGCGCCATGCACGACGATCTCATCGACGCCGTCGAGTGGGCCGTCGACCACGGCATCGCCCACCCCGACCAGGTCGGCATCATGGGCGGCAGCTACGGCGGCTACGCCACGCTCGTCGGACTCACCTTCACGCCCGATGTCTTCGCCTGCGGCGTGGACATCGTCGGCCCCAGCAACCTCATCACGCTTCTCGAATCGATCCCCCCATACTGGACCAGCTTCGCCGAGATCTTCCGCCAGCGCGTCGGCGACCTCAACACTGAGGAAGGCCGGGAGCTGCTGTGGGAACGCTCGCCGCTGCGACTGGTGGACGAGATCAAGCGGCCGCTGCTCATCGGTCAGGGCGCCAACGACCCGCGCGTCAAGCAGGCCGAGAGCGACCAGATCGTCGAGGCGATGCAGAAGAACGAGATCCCCGTCACCTACGTGCTCTACCCCGATGAGGGCCACGGTTTCGCCCGCCCGGAGAATCGTCTGTCGTTCTACGCCGTCGCCGAGGGCTTCCTGGCCCAGCACCTGGGCGGCCGCTACGAGCCGATCGGTGACGACTTTGAGGGCTCGAGCATCGCTGTTCCCGAGGGCGCGAACTTGATCCCCGGCCTCCGCGAGGCAGTGGGGAACTGAGCTCCACCGCAATGTTGATTGAGAGAATGATTCTTCACGCCGCCCGCGACCTGCAAAGTCGCGGGCGGCTTTGCCTTTCGGCGCAGGGCGGCTGCCCGAAAGACCAGATTCGGGGCAGGATCGAGCGGGAACATCTCCCGCAATGAATGCGTAAATCACTGCTGAGGCGGGGCTCACGGGACTTGCCCGGGCCCTGAAGCGGAGGTAGTGTCGCCAACTGCGCGACCAGTGCGGTCGGGGGACCGCTGACGCCTCAATTTCTAGGCGACCTCGACACGACGGAACCGGAGAACGACCACCATGGCCAAGATGTTCTATTCGCTGGAGGAGGCCGCCGACAAGCTCGGCAAGTCGCAGGACGAAGTCCGGGAAATGGCCAAAGAAGGCCGCCTCCAGGAGTTTCGCGACCGCGACAAGCTGATGTTCAAGGTCGACCAGGTGGACCTGCTCTCCGGCGATGAAGGGGGTGAAGACCCCTCTGATCTGAGCAGCGTCATCCCCCTCGCCGACTCCACGCCCGGCGACAACCCCGCTCTCTCCGACTCGGGCTCGATGACGGATTTTGACATGTCCGAGTCCGACATCGGCGGCTCGGCCTCGAGTTCGGGCACCGAGCTGCCCCTTGCCGACTCCGTCGGCGCCGGGCCAGGAGGCAGCGACAGCGGCGGCGATTTCGATATCAGCGAAGGTGAATCCCCCAAGCAGAAGACGGGCGTCAGCATCTTCGACGCCGACGAGCTGGACGACGCCGACCCCTCAGCCGTCACCCAGGTGAGTGATGGCGGGCTGGACGATCTGTCCCTCGAACCGGTCGGATCGGGCTCGGGCCTGCTCGATCTGACGCGCGAGAGCGACGACACCTCTCTCGGCGCTGTGGACTTTCTGGAGGATCTGTCCTCCGGTGATGACTCCAGCGCCGGCGGTCCGCCGTCGGGTCTCTTCGAAGGCGGCTCGGATGAGGGCGATGTGGCCATTCCCGCCGGGGCCGGCGCCTCTCCGATGGGCGGCATGATCGCGGCGGAGCCTTACGACGGCGCCGGCAGCGGCCTGGTGGGCGGACTGGCTTTCGGGTCGGTCGCGGCGCTGGGTCTTGGCGTCACCATCGTCCTGCTCGCCATGCTGGGGGCCCTCGGCGGCCTCGCGACGACCGTGGCTGACAACCTGTGGATCACCGTCGGCGCCCTGGCGGGCGTCACACTGGTGGTCGGGGCTGTCGGCTTTGTGCTCGGCAACCGCTCCTGATTCCCGAAGCAGATACTCATGATCCACCAGCAAAGATCGAGCGTGTGGCGCCGGGCGGCGGCGCTCGGGCTGATGGCCGCCACTGTGGTGTTCGTCGCGGCCGGAGGCTGCAGCGGCGCCGAGCGTCCTGAGCAGCGCGAGCGGGCGAGCATGCCCGACCGTGTGGTGCGGGACATGCCGGCGATTCTGCGCGGCACGATCGGGGCCGAGTCGTTTCTGCGCGGCACCGAATCGCTCCTCATCACCGGCTACGGCGTGGTGGTCGGGCTGAACGGAACGGGCTCGGCGGATGTGCCGGCCTCGGTCCGGTCGGTGCTGGAGCGCGAGATGAGCCGCCGCGGCGTGGGACGGGAATCGGTGGGCATGGGCTGGACCAGCCCCTCGCGGATGCTGGACGATCCCAACACGGCGGTGGTGCTGGTGCAGGCGGTGGTTCCTCCCGGCGCTCCTGCGGGATCGCGCTTCGATGTGCTCGTCACCGCGCTGCCGGGCACGGCCACCACCAGTCTTGAGGGCGGACGCCTGTGGACCACGGACATGCGGGGCGGGCTCACGCTTCCCGGCGGTCCGGACACACCCTCGCTGGCGCGGGCCTCGGGCGACATCTTCATCAACCCCTTCGCTGATCCGGCCAGCTCAGGTGAGGACGCCATCAATCGTCGCTCCGGGCGCGTGCTCAACGGCGGCGAGGTGACGCGTTCACGCGAGTTGATTCTCGTGCTGGACAATCCCTCGCACGCGCGGGCCCGCTCGATGGTCGCCGCGATCAACACCAAGTTCCCGAGCGATTCCACAGTGGATCGTGGGCAGACCGCATGGGGCCTGAACAGCGAGCAGATCGAGATCTCGGTTCCCGCGCGGTACAGCGACGACACCGAGGAGTTTCTCGAGCTGCTCATGTCGACGCGTGTTGACACGAGCTTCCCCGAAGAGTGGGCCCGGCGATACACGCAGGAGATGCGATCCCAGCCGGACCTGGCGACGGAGCTTTCATGGCGGCTGCAGGCGATCGGGCGCCCGGCCGTCCCCTTCCTCCGCGATCTGTACGACTATCCCGAGGTGGCGCCCAGGCTGGCGGCGCTGCGCGCCGGGGCGCGGCTGGGCGACGCTCTGGTCACCCCGCACCTGAAAGACCTGGCCACGGGCGGCCCTTCATTCTTGCGGGCGATCGCGATCGAGCTGCTGGGGGACATGGGGCCGGACCCGATGGTGAATCTGGCCCTGCGAGAGCTGCTGGAGGTGGATCAGCTCGAAGTGCGGATCGCGGCCTACGAGGCGCTGGCAAAGCGTGGCGATCCGCTGCTGGATCGCCGTCGGATGGGCAACAAGTTCACACTGGACACGATTCCCGCCGCCAAGCCGATGGTGTATGTGAGCCAGCAGGGCGAGCCGCGGATCGTGATCTTCGGCTCCGGGCTGGATGTGAAGCGTCCGACGCTGGCCTCGGGCTGGTCGGACCGGCTGATGCTGGCCTCCGACTCTCCATCAGATGAAATCCGTGTGTACTACCTTGATCATCGCAGTGGACGGAGCACGCGCGGCACGATCGGTCCGGAAGTGAAGGATCTGATCCGCTTCCTCTCCCACCGGCAGACGCCGGAGAACCCGGCGCCGGGGCTGGACCTGAGCTACTCCGAGGTCGTCGGCGCCTTGCACGAAATCTGGAAGGACGGCGCGATCAACGCCGACTTCGTGGCCGAGCAGGACAAGCTGGCCGCGGAGTTGCTGCGATCGGCGACGGATCCTGCGCTGGAGGAGCGGCCCGAGTTCAGCGATCCTGAGGATGCGGACGACGAGCGGATGAGCGGCGCGCTGGATCCGAATCGGCCGTCGCTGCCGTCGCTGCGGCAGGGGCAGATCGTCCCGCGTCCCGGCGCGGCCCGTCCCAGAAGCAATGATCGCCCGGAGGATTCCGATGTTCCTGTCCCGGGCGGCACTTCGCCGAAGTAAGACACAGAACGCGCGAAGACTGGCGTCCGACGCCGCGATGTGCATACTGGCTCGATCCGCCTGCTGCGGTGATCACCCGGCGCTTCAGGCAGACCGCGCCCCATGGAGGGGGCGCGAGGCGGGCGACCGATCGAGGGCCCGGCGGCGCACCACCGCGCCGCGCGGGAAGACATGGAGGTCTTCTCCCTGATGCGACTGGCCAAACTCACTCTCGTCGGCTTCAAATCATTCGCCGACCGCACCGAGTTCACCTTCGACTCCCCACTCACCGGCGTGGTCGGGCCCAACGGCTGCGGCAAGTCGAACGTGGTGGATGCGATCAAGTGGGTGCTCGGCGAACGCTCCGCCAAGTCGCTGCGATCGAAGGAGATGGCGGATGTCATCTTCGCAGGCTCCGCGGGGCGCAAGCCGGGCGGCATGGCGAGCGTGACGCTCACCTTCGACAACCCCGTCCTCGAAACGGCGCCTCGAACGCCATCCGGCGCCATCGCAGCTGCGCATGAGCCCGGCTCCGAGCTGAGCGGCGTCGAAGCGCGCGTGGAGATCGAGACGGACGAGGCGCCGGAGGAAGACGGCGCCGCGGCGCTGCTCGATCGCTCCGGCGTCCGCAGCCGCTCACTGCCCATCGACACCGAGACCGTGGATGTCGAGCGGCGGCTGTACCGCGACGGCACGAGCATGTACCTGATCAACGGGCGCAAGGCCCGGCTGCGCGACATCCGCGAGCTGTTCATGGACACGGGTGTGGGGGCGGATGCGTACTCGATCATCGAACAGGGCAAGGTGGATGCGATGCTGCTGGCGTCGCCGACGGAGCGGCGGACGATCTTCGAGGAGGCCGCGGGCGTCGCCAAGTTCAAGGCCCGGCGCATCGAGGCGCAGCGCAAGCTGGAGCGGACCGAGATAAACCTGGTCGCGGTGCGCGAGCAGCTTCAGTCGACGGAGCGGCGCCTGCGCATCGTCAAGGGGCAGGCGGCCAAGGCGCGGAAGTTCAAGGAGCTGGACATCCGCCACCGCGGCCTGCGCATGGCCCTGGCCTTCGACCAGCACCACGATCTGCTCCAGCGACTGGACGGCCTCACCTCGCGCCTGCGCGATCTGGAGAACCGCCGGCGCGAAGCCGCCGAAGAACTGGCCGCCCTAGAGCAGAGAAAGCAGCAGGCGGAGCTTGAGCGGCACGACCTGATGAACGCCGAGCGCGAGCAGGAAAATGCCCGCACCGGCGCCGAGCACGCCGCCCAGACCGCTGAACAACGCCTGCACATGACGCGCCGGGCCGAGGAGGAATCCTCGCGGCAGATCGAGCAGGATGAGACGCGCCTGCAGGACATCGAGCGCCGCGTTGCGGACATTGAAGAGGCGATGCAGGCGCATCGATCGGAGATCGAGTCGGTGCGCGAGGCCCTCGCCGAGGCCGAGCGCACACTGGGTGAGGCGGGCGAGGCGCGCACGCGAATCCAGGGGGAGATTGCGGATCTGCGCTCGAAGCTGGCCGAGCGCCGGGCTGCGGCGACGAGCATCGATCGGGAGCGGGCCGCACTGCTGGCCCGAATCGAATCGGATCGCCACCGGGCCCGGTCGATGGGCGAGGAAGCGGGACGGCTGCGATCGCAGGCCGAGGGACTTCGCGACGAGCGCAGCGAGGCAGAGGGGCGCCGGGACGACGCCGCGGAGCGGGCGGCGGCGCGCCGGCGGGGCATCGAAACAATTGAGCAGACGTTGGCGGGGCTGGATGCGCGGGCCGAGACGGTCTTCGCCGATCAGCGCTCGCTGGCGGATCGTTTGAACCGGCTGGAGCAGCGGCAGGTGGCGCTGGACAGCCGGCGCGCGGCGCTGCAGGAGATGATCGAATCGCGCGCAGGTCTGGGCGAGGCGGCCCGGGCCGTGCTCGATCGGCGCGACGCCGAGGGCGAGAACGGCCCCTTCGCGCAGATAATCGCGCCGTTGGCGGAGCTGATCGACACCGATCTGGAGCACGCCGCGGCCGTGGAAGCGGCGCTGGGGGCGAACCTGCAGGCGCTCTTGGCGCCCTCGATCGGCGCCCTGATCGACTCGGGCGCGCTGCGCGATCTTCCCGGGCGCATCACCTTCATGCCGGCCGACGGCCACAATGATGATCTTGCGGCAGCTGCCCGATGGAGGCCGGAGGCGTCCGGCTTCGGGCGCGAGCACGTGCTGTCGCTGCTGGATGTGGTGCGGGCGGATGAGCGGGCCCGCGGCGCTGTGGAGCAATTGCTCGGCGCCACCTACCTGGTGAATGATCTTGACGCCGCCACGATGCTGAAGGCGGGGCCGATGGCGCACGTGACCGGGGCCCGATTCGTGACGCGCGCCGGCGAGGCGTTGGAGGCGGATGGGCGCATCATCGCGGGCGCGGCGGGCGCCGGAAGCGAGAGCGGCGCCGGCATGCTGCAACGGCGCACGGAGATGGCGCAGCTCGAATCGCAGCTCGAAGGCGTCGAACGCGAATTGGCTGAAGCGCGGGCGGAACTGACGGCGGCGGATGCGCGGGCGTGCGACCTTGATGGCGAGCGATCCGAGCGGCGCCAGGCGCTGGCGTCGGAGCAGCGGGCGCTCGTCGCGGACGAGGCCGGCGCCGAGCGGGCCGAGGCGGACATAGCCCGGCTGGATCGCGAATTGCCCCGCATCGAAGAAGAGCTGCAGACGCTCATCGACCGCAGCTCAAAGCTGGCGCGCGAGGAGTCGGAGCTTCAGGAGAAGGTCGCCAGCCTCGGACGGCTGCACGAGGAGCAGGAAGCGGCGGCGAGCGAGGCCGAGCAGGCGCTCGAATCGCGACAGACCGAGCTCGATGCAGCGGGCGAACGGCTCACCGCGGCCCGGGTCGAGGTCGGTCAGCGCAATGAGATGCTGCAGGGCGCCATGCGCGAGCTGCGCCGGCTGGAGGTCGAGGCCGATTCCATCGCGGATGAGCGCGGACGCCTGGCTGAGCAGGTCGAGCACCGGCGAGGGCGCATCGCGGAGCATGAGCGCGTCATCGCCGAGGCGGAGGCGCAGATTGAAGAATCGAAGCGCGAGGCGGCGGAGGCGGGCGCTCGGCTGACAGCGCTGGGCGCCGAGCTGCGAGCCGCGGCGGAGCGGGCCCACAACCTGGGCGAGCGCGTGAACTCATCGCGCGAGCATGTGCGACACGTCGAGCGGGACTGGCACAGCCTGGAAGTGGCGCGGCGAGAAATCGAGGTGAAGCGCGAGGGGCTTGAACAGCGCGTGAGCGAGGACCTCGGCATCGATCTGGACAGAGAGCACGCCGAATATCGCGCCCTGATGGCCGATGGCGATGTGACGCCCATCGACGCCGAAGCGGTCGGCGCCGAAGTTGAGTCGCTGCGCGTCGAGATCAAACGACTGGGCAACGTGAACCTGGATGCGATCGAGGAAGAGACGCAGCTCGAAGAGCGGAACGAAGATCTGGTGCGCCAGGTCGAAGACATCGACGCCGCTCGAAAGAGCCTGGAGGAGTTGATCGAACGGCTGAACGTCGCAAGCCAGCAGCGCTTCCGAGATACGTTCGAGACGATCCAGCGCAACTTCACCGGCGACCACGGCATGTTCCGCAAGCTCTTCGGCGGAGGCAAGGCCGAGCTGAGCCTGATGCCCGACCCCGAAACCGGCGAAATCGACTGGCTGGAGAGCGGCGTGCAGGTGACGGCCAAGCCCCCCGGCAAACAGCCGCGGTCGATCAACCAGCTCTCGGGCGGCGAGAAGACGATGACCGCGGTGGCGCTCTTGCTCTCGATCTTCGAGAGCAAGCCCTCGCCCTTCTGCCTGCTGGACGAGGTGGATGCGGCGCTCGACGAGTCGAACGTGGGGCGCTTCTGCAGCGTGATTCACCAGTTCCTCGATCGCTGCCAGATCATCGTCATCACCCACCACAAGCGCACCATGCAGTCGGTGGATCATCTCTACGGCGTGACGATGCAGGAACGCGGCGTCTCGACGCGCGTGAGCGTGCGGCTGGACCAGGTGGGCGCGGACGGCGAGATCAAGACGACGGGCGCCAGGCCCGCGGCCGCTTCTCAGGCCGATGCGCCGAGCGAGCACGACGCGCCCACGCTGGCGCTGGACGCCGATGAGGCGCCCGACCAGAGTTCAACTGACGCCGATGCAGCGCACGAGAATGAAGCGGGTGACGGCAAGAAAGTGAACGGGGATGGTCGCCCTGGTTCGCGGTTGTCGCTTCGCGAGCAGCTCGCCGCGCTCCGCGAAGAGCGCGAGGCGCCATCCGGCGCGCGCTGAAAAAAACGGCGCGGCCCCGCAGGCGCCGCGCCGTGACCGAATGTCGCGTCCGGATCCGCTCAGTCGACGTAGGGGCCCCATGAGCCGAGAAGGATCGACAGGTCGTCGGACCCGATGAAGCCCGTGCCGGTGATGTCCGCCAGACAGGCGCCGGAGCATGCTCCCCACGAGCCGAGCAGAATCGCAAGATCGGCGGAGTTGATGGCGCTGTCCAGATTAAAGTCCGCGATGTGCCTGGTGTGGAGAGAGGCGACGCCATCGTCGGCGACGGCCATGCCGAAGTTGTTGATGGCCGTGACCTGCCAGTAATAGCGCGTGTTGTATTGCAGCAGGCCGTTGGGGATATTGAACTGTGTGGAGACCGTGTTCCCGCTGTATACGACGTTTTCGAGGTCTTCATCGGCGGCGATGACCACGGAGTAGGAGCCGGCGTTCTCCGAGATTGACCATGTGAGCGTGGGCGTGAGCGTGGTGACGCTGCCGTCTTCGATGACCGGCGAGAGGACGGAGAACGCCGACGGCTCCGTGGGCGTCACTTCGTCGCGGAAGTTGGCGACCGTGGGCGAGGTTTCATTCATGGTGCGGACGTTGTCCGCGGCGTCCTCCGGGCAGCCGTCGCCGTCGACGCCGAAGACGAAGCCGAATGCCATGACGTCCGGCGAGGAGAAGAGCGAGAGTCGTGTGCCGGGCGAATAGGCCATGATGGTGCGGTACTGGTTGTTGGGGGTTCGATAGCCGTAGGAGTAGCAGAACGCGGCGAAATTGGCGTTCTCCTTGTCGTGGCCGCAGCCCATGTTGTGCCCGATCTCGTGCGCGAAAGTGAGGGCGCCGCAGGTGAATCGCGTGAGGCCGAAGGCGGACGACTCGAAGCCTGGGGTGATGCCGGGCATGACGTAGGCGACGCCGCAGGCGCCGGTGGACATGGAGATGAGATGCACCAGGTCTGCGCCGTAGAGATCGCGAAGCTCATGCACTTCGTCCATGTATCCGTCGGATGGATTGCGAAGTCGGCCGAGATCCGCGGAGGCGCCGATTTCGACGTAGTCCGTCTCGAAGAGGCCGACCATGCGAAGGCGGTGCTCGACACCGCTGTTTTCGTATGCGAAGTTTGTCGTCTCGAACCAGTTGACGGCGCTGAGCTCCATGAACTCAGGCGAGCCGGCGGTGGCCAGCGCCGCGGGTGTGTACACCATCAGGACGTCCACAGGCGTGAAAAACTCGCCGCGCTGCGTCGCGGGCGCCGCATCTTCACGATGGGCGGGGTCGCCGGGACGGCGCAGCTCTTCCATGGTGGGGTTGGTGTGTCCCGCCAGGCCCACGCCGCAGGGAGGCAAGTTGGATTCATCGACCTCGCGCACCTCGTGCACGCCGCCGCCGAGGGAGCGGAGCTGAACCGTCGCGCTCCCCGCGACCACGATGTCAGCGTGCAGATCGTCGCCGAGCCGGGAGATGACAACCCAGGAGTCGTGCTCGCGGCCGTCGACGTGGCCGAGCAGCGTGCGCACGTCGGGAGCGCCGGGATGCACGGCGCCGGGACTGTCAATGCGTATGTTGTGGGTGAGATCGTCGAAGAGTTCAAGCCGGATGGGTGTTTCACTGCTCGACGCCGCGGCGGGGTCGGGGAGAACATCGAGGGCGACTTCGACCTGCCGGCTGCGCAGCACGCCGCTCATCATGTGCTCGATGAGCCGAGTGTCGTCTCGCGCAACAGCGCGCTGCGGAGAGACCGGGCGCAGCATCGAGGGAGTCGCGGCGGCATTCTCTGCAGGCGTTTGGCTTTCGGCTGAAGCGTCGAATGAGGCGGCACGCGCTGAGTCGCTCGGATCATGGAGTGTGATCAGTGTGAGAGCAGAAAGAGCGATGAACGCCCCTCCCGATCCTGCAATGTGTCGAATCTTCATCGTTCGCATGATCCTTTCCTGAAGTCGCCCTCCGGAAGACGCGGACTGAAACACACGCGATTCTTCCAACCTCATTACTCAACTCAATTGACACAGGGGCCTCAGTCGGGAGGCCCAAATTGATTGCGGAGTCCAAATTCAAATGCTGGGGTCCCAGCCGCCGAGGAGGATCGCCAGATCGCTGGAGCCGACGAGGCCGTCTCCGTTCAAGTCCGCGGAGCGCTCGGGCTCTCCGACTTGGAGTCTCGATTGGTCGACCGTGAAAGTACGACGGGCGTCTCGCCTGCCCGATGCCGCATTCTAGCCGAACAGGGGCGAAAACTCCACGAATTTATCTCGTCTTGACGGAACGGACTCGAGAGATAGGAAGTTGATCACCCCATTCGGTCCTGTTTGACGGATCAAGGGATCGAGCAGCCGCAAGCATCGGAAACTCATGGCGAGCCTGACCTACGGCTGGTGAGTTCACCGCGAGCTTCTCGCACCGCGCTGCGATGCGCCGACACCAGTTTCCACCAGCCGATGCCGCGCTCCACCGCTTTGCGCCATTTGTACTTACGCTGATTCAGTCGCTCCTGCGGCGGCGCCGGGCGCTCTCGCAGGCATGGCGGGCCATCACGTTGACGCATGCCGAGTTCACGCCGCACTCGGAGACGGCGTGGAGTGGGGAGCTCATCAGCGGCCGGGGATGTTGGCGAGCGGGCCGGGGCCTCGGGGCTGCGCTCAGGGCACGACGTGGACGATGCTCTCGCCCTCGGCGAGCAGCTCGTAGATGAGTTCGACATCGCCATCGAGGAGGCGGATGCAGCCCATGCTCATCTCGCGGCCGATGGAGTCGGGCTCAATGGTGCCATGGATGCCGTAGCCGGAGAGGGATCTCGTGTTCTCATCGATGCCGTCGAGGCCGATCCAGCGGTCGCCGATGGGGTTGTTGGGGTCGTTGGCGGCGAAGCTCTCATTGGTGCGCGGGTTGGTCCAGGCGGGGTTGATGACCTTGTTGTTCGGACGCACCAGCCAGGCGCCGACGGGCGTCGAGCCGTACTCACCGAGTCCGACGGGGAAGGAGCGGATGAACGTCGGCGCGTGTCCGGAGTTAACGATGCGGCCGCGGGCGTCGACCTCGGGAACGGGGCCGGCGTAGACATCCATGCGGAATTCGCTCTTGCTGACGACGGCGTGGAACGGACCGCGGACGATTTTGAGGGACTGGTCGACCCGCAGGCGCGAGGGGTTGTCCATGCGGTTGACGCGCTGCAGCAGGCGCCAGTCGATGGCGAGCTTCTGGCGGTTCACGATGCGGACGAGGGTGTCGCCGGACTGCACACGGTAGCGCTCGGTGAAGGCGTCGCCATCAACGACGGTGGGGGAGAAGATGAGTGTTTCGTTGAGCTCCGCCATGCGCTCGCGGATCATGGCGCGGTCGGAGTGGGTGGTGCGCTGGTCGAGCAGGGCGCGGTTGTAGATCTCGCGGGCCTGGACGGGGCGGTTGCGGGCGGCCATGTCGGCGGCCTGGCGGATCATCTCGCGCACCGGGGCCGCGCTCGTCGTGGCTGTGGTGCGGGTGGATCTTTCGGGGGAGGCGGCGATGGTGCTCTGGGCCGGGGCGGGCTCGGATCGCTCTGTCGGGCGGCTGGACTGCTGCTGGGGGCGCTGCTCGGGTCGGCGCTCGGGCTCGCTGGCGGCGGGCGCGGTCTGCCGGGGCGTCGGCTCGGCCGCCGGGGAGCGGCCCATGGTCACGACGCTGGCGGGATCCGGGGTCCGTGTCGTCGAGGGTCGGCTGACGGGACGGTCGGCCTCGGGCAGGGGGCGGCTGGGACGGGGCGTTTCGGCCTGCGAGGTGGCGGCGGCGACGCGGGTCTCCGGTTCGGTCTCCCGTTCGGCGGCGATCGTGGCCGGCTCGACGCCTCCGGCGTCGCTCGAGCGGCCGGTCGAGATCCACACCACACCAGCGACGCCGAGGGCGATGGCGAGCAGGGCGAGCAGTCGGATCTGCTTGCGGCGGCGGCGGCGGCGCATGCTTCCCCCGCCTCGGGTGGGGGCGCTGCGGATCGAAGCGTGCTGGCGGGGTGACTGCGAGATGAGAGCCATGTCGTGAAACCTTCCGTGGAAACGCGGCCTCGGGTTGTGAATTCGTCGACGCCGCAGGAATGCAGCGGTGCTTCAGGCGAGCTTCCCGGATGGGATGCGGATCACCCGCCGATCGGTGATCACGGTGTCGAGGGTGACATCGTGGTCCTCCGTGGGAATCACTCCGACGATCTGTGAGTCGTAGCATATCCCACAGCGGGTCATCCGAGGCGGGAAGCCGGGCTGGGCCAGAAATCGGTCATAGAACCCGCCGCCCCGCCCCAGCCGGTGGCCGGAGGCGTCAAAAGCCAGCCCGGGGACGAGGATCATTTCAATCTCGGAGAGCGCGACGGGGATGCCCTCGAAGGGCTCACGGACTTCGTGGCGACGGATTTCGAAGCGGTCGTCGAAGCCACGGACCTCGACGGGCGTCATCCGCTTGCGCTCCCAGTCGATGCGTGGGGCGCAGACCGTCTTGCCGAGCTGGAAAGCCCGCAGGGCGACGGGCGTGATGTTCAGCTCATCCGACATTGGGAGATAGACCATCACGCACTGGGCGGAGTAGAAGCTGTCGGTGTTGATGATCCGATTGCAGGCGCTGACGGAGAGCAGGTGGGCCGTGTGCGCATCCAGCTCCGCGAGCGTTCGTCGCGCCTCTGTGCGCATGCCACGCTTCATTTCGGCTGCGTCGATCATGCTTGCTGTCACCATGGATGCAAGGCTATCGGAACCACAAGCGCCGGGGCCGCAGATTTGCAATCCCGAGCATTCAACCCTTCGTCCATTAACACGCGTCGGATCAGTCGGTTCCCGGAATCACCCGGATCAGGATGCGCCCACCCCGCGGCCCCGGCGGCACAGGGCTGCGAAGTCGCAGGAATCGATGGCCTCGCGGAGGGCCGGGTCGATCGCCCGGACATCCCAGTGGATCGCCTTGCGGGACCTGCCGGTCCCGGTCCACCCCGGCAGGGTGGCGAGGACGGAGGTCTGGTTCTGCCGGGCGAGCCAGGCGCGGTTGCTCTGCATCGATTCGTCCGTCGATTCGGGGTCGTAGCCGTTCATCACCAGCCCGGCGAGCGTGAGCCCGGCCTCGCGGATGAGGCGGACCGTCATGGCGGTGTGGTTGAGCGTGCCCAGCCCGGCGCGGCAGACGACGACGACGGGGTAGCCGATGGCGGCCATCAGGTCGAGCACCGTTTCGCACTGGCCCCGCCCCTTTCGCCCGCCGCCCCGCGACTCGGAGCGGGCCAGCGGGACCATCACGCCGCCGATCCCTTCGACGACGATGGCGGCGCAGCGCTCGTCGAGCCGGCGGAGGGAGGCGTCGATCTCGTCGACCTCGAGGCGGGCAGAGCGCCCGAGTTTTTCGAGGGCCGCGGCGGGCGCGAGCGGGGGCCTGAAACGGATGGGATTGATGAGCGCGAGGTTGCCGACATCGGGGTCAAAGTCGGCGGCGTGTGCGAGCTGTTCGGCGTCGTCGGAGACGAGCCCCTCGCGCTCGCGCCGGCACCCGGTGGCGATGGGCTTGAAGACGCCGATGCGCGAGCGCGGCGCGACTTCGAGCGTCTGACGCCGGAACTGGTCCGCGATCAGACACGCCGCGACGGTCTTTCCGACGCCGGTGTCGGTCCCGGTGATGAAGAGCCCGGGCGAGCCGGGGCGGTGGAGTTCGGCGAAGAGAGACATGGGGAGATGGTAGGAGGGGGAATTGGTGGTAGGGAGAGGCAGAGCTTGTTGATCCAGTTTCCTCAGTGCGGTAGAGTCAGTTCATACTTTGGTCCATGGGGTTTTGTTCCCATTTTGGAACGGATTCTCTTTTGTACGAATCTTGTTGCAAAATAGTTGTCTGGAGGGATGAAGCACTTGTTCCAAGCGGCCTAGCGGGCCGCAACGCCGGCCCACTATGGTACCCGTAATCAGGGCGACTTAGAGCTGCTCGACGGATGAGATTCAACCGGAATTCGTATTCGCAGCGTTAGCCTGGAGTTGGATCTGGAGGAATTCCTCCCATGATTTCGGATTACTCATCTTCACCCACTCACTACGGGTCGAGCCATTGCGGCAACGCATGGTGCTTCGGCCGGCATTATGGCGGAGTTCTGGAATGAATCCATCATCGATTGATGTCGAGGCGCGGGAGAGTGATCAGTTTGGCGAAGGGCTGGCGTTGATCGCGGCGCGCATCAGCGAATCGCTACCCCATTGCATTGTACAGCCTGTGGCATACGATCGCATGTTGGCGGACTCGCCGCTGAGGATGATTGGATGTGATTCGTCTGGACAACCTAGGGCGTTCATTTTGATTTCGTCGCGGGAGGCGCCCGGGTACATCGCACGCACCGTGGAGCGGGCAGAGCGGGCCGCAAAATCGCTGCCCGCTCAATTAGCCTCAGCTGTGCTACTGCCACACACCACGGGAGACATCGAGGGAAGAACTTTCGCAATTTTCCCCTACGCGCGTCCTTTTAGCGAATCCAAGGTAATTAGAAAATCACAGACGATGTTCGTGCGTGGAAGTATTTTTAGATGGTTACACGACGCGGTATCTGCGACCCTCACGCAGTGCGAGTCAGGCGATGATCTTGATGAAGTGAAGGCGGCGCTTCAATGTATTGAGTGCGATGGAGAGCTTTCCCGGCGTTTGAGATGCTGCGCTGCTGAAGCGGCGCGATCCATTGAATCGGGCACTTGGAGGCCGTGTTTCACACTGGTGCACAACGATTTTTGTATTGACAATGTACTTCGGGGTGGGGTAGTCGCGGGCGGACATCGATTTGCGGTCATAGATTGGGCGGGTGCGACTACGCGGGGATACCCCGTCTATGATCTGGTTCGTATGTGCAGATCACTCGGATTGGGTGTAGGGTCAATTCGCCGGCAAATGCAGCGCCATGCAGATGCAATCGGGTACGGATTTCTGGAATGTTCGTATTCTCTCTGCGCATCGCTGGGGCGTATCGGAGGTGACCTCGAGCATTTTCCGCGCAATCGGTATGTGCAACTCGTTGAGAGTTGCTGGAAATGTGTCGAAGATTCGATTGGGACTGAAAAGACCGGTGAGCCCAGCCAAAACGAAGTCAGCACTCCATGCCCTTCCAACTGACTCTCCACCAACCCGAGATCCCCAACAACACCGGCAACATCGGGCGCACGTGCATCGCGACCGGGTGCGCGTTGCATCTGATCCGGCCGTTCGGGTTTGATACGTCTGTCAAGGCGCTGCGGCGCGCGGGGCTTGATTACTGGCCGCGGCTGGCGCCGACGGAGCATGATGATTGGGAGGCGTATCTGCGGTGGCTCGGCTCTCTGAGCCGAGATGGTGCGAACTCGACGCCTGAATCAGCGGATCGTGCGCTGAACAACGACTCGGAGAGTCGTTCCACCAACGGCTCGGAGAGCCGTTCCACCTTGTCGCCGCGGATGTGGCTGTACACCACGAAGTGCGCCCGGCCCCACTGGGATGTCGAGATCCGCCCCGGCGATCATCTGGTCTTCGGCAAGGAGACTGCGGGTTTGCCGGATGCGCTGCTGGAGCGGCATCCGGATCGGCTGGTGTCGCTGCCGATGGTCGCGGGCGAGCGATCGCTGAACGTGGCGACGGCGGTGTGCGCGGCGATCTATGAGGGGATGCGGCAGTGCGCAGCGCGGGGGGAGTTGGTGATCGGTGATGATGGGCGATCGATCTCGCCGTAGTCACGCCGTTTCAGAGATCGATCTGGTTCTGGCGCGCGACTACAGCGCAATCGCAGGATTCAGTCCGGATTCGGGCACGGGCCCCAGGCGCCGAGAAGGATGGCCAGATCCGCTGAACCGACGACGCCATTTCCTGCCAGATCGCCGGGGCCCTGGGTTCCCCAGGCGCCGAGCAGGATCGCAAGGTCGCCGGCGCCGACGGCGCCGTCGCCGGAGAGATCGGCGCGTGAGACATCGACAGCGTCCGCGACACCCCGCTGAAGATCGCGCACCAGTGGCGTGACGAGACCATTGTTTGAGAAGACAATGAACATGCCGTAGAGCCCTCGGGAGCGATCGAGCCATGCATTGGCGCCGTAGGCGCCGACCGAAGTCGCTTCGACGGATGCGCCCGATTCTTCGTCGAAGAGGTCCAGCCAGACACCGACGCCATGACTGAACCCTGTGGGAACGGACGGCGGAACGAATCTTCGAATGGCGCCATGGGCCTGGTCTTCGAGGAGCGTGTCGATCGCTTCTGCTGACAGAACGCCGCCCGCGCCCGCAGCGCCGTCGAACAGGCTTTGGAGGAATGCCGCGTAATCCGCTGCGTTTGAGTTCAGGCCGCCTGCGACGCGGGGCGATCCGAGCGGGAAGAAGGTGGATGACATGCCGAGCGGATCGGTGATGCGGCTCGCCAGAATCGCCTGGAACGGTTCGCCGGCGGCGAGCTCCATGACGGCGCCGGCGACCTGCATCGACACGCCTCCGTAATGAAATTCGGCGCCGGGCTCGACCGGCGCGCCCGTCAAATCAAGCCGGGGACCGGCGATGGCGGTGACCACGGCGAAGTCCTGCAGCGGCAGATTCCTGTCGTTGAGCGCTGCTGATTGAGCGGGCAGCCCGGAGGTGTGCGCAAAGCAGTGACCCAGCGTGATGCGTGAGAGCGGACCATCATCGTCATCGAACGCGGGGATGAACTCCGCGACCCGTGTGTCGAGTGAAACCAGGCCTTCGTCAACAAGGGACATCAGTGCAGCGCCGGTGATCCACTTGGTCGCCGAGGCGATGGGCATCACGCTTGTCGTGGTCGTATCGCCGAAGCCGCGTTCGTAAATGACCTCGTCATCGCGGCCGATGATGATCGCAATGCCGGGAACGAATGGGTTCTCGGCGAGGAACGCCTCGACCTCTGTGGCGATGAAGGACAGATCCGGCCGGCACGAGCCCGAAGCGAGTGATGCGGGCAGTGCGATCGCCATTGCTGAGGCGAGCTTGGCGAAGGGTCGCCTGATCGTGTGGGGCGTCATGTGGGCTCCTCTCTGGTTCCGCCGCGCGGCCTGCGGATCGGGCCGCGTCGTCACACAGGCAGAACGCCTCCGCTCGATGTCGGATTGCAGCGAATGAGCGAAGGAATGTGAAGATTCGCCGCGTTCGAGCCTCAGGCCCGTGCCGGAGCGGCCGATCCCGGCAGCGGGAAGGCGGCGCACAACTCGCGGACCTCTTCGCGGACCTGCCGGGTGGCGCCATCTTCGCCCTTCGAGCCCAGCACGGTGTCGATCCATCCCGCGATGCGGCGCATCTCGTCGGCGCCGAAGCCGCGTGTGGTGACGGCGGGCGAGCCCAGGCGCAGGCCGCTGGTGATCCGCGGGGGCCTGGGGTCGTCGGGGATGCCGTTCTTGTTGGTGATGACGCCCGCGGCTTCGAGCCACTTCTCTGCGTCGGCGCCGGTGAGCTCGGCGTCGCGAGCGCGGAGGTCGACGAGCATGAGGTGGTTGTCCGTGCCGCCGGAGGTGATGCGGTAGCCCTTCTCGATGAGGCCGTTCGCCAGCGCCTGCGCGTTGGCGACGACGCGTTTGGCGTAGTCCTTGAAGTCCGGCTTCAGGGCTTCGCCGAAGGCGACCGCCTTGGCGCCGATGATGTGCATGAGCGGCCCGCCCTGAACGCCGGGGAAGAGCGATCGATCGATCTTCTTCGCAAGCTCTTCATCGTTGGTCAGCACCAGTCCGCCCCGCGGGCCGCGGAGGGTTTTGTGCGTGGTGGTGGTGACGATGTGGGCGTGCGGGAAGGGGCTCGGGTGCACGCCCGCGGCGACCAGCCCGGCGATGTGGGCAATATCCGCGACCAGCAGCGCCCCCGCCTCGTCGGCGATGGCGCGGAAGCGGGCGAAATCGATCTCGCGCGGGTACGCCGAGTAGCCGCAGAGGATGACCTTGGGCTTGTGCTCGACGCACACTTCACGGCAGGCCTCGTAGTCGATGCGCTCGAAGTCGGGGTGGCTCTCGTCGTAGTGCAGGGGGTAGTGGACGGGGGTGTAGAAGGTTCCGGAGAAGTTGATCTTCATCCCGTGGCTGAGGTGGCCGCCGTCCTTGAGGACGAGGGAGGCGAAGGTTTCGCCCGGCTTCATCGCCGCCATGAACGCGGCCATGTTGGCCTGGGCGCCGGAGTGGGGCTGGACGTTGGCGAAGCGGGCGCCGAAGAGCTGCTTGGCCCGCTCGCGGGCGAGCGTTTCGATGCGGTCGTGGTGCTCGCAGCCGCCGTAGTAGCGGGCGCCGGGGTAGCCCTCGGCGTACTTGTTGGTGAGGCAGGTCCCCATCGCGTGCATGACGGCGGGGGAGACGTGGTTCTCACTGGCGATGAGCTCGATGGTGCTCGCCTGGCGCTCCTGCTCGGCATTGATGATCGTGGCGACATCGGGGTCGGCGTCGCGCAGGAGGTCGAGGACGGATTCGGCGATGGGGTCGTGGGACAAGGATTCTCTCCTGAATCTCCTTTGGCGGAGCGGCTCACTGAGTCGTGTTGGCGCGCGGGAGGACGATCGTCGCTTCCTCGCCGGCCGACAGCGGCATTATACGGCCGCTCACTGCGGGAGCGCGGTCATATCCTCAAGGAGATACAGGTCGATCCAGATGATCACCACGAATATGAAGGCGGCGAACAGGGCGACCGCGAGTGACATCGCGGCGAGGCCCGTCGCGTTGCGGCGGCTCATGCCCAGTCCCCGCCGCAGCCCGAACCACCACGAGGCAGTGAGCAGCGCCAGTCCAACACCGAGCTGCGCGACGATCACTACGTTGAGCAGTGAATAAACCCTCTCAAAGGGACTGGCCCACCACCGCCATTCGAGCGCCATCGGGTCGAAGCCGTACAGAAAACTCGTAACAATCCAGAACGTGGAAAGATAGTGGACTGCCTGCATGACCAGTGGGCCAGCAAGCGAGTACACCGCGATGCGCGCGATGTGGCGCTTGCGCGTCCTGACTGATTTCCAGAACGAGGGCGCCGAGATGGCGACCATCGCCATCATGAACGACATCAACGCGAAAGTGAGCGATATCAACCATCCCGGTGATGGGATGGGCTTGAGCTCCTCACCGAACCACATTCCTCCGAACTGGGCCAGCCCTGCATTGAGCGCTGTCATCAGGATCGGATTCGGTTCGCCCGGGGGAGGGGCATAGACCGGCTGCGGGGCGTAGAGAAGCCCCAGTGGAATCCACACGGCCGCGCTCACAAACCACATCAAGCCAAAGAGCAGCCCCGAAACGCCTGCGAGCCAGAGCGCCAGACGCCCCGGGCGCACTTCGCAAAAGGGGCCGACGCGCCGCCAGAACCGGTTGGGCAGCAGGGCCCGCGCGAATGTGCTCAGCGCGGCGCGGATGTCCATGGGATGGCGGGCGTGTTCATAGAGCCAGGGCAGGCGTCGGCGGCTTTCGCTCAGCAGGTCGCCCCAGAAAAAGCCCATGCCGCACTCAGGGCAGCGGCCCTGCATCTCGCATGCGTGGGTCCACGCCGCGATCTGGCCGGCGAGGTCGTAGCCGCAGCGCGGACAGGTGTGCGCTTCGGCCGATTCGGGATGGCGGTGTGGGTCCACGAGGCTGATTCTCTCCGTTCACCGACGAAGGGTACTGGCGCTGACGGAGGCGTTGATCCAGTTCGCCTGAGGCGACAACGCCGGGGCAGATTCTGTAAGCATTTGTGGCGCAGAGGTTTGTGCGACGGCGTCTGGCCGGGCGCGGCGCTGGAGATCTGGTCCGATATCTGGTAGCATCACAGAAGTGGGAGTCGCTCGTCAGGGTTGCTTCTGCGTATTCACTCGGTCTCTGACCAGGCAGCAAGTGGGTTCGGGGCCGGGCGCCCAGGGATGGGGCAGACATCGGTTCGAGATCGTCCGTATGTCGCGGGCGGACCGGGGGTTGAGCCGCGAACGCTCGGCCGTGTTCAGAGTGGGTGATTGAAGCCATTGCCTTGCGCATGGTGAGAGAGATGTTCAATATGAAGCCTTCAGGATTTGTCGCAGCAGTCGTCGCAGTGGGCGTCGGCGCTTCCGCCGCGCACGCCGGGACCACGATGCTCAACACCGTCGATCGGGGGTGGATCTCCTCCGAAGGTGTGGCCAATGACTCGCTCAACTATGTTGCGGGTGAGTCCGACATTACCTCGCGCAACTGGTTCGGGTTCAATCTCACCGGACTCAGCGGCGTGGTCGAGAGCGCCACGTTCTCAGTGCTGATCGATTCCCAATTCGGCATCACCAACTCCGGCGTCTACGAGTTCCGCGATGTATCGACGCCCTTTTCCAGCTTCAGCAATCGCATCGGCGGCGGCGACATCTTCGATGACCTTGGTGATGGCGACGTCTTCGGCTCCATTGCGTTCGATGAGTCGTTGATGGGGCAGATGATCTCCATCTCCCTGAACTCCGATGGCCTGGCGATGCTGACGGACCGGCTCGGGAGCATGGCCGTGCTGGGCGGCTTTGTCGTCGACGATCTGGTGCTGCCTCTGGAGGATCGCAGCTCGATCTTCGGGTTCTCCAGTGGCCTCACCCCGACGCTCACACTCGAGGTTCGGGAGGGCAACGACAACGGCGACGGCGGCATGGGCGTCATTCCCATTCCCTCCGCCGCGGGTCTCGGCGCCGCCGGGCTGGCGCTGCTCACGGTCGGGCGGCGCCGGCGCGCGTGATGCAGCTAGGCGCACAGGCTGAGCGCCGTGCGTGGGTCCGTCCGTGGGGGGAAATTCCTGGAAGTGTTCAGGCGTTCAGATTTGGTGAATCGTCATCATCGACGTGCAGTTCGCGCTTCGCCAGGTGCTGATTGAGCGAGCCGCAGTCGGGGCAGGCGACGCCGTATTCACCCGTGGGCTGGGCGGCGAGGTCGTGGCCGCAGGTCCAGCAACTGGGCTGGGCGAGGCGGTGCGAGACCTTGTTGACACTGACCGTGAAGGCATAGACGGCCACGCCGACCAGCGGCAGGGCGGCCCAAGACGGGCTGAGGGATATAACGCCCACCGTCGCCAGCGGCACGCCGATCACCAGCGCCAGAAGCCGCAAGCGTATTCTCGATGGGAGGGTCATGGGGGCGTCCGTGGGGGGTGGCGTCGATCACGGGCCGTCAGAGGCGACCTGCGGCGACCGCGTCAGTGTAGCCCGGCGACGGCTGCGATGCTGGATCGACAAACGCTCCCCCGGGACATGAGCCCCGTCGATCGGCAGGCTCAGAGCGGCCGGTAGGCGTCGATGATCTTCCGCAGGCGATGGGGGTTGGGGACGTTGTGGATGTGGATTTCGACGCCGCTCTGTCCGGCGCTGGAGATGCCCAGCTCGCCGACGCGGGTGAGCCTGTTCAGGAATGACTGGCTGATCTCGATGTTGCGGACGTGATCGTGCAGAACTTCGCTGGTGCGCCGGCTGAGCAGGCCGCGGCGTTCGACGGTGCGCTTGTTGGTGATCTCCAGCGACGAAAACATGGCTGTGGCGAACCATCCGGCCAGGAGGATCAGCCAGCCAACGACCGGCGTCGCCCACCACCAGATGTTCTGCACGAAACCCCATCCCATTGCGAAAGCGAGAATGGAGATGGCGATCGGTCCGAACGCGAGCAACACGAAAGTGAAGGGTCTGCTGCGCCAGAGTGAGGGACGCACCAGCGCGATGCGCGTCTCCGGGGCGACGTCGGGGGGGAGCCCCAGCGCGGTCGCCCGGTCGGTGGCGGCTTCGGGCGGATCCTTTTCGCCCTTTGGGACGATGTTGATGTCGCCGCAATCCGGGCACTCGAGCTTCGTACCCGCCTTCTCACTCGGGACGGAGATGGTTCGCTCGCAGCGGTCGCAGATGATGTTGATCACTGGATCGGTCTCCGGCGCCGGATCCGGGGGAGCGTGAGGCCGAGCCGGCGGCGCCCCGGTCAGTCGGGATAGAAGGAGCAGGATGCGATCGGTGTGACATCCGCGCGGGCCCATGCTGATCGCGCAACACCAGCGCAACACTACGCACCCCCCGATGAGCGAACACTGACATTCACCGGCGCGATGAACGACGATTCGACAACGCGCCGCCCGACGCGAAAGCCACCTATCGGACTCGAACCGATGACCTGAGCTTTACGAAAGCTCCGCTCTACCAACTGAGCTAAGGTGGCGCAGGGGCGGAAGTATCGCGGCGGGGGGGCGGGTTGTCCAATCGGCGCGTCCGTTTCCGCTCCGGACGACGGGAAACCCGCGCCGGGCCCTGGACGAGGGCCCCCGGACGGGCGGCGCCGACCGCGGGGCCGTCGCCTCGGGTCATGGACGCGGGGCGGTGGGGCTTTGGAAAAGCAGCAAATCAGCAAAGCGTGAAAGCAGCAAATCGGATGGTGTGCCCACCATTCGTGGGCGAGGTCAAAGCCTTTGCTGCTTTGCTGTTGTTCCGCTTTGCTACTTTTCTACATGCCCCCGCTCGCGGCGGGCTCGATCTCGAACTTCGCCCCGCCTGCGCGGAGCTGGTCCAGCACGCGCGAGCCGATGCGGGCTCGGATCCGCGCTTCGCCGTTGTCATAGCTCCGCTCCAGCACCTCGGATCGGTTTTCCAGCGAGTTGATCGTTTTCGAGTCGGCCATGGGTGTGATGAGCGTCAGCTCGCGCACATCGCCCATTGACTTTTCACGCACCCGTTGGCGCAGGGTCTCCAGGCCCTCATCCTCGGGATCGCGGGCGCAGATGGGGATGGCGCCGGGGGAGCGCGCGACCCAGTAGAGGATTTCCTTGTTGTCCTGGAGGCGATCGACCTTGTTGAGCAGCAGCTGGCGCTCCGGCGCTTCCCACGCGGCGCCGGCCTTGCGCTCAGACTTTTCGACTTCCTCGAAGATCTCGTCCAGCGTCTTCATCACCGTCTCGTACTGCATCTCGGCGCTCGGATCGGAGACGTCGAGCACGATGAGCAGCAGGTCGGCGTGGGTGGTCTCTTCAAGGGTCGCTTTGAAGGACGCGATGAGGTTGTGCGGCAGGTCGCGGACGAAGCCGACGGTGTCGGAGAGCATCACGCCGGCGCCGCCACCGACGTCCCACTCGCGGGTGCGGGTCATGAGGGTGGCGAAGAGGCGGTCGTCGGCATAGGCGCCGCCGGCGGTGAGGGTGTTGAAGAGTGTGGACTTGCCGGCGTTGGTGTAGCCGACGAGGCCGACGGTGTAGTGGTCGCGCCGGCGCCGGCTGACCTCGCGGCGCTTGCGGCTCTGGATTTCCTCCAACTCGCGACGGAGCTGCGTCTGCTTGCGCTTGACGATGCGCCGGTCGATCTCGAGCTGCTGCTCGCCGGGGCCTCTGGCGCCGATGCCCATCACGCCTCCGACGCCGACGATGCGCTCGAGGTGGTCCCACATGGCCCGCAGGCGGGGGAAGGTGTATTCAAGCTGGGCCAGTTCGACCTGGAGCTTGGCTTCGTGGGTGGTGGCGCGACTGGCGAAGATGTCGAGGATCAGCTCGGAGCGGTCGACGACTTTGCGTTCGCAGTGTTTCTCGATGTTGCCGATCTGCGACGGGGAGAGATCGTGGTCGAAGACGATGAGCGTGGCGCCGGTGGTGTCGCACAGGCCCTTCAACTCGTCGAGCTTGCCGGAGCCGATGTATGTGCCGGCCTCCGGGCGCTGCCGGTTCTGGATCAGCTCGCCAACCACGACCGCGCCAGCGGTCTCGGCCAGCGAGCGCAGCTCGCCCAGAGGATCGCGCTCGTCGAAGCGACTGTCGGGGAGATGGACGGCCGCGAGCACCGCCTTCTCAGAGGCGACCTTGATGTCCGTGCGTTCCTTGGTTCGTGCCATGCGTTGCTGAAGCCGGTCCGGTGCGGGGTGGAGGGAGGCGTGAGCCGGGGCGATCCTGGGCTTCCCCGGACGTTTGCGTTCGAAGGCTATGGTACGCCCGCGATGGTCCCCCCGACGCCGGGGCGGCGCCCGAGATCAGGAAAAACCGGAACGAACCATCTCCCGAGGGCGCCGGTACCACTACGATCGACGACGACCTTTTTTGTCCTAGCATAGTTTCGCAAAAAAGGAGCCCAAACGTGCTCAAAGGGCCCGGAAAGATCGCGCTTGTCATTCTCGCCGCCGCTGCGGCTTCGCTGGCCGTCCTCGTCCCCGTCCTGGCGCCCCCCGCCCGGGCCGACGCCGAGCCGACCAGCGCCTACGCCTGGTTCGACCCCATCATCGATGTGCAGCACCTGGTCGCCACCCGGTACGTCACCGATCCGGACATGCAGCAGCTCCAGGAGGCGGCGATCCGCGGGATGCTTGAGGCTCTCGGCGATCGCTACACCGAATATGTCTCTCCCGAAGAGTTGGCCGAGTTCAACAAGGCGCTCCAGGGCCGCTACGTCGGCATCGGGGCATCGGTCCGCATCGACGAAGGCTGGCTGACCATCGTCAGCCCCCTCGAGGACTCGCCCGCCTACCGCGCGGGCATCATGGCCGGCGACCGCATCATCGCTGTCGATGGTGTGAGCACGCTGGGCCTTGAGATCCAGGAGTCCATCGACATGCTCACCGGCGAGCCGGGTCAGACGGTGGTCGTGACCGTGGAGCGTGAGTCGGATCGCTTTGATGTGCCCATCGTGCGGCGGCAGATCGTGACGCGCACCGTGGCCGGCTTTGAGCGCATGAATGGCGACGGTTGGAACTTCATCATCGATCCAGAGAGCGGCATCGGCTACATCCGGGTCTCCCAGTTCACCGGCGCCACGCTCGATGAGTTCGAGTCCGCCCTGCGCGGCCTGCTCGATGCAGGTCTGGAGGGGCTGGTGCTTGATCTGCGGTTCAACCCGGGCGGCGTGCTGCCCGCCGCCACGCAGATGGCGGACATGTTCCTTGAGAAGGGGCTGATCGTCTCGACGCGCGGCCGCAGCCATGAGGAGGACTCCGTCCACGCCGTCGCGGAGGGCACACTGCCAGATTTTCCGATGGTGGTGATGATCAACCGTCAGAGCGCCTCGGCCAGTGAGATCGTCGCCGGCGCTCTGCGCGACAACGATCGGGCGATCGTGGTCGGATCGCGATCCTTCGGGAAGGGAAGCGTGCAGTCGGTGGTGCCGCTGCCGTCCGGACGCGGCCAGCTCAAGCTCACCGAACAGCACTACTACGGCCCCAGCGGGCGCAACATCAACCGCATGGACGACTCGGCCGAGTGGGGGGTCGATCCTTCACCCGGTTTCTATGTGCAGATGAGCGACGCGGAATACACCGAGATGCTGCGCATCCGGCGCGAGCGCGAGGTGATTCGCTCCAACGGCGCCGAGCGGCGCCGGCGCGCTGAGGCCAGCGCCATTCTCGATGTGGACGACGTGCTGAAGGAGCTGAAGGATCGCGAGCTCACCGTCGCCGTTAACGCCCTCCGCACCCGGCTTCAGTCCGGTGCATGGGCGCCCGCCGAAGAGCAGCGAAAGGATGCCGCCATCGAACTGGCGGAGCTGCGCCGCATGCAGGTCGGACGCGACAGGCTCCTGCGCGAACTCAGCCGCGTTGACCAGCGCATCGAGGCGCTCGCCGCGGCTGTTCCCGAGGACGCCATCGAACGAGACCGCCTGATCCCCGACAGCGCCACCCTCACCGGCGGCGACATCGAGATCCGCAACGCCGAGGGCGAGGTCGTCACGACGCTGAAGATCACTGGTGAGAACCTCGAGCGCTGGCTGGTGGACGCTCCGGTGGAGAAGAAGGAAGAGTGAAATCAGCAAAGCGGAACAGCAGCAAAGCAGCAAAGAGGAAGAAACTACGATGTGCCTGTGGTGCGAGTCGCATCCAGGCAGTACATGATCAGTCCAGAGGTTGTGCCTGACCACCCTTTGCTGATTTCCCGTTTTCCCGTTTTCCCGTTTTTCCGCTTTTCCCATGCTCCTCCTCGGCATCGAATCAAGCTGCGATGAGACGGCCGCCGCGGTGGTTCGCGACGGGCGGGATGTGCTCTGCAACGTCATCGCTTCGCAGGATGAGCTGCACGTCGAGTACGGCGGCGTGGTGCCGGAGATCGCCAGTCGGGCCCATGTCGAGCGGATGCTGCCGGTGCTGCGCCGGGCGCTGGCGGATGCGGGCGTCGGGCTGGGTGAGATTGATGCGGTCGCGGTGGGGTCGCGTCCGGGGCTGATCGGATCGCTGGTCGTCGGCGTCGCCGCGGCCAAGGCGCTTTCGTGGTCGCTGGGCAGGCCGCTCGTCGGCGTCGACCATGTGCATGCGCACCTCTACGCCGGTCTGCTGGAGCGCGAGGCGCCGGCGTTTCCCGCGCTCGGGCTGGTCGTCAGCGGCGGGCACACGAGCCTCTACACCTGCGACTCTATCCTCGACATCCGGCGCATCGGATCGACGATTGATGACGCCGTGGGCGAGGCCTATGACAAGGTCGCCACCATCCTCGGTCTGGAGTTTCCCGGCGGTCCGAAGCTGGACAGGCTGGCGCAGCAGGGCGATGAGCAGGTCCACGAGTTTCCCGTCAGCCGCATCGCGCCCGATTCGCTTGATCTGTCCTTCAGTGGGCTCAAAACCGCGGTGCTCTACGCGGTTCGCGGCGTGCCGCAACGGTGGCGCAGCTCTCCGAGTCGTGATGCACAGGGCGCTTCAGGCCAGGAAAGACACGGCTCGGAGAGGCGCGCCACCAGGTTCGAGCGCGATCACCACGACCTGAGTGAACAGCAGAAGGCGGATGTCGCCGCGTCGTTTCAGCGGGCGGCTGTTCGGGCTGTGATGCTGAAACTGGAGCGTACCTTTGAGCGCCACCCCTGCCGCACGCTCCTGATCGGCGGCGGCGTCAGCGCGAATTCGCGTCTGCGCCGCGAGCTGACGGAGTTCGCGGATCAACGCGGCCTCGACCTGCGCCTGCCCAAGATGCCCTATTGCCTCGACAACGCCGCCATGATCGCCGGGCTGGGGCACGCGCTGCTGCTGGCGGGTCGGGTCGATGATCAGTCGCTCCGCGCCATGCCGAGCAGTGTGCAGGAAATGCGGCAAAGCGGGTAAGCCGCAATGCAGCACAGGCTTTGGTCTTGCCCACGAACGATGGACACGCAGTCCGATTTGCTGCTTTGCTGCTTTGATGCTTTGCTGTTTTCCAATGCCCCACCCCGCCGCACTTCCAGACGAAACACTCCTCGCCCAATGCGAGTTCGGACGCAGCCGCTCCTCCGGGCCCGGCGGGCAGCATCGGAACAAGGTTGAGACGCAGGTGACGCTCACGCACAGGCCCACCGGGATCAGCGCCCAGGCGGGCGAGCGTCGCAGCCAGATCGAGAACAAGCGCATGGCGCTGAAGCGGCTTCGATACACGCTGGCGTTGGAGCATCGTGAGGCGGTCCCGACGGGTGAGATCGGCTCGGAGCTGTGGCGTTCCCGCCGCAAGGGCGGGCGCATCATCTGCAGCACCGAGCACCGGGATTTCCCCGCCTTGCTCGCCGAGGCCCTGGACGCCATCGCCGATGCGGACTGGGATCCGAAGATGGCGGCGCTGCGGCTGGAGGTCTCAACCAGCCAGCTCACGAAACTGGTGAAGGACCATTCACCTGCGTTCCGGATGTGGAACCAGCGCCGCGCCGAGCGGGGGCTGCACCCGCTGCGGTAGGCGGCGCCGCACCTTCAGTATCGCGCCCAGTCTTCAATCCACCTTGAGCGTCTGGTTCAGTCGTCCCAGTCCGTCGACTTCGATGAGACCGGAGCGGATCGACTCGCCGCTCAGGCGCTCCGCGCCGCCGCGGAACGTGAAGCGCTTCACGGTGGTGCGCGCCGGCTGTAGCTCGCTCACCGGCGCTTCCTGGCGGGCGAAGCCCGGCGCCATCGCGAAGGAGCGCATGGTGAGCGGCCGATCGCCGGTGTTGCTCACCACCAGAGTCACGGTGAGGTCGCCGTTGTCTTCGATGGCGTAGCTGGAAGTGAGCTGCACGTGCGGCAGGCCGATCTCCACCGTCGGCGCCAGGCGAATGGTCGGGTAGCGCCGATCCGCGATCAGATTGAAATCAACGCCGATCGGAATCTGGCCCGCCTCCTCGCCCACACTGAAACTCGTTTCAAAGGGCAGCCGGAGCGTCTCGCCGGGATTGATATTGAAGTTGTGCACCCGCGGCGAGATGCGCCAGTGCTCCGGCTCCACGATGCGCAGCGTGCCGCTGAGTCCACCGGGCCACGGGTTCTGGATCACCAGCTCGAGATCGTGCTTCCGCGCTGAGGAATGCACGAACGGCGGCTCAACGTGAAAGCCGGCCCGGAACTGGGCCAGATGCACATCCACACCCTCGATGATCACGGGCGTCTCGGTGAGCGCGATCCTGTGCAGGCCGTCGCTTGGCGCGACTTCTTTCATGTTGCCGAAGGGATCAATCACCTGCACCGCCCCCTCGGCGAGGTAGGCGCGGATGACGGCGTCCTCCGGCGTCGCCCATTCATTCCACGCGATGATTGCGTCGCTGTCGCGCCCCTGCATCACGATTGCGATGGCGCCCTCGGCGATGGGAAGCAACGCGACCGCTCTGCGTCCAGAGAGGTGTTCGACGAGCTGGCGATAGACGGCGAGCTCCGCCGTGGGCAGCAGCTCCGGCTCTTCGCCCTCGCCGCGGCGCCAGGGTGCGCGGATGGCGATGCGGGCCGGCTGGAAACGCCACGCCTGCACCACGCGCCGGAAGAGGTCGATCGCCGCCGCCCGCTCACCGACGAGCTCGATCGGCGTGGGCTCGATGACCAGCGTCATGTCCGCGTCCAGCGGCAGGGCTTCGCCGAAATGGACCACGCCGTCGGGTGTGATGCCGGTGGGCATGGAGACGGTGAGGGCGGCGTCGCGGGCGGCCTCGGGGCTGATGGCCAGCGTTGCGCTCCAGGGGAGCGTCACGATCGGCTCGGGGGCGAGCCGCGACAGAACCCGCTCCACCCGCTCCACGCCTTCCAGTATGCCTCGCTCCCAGAATGCGAAGTCCTGCCCGGTGCGGCCCATCTGCCAGCGCCGCACGCGCTGTCCATAACGCGAGACGACGTTTTCAAAGGCCGGCTCCGTCTCACTTGATTCGCGAAAGAGCAGATCGAAGCCGCCGTCGTGCGCGCTGTCCTCCGCATCAGGCGTGCGATCCAGCGTGAGCGTGATTTCCTGGCGGGCGTCCAGCAGCGACTGCATCATCTCGTTCGCGCTTGGTTCGATCTCCCCGGCGCCGTCTGCCCGGAGTCCGAGCGCCGGCAGGGACAAATTGGCCGCGCCCGTTCCCAGCAGCCGCAACAACTCCGGCAGCATCGTGCGATGATCGGCGTCGAGCTCTTCGATGATGACGCCGAAGCGACCGCGGTCTTCATCCGTGCTGCGGCGGCGCTCGGGCGTCCAGACGAAATCGACCGCCTGATTCGCCAGTTCGCCCGATTCGCTGGTGATGGTCAGGTGGGCCCGGTGCCATCCATATTCGCGCAGCGTCGGGCGCCAAACGGTGGGGCGGCCTGCCCACGAGGCGTCGAAGGTCGTTTCATCCACGGTGCGCCCCTTGATGTCGTGCACCACCATGTGGCCGCGCAGGGATTCACCGGTCAGATCCTTCACCGTCGTGATCAGGCCCGGAGAATCCGGCGCGATCGCGATGTTCGCGCCCTCACCGGCACGCAACGACAGCCGAGGATTCTGGCGGATGACCACATCATCAAACCACGCGGCGCCGGAGACGTCCTCCAGCATCACATGGTGCGCATCCGTCGAGTCGAATCCCCCCACAAGAGCCTGGTGTTCGGGCTGGAGCAGTTCGAGATCGATCTGAATCCACGCCGCGTCATCGTGCCCGCCGGAGAGCTCCACGCTCAGCTCCTGCCAGGCGCCATCCGTGCGCACCATGCGGCTGCGTCGCTCGGAGGCGTCGATGGGTCCGCGGCGTGAATCGATCAGCCGGGCCGCGAGCTGGGCCTTGGCGTGCTGGAGCCCTTCGGTGCGCACCATGACGCTGACGACATAGTCCGCCCCCGGAATCGCCGGCGCTACGCCGCTGGTCAGCCGCAACGAAGTGCTCCCGCCGCGGGTGGGCAGCTTCACCGACCACTCGCCGCTGTGGCTCACGGTGTTGTCAAGGTGTGATTCGTTCCAGCGCGGAAACCCGGGCCGTTCCCGCTGGGGCGGGTTGTGCACCGCGCGCACCCAGTGCAGAGGCACCGGCTCCATGTGGATGTCGCGCTCCTCGAAATCGAAGATGCGCACCACGCGCTGGGCGCCGGAGGGCCGTGTGACTCCCCGGTCATCGCCTTCGGCGCTCACTTCGGGCATCGGCGCCAGCAACGCTGTCGTCAGAGCTGCAGCGCCGGCGGCGAGGAGGCGACGACCGCCCCCACAACCACGATTGAAACTGAACTTCCACGAGGCCGTGGTTGTGGGGGGAGCCGTACGCTTCATACACGCTCTATCGGGCCGACTGCGATCAGGCGTGAACAAGCGCCCCGGAGCGCCGCCCCGGAACCCCGAAATCCCGGCGCGCCAGTCATGGGCGGATCGGATGGCTGGCGCCCATACCGGGGCCATAGATCACGGCGTTGGAGAAGATTCGCCCCGTGCCCATTGACCCGCCGCGGAAGACAGGATCGGTGGCGAAGAGAATCACCTGTCCGGCGCCGACCCGCTCACGCGTGAGGTAGGCTGTGTTGGCCAGTCGCTGGGCGGCCTCAGGCCAGAGCAGACCGCTCATGCGCAGGCGGAGATCATGGCCATCGGGAGCGGGGGGCGCCCACCCGATGCGCAGTCGCTCCATTGCGCCTTTGTCGGTCTCGGTGTGTGTCGCCTGATCTCCTTGGCCTTCAATGGCGAAACCGAAGCGCACCGGCGTCTGGGCGGGGGGCTTGGACATCAGCGCGATCGAGCCCTGCGCCAGCGCCGGCACATAGTCGCCCAGACCCGCTGTCAGCCAGTGCCGGTCGTCCACACGGGCGGCGACGATCGATCCCTGCGGCGAGAAGATCCGCTGCCAGGCGTCGCGCCGCTTCAGATCATCCTCGCCGGGCAGGCTTTCCAGTCGCTCCCACGGGAGGGGCGTCTGCGTCGGCGCCGACTGTCCCCACACCGCGTCGAGGTCGACGGACCCGTCGCGCCCCAGCCACTCGCGGATGATCGCAAGCTCATACTCCTCCAGATCGTCCAGCACATCGGGCAGCAGGCGGACGGCGCTGAGGCCGGGCTCCTCGCCCGCCAGGGCCGCGGCGGAGGCGCCGATGGCGATGAGCGTGCCGCCGGAGCGCACCCAGTCGCGCAGCGCGCCCAGAGCCGCATCATCCGGCGCCCCGCCCCAGATCTCCGGCATCACCAGCACGTTGTAGCGGCGCAGATCCACGCCCCCAAGACGGTCGATGTCGATGTGCGAGGCGCGGGCGCCGAGACGGTTGTCGATCATGTGCCAGGCGGCGCCGTAGCTGTACATGTTCACGCGCCCCCTCGCCAGCAGCGCGATCCGCGGCTTCTCCAGCAGGATGAAGTGGCGCCCGCCCATGTCCGGCGACTCGACCATGTCGCCCAGTCCCGCGCTCACGCCGAGCGCCCCGAGCCCGACCATCTCGGCGACCTCGCGCACCGCGCCGACCAGGTCGCCCTCGAAGTTGCTGTTGTCGTCGAGGGCCACGAGGACCGAGCCGCGCGAGAAGGAGTCTTCATCGAAGGTGAAGGCCTTGTCGGCGACGCGCACCTGCACGCCCCGCTCCATCAGCCGCGCCGCCGCGGCGACGGAGCGGTCGTCCGCGCCGTCGAAGATGAAGCCGACGGTGGCGTCCGCCCGCTCCAGCCCGCCACGGACGGGCGTCGTCTGCGTGATCTTCTCGGCGCCGGCGGGCAGGCTCGCCATCTGGAGCGTGTATCCCTGCACATCGTGCATCATCATCAGGCTCCACGCGGTGATGTCGTAGAGCTCGCTCTCGCCTGTGCGCAGCAGCTCGCGCCGCTCCTTCTGGAGGAACTCGGGCGTCATGCGCGGGTCGAAGTCCAGCATCGCAGCGACGAGGTGGGCTTCGGGCTGGCGGTTGGGGATGAGGATGGTCCCCTCGGGAAACTCGCGCCCCTCGACAGCGCGCCCCAATCGGTCGGTCGCATCCGCGGTGAAGCTGCGGCCGGCGCGATGGACCTCGAAGCCCTGCAGCAGCATCAGGTCGACGAAGTCGCGGTCGCGCGTCTCGTTCGCGGAGGGCGCCATGGCGAAGACGCGCTGCGCATAGGGGCCGTCCGCCGACACGGCGGCGCGGCGTTCGTTCAGGAATTCGAGCATCAGCGCCTCGCGGTGCTCGAGCAGCGTGCGCAGGTTCGCCATGGTGCTGACGAGCTGCTGGTGCACCGAGCGCCGGTAGGTGAGGAGCGTCCCTTCCGGCCGACGCACCGCCTGGTCGCCGATGCTCGCCTGCTCATACAGGATTCCCACCGCGCCCTTCAGCGCCGCCCACGAGCTGGAATAGCCGGGGTACCACTCGTCCGCCCATTCGCCGGTGTAGTAGCGCCAGCCTTGGGCGTCGAAGGCCGCGGCGTGATCCTTCGCGAATGTCTTCCACCAGTGCATCCGGTGCTCGGGCAGGTGGATGTTGAGCGGCTCGCGCGAGGGCGAGAAGAGAAACGTGTCCTGCGAGCCCATCTCGTGGGCATCAACGAAGAGAACCGGGTTCCACTCGTTCACCGCCCGTATGCGCCCGCGCGTCTCGGGATGCACTGCGAAGATCCAGTCGCGGTTGAGATCGAAGAGGTAGTGGTTCGTGCGCCCGCCGGGCCAGTAGCCCGCGTGCAGCAATGACTGGTCGTCCACCGTCGGCGCAGCGCTGCGATGCTCGCGAATCTGCTTGATGTTCCGGTCGCGCCCGTCCGGGTTCATCACCGGATCGAAGATGATGACCAGCTCATCGAGCATGCGCCGCACCTCATCGTCATTCTCCGCGGCGATGAGGTGGTAGGCCGCCGCCAGCGCCGCGTCCGAGCCCGAAAGCTCGCTGCCATGGATGGTGTACGCCATCCACGCCACCGCCGGCAGTGAGCGCGCCAGCCGCTCCGCCTCGGCGCCCGTCGTGGTGCGCGGATCGGCGATCTTGGCCAGCCCGGAGCGGATCTCTTCAATCTGTCCGATGTTCCGCGGCGCGGAAATCACCAGATACCACAGCGAGCGCCCCTCGTGACTCACCGCGTATTCAACGAGCTGCGCCCGTCCGCTCGTCTCGGCCCACGCCTTCAGGCATCGCTCGATCTCGGCGTTCGTCGCCGCCCGCTTACCGATCGGGAATCCGAGCAACGATTCCGGTGTGGGGATGCGCTCGTCGTACCGGGCGCCGGGGAAGAATGGAGCGTCGTATTCAAGCCCCGCCAGCGGCGTTCGCGGCGTCGGCGCGGGCGCCTCGGGACCGGCGGGCTGGGCGAAGGCGCAGCTTGCGGCGATCGAGAGGGTGAAGAGCGAAAGAAATGCGGTGAGAACTGTGTGACGCATCGGCGTGGGCTCCGAGTTCAGGGCAAGATGGGAAAACAGCAAACAGCAAAGCGTGGAAGCAGCAAATCGGTCTTCTGTCCAACGTCGGGCGACCCATCAATATCTTTGCTGTTTTGCTGCTGTCCCGCTTTGTTGTTTCTTCGCGAACGCGCGCAGCATACCTTCCGCCCCCCAGCCCTGATGCCCGATGCCAGATGCCTTGTGCCTGCTCTCACACACCGGCGACGCCGAGGGAGGGCGCTTCGGCGTCTTCCTCCGTCCCGCCGGGCGAGCCCGCGCCGATCACCAGCGCTGTGAGATCGTCCGCCTGGTGCAGCGAGCCCGCGTGCTCGTCGATGCGGCGCGTCAGGGCGGCCATGGCGCCCGCCAGCCCATCCCGGCGCCGCGCCTCGACGAGCTCGCCGAAGTGGTCGAGATGACGCATGTTGGGCAGCTTGCGCCCGCGACCGGTGGGGTCGGACGAGGAGAATGCCGTTTCGAAACCGTCCGAATAGACGACCAGCATGTCGCCGTCGTCCAAGGTGAATTCGACCTCGTCGAACTCGCCATCGGCGAAGACGCCAAGCAGCGCGCCCGCAGTCTCAATGGGTGTGACGGCGCCGTTGGCGCGGATGTGCAGCGGCGGCGGGTGTCCCGCGCCGGCCAGCTTCACGCGCCGCGTTTTCGTGTCGATGACGCCGTACACCGCCGTCGCGAATCGCTTGCCAGGCGTCGGGCCGCGCAGCAGGGCGTCGTTCAGACGCTCCATCGCCTCGGCGGGCGTCGCGATTCGTTTTCGCCCGGTGGATGTTGTGTCCACCATCGTCAGCCCGCGCGACAGCACCACCGTCATGAGGGCCGCGGGAACGCCATGCCCCACCGCATCGGCGACAAAGAAGCCGATGCGCCGCTCGTCCAGCCGGGCCACGTTGTAGATGTCGCCGCCGACGTAGCCGCAGGGGCGGAAGAGCACCGCGAATTCGAGCCCGCGCGTGTTCGGCAGCTCCGGCGGCAGCAGATCGCGCTGCACCGCGGTGGCGAGCTGGAGCTCTTCATGCATTTTCGTGATTTCATCGCGCAGGCCGCCGTGGAACCGGTTGGCCGTGCGCACCTCGCGCGACAATGACTCGACGGTCTCCTGCCGGCGCAACAGCGCCATCGTCATGCCCGCCAGCGCAACCGGCTCGATGTCCGCCGGAGCCGCGATGGCGCCCATCCCTGCGAACCTGGTGGAGCGGCTCTCTGAGCCGTTGGATGTGTCTGGCGTCACCTCAAAGAGCACAATGGTCGGAATCAGCAGCTCCTCAAGCTGGTCGATGAGCTTGTGAAAGACCGTGTTCTGATCAGCCGGACTGCGCAGCATCATGCACGCCGCCGCCTCGATGGACGCCTCTTCGAGCAGGGCATCGGGCGTGATGCTCAGGGTCTCCGGCGGTGCGCCATCAGGCCAGTTCTCGGCCACACGCATCCACAGCTCGCGCAGCGCCGATTGTGAATCTGGATGCGCGATGAGAAGGATCGGTGGCATGGTCATGGCCAGAAGCGCCGGCGCCCTTGCGATTCGCCCGGCGACGCGGCCGGACGTTCTGGGACCCACGCCGCAGGGCCTCGGCGCCGATCAGCGGCGCATCGGCTCACCTCACCATGTTCTTGAGCCGCTCCAGGTCGAACTCGACCCGCTGGCCCACTTCCAGCCCCACTTCCCGAAGCCGCCCACCAGCCGTCTCAACCGCGAACTGGGCCGGAAACCTGCTGGGATAATTCTTCAGACGCCGCTCATACGCCATCGCCGACTCGCCCTCGCGCCGCGGCTCCTCCGGCGTCATCTCGTGCATCGCCACCACGCGGCCGGACGCATCCAGAAAGGCGACATCGATCGGGACGAGGCAGTCGCGCATCACGAACTGGATCACCGCCGCCGAAGGGAAGACGAAGATCATGCCGCCGCGCTCGTCGATCTCCTCACGTCCGCCCAGGCCGAGCATGCGCGAGGGGTCGTCCGCCGCGATCTCCATCATGAAGGTGACGCCGTTGATGCGGACCCGCGCCAGCTCATCGCTCTCCTTTTCATCACAGCCGGCGATCCACGGCAGCGTGACTGTGAGCAGCAGGGCCAGAAAGATTCGATTCAGCGCCGAAGCAGCCATGCGTCGTCCTCGGGGGTGCAGATGATCGGGGATCTGGGAATGGTATCCGGGCGGAGGGCGCCTGCGAACTCCGCGGCGCTCATGTCGCGCCGCTCCAGCCCGCACCATGAGGCGATGAGCCCGATCACGCGCTCCGGCCCCGCGCCCGCATCGCGGTAGCTCATCACCCGCGTGTCGCCGTGGCGTTTGGCGAGACGCCGCCCGTCCGGGCCCACCACCAGCGGCAGGTGCATCCAGCGCGGCGTGGGTGATATCCCCAGCGCGTTGTAGAGCGTCGCCTGCCGGGCGGCGGAGTCGAGCAGATCGTCGCCGCGGACCACGCGCGTCACGCCGTGGCGATGGTCGTCCACCACCACCGCGAGCTGATACGCCGGCTCATTGCGCCGGGTCCACACCACCATGTCGCCGATGGTGCGCTGCGGATTCAGTCGCTGTTCGCCTGCGAACTCATCGACGAAACGCACCTCGCGATCCGGCATCATCAAGCGCCAGTTGCTCTCTGTGTCCTGGAACCGGACCACTTCACCCGCGCCGGTTGGTCGCAGCTCAGGCGGAAAGTGTGATTCACGCCCCGCATCGCCGGAAGGCTGCTCCTGCGGCGCCGAGGCCGCCGCTTCGATCTGGCTCCTCGTCAGTTCGCAGGCATACACCCGCCCCGCCGCCGCCAGACGGGACATCGCATCGCGATACGGATCGAGGTCGTGCGCCTGGCGGTGCGGACCCTCGTCCCAGTCCATCCCCAGCCACTCGAGCAATTGGATGGCTTCATCGGCGGCGCCGGGTTTGTTGCGCGGGCCATCGAGATCTTCGATCCGCAGGACGATGCGCCAGCCGCGTTGCCGGGCCAGGGCCCAGTTCACCAAAAATGTGCGCGCATTTCCGAGGTGCAGCGCCCCGGTGGGCGAGGGCGCCAGCCGGGTTGTCTCGACGGCGCCGTGGGGGCCGTGATCGACGATCAACGTGTCCTGATCCGGGGGGATCGTCCCTGCCCTGCTCCCTGCGCCGAATTGACCTCCGCTTGACTGGGACACGATGCGCACGAAGATACCGGAACACACGCGCCTCACCCCGCGAAGGGGCATGCGTTCACGTCACCCGAGATGGAGCCACCCATGCAGACCCTGACCGAAGAGCAGATCCACGAGAAACTCGACCGGATCCCTGAATGGTCTGGCGGCAGCGGCTCGATCCAGCGGACGTACCAGTTCAAGGATTTCGTCGCGTCGATGGCGTTTGTGAACCAGATCGCCGACGCCGCCGAGGCCAGCGAGCATCACCCCGACATCCTCATCCGCTACAACAAGGTCACGCTCACGCTCTCAACCCACGACGCCGGCGGCGTGACGGAGAAGGATTTCGATCTCGCCTCCAAGGCGGACGACATCAGCGGCGCCTGACCCCTCTCACCCGGTGCACATCGCACCTAGGGCGTGATGGCAGGGCCCGACGCCCCGGAATGGGGCGTCCCCCGGGATACGGGATACAGACCGTCGAAATGGCAGGCGGATTCTGCAATCGACACGCTCCGGCATGTCGCGAGGGGGCATTCCCCGCAACCAGCGGCCCCTGATCGCCGATGAAATACTCTGAGACGGCGCCGGGTTTGCGTCCGTATGCGTGACCAGTGACCGTCTGGAGGACGGCCTATACTCGCTCGCGCCTGCGTAGTGCCCATGAATCGACGCTGCGTCAGGAACGAAGTACACAGGGTTCCGGGAACACACCGTTCGCCGGAATTTGGAGGCGACCCATGTTCGAACGCTTCACAGATCGCGCCCGCAAGGTCATGGCCCTGGCCAACCAGGAGGCCCAGCGGTTCAACCACGAGTACATCGGGACCGAGCACATCCTGCTCGGCCTCGTCAAGGAAGGCTCCGGCGTCGGCGCCAACGTTCTCAAGAACCTCGGCGTCGATCTGCGCAAGGTCCGCCTCGAGGTCGAGAAGCTCGTCAAGAGCGGCCCCGACATGGTGACGATGGGCAAGCTGCCCCAGACGCCCCGCGCCAAGAAGGTGATCGAGTTCGCCATCGAAGAGGCCCGCAACCTGAACCACAACTACGTCGGCACCGAGCACCTGCTGCTCGGCCTGCTGCGCGAGCACGATGGCGTCGCCGCCCAGGTGCTGATGAACCTCGGCCTCAAGCTCGAAGAGGTCCGCGAGGAGGTCCTGAACCTGCTCGGCGCCGGCGTCGACAGCGCCGATGAGTCCGGAGAAGCCGTGGGCGCCGGCGGCCCCGCGGGCGCCGAACAGGCCCGCGGCAAGTCCAAGACCCCCGCCCTCGACAGCTTCGGCCGCGACCTGACTGAGCTCGCCAAGGAAGGCCAGCTCGATCCGGTCATCGGACGCGCCAACGAGATCGAGCGCGTGCTGCAGATCCTGTGCCGCCGCACCAAGAACAATCCCGTGCTGCTCGGCGAGGCCGGCGTCGGCAAGACCGCCATCGTCGAGGGCCTGGCCCAGCGCATCATCGCGCACGATGTGCCCGAGCTGCTCCACGAGCGCCGCCTTGTCGTCCTTGACCTGGCCATGATGGTCGCCGGCACCAAGTACCGCGGCCAGTTCGAGGAGCGCATCAAGGCGGTCATGAACGAAGTCCGCCGGGCCAAGAACGTGATCCTGTTCATCGACGAGCTGCACACGCTGGTCGGGGCCGGCGGCGCCGAGGGCGCAATCGACGCGTCCAACGTGCTCAAGCCCGCCCTCGCCCGAGGCGAGATCCAGTGCATCGGCGCCACCACGTTCGACGAGTATCGCAAGTACATCGAGAAGGACGCCGCCCTGGTGCGCCGCTTCCAGCCCATCAACGTTGATCCGCCCACCGCGTCGCAGACGCTGCAGATCCTCGAGGGCCTGCGCGATCGCTACGAGGCCCACCACCGTGTCCGCATCACCGACGAGGCCCTCAAGGCCGCCGTCGAGCTGTCGGACCGCTACATCTCCGGCCGCGTGCAGCCTGACAAGTCGATCGACGTGATCGACGAGGGCGGCGCCCGCGTCCGCCTCAAGAGCATGACCAAGCCGCCGGACCTCGCCGAGCTCGAAGAGAAGATCGAGCGTCTCTCCATCGAGAAGGACGAGGCCGTCAAGGGCGCCGACTACGAGCGGGCCGCCGAGCTGCGCGACCAGGTCGAGCAGGTCCGGCGCGAGAAAGAGAAGATCCAGCGCGAGTGGCGCCAGAAGTCAGCCGAAGTCGGCGGCACCGTGGATGAAGAGACGATCGCCGAGGTCGTCAGCAAGATGACGGGCGTGCCGCTCACGCGCCTCGAGAAGGAGGAGGCCCAGCGCCTGCTCAAGCTCGAGGAAGAGCTGCACAAGAAGGTCATCAGCCAGGACGACGCCATCAAGGCGATCTCCAAGGCCATCCGCCGGGCCCGTTCGGGCCTCAAGGACCCGAAGCGCCCCATGGGCTCGTTCATCTTCGTCGGACCCTCCGGCGTGGGCAAGACGCTGCTCTCCAAGGCGCTGGCCGAGTTCATGTTCGGCGACGCAGACGCCCTCGTGCATCTCGACATGTCCGAGTACATGGAGAAGCACAACGTCAGCCGCCTGATCGGCGCCCCTCCCGGCTACGTCGGCTACGAAGAGGGCGGCCAGCTCACCGAGCGCATCCGCCGGCGTCCCTACGCCGTGGTCCTGCTCGACGAGGTCGAGAAGGCCCACCCCGACGTCTTCAACATGCTCCTCCAGATCATGGAGGAAGGACGCCTCACAGACTCCTTCGGACGCAACGTCGATTTCCGCAACGTCGTCCTCATCATGACCTCGAACATCGGCGCCGACCTCATCAAGGGCGGCGGCGGGTTCGGCTTCTCGAAGCGCGACGACCAGCGCAACTTCGACAACATCAAGTCCATCCTGATGAAGGAGATCGAGCGCTACTTCCGCCCCGAGTTCATCAACCGCCTCGACGAGGTGATCGTCTTCCGTCCCCTCACCAAGGAGGACCTGGAGCAGATCGTCGAGTACGAGACGGTCAAGGTGGTGCAGCGTCTCCAGGAGCAGGGCACGGAGCTCATCCTCGATAAGCCTGCGAAGGAATTCCTCATCGAGAAGGGCTACAACCCCGACTTCGGCGCCCGCCCCCTCCGCCGCGCCATCGGCCAGTACATCGAGGACCCGCTGTCCGAGATGCTGCTCTCTGGCGAACTCAAGGGCAAGGCGTCCGTCAACGTCACCCACAAGGAAGGCGCGGAGAACCTCTTCTTCGAAGGCCACGAGGGCGTTCAGGAGAAGAAGGAAGAGGCGTCGGTCACCAGCGACTCTGAGTCCTGAGGGGCGAGACGACTCCGACCTGAAGATCCCCCACAAGGGCCCGGGCGCATTGCCCGGGCCCTGTTCTTTTTGGACCTCGACGGGGCGGCGGACGCGGGGTATACTTGTCAGTAATTCAGAATTACTGAATTACCGATAGTCAGGCAGACATCGCCGGAGGGCCGCAGATGGTCGCAGAGAACGTCACACTTGGCCGCAGGGGCGTCGTCACCATCCCTTCGCACCTGCGCCGCCTCTACAACCTCGACGAGGGCTCGCTGCTGATCATCGAGCAGCGCGACGACGGCATTCTCCTGCGCCCGGCCGTCGCCACGCCCGTGCCTCCCGAGGTCTACACCGCTCGGCGCCAGGCCGAGTTCCTGCTGAACAACGCCGTCGATGACAAGGACTACGCGCGAGCTCGGCGCGAGTGCAAGAAGCTCGGCGTCGATCCCGACACGGTGCCGCACGATCGCCCCGGCGCAATGGACTGAGCATGGAGCGCGTCTTCCTCGACGCGAATGTTATGTTTTCGGCCGCATGGAGCGAAGACAATGGTCTGCTCATGCTCTGGACGCTCTCGCGCGTGGAGCTGATCACTTCGCTGTACGCGGTGAATGAGGCTCGCCGCAACCTGATTGATCGTGAAAAGCGAGAACGACTCGGGCGTCTGCTGCGGGAGGTTCAAATCCACGAAGACCCTGTGCAGCACGAGCGCCTCTTCTCTGATGTCGAGCTGCCGGAGAAGGATCAGCCGATCCTCGCTGCTGCGATCGACGCCGGCGCCACGCATCTGCTGACGGGTGACAAGACGCACTTCGGCGCCTTGTACGGCCTGACGATCGAGGGCGTGCTTGTGCTGAGTCCCGGGAGTTATCTCAAGGGGCGCGGATGAGCTTTCTCACCCCTCCCCGACCACTCGCGTCACAACCACCCCATGATCCGGCGCCGCCTTCCCGATCGCCTCGATCATGTGCGCCGCCTGCGCCTCGTCGTCCGCCTCCTCAATGACGGCGAAGACGCCGCTGCCCGAGCCCGTGATGTGGAACGACGCACCGGTCAGTTCGCGCAGCGCCCGGCGCAGCTCGGCCAGCTTCGGCGCCGCCCGCTCCGCAGGCGCGGCCAGATCGTTGAACAGCCGCCCGCTCTCCACGCGCCCGCTCCGCGCCATGTCCCGCACATCTCTCTCGCGGAACCGATCCGGGATCGCCTCGTCAAACCCCCGGTACACCGCGCCGGTGTTGCATCCATACGGCGGCGCCACCAGCGCCAGCGTTGCCCGCGCCGGCGCAGAGCGCTCGATCTTCTCGCCGATCCCCTCCACCAGTGCCGCTCCGCCCGGCTGCGGCGGCAGGAAGAAGGGCACATCCGCTCCCAGCTCCGCCCCCAGCGCCCGCAGCCGATCGTCGTCGATCTCAAGCCCGAACAGCTCGCGCCCCGCGATCAGCGCCGCCGCCGCGTCGCTCGATCCGCCTCCCAGCCCCGCGCCCACAGGGATGCGCTTGCGCACATGCAGCGCCGCCGGCAGCGCTCGCCCCGCCTCGCGCTCCAGCAGGTCCAGCGCCCGCGCTGCAAGATCCTTCCCGACCGGCCAGTCGATCGGGCTGGGGCGCAGGGCGTCTTCCGCCCATTCGATGCGAACCCGTCGCTCACTTCCCGCCGCAAGCCGTTCGATCGTCACCTTGTCGCACAGATCGATCGAGACGAACCACGAGCAGATCGGGTGCAGCCCGTCGCTCTCTCTCGGCGGCGCCACCGCCAGCGCCAGGTTCACCTTCGCATTCGCGCAGCGCGTGATGGAATCCTGCCCGCTCATGACGGCGCCGATTCCGGACGCGGATCGTCCAGAACCATCTCGACCACCTCGCGCAGTGCCCCCGCCCCGCCTTGGGCTTCGAGCACCAGGTCCACGCGCGCCCGCACCGCGGGCCGCGCGTCGATCGGGCATGCGCTGAGCCCGGCCCGCTCCATCGCGGGCAGGTCATTCACATCGTCGCCGATATACAGAGTCTGTTTCGGGTTGGCGCCGAGCCGCGCGCACATATCGAGGAAGCGTTGCCCCTTCTCGCCGTCGGAGATGTCCACATCCTGAACGCCGAGCCGTTCGGCGCGTTTGCGCACAGCGCCAGTGTCTTTCGCAGCGCTGAGCCACCCGACGCGCACACCCCGCTCGATCAGCAGTCGCACGCCCAGCCCGTCGTGCATGTGAAAGCCGCGGGTCTCGACGCCCTTGTCGTTCAGATGCACGCGCCCGTCGGTGAGCACGCCGTCCACATCGCTGATCACCGCGTCCAGCCGCGGCCCGCCGGCGCTGACGGGCGCCGCCAGACGCATCCGCCGCGCGCCGCGGATCACCGGATGATCCGGCGCCAGGCCCGCGGCGACGGCCCGCATCAGCTCGAGATCGTCCTCGCTGTCGCAGCGGAGGCGTTCGATGGGGCTGGTGCGCAGGGCGGCCAGCTCGTGCTCGCCGCTTTCCAAGGCAAGCAGCACCGTCTCGGCCGAGCAGAAGCAGCGTGCGGGGTCGTGGACCAGCAGGCGCCCGGTGTCCAGTTCGCTCTCGGGCCCGATGGTGCGGACGTTCCGCCGGGCCGCCATCGCCTCGATGTCCGGGCTCGCCGTCACCACCACCACGTTCTCCAGCGGCATGGCCCGGAGCAGGTTGTTCACGGCCCACAGGAACAGGGGAAGGCCCAGCACCGTGCGCATCGCCCCCGTCGGGGCGGCGCCGCCCGTTCCCTCCGCCGGGATGACTCCGAGCGTCTCCATCGGGTCGACAGAGTACCGCGGCGGGGACACGTCGGAGACCCCGTCGGCACATTTCCTCAACCCGGCCGAATTCGGACCCGTCCCGGACCGATAGCAAGGAGGCCCGACGGCTCGATCCGGATGTTCACACCCCGGACCCGTCGCGGCGGGAGCGACACACCATGAAGATCAGCAGCGACGACCGGGCCGCCACCATCACCGATCCCCGCGCCGCCTCCACTGGCGATGCGATCGTTCGCAGCGAGGAGAATCCGCCCGCCATGGACAATGGCCAAGACCGGCGCCGCTCAACACGCCGCAGCCTGATGCTCCAGTGCAAGCTGCACCACTGCTCGTCGTCGCGCTTCATCGGCGCCACGACGTCCAACGTCTCCGACGGCGGCGCCCTGATCTGCGTGCAGCGGGACAAGCCCATCGCCGCGGGCGACCGCGTCGAGGTCGCGATCGACTGGGACAAGTCGCCGCTGGTGCAGCAGCAGGCCATGCTGCCGGCCCACGTGGTGCGCGTCACGCCCATCGATCACCACCTGCAGGCGGTGGCAGTGGCCTACGACCAGCCTGCGGCGCTCGCCGTCGCGGCGTAAGGCAGTTCAGGATTCAGGGCGCCGGACCCTCTAGAATCTCCACCCAAGTGGATTTTCAAAGAGGATCCGAATCCCGATGCACTTCTGGCAGCCCCAACTTCCTGAGCGATACCTCGAGATGACGCCCGATGAACTGGGCGCCGCCATCGATGCGCGCCGACGCGAGCTGGGCGATTCGCTCATCATCCTCGGCCACCACTACCAGACCGACGAGGTCATCCGCCACGCCGATTTCACCGGCGACTCGTTCAAGCTCTCCCAGCTCGCCGCCGAGCGCGTCGAGGAGCGCGGGGCGAAGCGCGTCATTTTCTGCGGCGTGCACTTCATGGCCGAGTCCGCCGACATCCTCACGCCCGACGATGTGAGCGTCATCCTGCCCGACCTGTCGGCCGGCTGCTCGATGGCGGACATGGCGACGTACGACGATGTGTGCGACGCCTGGGACGCGATGCACGAATCGCTTGCAGAGCAGGGCTGGCGCGGCAGGATCATACCCATCACCTACATGAACTCGTCCGCCGCCATCAAGGCCTTCGTCGGCGAACGCGGCGGGGCGGTGTGCACATCCAGCAACGCGATGCGCGTCTTCGAGTGGGCGATGGCGGGAGGAGGTGGAGAAGAGTTCCGAGTACCGAGTACCGAGTTCCGAGTCCAGAGTCGCGAGCCGCAGAGCTCTCTCGTTCATTCCCGGCTCGGAACTCGGAACTCGGAACTCGGTACTCCCCCCGAAGACATCAAACTCCTCTTCATGCCCGACCAGCACCTCGGGCGCAACACCGCCGCGGCGTATGGATACGACGTGCGCACGCAGACGGTGGTGTACGACCCCAAGGCCACCCACCGCGGCGAGCCGCTCGGCGGCGCGACGCCCGAGCAGCTCCGCGATTCCAGCGTCATCCTCTGGGCCGGCCACTGCTCGGTCCACAAGCTCTTCCGCCCCGAACACTGCGACGAGGTGCGCGAGAACGACCCCGAGGCGACCATCCTCGTCCACCCCGAGTGCTGCAAGGAAGTGGTGGACAAGAGTGATCTGAACGGCTCGACCGAGTACATCATCAGGGCGATCGAGGGCGCCAGGCCCGGCTCGCGCTGGGTGGTGGGCACCGAGATCCACCTGGTGAACCGCCTGGCGAAGGCCGCGAAGGAGCGGGGCGTGCACGTGCGCATTCTCAGCGACTGCCAGTGCCTGTGCACGACGATGTACCGCATCGACGAGCCCCACCTGCTGTGGGTGCTCGACAACCTGGCGAAGGGCAAGGTCGTCAACCGCGTGCAGGTGCATCCCGAAGCGCGGAAGTGGGCCACGGTCGCGCTGGATCGGATGCTGGAGCTGACAGCGCCCGCGGCGATGGCGGACTGAAAGCGACCGCGCTCCCAAGACGCCGAGGCTGAATCCTCGAAGCCTCGGGAGCGACGCCCGTTTTCACCAATCCGCCTCCATAAAGCGAAGGCGCCGGTGTCTTACGCCTCATCCTCGGTCGGCGGCGGCAGAACAACCTGGCGCATCGAACGCGATGTCTTCACGCGCCCGCCAAGTGAACGGGGCGGCGGCTTGGTGGGCACCAGACCGCCGGGGAAGCGGTTGGGATCGACCTGCTGCTTCGGCGGCGGCGGGGGCGCGGCGTAGCGGTTCATCGCCTGCGTGGTCTGCTCGCGCCGCTTCTCCTGCTGGTGCTTTTCCTTGCGGATGTCGTCCGGCACCGGCCCGGGCTTGAAGTCGGGATACTCCATCAACGGAATTTCGACGTTGGCCAGCTTCTCGATCGCGGTGAGCAGGGGACCCTGCTCGGGCGTGACCAGCGACCACGCCACACCGCCGCGGCCGGCGCGGGCGGTGCGCCCGATGCGATGGATGTACACCTCGGGATCATCGGGCAGGTCGTAGTTGACGACGTGGCTGATGTTCTCGACGTCGAGGCCGCGGGCCGCGAGGTCGGAGGCGACCAGCACGCCCAGTTTGCCTTCGCGCAGACGGCGCATCACCGCGTTGCGCTTGCCCTGGTACATGTCGCCGTGGATGGCGTGGGCGTCGACGTTCTTGTCGTTGAGATACTTGGTCAGACCGTCGACGGTGCGCTTGGTGCGGCAGAAGATCACGGTCAGGGCCGGGTCCTCGTGCGTCAGCAGGTGCAGCAGCAGGCGGCGCTTGTCCCACGGCTCGACGGGGAGGTAGTGCTGCTTGACAAGGCTCACCGTGAGTGAGCCCGCCGCGGCGACGATCTTCTCCGCATCGTCCTTCATGAAGGTCCGGGCCAGGCTCTCGATCTCAGACGAGATGGTGGCCGAGACGAAGATAGTCTGATGCTCGGACTTGATGGAGCGCAGGATGCGTCGGATGTCGTCGCGGAAGCCGATGTCCAGCATCCGGTCGACCTCGTCGAGCACCGCGAACTTCACGTTGTCGAAGTGCAGCATGCGCCGCTGGTGCAGGTCCATGAGGCGGCCGGGCGTGGCGACGATGATCTCGGGCCCGCGCTCCAGCTTCTTGTTCTGCATGCCGATCGCCTGGCCGCCGTAGACGGGGGCGACCTGGATGGGCGTGTGCTTGCCCAGCGAGCTCAGTTCGCCGGCGATCTGGATGGCCAGCTCGCGCGTCGGGCACAGCACGATCGACTGGAAGGGCAGGTTGCGCGTGGCCATGTGGAAGAGCGGCAGGCCGAAGGCCGCCGTCTTGCCGGAGCCCGTCTTGGCCTGGCCCAGCACATCGCGTCCGGCCAGCACCTCGGGAATGAGGCGGGCCTGGATGTAGGTCGTCTTCTTAAAACCCGCATCGCGGACGCCCTTCATCACACTGTTGCGAAGGCCGAGGTCTTCGAAGGAGATGTCGGCGAAGATGTCGTCCGCGCCTTTGCTCGGCGCGACGACGATTTCCTCGATGGGCTTTTCTTCGGGGGATGGGACGGGGAGATCTTCGTCCAGATCCTCCATCGCCGGGATGGCGCTGGGGCCGTCGGGATCTGCGTCCGCCTCGGACGACGCATCGTCGGAGCCCGATTCATCGGTGGACCCGACGCCGGCATCGGCGCTGGTCTCGCTCTTGCCGCCGCGGCGTCCCTTGCGACGGCGCCGGCGCTTCTTCTTCGGCTTGGGCTCGTCAGTCGTGTTGTCGGAGTCTTGCGGTTCGGTCGCTTCATCCTGCTCGGGAAGCACGACCTCCGCCGGCGGGGTGGAGTCGGAAGATGTTTGCTTGGACATGGATTCCGGGCGCCCGGACCCTGCGACGCGCCGTATGGATGATTCGCGTCGGTCGTCTCGCGGGAGGCGAGCGACGCAGACCATCCAGACTGGCGCGCCACGAGCGGCGCCCATCTCCTCTTCGAGGTTGATGTTGTCGTGGCGGGCCGCCGCGCCGAGTACGGACACACCCATCACGGCCGGCCCGGACGTCCGGGCAGATGGTGTCCGCTCATCCTAGCGCCATGCAGGTGTCGATACAAGAGCCTCAGGCCCGTATTGACGATTGATTCACCGAGGGCCTGCACGCGCGGATCCTGCGCGTGTATGCTCCGCCCCGACACCCCCGCGGCTGGTCGAGCCCCTCGCCAACGCCGCCACCCTGACGCCCGGCGTCCTGCCTGGAGCCTACCCGTGGACACACCAAGCCGGCTGGAGATCGATCTCACGGCCATCGAGCGGAATGTGGCCACCATGCGGCGCGTCTGCTCCGCCTCCCAGGGCCGCAGCGTCGGCGTCTGCGCCGTCCTCAAGGCCGACGCCTACGGCCTCGGCGCCCCCCGCGTGGCCAAGCGGCTCGAGATCGCCGCGGTCGAGATGGTGGCCGTCTTCACCCCCGACCAGGCCCGCTCGCTGGTCGAATCCGCCATCCGCTGCCCGATTCTGGTGCTGATGCCCGTCCGCAGCTTCAACCGCACCGACACGCTGCACCGGGCCCTGGTCGAGGGGCGGCTGCACCTGTCCGTCCACGACGAACAGCAGCTCCAGAGCCTGATCTCTCACACCGACCGCTTCGGCCTCCGCCTGCCCGTTCACGTCGAGGTGAACATGGGCATGAACCGCGGCGGCGCCCGCCCCGACGAGGCCGAACGCCTGCTCAAACGCATCCACGCCCATCCCCGGCTCATCCTCGCCGGCCTCTACACCCACTTCCCCAGCGCCGACACTGACAACAGCGCCACCCGCGAACTGGCCATCGCCTTCGAGTCGTGGCGCCGCTCCGTCGCCGATTCGATGACCGACGCCTGCATCGTCCACATGGCAAACACCTTCGGCGCCTTCCGCTCGCACGAGCTGCACGCCGACATGGTGCGCATCGGGCTGGCCCTCATCGGCTACGCGCAGGAGGAAATCGCCGACCCCGATGCGTGCGAGTTGGTCGAGCACGCCGGCTCGCTCCTTCCGGCGGTGCGCTGGAGCAGCCAGATCGTGCACGTTTCGCAGGTCAGCAAGGGTGAAACCGTCGGCTATGGCGGCGCCTGGAAAGCCAAACGCCGCACGCGCCTCGGGCTCGTGCCCGTCGGATACGCCGACGGCTACCCGCTGACGCTCTCCGATCGCGGGCGCGTCGGTGTGAAGATCGGCGCCGAGGGCGGCGCCCAGGAAACCGCTTTCGCCCCCGTCGTCGGGCGCGTGAGCATGGACCAGATCACCATCGACATCACCGACCTGCCCGAGGACGCCGTCGGCGTCGGGACGGGCGTCGAACTGATCGGCCTCGATCGAGAAGCGCCCAACCATCTGCCCACACTGGCGCGCACGGCGGGCACGATCTCGCACGATTTCCTCTGCGGCCTCAGCTCTCGGGTGCAGCGGGCATATCGCTCCACCGACAGCCAGACCACCGCGGCGGTGGATTATTCACGGGGCTGATCGGCGCGCAGCGTCCGGCGGCCGCGCGAGCGCGATCGGATAGAGTCTGCCCCCATGGCCGGCGACGCGAAGTCCAAGGACGATTCCCGGGAATCCGATCAGGGCGGCGGCGGCGCTCTTGTGAGCTGGATCGGCCGCCTCGGCGCTCCCGTCCTCGCCATCGCCGTCTACCTCCTGCTGCCCGGCGTCGAGCTGGGGCCAGACGGCCAGCCGACGCCTGAGACGGCGCAGAATCTTTCAGACGCCGGGCGCATGGCCGCGGCGATCGGCGTGCTCATGGCCGTATACTGGATGACCGAGGCCATGCCCCTGCCGGCGACCTCGCTGCTGCCGATTGTGCTTTTTCCGCTGCTTGGCGTCCTTCCGGCGGCGCAGGCCGCGGCGCCCTACGCAGATCGCATCATCTTCCTCTTCATGGGCGGCTTCATGATGGCGCTGGCGATGGAGCGCTGGGGGCTGCACAAACGGATTGCGCTGCGCACCGTCCTGCTCATCGGCACGCGCCCGACCATGCTCGTCGGCGGCTTCATGGTGGCCACCGCCGTCCTCAGCATGTTCATGAGCAACACCGCCACCACGGTGATGATGCTCCCCATCGGCGTGCAGATCATCGCGCTCACGCTGGAGAAGCTGAAGGAACAGGAAGACCCGATCGCCTTCGATCGCAAAGGCAAGCCCAGGCCGGTGACCGGGAGCGGCGCCATGAAGTTCGCCACATGTCTGATGCTCGGCATCGCCTACGCCGCCAGCATCGGCGGCGTGGGCACCATCATCGGCACGCCGCCCAATGCGATCCTTGTGGGATATCTGCGCGCCAACTTCGGCATTGAGATCGGCTTCGGCCGGTGGATGCTGGTGGGCGTTCCGCTCTCGGCGGTCTTCCTGCTCATCGCCTGGCTGCTGCTGACACGCGTCCTCTACCCGACTCGGATCAAGGAGCTTCCCGGCGGACGCGAACTGATCCGCGACGAGCTGAATAAGCTGGGCCCGATCGGGCGCGGTGAGATGATCGTCCTTGTCGTCTTCTCATGCGTGGTGGCGAGCTGGATTCTGCGCGAGCCGCTGTCGAACTGGAGCTGGCTCGCGGGCGCGTTCCCCGGCCTCAGCAGCGCGATCGGGCGCATCGACGACACCGCCATCGCCATGACCGGCGCCCTGCTCATGTTCATCATCCCGGTGGATCTGCGCAAAGGTGTTTTCACACTCAACTGGAAGACCGCCGAGCGGCTGCCGTGGGGCGTGCTGCTGCTCTTCGGCGGCGGGCTCAGCCTCTCCCGCGCCATCACCGAGACGGGCGTGGCGGCGTGGATCGGCCAGAACGTCGCGGGCCTCGGCGGACTGCCCACGGTGGCGCTGGTGCTCATCGTCGTGGCGCTGATCATCTTCCTCACCGAGATGACCAGCAACACCGCGACGACCGCGACCTTCCTGCCGATACTCGGAGGCGTGGCGATCGGACTGGGGATGGACCCACTGCTGCTGGTCGTGCCCGCCGCGATCGCGGCGAGCTGCGCCTTCATGCTCCCGGTGGCGACGCCGCCCAACGCCATCGTCTACGGCTCGGGGCACGTGACCATTCAGCAGATGGTGAAGGCGGGATTGTGGCTGAACATCATCGGCGTCTTCCTGGTGACGCTGCTGATGTACACCATCGGCGCGCTTGTGCTGGGCGTGCAGTTCGAGGGCGTGCCCGACTGGGCGAGATGAGTGGTTTTGCCGGCTTGGGCCAGATGTGTGAAAGGAAGCGCACGATCGGCCCCGAAGGGGCCGCGGGATGTAGCCACGGGTGGAGCCCGCTTCCAGCGGGCGCAACCCGTGGTCGATGTCGTTTCTTCTCTCTCACCCCGAAGGGGTGAAGGAAGCGCCCGCACATCCTCCGCCCCATCCGGGGCGGTATGAGATTTCAATGACTCCGTTCCACGGGTTGCGCTCCGTCCGACTCGTCTCGGGCTGCACCCTCGACTGCGTCGGACTCCGCTCCACCCGTGGCTACATTCCTGGAGCCCCTTCGGGGCTGTGTTTGCTGTGGATACGCGTATTATTCAGACGCGTCAGATTCAATCGGGAGTCGCACGAGTCGTCTCGCCGCGGCCCCTCTCGAATCACCGGATCACAGGCAACGATCGTCGCTTCGCCAGCTCTTCGCTCGGCTTCGCAACCAGGTCATACCCATCCGAGCCGACCACCGTGCAGCGCACCAGCTCGCCGGGGCTCAGCCGCTGGCGCGACTGCACATAGATCACCGAATCGATCTGCGGCGCCTGGAAATACGCCCGGCCCTTGTGCAGGCGGCCGCCATCGCCAACGCCCGATGTGGCCTGCCCTTCGCTCTCCAGCGCCTCATCAATCAGCACATCGAAGCGCAGCCCCGTGTTCTCCGGGTCCTTCTCATCAAACTGCGATGCGAGAAACGCCGCCTGCTCGAAGGCGACGCTCTGCTGCAGGCGCATCAGCTCATCGCGCCGGCGCGCCTTCACCTCGGCGGGCACGTGCAGCGCGGGGTCCTGATCCATCGTGCCCGCGGGCGTGCCATCCTCGCGCGAATACTCGAAGACGCCCATCATCTCAAAGCCCACCTCGTCGATGAACTCGAGAAGCTGCTCGTGGTCTTCCTCGGTCTCGCCGGGGAAGCCCGTGATGAATGTGGTGCGCAGGGCCATGCCGGGGATGCGCTCGCGCAGGCGTTCGATCAGGCCGCGCTGGTGGGCGCTCGTCACGTTGCGGCGCATGGCGGTGAGCATGCGGTCGCTGGCGTGCTGGAGCGGCATGTCGATGTACTTCATCACGTGCGGCAGCTCGGCGATGGCCTCGATCATCTCGTCGCTGAAATTGCTGGGATAGGCGTACATGAGGCGCACCCAACCACCCCCGGAAGCGCCGGCGCGATCGGCGACGACATCGTTGAGCGCCCGCAGCATGGCCGGCAGCCCGCCGCCGCCGGCGCCGTCGAAGTTGAGCCCGAAGCCCACATCGTCGCCGTAGCTGGTGGTGTCCTGGCCGATGAGGTTGAGCTCGAAAGCGCCGTCGTCGATCAGCTCGCCCGCCTCGCGCACGATGGCGTCGAGCGGCTTGGAGCGCATCTTGCCGCGGATGGAGGGGATGGTGCAGAAGGCGCAGCGCTGGTTGCACCCCTCGCTGATGCGCAGGTAGGCGTAGTGCCTGGGCGTGAGGCGCACGCGGTGTGAATCGTCCTCGAAATATCCGACGCCCTTGCCGTCCTTGCCCTGCACGGTGAGGCCGACGACATCGCGCCCGCGCTCCTTGGCCGCCTGCAGCGCGTTGCCCGCGATCCAGTATTTGGGCCGTTCGCCCTCGCCCGGCAAATCCTCGCGTTCAGCGCCATTGGGGGCGACGGCGTCGAGGATGTGATCGCGGTCGAAGACGCCGATCATGGCGTCGATCCCGGGCGCCCATTCGAGCAGCTTGGCCCGGTGCCGCTGCACGAGACACCCCGCGACCACAACCCGCCCGATCCGCCCCGCCTTCTTGTGCTCGAGGGCCTCGCCGATGACATCGAGCGATTCCTGCTTGGAGGCCTCGAGGAAGCCGCAGGTGTTGATGACGACCGCATCGGCCCCGGCGCCCATGCCCCCCTCGGCCTCGGTGACGAGGCGCAGCCCGGAGCCGGTGAGGACGCCGAGCATCTTCTCGGAGTCCACAAGGTTCTTCGGGCAGCCCAGGCTGACGAAGGCGACGCTCCGGGAGGCGGTTTCGGTCTGTGGGCCGGGGGCGGGCATAGGCGTGAAGTGTAGGAGGGAAGCAGCGAGCGGGTGGGTGAAGGTTGTGACACAGCGAGCCGGGGCGTCCCGCCCCGAAGAAGCGTCCGCCCAGCCCGGCCCCCCATTCACCAGTGTGGCGCCACTTCCAAGGGCTCGACATCCGCAGGTTCGCCATCCACCTCATCATCAGACGCAGCCTCCGACTCCGCCTCGTCCTCATCCCCTTCCTCGATCTCCGGCTCCGGCCGCGCGCCGGTGTGGATGACGATGTCCGCCCGTCCAATATCTTCTTCCTGCAACGCATGCTCATCCCGCCGCTGCATCGACACCGTCAAAATCCGCATCCCCGGCGCCCGCCGGCGCAGCTCCGTCACGATTCCGCCCTCGAAGTCGCTGTGAAACTGACCCACCAGATGCACGATCGCGCGGCCATGCCTGCGCTGCGCACGCACGATCGACGCCGCCATCGTCGCGTCCCACACCATCTGCGAACGGAAGATCGCCTCGATGCGCGATTCATCCATCACGTGCTCGCCGTGCGACATCGAGCCCATGAGCGCAAAGAAGCGATCGCGGTATGCGTCTTCTGGCAGTCGCTTCGGCCGATCGAAGAAAGCCCGACGCTCGCGCGGCAGCCGGTCGAGCCTGTCGTAGCCGTCCGTGCGCGCCAGACGCACATATCGGCGCGGCGCATTTGCCGCGATCACCGGCGCCCCCGCCTCCATCGCCACATCAATGATCGGCTGGTACCACGCGTTCCAGCTCCCTTCGCCCGCCCAGTTCGCCGAGTGCGTCAGCCGCACGAACGTGGGCTGGTCGATGATCCCTTCGAGAAAGTCGTCCACCAGGATCTGCTCATCCCGCTCGAGCATTTCCAGCGAAAGGGCGTAGCCGCGCGGCCGGGCCGCGAGGGCGTCGGTGAGTATGACGCGCTGCACTTCGTGGCCCAGGGCGTCGTCGTGCTGCTCGCCGAGCATGATCACATCGGCCCGTGCGACAGCGCTCATCAGATCGCCCCAGCCGATCGGAGCGCCATCGCGCCCGCGGAACATGGGCAGCTCGCGCGCATGCTCGTGTGTCAGCTCCGGCGCGATGCGCTCCGGGCCGAGCGGCGCCGGAAGCGCATCGAACGCACTGCGGCCGGCGCAACCGAATGAGCCGAGCAGCGTGAGGAGGGCCAAGAGGCACAAGCCACGATGAACAGATGGGCGGACGAACTGTGTGAGATGTTGGGGCATGCTGAGCTGGCTCCATTCACGGGCGCGTCACGCCGGTGCCTCGGCAGGAGAGAAAAACGCGCAAGGTACACAGCCTCGTCGGATTGTGCGTCCTGCCAGCGTGCGTCCCCTGGTTCTTTTGATGTCTTCGAACATCCCCGGTCATCGTCTTTCTCGCATCGGCGCATATGGAGAAAGTGCGACTTCGCGCCGCTCGGCTTCGACCATGCTCGGGGCGGGACGCCCCGGCTCGCTGGGACCTGTACGAATCAAGGACTCACCCACTCACCCACTCACCCACTCACCCACTCACCCACTCACCGCTCACAGCTCACCCCTCACCCATTCACCTGCTCATTCCCGCTTCCTACACTTCCGCCATGGGACTCAGCTTCGAGCAACCCCTCTGGCTGCTGCTGATTCTCCTGGCGATCCCGCTGGGGTGGCTGGCCCTGCGCTGGTTCCACACCATGAGCCGGGCCCGGGCGTGGTCGAGCGTGGTGCTGCGGGCGCTGCTCATCGCCCTCATCGCGGGCATGCTCGCCGGGGCCAGCGCCGTGCGCACCACCGAGCGTCTTGCGGTGATCGCCCTGATCGACGTCTCCGACTCGGCGCGCAGCTTCGTGGACTACGGGACCGATTCCGAGGGGCGCCCGCTCACATCTGTGCAGTGGATGCGCGACTGGCTGATGCAGGCGACGCAGGACCGGCGTCATGAAGACCTCTTCGGCCTCATCGCATTCGACGGCGCCGCCGCAGCGTTGCTGACGCCCTTCCCGCCGGGCGTCTCCGGCGACTTCACACTTCAGGATGCGCCCCTCGACGTGCGCATGGTCGAGGGGACGAACATCGCCGAGGCGATCCGTCTCGCCTCCGCGGTGGCCCCGCCCGACGCCGCCCGGCGATTCGTGCTGATCAGCGACGGCAATCAGACCGCAGGCGACGCCCTCGCCGCGGCACGTGAAGCATCCGGCGGCGGCGGTGCGGCCTCTCGCGCCGGCACGCCCATCGACGTCGTCCCGCTCTCCTTCAACATTCGCCGCGAAGTGATGATCGAGTTCCTCGACGCCCCGCCGCAGGCGCAGAGTGAATCGACGGTCATGGTGCGCATCGGAATGCGCGCTATCGGGCCCGCCAGTGGCACGCTCTTTCTCTCTCGTGAGGGCGAACGGATCGATCTCAGCCCGGGTCGCCCCAGCGCGGGACGTCGGCTGGAGCTGGAGCCCGGGCGACACGTCGAGCTCGTTGAAGTGAAACTCGACGAGCGCACGCTGCACCGCTTCGAGGCCGTCTTCGAGCCGGATGATCCGGCGATGGACACCGTTCTGGCCAACAACAGAGCCGAGGCCTTCACCGTCACGCCCGGGCGAGGCTCGGTGCTGATCGTTGACGGCGCAGGCGAGGGCGACCCCGACGGACCGGGGCGGTTCCTCGCCGGCGCCCTGCAGCGGGCCGGGTTGGAGGTGGAGATGGTCCATCCCGCCGCAGCGCCCTCCGACCTGCTCTCGCTGCACGCCTACGACCTGGTGATCCTGAACAACGTCGGCGCCGACGAGCTGCCGCGGCGAACGCAGTCACTGCTCGCCGATTATGTGAACCGCCTCGGCGGCGGGCTGGTGATGGCGGGCGGCCCGGCGTCCTTCGGCGCCGGCGGCTGGCGCGGCTCGCCCATCGAGCCCATCCTGCCCGTCGGCCTGGAGATCCCCGAGCAGCTCATTAAGCCGTCGGCCGCGATCATGATCGTGCTCGACACCTCGGGGTCGATGGCGATGCGCGTGCTCGGCGGCATGCGCACCCAGCAGGAGATCGCCAACGAGGCCGCGGCACTCGCCATTGAGTCGCTCGACCCGCAGGATCTGGTGGGCGTGCTCGAGTTCAATCACGTTCAGCGCGAGGTCGTCCCGCTGGGGCCGAACTCGAACCCGCAGGATGCAGCCGATCGCGTGCGCCGGCTCACGCCGGGAGGCGGCACCGATCTCTACCCGGCTCTGGATTACGCAGGACGCCAGCTCGAGGGCGTGGACGCCAACGTGCGACACGTGATCGTGCTCTCTGACGGCGTTTCGCGCGGCGATCCGAATTACGGCTTCTCCATTGCCGAGCGGCTGTCCGCGCAGGGCATCACCGTCACCACCATTGCGGTCGGCGACATGGCGGACGTGCCGACCCTCCAGGGCATCGCCGACGCCGGCGGCGGGAAGTTCCACCGCGTGCTCGATCCTTACGGGCTGCCTCGCATCTTCATCAACGAAATCCGTGTGATCCGCAGGCCGCTGGTGCGGGAGGGGCTCTTCACGCCGGTGGTGCCGGCGAGCGGTTCGCCGCTGATGGCGGGCGTGCCGCGGCAGTGGCCGCAGCTTCGCGGTGTGGTGCTGACGCAGGAGCGCGAAGAGCCGACGATCACCTACGCGGCGTATACGTCCGAGGGCGAGCCGCTGCTGGCGCACTGGAACGTCGGCCTCGGTCAGGTCGCGGCGTTCACCTCGGACACCTACGACTGGGCCCGGCCGTGGCTTGAAGGTGGCTGGGAGGGATTTGCGGCGCTGTGGACGCAGGTGGCTCGTAGCGTCTCGCGTCCCACGACAGCGGGCGCCACCCAGCTCTCGACCGAGGTCGTTGATGATCGACTGCGCATCCGCTACGAGGCGCTGGACGATGATGGCGCCCCGCTGGACATGCTCACGGTTCCCGGCGCCGTCTACGCCCCCGACGACGCCACGCCGCGCGACATCCGCCTCAGCCAGACCGGCCCCGGCCTGTACGAGACGACCATCGACGCGGAGGCCAGCGGCAACTACATCATCGCGCTCACGCCTCGGCAGGGGGGGCAGGCGATGCCCCCGGTGATCGGCGGCGTCTCTCGTTCCATCGGGGCCGAGTTCCGGCGCCTGCAGTCGGACATCGGCTTCCTCAGCCGCATCGCGGAGGAGACGGGCGGGAGGGTGCTCGATTCGGATCGCCCCGAGCGGGCGGACCTGTTCAACCGCGCCGACCTGCAGCCGGTGCGGGCGGCGACACCGATCTGGCGCACGCTGATGATCTGGTGCCTGCTGGTGCTGCTGCTGGACGTCGCCACCAGGCGGGTGGCGTGGGACCGGCTGGTCACGCGCGAGGTGGCGGATGAGTGGCGTCGCCAGGCGACGGGCGCCCTGCAGCAGCGCAGCGCCGCCGCCGCGGAGACGGCCTCGCGGCTGCGCGGGGTCACACGAACCGCCCGGGGTGAATCCGGCGCGCGGGATTCCGAGGGGCAGGCATCTCCGGCCGCTCCACGACGTGAGCGGGATCGATCGATTCCCGTCGTCCCGGCGACGACGCAGGCTTCCGGCCGACCGAACCAGACGGATGTGGAGATGGAGCGGCAGCGTCGCCAGACGGTCCGCGACGCCCTGCGGGCCGCCAGCGGCCAGGGCGGTTCGGAGCGGAAGGCGGAAAAACCCGCCCTGAAGTCCGAGAAGCCCCCCGATGCGGGCGGCGCATCAAGCCTGCTCGACGCCAAGCGGCGCGCACGGGAACGCTATTCAGGTGAAGATGGGCTGGATGGCAGGTCGTAGGGATTGTGCGGCCTGCGCGGGGGGATATGGACTACCCGCCCGGGAATCGTGTAGAAGAGGAATAGGACTGCGTTTCTGACTGTTTACCCTTTCGGCGAGAGGACCGTCGCGTGGAGCGATCGGAGTTTGAAAGACTCGCCCTTGAGCACCTCGACTCGGTGCATCGGATGGCCATGCACCTGGCCGCTGATCCGGACATCGCCGGGGATCTTGTTCAGGAGACGTATCTGCGTGCGCTCAAATGGGCGGAACGCTTCGAAGAAAAAGGTGGAGGCATTCGTCCGTGGCTCTTTACGATTCTTCACAACGTGCATCGGACGCGACTCAAACGCGAGTCCCGCGCGCCGACCGCCGTGGGAGATTTCTACAGCCCGGACGCCGGCTCTCCCGAGCCGGGGGCGGCGACGCCCGCCTGGAACCTCAAATCCCTGGATTGGGAGCAGGTGGACGAGCGGCTGAAGGCCGCCATCGACGACCTGCGTCCGGAGTTCCGGGTCATTCTCCTGCTCTGGGGCGTCGAGGGGCTCAAGTATCGGCAGATCGCCGAGGTGATGGAGCTTCCGATCGGCACCGTGATGAGTCGGCTGCACCGCGCCAGGCAGATGCTGGCCGTGTCGCTGGAGGGCGTCGTCAACGAGCTGGGGGTGCGGGCAGGCGAGGTGTCCTCAGGTGAGTGAACAGCGGCCCCACAACGAGAACGACCGGCTGCCCGAGCAGCTCAGCGTGAGCGAACTGCTCCGTTGCGCCGCCGATGATGAACTCACCCCGGCCCAGCAGCGCGAGCTCGAGCAGCGTCTCTCGTCCCATCCGGACGATCGAGGGCGCATCGAGACTGACATGTCGCTGCGCCAGGCGGTCAGCCGCGTCATGGCCGGCGAGCCGGCGCCCGACTCCGTGCGCGCCGGCGTGCTCGCCCTGTTCGCGGAGCAAGCCGGGGTGGACACGCCGGCGACCGTTGGCGGACCGGCGACGACGCAACGCAGTTTCTGGGCGGGCGCCCGGCGCTGGAGCGCCGTGGCGGCGGTCCTGCTCGTCATGGTCTCCGTCTTTCTTATCGCTTCGCAGCGCGGCCGTCTCGGGGACGCCCCTGTGGATATCTTCGGTGATGCGTTCCGCTCCTCCATCATCGCCCATGTCGAACGCGAGCACGATCGATGCCTCGCGACAGACGACTATCTCTCTCGGAAATTGAGCATCAACGAGACCGATGAGGCGCAAGCATTTCTGACCAAGTATCTCGGCGTCGATTTCTCATGGCTCTGTCTTGATCATGTCCAATACGAGTTGGTAGGTGTCGGCAGATGCAAGATTCCCGGAGGCGATCAGGCCGTGCAGGCAATCTACCGCCGCGTCGGAGAAGAGGGCTCTTACTTCAGCCTCTTCATCCAGAAGGATCGGGAGACGCCGCTGATCCAGATCGATGATGATCGCTGCTACCAGGTTCCCCGCAATGATCAGTCGCAGCCGCCGATTTATTGCTGGCGCTCCAACGACCTGATCTACTACGTCGTCTCGTGTGACCCCGATGTCGCAGGCTCCATCCGCCGGGCGCTCGGCTGCTCCGGCGGCGAGGCCGAGTGAGCATCGGCCGCCTGGCGCTGCCGATGTTGTGCGTAGCGTCCTCGGTTGCCTCAAGACATAACCTCAGTCGGACACCCCGTCCGGGCCATCCGCCCGGGTCGGAGGCCCGCAGCGCTAAAAAACCACGCGTCCGGCTCGTCCCGCGGCTAGAGTTCGCCGAGAGGAATCAGGCCATGCCCAACATCCGCCAGAATCGATCTTCCGTCCGCCCGATCCCGGCCCCCGTGCTTTGCGGCTTCGGCGCCCTGCTCGCGATCCTCGCCGGCGCTCCGGTGTCGGCGCAGAACGCGCTCGGCGATGGTCGCGCTCTTGACGCCAACCTGCAGCAGGGTCGTGGCGGGATCAATCCGATGGGGCGCGACATCGTCTCAGAGTTGCGGCTGCGCAACGCCATCGTCACCGGCAATGTGCCCGGCGGCTTCGGGTTCCGCGGAGACATCGACTACGGCGCCACCGACGACTTCCGCGCCGAACTCGGCTCCGACGACATCTTCGCATTCCAGCGTGATTCGTTCGCCTCCGCCTATGGGCTCCCTGGTCAGCAGCTTCGCGGCTCCGATGCGCTGCGCTACCAGATGCAGCTTTCCATCGGTGGTCAGATCGACGCCCGATTGGGCCTGCCCGTGGTGCGCTCTCCCGGGGCCGGGGCCGGGGTCTCTGACCTGATGGCCGACGCCGCGGGTTTCCAGGGAGATTTTTCCGGACTGCGCTTTGATCCTTTCACGCTCCGTCCCGGGGCGCTGCGCTCCACCAGCGATTACCTCGCCGGCCAGGTGCTCGCGCCGCGCATCCTCGGGCAGGGCAGGATCGATGATGAGAGTCCGATGCTCTACTCGCTCGCCACCCCGCTGCGGGGTGTGACACTCGAGGAGACCCCCGGATATGTCCGGCCGCTCATGCGGCGCGATATCGAGGATGCCCAGATGCGCGGCGGGCGCGACCCGGCGCTCCAGATGCCCGGCGATCCCGCGCCCGGCCAAGCCCCCACCGATCGTGGCGGCGCCGCGGATGAGGGCGAGTCCACTCGTCCGGACGCGCGGCTGGATCGCGAGCCCGCGACCGGCCGCATCACCGATGGACGCTCCGAGCCCGGCCTCGTCACCGGGCGCGTCGGATCGCAGCGGCTGGACCATCAGAGCGTCATCGCGGAGCTTCGGCGCGCTCAGGAGAGCCTGACCGCCACCCCCGACGCTGCGGATCCGGACCGCGAGGCCGTCGATCCGACGGAGGAGCTCATCAATCGCTGGGCGCCGGAGTTCGGTGACGATGGCGACCCCGATGCGATGGACGAGACTCGCCCTGCCGACGCCGAACCGCGCGGTGTCGGCGCGGGCCGCCCCGGTGAGGTCGTCCCCATTCCCGAGTTTGAATCGGCGCCGGACTTCGATCGGCGCGTCCGCGAGATGTCATCCAAGCTGCAGCTTCCCGGCGGAAGAGACGCAAATGGGCAGGCCCAGCGTCCCGCCGGTGGTTTCGATCCTGTCCAGACGCTGGACCGGGGCGATCTGATCCGGGAAGCCGAGGAGCTGTTCGGCCGGGTGACGCCGCGAATTGAAAATCTCGCGCCCGCAGCGGGCCCGGAGCGCAACCTCTTCGCCGAGCACATGCGGGCCGGCGAGCGCGCGCTGGCGTCCGGACGCTGGTTTGACGCCGAGGAGCGCTTCACCAGCGCCCTTCGCATGAGCCCCGGCAACGCCATGGCGGCGGTGGGACGGGTGAACGCCCAGATCGGCGCCGGCATGTTCCGTTCCGCCGCGATCAACCTGCAGCAGCTTCTGCGCACCAACCCGGAGCTGATCGGCGTTCGCTACGACGAGAGCCTGCTGCCCGGCGATGAACGTCTCAACAATGTTCGGGCCCAGTTACGAGGCATCGTCTCCCGCAATGATGACATGGGCCGCAGCGGCGCCATCATCCTCGGCTACCTCGGCCACCAGTTCGACACGCCCGCCGACGTCCGGGAAGCTTTCCATGCTGTGGACCGCATCACGAGGGAGCTGGGCGACCAGCCCGATCCGCTGTACGACGTGCTGCGCGCGGTGTGGCTGCGCGGACAGCGGCCGCCGGCCGACCCCGGGAAATAACGTGTGCGGATTCGAATTCCAGTGGCAGGATGGCGCGAATGAGCGATCATGGCGCCAACGGAACGACCTACATCGTCAGCGATGGTGAGCTTGTTCTGCATCTGGAGGATGCGGGCGACGGCTGGTACGCCGTCAGCACGCCTCTGGACCCAGAGGTCCACACCCAGGCGAAGTCGATCCCCGAGGCATTCGAAATGGCCCGCGACGCGATGCAGTCGCTGCGGGGTGCACGGGCGAAGCACGAGGGCCAGATCGAGGACGCCATCAAGGAGTCCGCCTGGAGCTGCGGCTCCGGGACTTTCTGGCGGCGGCATTGAACTTCGCGGTCGCGGCGTTGCATGACTGAAGATTTTCCGGATCCCGCAGCTATTGGCGGGGAACGTCTGGTTGCCCACACCCTGCGTGATTGTGCTTGGAATTCAGAGGTTATTTGGATCCAATGAGCCTGGCTGAGCACCTGATTTCGGATACTTCATACGAACAACATGGTGCGCTTCGAAACCCATAGGCCAATCACGTGCATACCATCCCCGGCCCATGAAGCCCCGGTCTCTCTCCATCACGGATTTCATCACCGACGGGTCGCTCTTCCGTCTGTGCGAGCTCTTCAGCTCGGTCGCGGATGCCCCGGTTTTCGTGCGCGATGTCCGCGGGCGCGACATCGTGGGGCTGCGCAACGGTCGGCTGGTCTACCGCACGGAAGAGGATGAGGATGAAACAAGCAGCGCCTTGAGGCGCACTGACCCGGATGGCGCCGTCGCCACCGGCGCCTCCGTCGAGTTCGTGGCGCCGCTGGTGGCGGCGTCGCAGCAGATCGGCGCGATCGTCATGCCCGCGCCTCCCGGCTTTGACGCGATCGGCGCCGGGGGGGAGCCGGATGTCTTCCGGCGCATGATCCGCCATCTGGCCCAGACAGTCAGCGAGGCGTGCGACCGCGAGGTCGCCCAGCGCCAGCGGGCTGAGGAGCTGCAGGCGCTCTACCGGCTCTCATCGCTCCTCGTCGGCGCGGGTGGCGTGGACGCCATGCTCGACGCCGGACTGCGATCAGCCATCGAAGTGCTCGAGGCCGACGCCGGCGCTGTGCGTCTCTACGAAGATGACGACGGCCACGGCCTGCGCGTCCGCGCCAGCGTCGGGCTCGGTGAGAGCGGGCAGGAGCCCTGCGAGGCGCCCTGCGAAGCGGCCCTGGATCGAGCCGCCGCCGCTGGTGAGGTGGTGTGCGTCGAGGATGTGGCCTGCGGGTGTCCCGGCGGGCTTCGCCGGGGCCTGGAGGGCGCGGGCCTGCGATCCATGGTGTGCGTGGGGCTGATTTTCCGCGGCAAGCCGGTGGGGGTGATGTCGCTGTACACGCGCGGGCCGCGCCAGTTTTCGCAGTGGGAACGCGGGCTGTTGCAGTCGATCGGTCAGCAGCTTGCGGCGGCGGTGGCCAACGGGCGTCTGCTCGAAGCCCAGGCCGAGAGCGAACGCGTTGCGGTGCAGGTGAAGCTCGCGGCGGATGTGCAGCGGCGCATGCTGCCGGGGAAGATTCCGGATCCGCCCGGCCTCGATATCGCCGCCCGCTATGCGCCCAGCTTCGAACTCGGCGGCGATTTTTACGACCTGTTCGATCTGGGCGGGCACCTGGGCCTGGTGGTCGGCGATGTGGTCGGGAAGGGCATGGCTGCGGCGCTTCTGATGTCGCACGTCCGCGCCACGCTGCGGGCCCATGCCAATGACATCTACGACATGGACGATGTGATCTCGCTGACCAATCGCGCCCTGTGCCGCGACACGATGGACAACGAGTTCGCCACGCTCTTCTACGGCGTGATCGATCCGGCGTCGCGCCGCATGACCTACTGCAACGCCGGCCACGAGCCGCCGCTGGTGGTGCATCGGCCCGTCAGCGGCGCGCCGACAGACGCCAACATCGCCGAGCTCAGCACCGGCGGCATGGTGGTGGGGGTGGACCCGTCGCAGCGCTACCAGCGGGCCAGCTTCGACCTGCAGAGCGGCGATGTGCTGCTGGCCTTCACCGACGGTCTGCCCGATGCGATGAACTTCGATGGCGAGCGCTTCGGCAAGCCGCGTGTCCGCAGGGCGCTGCTCGACATCCTCGGCCTCGAGCCCGAGGCGCCCGCCACGCTCATCGCCAACCACGTCCTCTGGGAGATGCGCCGCTTCGCCGGCCTGAGCCCGAAGCTGGACGACACGACGCTGGTGGTGGTGCGCGTGGAGTAGTTCAGGCGACGCCTCCGGGGCTCTGAGATGGCGCCGCCGCGGCTCCTGAAACCCGTGGGTCTCGATTCCCATATACCCTGACGGTCGGACTGCGCGCTCGCGCGATGTTGTCAGGAAGGGGAATTGTCATGTTCATACTGCGTCATGCGACCCAAGTGGCTGTCGCCTCACTCGCCGTGCTCGCCTGCATTGCATCTTCTCCGGCGGCGCTCGCCGAGGCGCCGCGGCAGAAGATCATCCGCGACGTCGCCATCGTGGATGTCGAAGCGGGGCGGATCGTGCGTGGACGCGACGTGCTGATCGACGGAGAACGAATCGCCTCGATCCTGCCCGCGGGCCGTCCCGGTATGGGCGCCGAGGGGCAGGTGGTCATCGACGGCGCCGGGCTGTACCTGATGCCCGGCCTCTTCGATGCGCACGTGCACCTTTCGGCCGATCCGGAGGCGTACCCACCGATGCTCGTCGCGCACGGCGTGACCTGCGTGCGCGACACCGGCGCCGCCACAGAGATGATTCTCGACCTGCGTCGCCGGGCGGCGGCGGGCGAGATTCTGTCGCCCGAGATCATCGCGACGGGCGCCATCATCGACGGCTCGCCGCCGGTGTGGCCCTTCTCGGAGGCGTGCGACACGCCCGAGGAGGCGCGCGACGCGGTGCGCCGGCTCGCGGAGGCGGGGGTCGATCAGATCAAGGTGTATTCGCTGCTCAAGCCCGATGTGTACGCCGCGGCGGTGGAGGAGGCGAAGCGACGCGGTCTCACGGTGACCGGGCACGTGCCGGGCTCGATGACGCTGCAGGAAGCGATCCGGGCCGGACAGGACTGCATCGAGCACCTCGACGGAATCGCCGGACTGATCCGCGAGCTGGCCGGCGACGGGGATGGCCGCGGCGGGATGTTCGGGCCTATGACCGGCTGGTTCCAGCTCGACGAGGTCGATCGCGATGAGCTGCGCGAAGCGCTCCGCCCCATCGCCGAGTCGGGCGTGATGCAGTGCCCGACGATCGTGGTGATCAGCGGCATCGGAAGCATCGCCGGCGGGGACGCGCTGGACGATCCGCGGATGCGCTACATCTCCCACTCTTCGCGACAGTTCTGGACCGGGCCGCAGTACGAGAACTTCAGCCGCACCGCCGCGGAGATGGTGGCGCCGATGCTGGAGGTCCTGGGAGAGCTGCACGCGCTGGGGGCGCCGCTGATGATCGGCAGCGACCTGGCCAACGCCTTTGTCTTCCCCGGCTCCTCGGTGCACGAGGAGATGGCGATGTTCGCGCGCGCCGGCGTGCCCGCGCCGGACATCCTCCGGGCCGCGACGATCGTCCCTGCGCGCTTCTGCGCTGTGGACGACCGGCTGGGAACCGTCGAAGTCGGCAAGGTCGCGTCGCTGGCGCTGGTGCGCGGGAATCCGCTCGACGACATCACGCACGCGGCCGAGATCGAGGCTGTCTTCCTTCGCGGCGAATACTTCGATCGCGCTGCGCTCGACGAGATGATGGAGGACGTGGCCCGGCTGGTCGAGAGCACGGAGCCCACCGGCGACGATGACGACCTGATCGGCCCGCTGCGCGACCTGGCGATTCATCATGGCGTATACACGCTCCGCTATGAGCAGTGGGACGCAGGAACCGAGGAGTTCGCCATCGTGCGCTCGCAGGACGGCGCCTCCACAATCCACGCCCACCTGCGGCCTGTCGGCGGCGCCCAGTCACCCACCTACATCACGACCGAGCTCGATGCGGATGGCGGATTCCGCCGCGCAACCTGGCGTCAGCTCACGCAGGTCCCGGTCGAGGCGGAGTATGTGGTGGAGGACGGCGCCGTGATCGCCCGCGCCGCCCGCGACGGCGAGCCGCTGCCCGAGCAGCGCACGCCGCTGCCCGATCGGCACTTCATCAGCCCGCCGACCTACATCGCGGACTACTTTGTGCTGCCCGCGCTCGGGCTGGCGCCGGGCGAGACGCGCGAATTGCAGGCGGCGGGCTTCGGCTTCCCGGACTGGCGCATCGCGCTCACGCCCACCACGATCACGCGCGAGGAGGACCGGCGTCCGCCCAACGCCGACGAGGCGGCGCCGCCGGCGCATGTCTATATGTCCGTCTCCACGCTGCCGATCGGCGAGTTCCACGCCACGGTGTGGACGGACCGGGAGACGCATCTGCCGCTTCACATCGAGCTGCGCATGCCCTTCGGCACGATCGTGGCGACACTGGAGCGTTGAACCGAATCACGAGCCCGAAGCGCGAGCGAGGGATTCCCTGCACCACGCGCCCCCGCAGCGCGCATCGATCTACACATGCACCTTGCGGTTGTAAACGAACCACTCCAGCAGGATCACGCCCAGCGCCGCGAGTATGAGCCACGGCCACAGGCTGCGGGCCGCCAGCGCCGGGCCGGCCTCGCCCGGCGCCGACTCGATGTCGCGCGTCGCCAGCTCAAGCCGCTCGACGGGGCGGATGTCAGACTCATAGGGGTCAAGCAGATTCGCGGCCATCGTTCGCTGCGGGCGACCATCGACGACCTGATCCGCCTCTCCGGGGACGCCCGTCCAGCGCAACCGGTGCAGGCCGATGCGCCGGATGGGGCCGTAATTCACCAGTCCGTCCGCGCTCGGCGTCAGGCTGATGCGCTCGGCGCCGGGGAGCGTGAGTTCGACATCGCTTGCGCCGGGCGGAAGTCGCGTGCTGAGGACAGCGCCGGGAGTCAGCCGCTCATGCGCAAATGCGGCGCCGTCTCCCGCCAGATGACGAATTGCCGTGCCGAGAAATATGACGAGGTTGTGATCCCAGATCCAGTTCGTGTCCAACACAGCGAAATTGGTCACGATGGCCCGCGCGCCCGAGTCGCCCACTTCGACGATCGCCGGCCCCCGATCCGACTCGGCGAGTGTTACGGCGCTTTCGCCGAGCTGCAGTGTGGATGACGACGCGATGTAGAGATTGTCAAAGCTCACGCCGCGGAGAGCGGGGTGATCACGCCGCCAGTCGATCACGATTCGGGGATCTTCAACCCGCTCGCCCATCCCTTCAAGGCCCCTCAATCCCTGCGCTTCGGCGCCGAAGATCAGATAGCGGCCCCGGGGCAGCGCTGTCTGCGGCGCCCAGTCGTCGAGGATGATGACATCGAATTCAGCCAGCCGGCCATCATCGGCCATGCGCTGGAACTGCTGCGGCGACGCCGAGACCAGCCGCGACAACTCCTGGGCCTCGACGGCTTCGAGCAGCATCGACTCGCGCTCGGCGACATACAGCGCGGACAGCCGGCGCGCCGGAGGCAGAAGCAGCCACGCGGTGTCGTCCGACGCCAACGCATCCTGTCCCAGCAGCCGCACACGCAGCGTCGCGGCCTCGAGCCGGTCAAGGCGGAATACGACGCCGGACGGCCGCGGCGCCTCGATCTCGGACGCGGGCGCATCGGAGCCCGTCTCGGGGAAACGGACCGTGCGCACAGCGCTGACCAGTCCGTCGACCGCGAACTCGACATCGACCTCGCCGCCCCCGCCTGCAGCGCCGACTCGCTGAACGCCGACAAAGACCGAGACGCGCTCCGGCGCATCGAAGGCGCGCTCCGCATGAAACGCAGTGACGCCGAAGTTCACCGAATCGGCTGCGCCGACGGAGCGGTAGTGCACCGGCGTCGAGGGATCGACGCTCACACGATCAGCATCCGGGAAGCCTCCATCGGACCAGATGTACATCGGGTCGCCCGCTTCGGTGACAAGCCCCACCGCTTCCATGAAGACGGTGACGGCGTGCGCCCCTGCCAGCCGGGCGGCCTCCTCAAACCGCGCAGGGGCGTCGGTCGGCTCGATCGATTCGATCACGGTGCGAAGCCGGCGCTTGTCGCCCGTGAACGTCTGCACCACCTCGGCGCCGGTGTCGAAGGCGATGATCATGGCCTCATCGCGCCGGTCGCGCGCGAAGAGGCCGGGCTCGCGCATGGTGTCCACGAAGCGGATCGCCTCCTGCTTCGCCTTCTCGAGCCGCGTGACGGGATTGCCGCGGCTGTCCGTCTCGTCGCGCGCGGACATGCTGGCGGAGCGGTCGATCAGCAGCACGAACCGCTGCCCATCGCCGACGCCCATATCGATCTCGGGCTGGGCCAGCGCCAGGATCGCCGCTGCAAGCACGAGGAGCTGGAGCAGCAGCAGAATGTTCCGGCGCAGCTTCTGGAAGGGCGCGTTGGCCTGGAGATCCTGGATCGACTTCTGCCACAGCAGCGTCGTCGAGACCTCGATGTCGCGCCGGCGCAGCTTGAGGAAGTAGAGAATGAGCAGCGCAGGGATCGCGATCGCTGCTGCGGCGCCGGCCAGGATGGGAGAGAGCCAGGTCATGCTTCACTCGTTCGGGGGGATGAACTCAGAGGGCTCAGAGAGGCGCGGAGGGGGGAGATTGTGTTCAGTGGGAGTCGGAAGGCCGTCGGCGCCTGGGCGCCAGTTGCAACGATCGCAATGCATGCGGTTGAAATTTCGAATCGGTTCGCATCACACATGATGCCATTCCAATTCCCTCTCTGCGCGCCTCCGCGCACTCTGTGTTCAATCGCTCTCATCGCAACAGCCCCCTCGATCGCAGGTATTCGAAGACCAGTGTGTCCACTGGTGTGTCGGTCTGGACGGTGATGTGTGTGATCTCGCGCCGGGCGCAGAAGGCGCGGAGCTCGTCGCAGTAGGCGCTGAGGTTGGCCTTGTAGCGCTTCAGCAGCGCCGAGCTGATGGTGACTTCGGCGAGGTCGCCGTCTTCGATGTCCTTCAGGCGCAGATCGCCCCCGAGCGACGGCTCGATCTCCTGCGGGCTGAGCGTCTGGATTGCGAAGACGTCGTAGCCGCGGCCGAGCAGGTAGCGCAGGCCCTGCTCGTACCCTTCCTTGAGGAAGAAATCGCTGATGACGATCATCACGCCCTTGCCGGTGCGGGTGAGTGCGATGCGCTTGGCGGCCTCGGTGAAGTCGGCGCCGGCGCCGGGTGTGAGCGAGCAGAGCCAGCGACCCATGTCGTGCACGCGCCGCCGGCCGCGGAGGTTGCGGATGACCGACTCGCTCACAGGCGCCGGGCGCGGCGGGCCGCCATCGCCCTCGGAACCCCCATCGCCGCCCGCGCCGCCCGCAGCAGCGCCCAGCGCTGTGAGCGTCACGCGGTTGAGGTTTACAAGGCCGATGTACGCCAGCGCCGCCGTGAGCCGCTGTGCGTAGAGGAATTTGGAAGGCTCGCCGCAGTCCATCGAGGCGGAGGCGTCGAGCACGATGTGCAGCGAGAGGTCTTCTTCTTCGAGGAAGAGCTTGATGAAGAGCCGGTCGAGGCGTCCGAAGATGTTCCAGTCGATGTGGCGGAGATCGTCGCCGACGACGTAGGGCCGATGGTCGGCGAACTCGACGCTCTCGCCGCGCTTCTTGGAGCGGCGCTCGCCCTTGAGCTTGCCCGCAAAGACCTTGCGCGAGGAGACATCGAGCTGCGTCAGCCGCGAGACCAGACGCGGATCGAGCAGTTCATCGAGCGTGCGGGGGCGGGTTGTCGTGGTTGTCTTGAGCATTTGGTAATGCCAGGGAAAGGAACGCGGAGTGAGACGGAGTTTTGGAGTGAGACGGAGTCAGAAGGGTTGGGTTGTGAAGGACTTCGGGATTCTGATTTCTGGCGGGAAGGCGCGTTCGTTGATGCGGCGGTAGATGCCGTTCTTAAGGCTTGCGACGTTGAAATTGATGAGCAGGCCCAGCGGTGTGTTTGAGGCGCGCATGAAGCTGACGAGCTGGGCGAGGTGGGTGTCTGCGACGGCGTCGACGGCTTTCAGCTCCACGACCACGAGGTTCTCCACGATCAGATCGATACGCTGGCCGCGGAGCTGGATCGACTTGTAGGGGATGACGACGTCGAGCTGACGTTGGAACGAGATGCCGCGCAGGCCCAGCTCGTGCGCCATGGCGTCCTCGTACAGACGCTCAAGAAGCCCGGGGCCGAGCGCTGTATGCACATCCATCGCCGCCCCGATGACGTTCCCGGTGAGCGCTTCCCACGCCGAGGGCAATTCGAAGAATGGCCGGCGCCCGCGTCCATCGTGCCGTGAATCAGTCTTCATGCGTCCGCTCCAAAGCACACAAGATCCCAACTCCGTCTCACTCAAAAACTCCGTCTCACTCCGCGTTATCCCCTCCGCGCCGCTCTGAGCCCTCTGAGTTCACTCTTCAAACCCCCACCGGCTCAGTCGGCGTCATTTCCAGGATCTCGCGCACGACGGTATCCTGCACCACCCGGTCCGCTTCCGCCTCGAAGTTGAGCACCAGGCGATGCCGCAGGACCGGGGCGGCGATTTCGCGCACATCGCCGAACGACGCGTGGTAGCGGCCGTCGCACAGGGCCCGCACCTTGGCGCCCAGCACCAGCGCCTGGGCGGCGCGCGGGCTGGCGCCGACACGGACGTAGCGGTTCACCACCTGCGGCGCGTGGGCGCCCTCGGGATGCGTCGCCAGCACCAGCCTCGCGGCGTATTCCTTCACGTGCGGCGCGATCACCGCCTGACGCACCAGCGCCTGGGCCGCGAGGATGCCGGGGCCGTCGATCTGCGGCGAGACGGCGGGCGTCTTCGCGCCGGTGGTTCTGTCCACGATCGTCAGCAGCTCGTCGAGCTTCGAGTAGCCCACGTTCAGCTTCATCATGAAGCGGTCGAGCTGGGCCTCGGGGAGCGGGTAGGTGCCCTCCTGC
>RECQ01000008.1 GCA_007693965.1 Phycisphaeraceae bacterium | reverse complement strand
CAACCAAGGCCGACTGCGGCGTCAAGACCACCAACGTCGCCGCCAGCGAGTGCGCCGCCAAGACCGAGTGCTGCCGCGCGAAGGCCGTCGCCGTCGCCGCTTCCGACTGCTCGACCAAGGCCGCGTGCGGCGACAAGGCCGCGCCCCGCGCCACCAACGTCTCCTGGAAGACCGTGAGCGCCGGCGCCCCCGTCGCCATGCCCGTCTTCTTCTACGACTGCGGCGCCGTCGCCGCCGACTGCAGCGTCAAGGTCGTCAACGCCGCCAACCTCACCTCCGGCTGCTCCGACGCCGCCTCCGGCTGCTCCAAGGACGCCTCGACCTGCACCACGACGACCAACGTCGCCGACACCGAGTGCAAGCAGAAGACCGACGGCTGCGAAGGCGACGGCAAGGACGGCTGCTGCGGCTCCAAAGGCAAGTGCCCCGGCGAGCAGGTCGCCTCGACCAACTGAACGTACACCGCTGCGATTCAACCAATCGTCAACTCAAAACGCCCCGCCACTCCGGCGGGGCGTTTTTTCATGCCGATACTGGAATGTGGAATATGGAATGTGGAACGTGAATGCGCCGGATGCGCCCGCCGCGGACATTCCACATTCCATATTCCATACCCCCCATTCCCACTCCCCACCTTGCACGCGCCTCTCCAAACTCCAACAATGCCCCCGTGACGACCTACCTCCTCAAAACCGAACCCGGCGATTACTCCTACGACGACCTCGAGCGCGACAAGTCAACCGTCTGGGACGGCGTCGCCAACAACGCCGCCCTCCTGCACATGCGCGCTGTGAAGAAGGGCGACGAGGCGTACATCTATCACACCGGGAACGAACGCGCGATCGTCGGACTCGCCGCGATCACCAGCGATCCGTACCCCGATCCGAACGAGGACGATGAAAAGCTCGTCGTCTTCGATGTCCGCGCCAAGAAGCGCGCGAAAAACCCCGTCACACTCGCCGACATCAAGGCCGACAATCGCTTCAGCGACTTCGCCCTCGTCAAGCAGGGCCGACTCAGCGCCATGCCCGTTCCGAAAAAGCTCGACGAGCTGCTCCGCTCCATGCTGTTCTGACGCGCTACGATTCCGCATGGCCGGGGCGAACACGAATCGCGACACGCTCTACTACGACGGCGCCTGCGGCATGTGCCGCGGCTCCGTCCGTCGCCTGCGCCGCCTCGACTGGCTCGACCGCCTCGACTTTCAGGACTCCACCCGCCTCGACGATTCGCAGCTCCCCGTCAGCCGCGAGGACGCGATGCACCGCATCCCCATGCGCTGCGCCGACGGCCGCACGCTGTCCGGCTTCTTCGCCCTCCGCCGCGCCCTGCGCCGCACGCCGGCGGGCTTCCTCCCCGCATTGCTTCTCTACATCCCCGGCGCCGGCGTCATCGGCCAGCGTGTGTACGACGCCATCGCCCGCCGCCGCGCCCGCAGCGGCGCCTGCGAAATCCAGCAGCACACGGATACATGACATGACGACGCGGCGCCAGGCCCGGGCTTCCGCCCGCGCTCGTCGCGACATTCGACTCCCACATGAGCCATTCCGGCTCACCCCCCACAAGAAAACCGTCCGCACCTGTGCCCAGAATGCGGACGGCTTTGGCGGTCATTCGGCGTCATGCATAAACACGACTTATGGGGTGCGATCCCTCTTACCCGTCTGTCTCCAGACTGAAAACGCCCCTTCTTTGCAACGCCGAACAACACAGACAGTGGCGCCCACAACTGGGCGGTGTCATCAAACCTTTTCTGCCGCCGGCCATGCTGGGGCGTGGACACCGCGCTGCGCGTCGGGGTGAGGACAAAGTCCTTCAGCCCGGATGCAACTGCGACGGCGCCGCGAATCGGCATGACCGTACTCTCTCTACAACTCAGTTCTCACGGGCTCTGTGCGAGCGCCCGCTACAGCCCCATCATACTGACGGTGCAAACCCCTGCAAGCATTGATTTACAGATTCAGGTCGAAGACGTCTCTATTCGTCCAAAAACAACCACTGTCGGGCTCCCGCCGGCGCGTTCTCGGGCGTGATTCGGCAAGATGGATACGGTCAGGGTATCTGGACAAGCGCGCTGGGCTGAAGCCGCTCGACGTTCTCGCCGCGCCGCCCTGACACCCGCTCCATGATGGCCCGGCCGTTGTAGAGGTTGTTCGGGTGTCGCCGCTGCAACTCCAGCAGCCGCGGGCTCATCTCCCCCGTCTCCGAGTCGTAATCGTCCATGCTGAAGATTCCGATCGTGACCATGCTCCGCGTGGGGCCGTGGTAGTAGAAGGCCTCCTCACCGTCGCCCCGGAGCGTCATCGCGGCCTCCTCGGCCCGGCGGCGTGTCTCGGCCCGGCTGGCGCCCTCGTAAACGCCCACCTGCAGCGTGAAGGTTCCTCGCCCGCTGAACATCTCTCTCGCACGCGACAGGTCCAGCTCCGGGATCGACCCGGCCGCCCCGCCCATCCGCCGCGGCGCCGGGAAGGCCTGAGAGAAGATCTGCCGCCCATCCACCGTCATCGCCCGCAGCCGGTCCAGATCGCGCCTGGCGCCACTGGAAGCCGGATTTTCATACGCGCCGTACGCCACCACCGAGCCGTTCTCGCGATGCTCGGTGTAGGCGCCCGACAGCCCCGCATCGCGCCGGACATACTCCAGCGCCGCCTCCGCCTGCTCACGGGCCTGGTATCCCGTGAATGTGCCCAGCACGATCGTCCAGCCCCCCTCTCGCCCCGCCCCCTCGGCGCTCGATCCCCCCGATGCACCACCGGAGCCCCCGAAGAGAGCCGCCCCCTCCTGGCGCAGATCCGGGCGATCCGCCCCCCCGGCGCCGGCGCATCCCACACTGAAGAGCGTTCCAAGGCCGATCAGGATCCCTGCCATCGCCATCGACCAGGTGAGGAAATGTGATCGCTGGTTCATATCGAAGGCCCCGTTGATGCTGCGATGCTTCCGAAGACCGGCATGTTGCCGGAAATTCATGCCAGGGCGCGACTTGCGCGCATTTGCCGGAAAGCTCAAGCGGTTTCGACGCGTGCGACGATACTCCTTGTACGCCCGATCCGTCCAGTCGGATCAGGCGGAAGCGCCGCCATGATGCGAGGTGTTTTCATTTCCGGGAATTCGTATTCGACGCCCAACGCGCCAGGAGCACACGCCCGATGAGCGACATCGGCCCTCTTAACTCACCCGCCGCGACTCCGTACATTCCAGCGGACTCGCTCCGCCACAGCGCCGGCCGGGCCCACCCCGCCGCGGCGCAGTCCACACCCGACGCCGACCGCGTCGAGCTCTCCGAGCACGCCAGGCTCCTGAGCCGGGCACTCGATCTGCCTGAGATCCGGATCGACCTGGTGCAGTCCGTCCGCGCCGAGCTGGCGTCGGGCGAGTACGAAACCAGCCAGAAGCTCGATGACGCCGCCGAATCGCTCCTCCGCGAGCTCGATCTCTTCGGCTGAACCAGTCGCACGCGGTCCCACGAGAATCAGGGCTCGAGCGTGAGTTCATCGCTCAGCGTGCGCTGATCCAGCGTGGTGAAGCTGACCCGGAGCCGCTTGCGGCGGCCCCAGTCCGACTCATCCGCCACCAGCAGCGTGACCAGGAAGGTGCGCGTCACGTGGTCGTAGTGCCCCTGCGAGGCGACCGCGGGATCACGCATGTCCACCTCCCACCGCAGGTCGGGTCGTTCACCCGCGCCCGGCGGCGGAGTCGCCCCGATTCCGGCGGCGCCTGGGCTGGCCAGCTCGAATCGCACCAGCCCCGCCCCCTTCACCGTGTGCCCCCAGCGATCGAACAATTCCAGGTGGGCCTCGATCGTCGGGCGGCCCCGCTCATCGCGGCTCCAGTGCGTCAGCGGATGCACCCGGATCCGCACCGGCGTGAAGGGACTCACCGCGATCACACCCTCCCCGGCCGCCACCGGCTGATCGACAGGTTCCACCCCATCGCGTGCCGAGACGCAGCCGCCCGCGCACAGCACACCCGTCAGCACGAGCGCCGCACCGGGGGAGACGAACCGCCCCGATCCTCGACTTCGCGGTCCTCGCGTCGGCATGGTGGCGAACCCTGTGCGCATGAGTGCTGCAAGTGTAATCGCACGGCGCGGCCTCAGCCTGCCTCGTCCCCATCACGGCGCAGCCGCAGGCGACGGTCGGATCGAGCCAGCGACCCCAGCAGCTCCGCCAGCCGACGCTGCCCCTCCTCCAGCGCCGTCATGGCCCGGGTGTTAGCCTGCACAACTTCGAGCAACTGGCCGAGCTGCACCCGCTGCTCGCGCAGCCGTTCGTGGGCCTCGGTGAGCTGCCGCTCGCGAGCTGAGGCGTGCCGCCGCTCGCTGAGCCACAGCAGCGCCATGAGGCCAGCGACGCCGAACTGCGTGAACGAGGTGAGAAGCTCTGTCTCGATCATGGTGAGTTCCTTTTGGAAAAACCACTGAGGCACAAAGGCACGGAGGGAAAGCGGGAAAGCGGGAAAGCTGCAAAGCGCGAAATTGCCAAAGCGCCAAATTGCCAAATTCTCTATCACAGAATCCCTTCACCAATCCATTTCACCTCTCTGTGTCTCTGTGTCTCAGTGGTGATTCCTCACGGCGCATCAAACGCCAGTCGTATGTAATCCACCCGGTACGCCAGGCTGATGCGCCTGCCGCGGTCCACGCGGTCGTCGGGGCGGAAGCGCAGCATCGTCATGTCCTCCCACTCGCGCCCCGAGTGTTCGATCAGCGTTCCCTTCAGCGCGCTCTCGGCGCGCGAACGGATCAGTTCGACCTGGTCCCACAGATCATCGTCCGTCTCGAAGACCAGCCGGCCGGTCTGCACGATCGCCAGTTCGATCGGGCGCGCCAGCACCTCAATCGCATCCTGCAACTCATCAATCGCCAGCGGCGGCAGCCACAGCCGGCCCACACTCCGGATCACGAACCGGTGCGGCCCGGAGTCGAACAACACCTGCCCTGCGAACTCGCTTCCCATCACGCGTCCTCCCGCTCGATCGTCACCGGGTCCAGTGCGCCGTCCTCGGAGACGGCGATGCACGTCAACACCTGGCGCCCGCCGCGGCGAACATCGAACTGGTGCTCGACGCCCGCCACCACCACCACGATCGACACCAGCGCGCCGCCCGCATCCCCCGACGCCCGCGCTGTGCGGAATCGCAGCGTCGCCGCCGTTCCCAGCCCCGGCGGCGCCGTCTCATCCGGACGCCGCACGATGCGCACGCTGGTGCGCTGCTCCGTGACGTCCGCGAACCCCGCGTGCGGCCCGCGGTCGGTGTACTCGACCACCAGCCGACCGGCCCGCCTGTCCGCCGCGATCAGCTCGACGCCATCGAGCTCGATCAATTCGCTCTCCGTCTCCAGCGTCACGCGCTCCGGGTCAATCCACAGCATCGCTCACGCCCTCCTGAAACGCGCCGCGCCGATGCGGCGCAGCGCATCCGCTTCGCCGTCATCGTCCAGGTCAATCTCGATCACCAGGCGCCCGCGCTCGGCGCGGAAACGGTCGGCGTACAGCCGCGCCTTGTCCCACATGGGCGTCCCCTCCTGCGTCGCCGGCGCCGCGGCGGAGAGAATGGTGTGCAGCGCCCCCAGCGCCTCGACACGGGCCACATCCCGCTCGTTCACCACCATCGGGTCCGACGGCGCCAGCCCGGCGCTGCGCATCAGCAGCTCGTGCATCGACTCGATCTGCGGCCGGAAGCTCGCGATCACCAACTTCGCGTCCGACATCGCCCCCGGCGCAACCGGCGGCGCATCCAGACGATCTCGCAGACGCGACACCATCAGCTCCGTCGCCGACAACCGATCAACCACCTCCAGCGGCAGCTCATCCACCAGCGCGACGTGCCCCGCCTCGACGCCCGCGGCCTCGAAGTTGTCGCCCGGCGCCGAGAGCGTCGTTCCCGAGATCGACACCCCGTCGCCCACCACCAGCCGCTGCCCCGCCCACGCCACATCGCGGAACAGCGTCGGCTCGAACACGATCAGATCACGATCACGCGCAAACGCCATCACATCCTCCCCAATTTCCCATTGCCCATTGCCCATTGCCTGATGCCTGATGCCTGATGCCTCTCTTCAAACCCGCCGACGCCGTGTCCGGCGCCGACGGGCGCACGGGAGAAGTCCTTCGTCACGCCGCCAGCGCGAGCCCCTCGATCAGGCCGTGGGCGGCCTCGTTGCGCATCTCGAGCGTGTACTCGCCGATCACCTGGCCGATCTCGCTGTCCCCGCCCGACGCCAGCGGCTTGAAGTGGAAGCTGCGGCCCGCAAGCGGCATCACCTCGATGCGAGACGAGTCCAGCAGCAGCACGCAATCGCTCGGAACCCACCGGCTCAGCACGACGCGCGCGACGCCGAAGTCGCTGGCGTAGGTGCTGACCAGGTCACGGAAGTTCGTTTCGCGGCTGGAATAGGCCCGCGAATCGCCGATGAACTCGTTGATGCGTCGCTTCTGCGCGCCGTTCACCACGATGGTGTCGATCTGCGCGCTCGAGTTCTCCCAGATGGCGCGCAGGGCCCCGTTCAAGACCGCCTCGTTCAGCAAGTTGGTGTTGAAGCCATCTCCGGGCGGAATCGGCCCTGTAGCGGGCTCGAATCGGTTGGTCGTGATGTGCGAGATGATTCCCTTCATCGTGCGGCGCACGCTCGCGCCTCCCTGCGGCGAGCTCTCCGGCGCCACGCCGTTGATCACGCAGTTCTCCAGATCGCGCAGCAGCTCGCGCATGCGCTCCTGCTTCTGGTAGTCGAGCTCATCGGCGACGCCGATCGCCTGGGCCGCGAGCTGCGAGCCGCTGACCTCGACGGTCTTGGTGAAGATCTGCGTGAAGTTGGCCCGACGCACGCGGTTGGTGAAGCGCACATCCGGCTTCTCGGCGCCTTCGAGCGCAGCGCCGCCGATGATGATGAGCCCCTGCCCGTCCTCCAGCTCCGCCGGCGCCGTGCCGCCGTAGCCGCGGGCGACGGTGAGCGTGTCGCCGCTGATGGCGGTGACGAGCATCACCTCGCGTGTTCCCTGCGGGCGCACCTGGTCGCCGACCTCGAAGAACGAGCCGTTGAGCACCGTGATCGCCGTCGCCGCCTCGGGGCTGGGGGAGAAGACCGACTGGTCGATCGCATCGCGGTTGGGGAGCAGCTCATCCTCGAGCCACTCGTGCACGGTGCTGCGGGCGGGGCGGCGCGGATCGCCCAGGTGATCGAGCAGCGCCGTCTCGAAGGGACTCACGATGCCGATGATGTCGCTGACGTCTTCCGCGATCTCGGGAAGATCGGCGCCCGCCGAATACGTCGCCTTGCCTGTGAACGCCATGGTCTGATTCCTCTCATTGAAAAGGTGTGTCCACTCGATTCCCGCACTGCAACGAACCTGCTCCCCGCGCATCCACACTCATTTGCTGCTTTGCTGCTTTGCCTATTTGCTGCTTTCTCTTCGAGCCCGCATGTAGCGCAGCAGCGACGCCCGATCCCCCGTCGCCGCCGCTTCATCCGCAGCGCGCTCGACGCCGGGGCGACCGGCCGGCGCTCTGGCGCTCATCGCGGCGCCTGATCCGGTTTTGGCGTCACGAAAAAGGAACGGCTTGCTTTTGCGAAGTGCCGCGACGGTCTGCGCGGCGTCCGCGCCCTCCGCCACACCGTTCGCTCGCTCCGCAACTGCGAACGCCGTTTCCAGATCGACAGCGCCCGCATCAAGCAGGGCGCGTTCGAGTGATCGCCGGCGCTCGCTTGCGGCGAGGGCGGTCTGCGCCTCGTGCAGCGATCGTTCCAACGCCTCGACGCGCGATTGCGTGTCTTTCGCGACGCTGTCGGTGGGCGTGACGCCCGCGCTTTCATCCGCGGCGTGTTGTTCGTGTGTGATGTTCTCTTCGTTGTCCATGCGAGTTCTCCTTTGTTCAGTTCTGGTGGAAACCTGGCGCGGCATGCCGCACCCCTACGCCTCACCCCTCATCCCTCACCCCTAACCCCTCATCCCTCACCCCTCACCCCTCACCCCTCATCCC
>RECQ01000071.1 GCA_007693965.1 Phycisphaeraceae bacterium | reverse complement strand
GCTGCCCGGGATCGCCTCCTCGCTTCGCTCGTCGGCGATCCCGGGCAGTGTTCCGTGTCAAACAACTTGGACTATCGTGAGAACATACAAGGCACAGAGGCACAGAGACACAGAGGCACAGAGAGAGGGAAGGGGATGGGGAATGTGGTGTGATGAAGTGATGAGGTGAATTGTCGCGGGCTGGTGTCGGATCGGACCGCCGCGCACGGACATCCGGATTTCACATCATCACTTCATCTCTTCATCACAACTCCCCCTCTGTGTCTCTGTGCCTCTGTGGTTTTACTCTGTGGTTTTACTGCGTCGTGACGCAGAAGCAGGTTGACTTGATCTCCGTGTCCGCCTCGGCCCATGCCTCGTCGAAGCGATCCCACATCGCCAGGGCTTCCTCGGTTTGTCCCTGCGATTCCAGCGAGCGGGCGAGTCCGAAGAGCGACCATCCGTTCTCCGGCCAGTTCTTCAGATCGGCGCGGTAGACTTCCTCCGCCTCGCTGTAGCGCCCCGCCTCGACGAGAATCGCCCCGAGCGTGTGGCGAACCGGCTGGAGCCACTCCGGCGGCTCCATGTAGAGAAGGTCGTCCTCGAGCTCGATGGCGGCCTTGAGATGATGAACCGCTTCGTCGATGTCGCCCTTGAGATACGCGATCTCGCCGTCGAGCATATGTTCGGCGATGGCGAGGACGTGCGATGCGGGATTGATGACCATCATCGCATCGTCGGGCAGCCTGGCCACCTCGTCATGGAACGCCTCGCGCTCTCGATCGGCCTGGCTGAACTGGTTTTGGTTGGCGTACGCGACGGCTCGTGTGAAGCGCCACATGGCCCGCGTGATGGGTAGCTCTCTTGCTGGCCGCGGCGTTCTCAGGATCTCATCCCACATGCCGAAGCGCATCATCGCCGCCAGCTCGATGCTCATGTACGGATCGATCGCTTCTCCATCCTCGCGGATGTACTCGCGGGGCACGCCCCCGATCATGTTCCTCGCGGCGGCGAGCGCTTCGCTTTGCCGGCCCTGCATCATGCCCACAAAGGACAGGAAGTGATGGTTGTGGGCCATGTACACACGGTAGAAGCCCTGGTCGGGAGAGAGCTGGGTGTAGGCCTGGTCGACTTCGATGGCTCTTCGGTTCGACTCCGCCGCGGCGGACCAGTCGCCCATGCGGACATCAATGTGCGAAGGCATGTGCAACAGGTGGCCCGATGCGGGCACGGCGGTGCGCAGAAAATCGGCCGACGCGACAGCGCGCCCGGGATCGGCCGACGCCTCGACGGCGTGGATGTAGAGGTGGTGGGCGCCGACGTGCTCGGGGTCGAGCTCGAGGGCCCGCTCCAGAACCGCGACGATTTTATCAGCGTTCCCCTTCGGCTCGCCGTCCTTCGTCCACAGATCCCACGGCTGGAGGTTCATGAGTGATTCGGCGTAGAGCGTGACGATGTCGGCGTCGTTCCGGTGCGCGTTGTAGACGCGCTCCATTGCATCGGCGTACGCCTTGTCCAGCTCGCTGCGGTCGTCCGGGGGATCGTGGATGTAGCGCTCGTTGACCGCTTCGATGAGGGCGCGTTCCGCCGGCGGCGCATCATGGCGCAGCTCCATGGCCCGCCGCAGGGCGGTCCAAGCCTCCCGGTTCGCTTCCTCCGACATGATGGGCTGGTTGTAGTTCGGTCCGTAACTCAGCGCGATCCCCCACCACGCCATGGCGCACTCGGGGTCGAGCCGGGCCGCCTCGCGGAAGGAGCGGATCGCCTCGTCGTGGTTGAAGGCGTACATCCACACCAGGCCCTGATCGAAATATCGCTGAGCCCGGGCGGATGTTGTGGCGACCGGGAGGTGGGTGTCGCCCATCCCTTCGAAGAGGTGGGCCCGTGCATCGCTGCGCTCCGTACGCGGGCCGGTATTCTGACAGCCCGCAAGCATGACAAGGCACAACGCCATCGTTGCGCACAAAATGCGTTGCATGGTGGTTCTCCTGAATGCAGGTAGAAAACTCAGTCCAACAAGGATGACCGGGAAAACATCCAAACCGCTGGCGCTGCTCGGCGCCAACGCGCCAGTTTAGAATATTGAAGCCGGCACTCCAACCGGGCGATTGTTGCGGTGTGAATCACCCGGAGTGAGAGGCTTCATCGAAAGCGCCGAGTCAGTTGACTCGGCGCATCAAAATGCAGAATGCATCGCGAAATGTTGTGTATCTGGGCACAGAGACCACCCCTCGCACCCGCCGGTGCGGCCGAGAGCGCATCGAGTATTGACTGAGCTGCTTCATCAGCGGCGGCGTCGACGCATCGCCGCCAGACCTGCGATCCCGCCAGCGCCGGCGGACCGGGCGCAGAGCGTCCATCGGAGATCGGCGCGATCTGTGGGTTTCGAAGTCGCCGCGGCGGCCTTACTTCTTCTTCTTGTTCTTGAAGTAGTCGCCGGCGAACTTGCGCTGGAACTTCTCGACGCGGCCAGCGGAGTCGACGAACGACTGCTTGCCGGTGAAGAACGGGTGCGAGCCCGACCAGACTTCCACGTGCATCTCGGGCACGGTCGCGCCGGTGGTCATGACGACCTCGCCGTTGAAGTAGACCTTGCAGTTGGGGTAGTACTTCGGGTGAATGTCGTTCTTCATGGCGCGTGCTCGTGCGTGATGCGTGGGTGGTGATGTGTCCGGATCCAACCCGGACGCCCCGGATCGCCGCCGCGGCCCGGCCCGTGGCCGACCCGCCCGGCACGCCCGGGAGAGCCCAGCAGTGTAGCCGCAGAAAAACCCGCCGCAAGGCCCCGATCACCGGCGACCCCGCCCCCCCCCCCCGCCCCCAGGCCCCAACCCCGCCCCCGCCTGCCCCGCCGCTGCCCCGGGGCCCCGCCAGGCGCCTCTGGCGGCGGCATCCGCCCGGATTCCATCAACCGTCTTGATTCTCGCCGCCGAAGGGCTATTCTCGCGAACCCCACGTCGGACACGTCGGCCGAAGCCAACCCGGCCCCCCGGAACAACCGATAGACCCCGTCGCGAGGGCGAAAGATGATAAGGGACCCGCACGAAGCGGGGCATTTCCCCGATAGCTCAATGGTAGAGCGAGCGGCTGTTAACCGCTAGGTTGTAGGTTCGAGTCCTACTCGGGGAGTTTAATCGCGCCCCGCCAACTGCCGGCGGGGCATTTTCATGCGCGAGCGCGGCGCGCGCCCATGGGCGCGTCCGCTGGAGCGACTTGTTCGACGGCGCCATCTGATGGTCATGGCGTGTCGTCGTGGGGGACGAGCACGACGACATTTCCGCGCTTGCGGCGAGACGCCACGCGTGCGTGCGCCTCGCGCATCTGGGAGAACTCATAGCGCTCGTCGATGAAAGGGCGGAGGACGCCTTCCGTTGCGAGTTGGGCGAGGCGCTCCGCGACCGCGCGCGACTCAGGCGCCACGCCAACGATCACCTTCCTGCTCCCGAGCATGGAGATGAAAGGAGCTCCCGCAAATGTGGGAAGCGGAGCGGCGACCGCGAGCAGCCGTCCGCCGCGGCGCAATGCGTGCCTGCACCTGGACATGGGGGTGTCCCCAACGGTGTCGACGATCACGTCGTATCCCTCCGGGGTGTGCAGTGGATCCTCGCGCGTGTAGTCGATCACCTCGTCAGCGCCCATCGCCCGGACGATCTCGGCGTTCGGCCCGCTCGTGACGCCCGTGACGTGCGCGCCAAGATGCTTCGCGAGCTGGACGGTCGCTGAGCCCACGCCGCCCGAGGCGCCAATGATGAGGATGTGCTCGCCCGGCTGGAGCGAGGCCTTGCCGAGGAAGTGGAGCGCCGTGGCGCCACCGAACGAGAGCGCTGCGGCTTCCTCGTACGAGAGGCCTTGCGGCTTGATCGCGATGTGCTCGTTCTCCCCGACGACAACGAACTGCGCGTGGCAACCCATCCGCGCGCCGGTCGACCCGAATACTGCGTCGTCCACACAGAACCGCGTGACCGAGCGGCCCACCTGGGCCACTTCGCCCGCGAACTCAAAGCCCAGGATGGTCTTTCGCGGCCGGCGCAGACCGAAGACGAGGCGGCCGATCAATCCGAACCCCTTCGGCATCTCGAGCGTTCGTGCGCGCCAATCGGCAGCCGTGACGGTCGTCGCGAGCACCTTGACGACGATCTCGTCGTCCTTCGGCGCCGGCGTCGGGACCGTCTCAAGGTGGACGACCTCGGGCCCGCCGTATTCACGATACACCCATGCTTTCATGCCCTGTGTCTCCAGTCGGGGCCTCTGAACAACCTATCCGGTTCTGAACCGAGGCGCATCCCACGGAGACAGCCGAGCGTAGATCCGTGCAGCGCGACGATGCGCCGTACGGAGACCGATCATGGCTGAGCGCAGGAACGCGCAACGCGGGCTGGTTGACGCATGGGCGGCGGCGCCGTCCGGCCGAGCGCCCCGGCCCTTCCAGCCGCGCTCCCGCTCAAACAGGCCGCACCGGATCCAGCGTGTCCATCGGTACGCGGTGCAGCATCGCATCGAGCTTCTCGCCTCGGATGAGCGTGCACGGGTGTTCCTCGCTCGGGCGATCTCGGTCGCAGATCGCCTGCTCGGTCGCCGTGGTGGCGATGCGCGTGGCGATGATTCCATCATCGGCTGTGGGCATGTCGCCGGGATCTCCGGATCGCAGGGCGCGAGCGAACTCTTCGTACATGCCGGCGAAGCTCTTCTCCGGATGCCACGGCAGATGCTGCGTTCCGTATGAGTTGCGAACTTCGAATGAATGCTCCTCGCGGTTGTACCGGATCACGCCGTCGGTCCCGATGATTTCGTACTGGAAGTGACTGCGCGGCTCACGCGAGGTGGCGTTGTATGAAAAACTGACTTCGACCATGGTGTGGGCGCCGCAGGCATGGCCCATGTGCAGATACAGATGATCCGGCGCCTCGTAATCATCCAGCCACACGCCGATGCCCCGCTGCCAGGCGACCTCCGAACCGAGCCACCAGCGCGCCAGGTCGATCTGATGCACGCCGCAATCCACCAGCGGGCCGCCCTCCTCCATCCGCCCCGTGCGCAGCGGCGAGTTGATGCGTATCCCGTTTTCGTCCCATCGCCATTTGCCGTGCAGCCCCCAGTTGTACACAAGCCGCAGCAGCCGCACTTCCCCGATGGCGTTCTCACGGATCAGCGTCCGGATCGTCCGCGCGCTCTCACTGAAGCGGTAGTTGAACCCCGTAAACAGCGGAAGCCCTGCATCCTCCATCACCCGCTTCATCTCCATCATCTGCGCCTCGTCTGTGCCCAGCGGCTTCTCGCACAGCACCGGTTTGCCGTGCTCGGCCGCGTCGAGCACATTCCGGTGGTGGACCGGAGCGGGCGTGCACACGACCACGGCGTCGATGTTCGAGCGATAGAAGTCGGCTTCCGTCGGAAAGGCATGAGGCACGTGGAACCTCCGCTGAAGCTCCTTGGCGCGATCGAAATCTCGGTCGTACAGGGCGTAGACCCGAAGGCCGGACGCTTCCTGAATCGCGGGCATGTGGCCCAGCTCCGCGATCATGCCGCCGCCGATGATTCCAAGATTCAGCATTTTAGCAGACTCCCATTGGCGAAAAACGCAGGCAGGTCCCGCCGCCTCTCGACACTGAGCCCGCCGGGCCGTCGCTCTGCGGCTGGATACACGTTCGGATCATACCGCCCGGATTGATTCGGCTGTTGAAGCTGCGCGAGCGACGTCGCGGTGGAGCGATCGAGCGCCGCTCGCCATCGAGGTCGTAGCCCGCGAAGCCGGCGCCTTCTGGACGCTCTCCCCTGCTCGTGCAATGATTTCGCTTCTGCCGGAGATGTCCAGGCCCGGAGGCATCGTGCCTCCGCAGACACACCCTCAGACGCCCGCGGCGTGTGGAACCGCATGGAACGAACGGACGAGATCGCCTTTCATCTCCTGAGCGATCTGCAGCGATCTGCAGCAGAGATACTCCGAGATCTTCAACGGGCCGAAGCCCGCCAGCCGACCCCGTTGCACCTCGCGACGCCACGCGAATACCATGCCCCACACATGATCGACACCCACTGCCACCTCACCTTCCCCGACTACCAGGGCCGCATCGATCAGACGCTGGCCGACGCCCGGGAGGCGGGCGTTCACGGCGCCATCACCATCTCGACCACCACGCGCGACTGCCTCGACGCCCTCGCCATCGCGCAGGAGTTCGACAACGTGTGGTGTACGGCGGGTGTGCATCCGCTCTACGCGGATCGCGGGCCGCACGATTGGGATTCGCTGCGGCGGGTGGCCGAGCACCCGAAGTGCGTCGCCTGGGGCGAGCTCGGGCTTGACAACCATTACGACAAACCGGTGAAGCCCACGCAGCTCGCGGTGCTGGAGGAGGAGCTTGCGTACATCGATTCCTGCCGCCGCGGCGAGAGCGGGCCGGTGATCGACAAGCCGATCGTGCTTCATTGCCGCGAGGCGTTCGCCGAGCTGATCCCGATTCTGCGCGCGACGAAGTTTGATCCGTCGCGCTTCGTCTTTCACTGCTTCACCGGGACGCCGGACGACATGCGCCTGCTGCTCGATTTCGGCGCCATGGTGAGCTTCACCGGCGTGGTGACGTACAGGAACGCGAAGGATGTGCAGGCCGCGGCGAAGCTGGCGCCGCTGGATCGCATCATGGTGGAGACGGATGCGCCGTTTCTGACGCCGGAGCCGCACCGCAGGATCCGTCCCAATGAGCCGAAGTTCGTGATGGCGACAGCGCGTTTTCTTGCAAAGCTTCGGGGCGAAGACTGGGGGGCGTTCCGCGGCGCAATGGAGACGAACACGGAGCGCTTCTTCGGTGTGCGGGCGAAGTGAGGGCCGATCGAGACGGGATCCGCCGGAATCCGGACATCGGCATCCGTCGCTGATCGATTGTTGGGAGCATCGAGACGCCCTGGAGCACGGTTTGTAAAGGCGGCGCACAGGTTCTGTGAAGCCGGTTAACTGCGCGTGATCTTCCGGCGTCTGATGGGATATTGTCCGGCAGGAAGAAGCAACGTTGCGCTGCCGCTTCCCGGCTCGTGCCGGGAAGCGCTTCAGCGCGTTTGGAGGATAAACACATCATGAAAAAGTTGTGCATCCACGGGCTCGCGCCCGGGGTTGTGGCTGTGATGATGTCGGCGTCGGGCCTGGCTCAGCCGGCGAGCTTTTCGCCATTCACAGTGACCACACCCAATGACTCCGGCGCGGGCACGCTGCAATCGATGCAGCTTCCCGCCGGCGTCCTTGCGCCGGGCTCTTCGTACACGACGTACAAAGTCACGCTGGACTGGGACCCGGACGCGTTCGCGAACGCCACACAGTGGAACGCGATCTGGGCGCTGACGGATTCGGCCCCCGAGCCGGGAACGACGTTCTACGCCGATCCGGGGCCGGCGCTTGATGCGGACATCACGCTTGTGCCGCAGTTCCAGCCCGGATCGCTGAGCTGGGTGGGAGCGCTGGATCCCGTCATTCTGGGATCGAATGATCTCTACTTCAACTGGCTGCAAGTCAACGCTTTCACAGGCACGACCTGGTCGGACATCAGCATTACGCTTGACACGCAAACGCTGAACACAAAGACCTTCTCCGGCGACACCACGGGTTCAGACACCTGGACGCGATTTCGCGACCCGCGCGAGCAGGCCTTCGACACTCCGTCAAATATCCAGAACATCCCCTACGACAGCACCCCATTCTTCGTCGACTCGGACGGCATCTATGAATTCACCACCATGACGGATTTCGGGCCGGGCGAACGATGGGACGGCGTCATCGCGATCTATGCTGATTTCTTCGATCCGGACGACCCTGATCTGAATCGGCTGGGAACCTGGGCGGGCACAGCGCCGGGCACACCGAGCTTCGGCGATCGCACCCTCGGCTTCGAGCTTGAAGAGGGCGTGCAGTACTTCTTCCTGCAGACGGGGCGTCGCTCTTTCGACTTCGGGGCATACGAGGGCGTCGTGCAAGGCGTCGGCGATGTCACGTTCGCCATCATTCCGAGTCCCGGCGCACTCGGCCTCGCTGCGCTGGCCCTGGCCGGATTTTCACGACGACGGCGCTGCGAATCCTGATCGGCGCCGCGGCTTAATTTGTTCGATTCGAGACTCACGTCACAGTTCTTTTTGACACATTCAATTCAAGGGAAGACCACATCATGAGCAATTTCTTTCGTACAGCGATTCTTCTCGGCGCAGGCGCCTCGTTTGGCGTCTCCGGCGTCGCTTCGGCGCAGTTCGTCGCTGATCCTGCATTCAACAGCAAGGCGAACCCGCAGGAAATCACCATGAGCGCCGGCAGCACGATCACCGGCAACAGCCAGTCACAGGCGGATGGCACCTATTTCCTGGTGAACATCGAGACGGCGCCGCGGGCGATTTATCGCCATCGCATCGTCTTCGAGACGACCGAGGGAGCCCACCGCGGCTGGATCAGGGGTCTGTCGCAGGACTCCAGCGGCGTTGTCGACCCGAACTCTGACGTGCTCGTCCAGGCCACCAACGCCTTCACCGATCCTCCCGTGTTCAACCAATGGTACGGCTTCGGTCATGGCGAGAGCTTCTTCTACCAGGTTTTCGGCACCTCCAACACGCCCGATGACTACACCGCGACGCTCAGCACTGAAGTTGTGACTCCTGATCATCTCGGCTCGTTTCAGCCCGGTGAAATCAGCATCACCACGATTGATCAGGGGCACAGCACCAACACCCATCTGCACGTGCTTGACGCCGACCTCAACCCGATTCCCGGCTTCCAGAACATCCGCCCGGACAGCTCGACCTTCCAGTCATTGCTGACGCGCGACTTCGCTCCCGGCGACTATTTCCTGGCGATCGGCCTGCGCAACACCGCCACCGATCAACCCACACCGGATGACACAATCCAGCGCAATCAGCCGGTGCTGGACTTCCCCGGCATGCTCCTCAACGGCCAGCCGACGATCAGCAGCCAGGATGTCTCTTTCGCGATGACGGACAGTTCCGGCACGCTCAGCTTCGACGCCGATCGTGGCGGCCATTACGGCGTGTACTGGGGCTCATTCACGGTCGTTCCGACGCCGGGCGCCGTCGCCCTGTTCGGGCTCGCCGGGCTGGGCGCCATGCGTCGACGCCGGTGAAACCGATTTCACTTTGAGACACGAGTTCATTTTCGTTCCGAGGCCGCTCCGCCACACTGGCGGGGCGGCCTTTTTCAAAGTGCAGGTGTGAAGGGATTGAGTCACGACGATCCTGCTTCAGTTCGAGCGATTCATCCCCTCACGCCATCCCGCCTGCCGATCCTGGCCCGCCGCATCTTCTGACCGGCCGCGGGCTCGCGCGCGGCGCCAGTGAGCGCGGCGGCCATACCATTGCGTTCATGAGCGACCCTGCGGAAAAGATGCCCGAAAACGATTCGGCGCCGGCGGATTCGACGCCGGGGCTGCGGGAGCGGCTGGACTCGCTGAGCGCCCGGGCCCGCGAGCTGCCGCGGACGCCGGGGGTCTACCTCATGCGCGATGAGGCGGGGCGCGTGCTCTACGTCGGCAAGGCGTCGCGGCTGCGCGACCGGGTCGGGTCGTACTTCGTGCCCTCGGCGGACCTCGGGCCCAAGAAGCAGCAGATGCTCGGGCTCATCCACGCCTTCGAGACCATCGAGTGCGAGAGCGAGTGGGAGGCGCTGCTGGCCGAGGCGAGGCTGATCAAGGACATCCGCCCCCGCTTCAACGCCCGCCTCACCGACGACAAGACCTTCCCCTACCTCGCCATCACCATGCGCGACGACTTCCCCGGCGTCTACATCACGCGCTCGCCCTCCGACCCCGAGTTCCGCGGCGCCAGGATCCTCGGCCCCTTCACCTCCGGCTATGCCCTGCGCGAGTCGGTGCAGCTTCTGCAGCGCGTCTTTAAGTTCCGCACCTGCCACCTGGATATTGAGGACGGCGATCCGAAGCTGCGCTTCTTCCGGCCCTGCATCCTGCACCCGATCAACCAGTGCACAGCGCCCTGCGGCGCCAAGATCAGCAAAGAGGCGTACCGACGCGACATCGATCGCTTCGTCCGCTTCATCACCTCCAAGCGCAGCGTGATGCTGCGCGAGATGCGCAGGGAGATGCAGGAGGCCTCCGAGGCGCTGGAGTTTGAGAAGGCCGCCACGCTGCGCGACCAGATCAACGCACTGGAAAAGCTCGACGACCGCGGCAAGCGCTCCGACAAATGGCAGCCCGAGACCGAATCGTTCTACACCGATCCCCAGAAGGGGCTCGCCAGCCTGCAACGGACGCTGGGCGTCGATGAGCCCATCCGGTGCATGGAGGCGATCGACATCGCCCATCTCGGCGGCGGCGAGACAGTCGGATCAAAAGTGTGCTTCGTCGACGGACGCCCGCTGCGCAACGAGTATCGCCGGTACAAGATCCGCACGGTGGACAACGATGACTACGCGGCGATTCGCGAGGTGGTGTCGCGCCGCTACCGCGATGCCGGCGTGGGCGCCGAGCTGTATCCCGACCTCATTCTGATCGACGGCGGTCTGGGCCAGCTCCATGCAGCGCTCGAAGCTTTCGACCAGCTCGATGTTCACCCGCCGCTGGTCGTCTCGCTGGCGAAGAAGGAAGAGCTGATCTACGTGCAGGGCCGGACCGAGCCGGTGAAGCTCGGACGCGAGAACGCGGGACTGCGTCTCTGTCAGGCCATCCGCGATGAGGCCCACCGATTCGCGCAGCACTACCACCATATTCTGCGTCGGAAGAAGACGCTTGAGGAGGATTGAGTGGGGTGAGAGAACGAATACGAGCCCGGATTGCAGCCGAGAAATGCGTTCAACGTGATGCCCCCGCGTCCTCCACCGCTGCTCGCAGCTCCGCCGCATCCGGATGATCGCCGACCTCGTCAAGCCATTCACGGTGCACCGGCCGGATCTCGCCCACATGCACCGCCCAGCCGACCAGCGAAAGCTTCGCCTCCGGCTCGACGGCGGCGTCGAGCAGTATCGCGGCCACCTCGTTCGCTTCATCCTCACGACCTGCGGCGAGACAGGCGCCGTAGAGCAGCGAAAGCTCCGAGATCGCGTGACGACGCGCCAGCCAGCCGCGGTTGTTGGGATCGGCTTCACCCGAGCCGTTGGGTGGATGCTCCGCGAAGCGGGTGGTGGCGAGCGTCCGTCTCGCGTCGACAACGGGGTTTGCGAGGATCGATCCCAGGTCCGCCCAGCGCGCATGCTCGCGCAGGACACGCTCCAGGCGCGTCCGCACCCTGTAGATCGAATTCTCCGCCTCGGGGTCGTCCTTCACGCGATCGAACCACGCGAGCGTTCGCTCGTCGTCGCCGACAACCTCGTTGAGCGTCACCCAGTCGACGAGGTGCGACATCTCGGCCTCGTCAGAGCGGAGGATCGCCTCGACTTCGTCGCGAATGGCGCCGAACGCCTCCGCCGCGGGCTCGTGCATCTCCGACAGCTCTTTCATGCTCGACGCCATGAATGAGACGCGCACGCCGGTGTAGGCCGGGTCGTGGTCGAGCATGTTGCGCCAGAGCCAGACGTATTCCCGCGTCGAGTGCTCGTGATCACCGGCGACGAGCAGCTCCTGCGCGAGCGTGAGACGCGCCTCAATATCGACATCCCGCTGCTCGTGTTCGGCGATGCGCCTGCGAAGCGCGTCCACGCCTCGCTCGCCGCGTTCGACGCCGTCCAGCCATTCGAGCATCTGCTCCGCCGTCTGCAGGCCCACCTTGCGGTCAAACTCCTCGCCATCGACAAAGACGATCATCGTGGGCATCGCCCGCACGGCGAGTTTCCGGGCCGTCTCCGGCTCTTCGTCCACGTCCAGCTTGATGGCGACCATGCTGTCGCGCAGCCGTTCGACCACGCGCTCATCCACCCACGTCGTCTGCTCCATGATGCGGCACGGGCCGCACCAGACCGCGGTGGCGTAGACGAGCAGCGGCGTATCGGACTCCGCCGCCGCCGCCAGCGCTTCGTCGTAGTTCATGGACCTGAAGGGCGACGGCGCCGGGGCGTCGTCCAGCGCGAGCGCGGCCGCCGGCGTCCGGGCGATCATCGCCAGCGCGATTCCGAGAAAAACCATCCAGCCGATTCGTGTGTCGCTCATGTTCTTCGGTCCCCCAATTCGAGATGCGCAGTGCGGCCGCGCCGCGTGACATCCTTACATTGTTCCAAAAACAGGCCCCGGGTCAACGGCGCAGGCCGACATGGATGGATTCCCGGACCGACCCCCTGTCAGAAGGGGGGGCTCATTCGGTCTGTATGGCGGTGAAGGACCCGGTCGGTGTGATGGAGGGCGTGTCCCGCTCCGATTCGGTCGATCTGTATTCGATGATGCAATCGTGACGGCGCCGCGGGTCCAGGATCGTCTTCCTGAGTCGGGCGCGGGCCGGGGCACAGGTGGAATATGCGAAACACGCTTCAACCAATACTGAAGGCAGGACGACATCGCCGGAGCGGCTTCACGCTGCTCGAGGCGCTGATCGCCAGCGTCGTGCTTGCGACGATCGTGCTCGCGGTGGGCTCCAGCCTCTCCGCGGCCCGCCAGCATTCGATGGAGGCCGAGAAGCTGATCCTCGCGACGATCTGCGCCGACGATCTGCTCAGCGAGCTGGCCAGCCTGCCATACGACGAACTCATCACGGTGGCCGACATCGAAGAGTCCGAGGGATCCATGACGACCCTCGACGGCGCTGCCTACCCCAGCAGTTTCTGGCAGATCGGACGGTCCGCCCGTGTGCGCGAGGACGTCGTCGCCGATGCAGCTCTGGACGTCGCCATCCGCGGCCGGCGCATCACCGTCACCGCCTACAACGAACACCGCGTGCTCGCCCAGGTCGAGACATTCATCCCGGAGCCGGCGCCGTGATCCGCCGCATGAAAAAGGCGCGGCGCGCCCTCACCGTCCTCGAGCTGCTGCTGGCGCTGATGGTGACGGGGCTGGTCGGGCTGGGGATCGCCTCGATGCTGACGATGGTGTCGAGCAGCGCCTCGGCCGATCAGGACCGGCGCTCCGTGATCCTCCGCTCTCACGCCGCCCAGGTCCGTCTGCGGTCCTATGTGGTTCCGGCGCTGTGCATTCTTCAGCACGATCCCAATGAGGGAATCGCCATCTGGCTCCACGACGAGCGCCCGCGGGACAACGTGAACCTGACTGAGCTCCGCGTCATCTGGTGGCGCGAGGCCGAGCAGCGCCTGGTCGTCGAGCGGGTCGTCTTCCCGGACGGGTGGACGGATTTGATGAAGGAAATGGCGGATCACCCGCTGCCCGCAGGCACGAACTATTTCAACGCCATGACCGCGCAGCGCGGCCTGGGGCACACGCACTCCGAGACCCTGATTGATCAACTGGAGGGATTCGAAGTCATTTTCAATGAGGCGTCCCCCTCCGACGCCACTCGCATCCGCTTCGAGTTGACGCTCAGAACCGACGGCGGAGACACACATGAATCGCTGCTGGCGATGGGCATGCCCAATCACCGGCTTCCCGAGCACTGAGCAAGGAGCAGGACCATGATGAACCATGCGACGAACTCGATTCTTCGCGAACTGCGACTCCGCGTCCGCAAGGCGGTCGCCGCCCGGCGCGGCGCTCGCGGGCCGCGTCGCGGTGTGGCCCTGCTGCTGGTGCTCATCGCCCTCGGCGCCGCCGGCGCGGTGACGACCTTCTACCTGGCCAGCCGCGACAACTCCGGCGCCATCGGCGAGAACGCAGAGCGCAACGCCCGCTCCGAGTGGGCCGCCCGCTCCGCGGCGGAGTTCGCCACCGCCTCACTGCAGACCACCGTCGATTGGCGCAGCCTCATCGCGGATGACTGCCTGCTTGCTTCGAACATGGAGGTCAGCGGCGGCAAGGCGACCGTGGTGGTCACCAACTTGCTCGGCAAAGTTCCCGGACCGGCGGATGTGGACCTTCTGGTGACCGTCGTGTCCCGAGTCGACGGCGTTGTCTCCACGGCGCAGCGCGTGGTGCGCGTCACGCCGGATGTGGAGCTCGAGGACGCCATCGACCCGCTCCTCAACGAGTTCGGCCTCTACGCGCTGAACAACCTGACCGTGAATGCAGGCGCATCGGTGGGCGTCTGGTCCGCCAGCCCCGCGGCGATCGCCGGCCGATTCAACAAGATCGGCGTCGGCTTCACAGAAGGCTCGGGGATGAATATCGGATCGCCCACAGCGGTTTCATCCAGCAGGCTCTACGTGCGCAACGACGCATCCGTCGGCCTCAAGGACTTTACGGACAACGCCGCCTTCATCGGCGGCGAAGAACTGCCCGTGCATGTTCCCGTCGCGGCGGCCAGGCTTCCGAGCGGCTTCGACAGCCTCGCCGTGCGCAGCGTCATCGACAGAACCATCAGCGGCGGCCCGAGTTCGACCACGCTCCAGCCCGGCATGCACGAAGGGCTCACCGTCCGCTCGAGCGCCGTCGTGACGCTCGACACCGGCGACTACAGCTTCGACGACCTCGAAATCAACTCCCAGGGCGTCCTTCGCATCAATGGGCCGGTGCGAGTCCATGTGCGCAGCGACATGGACGTCATCGATCGCGGCGCCATCGAGCTCGCCGATAAAGACTCGTTCGTCATCTTCTTCCTCTCCGGCGATCTTGAGATCAACGACTCCGGCGTCGGCGTGGCGCGCGACATCGCTCGCGACTCGAGTCGCTCGGTGAACTCGATCACCGAATACGAGACCCCGGCCCGCGTTCTGTTCTTGGGTCTGCACGAAGCCGATGACGCCGCCTCCGAGCCCACGTATCACATCCGCAGCGATGCGCTCGTGCTCGGCTCGTTCCACGCCCCCACCGCCGAGGTGCGCCTCAGCTCCCGGGGCGCTCTGATCGGTCGTGCGACGGCGAGTTCGATCGATGTTCGGAACAACACCGTCTTCCTCTACGACCCGACCTTCGACCGCAACATCGGATTCACCAGCAAATACAGTCCGCTCTACACGATCGACGGCGATCCCATCGCCGGACTCGCAAGCGCTATTTCCGCGTTCGACCCCAGCGCAGGCATTGAGGCGCTGCGTCCCTCCCTCATCGCCGGCGTCACACTCATCGAGGCGGGCAGTCTCGAAGAGGCGACCGTCACCCTGGGCCACACCATCACGCCCCGCAGTTCACGCAGGGCTCAGGGCGAAGACTGGCCCATGCGCGCTCGCGCCATGGAGCGGTTCAACATCACCAACCTCTCCCGCATGCTCAGCGGCTCGGCGATCCTGATCGAGGCCGATATCGAGCTCGGGATCAACGGCGGCATCGACGTTTCACTCGCCAGTGAATCGCTGGAACCGTCCACGCAGTCAACGCTCGTTGGCGGCACGATCAACCTGCTGGAAGCCACGATCGAGGCCGGCGGCTCGGTTCTTGATGGACTGGGCGGCGGAGTCGATAGCGTGCTTGGCGGCTTGGGCGGGGTCCTCGGACTGGACTGAACCGCGCACTCGACCTTGGCACTGAACGATCTGAGCGCCGGCGAAAGGAATCGCCAAGTGACACCGATTCGCATCACGAACATTCGGCGGCGTAGCAAACACGGGCGACAATCACGCGCCCGCGCCATGGCCTTCACGCTCGTCGACATGATGGTCGCCATCACCATCATGGCCATCGTGATCGCCGTGGCGATGCCCACGCTCTCGCCCGATGAAGGCAGCCGGCTCATCGGCGGCGCCCGCATGCTCGCCTCCGACCTCGAATACGCCCAGTCGGTCAGCCTCGCCAACCCGGCCGACGTCGCCCTGGTCCGTTTCCGCGAAGACGGCGACGGCTACTGGCTGGCGCGGGAGTCGGACCCCGAGACCCCCATGCTCCGTCCCGGATTCAGTGAAGAAGCGTACGAAATCATCTTCGGTGAAGGCCGCGCCGCCCTGCTGCACGACATGACCATCTCGCTCGACGGCGTGACCGACAACACGCTGACGTTCGACGCCTTCGCAAGACTCACCACGCTCGATGACGCCGTCATCACGCTCCAGGCGCCGACCCGCTCGGTCGATGTGACCGTCTCCTCCAGCACCGGCTCCGTGCGCATCCAGTGAACGACGCCGGCGCCGCGCGATGAAGTGATGATCTGATCGATGCCAAGCCGCATCAACTCCTTCATCAAAGCATCATCCCATCTTGTGACGCCCATTCATATGCGAGCCGTGGCCGCCCTCGGGAGGTCTGCCGCGCCGGGGACGAACACGAACCTTGAGAGGTTTGGCGCCGCCGTCGGGGTAGATGATCTGCCCGCGATCGCCGAGAATGCGCTCGATCGCCTTGCCCGCCTGCTTGTCGCGCCGCGGCGCAGGACCCTTGGACATTGCAGAGAGTCTAACTGCGGGGAAGGGAATGTGGAGTATGAAATGCGGAATGTGTGCGGCGGACGCCGGGCTTCCGGTCCGGGCGTCACGTCGGCATGGTCGCCTCACCATCCCCCTCGAGCACCGACCGCCCGCAGTCTCACACCTTCCATATTCCACATTCCACATTCCACCTCCCTCCCCTTCCATCTACAATCATTCCGTGGCCCAGCGCAGGCACCATTACGAGCAGGCGTTCGAGTCCTTCATGCGTTCGCGGCGGATTCCCTACATCTCCGTCAACGAGGCCCGGCGGACGCTGCTGCCACCTGCGGGCGGACGCTGCTGCCCCGCCGCCGACGCGTGCGCCGATGACCCCGGCGCTCCCGGGCGCAATCTCAAATCCTTCGACTTCGTCGTCTACGGCGCCCGGCGCAACCTGCTGCTGGACATCAAGGGCCGCAAGATTCCGCGGCGGCGCGGATCCCGCCCACTCGAGCCCGGGCGGCTGGAGAACTGGGTCAGCCGCTCCGATGTCGATTCGCTTCAGGCCTGGCAGGTCCTCTTCGGACCCGGCTTCGAGGCCGGCTTCGTCTTCGTCTACTGGTGCGAAGCCCAGCCCCCGGACGGGCTCTTTCAGGAAGTCTTCGAACGCAATGGACGCTGGTACGTGCTGCGTGCGGTGCGTCTGGAGGCGTATCTCCCCGTCATGCGCCCCAGAAGCGAGCGCTGGCGCACCGTGGATGTCCCCCGGGCAATCTTCGAACGCATCAGCGAGCCCTTCGGCGCCGCCGGCGCCACCTGAGCAGTCGCCGTCGCCGGTGGGGGGTGTGGTGTGGGGTGCGGGCACTCGCTTTACACGCCTCTCGCCGGGCCATATCGTCCGACGTCATGAAGTTTCTCTCTCAGCATGCGTGGCTGATCGGAATGGCGCTGGCCCTGTTGGCGCTGAGCGCCGAGGCGGCTGCAGCGGTGCGCCCGCCCACGCCTCAGCAGGTCGATTCGCCGCCGCTGTGGTTGTATTACCTGATCCTTATCGTGCTCACGGGCGCGACGGTGGCCCTGAGCATTCTGCCCAGCAAGCGCAGCCATCAGGACTGAGCCGTCGACGTCGAATGGCGGCGTCGCGGCGTTCCGGGTGTGTGAGGTCACGGCCGATCCCGATCTCTCCCCCTCCGGCCCACTGTATTGGAGCGATCGGATTATGAAGACAAGCCGCAGACACACGGGGCTGCTCGCGCTCAACGCGGGATTGCTGCTCGCGCTCGGCGCGGTCACGCTCGCACCCATCGCCGAAGCCCAGCGGGGCGCCACCCAGCGGGCCCGCGGCGACTACACCATGGTCGCGGGGCGCGTTGTCGGCGTGCCTGAGTCCGCCATCTACATCATCGACTCCACCAACCAGGAGCTTGTCGGCGTCCGTTGGGATCGCAGCCGGCGCATGCTGCAGCCCATCGGCTTCCGCGACATCCAGCTCGACGCCCGCGGCGGGGGAGGCGCCCGATGAACCACGACACCAAGTCACCCCAGCGCACCGGCCTCGACACCCCCGCGGCCCTGCTGTGGACCAGCGCCTTTCTCATCATGGCCATGATCCTCACCCAGGCCGCCCGCCTCGGCGCCGGGTCGCCCGCGCTCGCCGGCAATGTCGCCACCATCGGGGATCTCACCGTCCTCACCGCCGACGCCGGAGACTCCGAGGACATCCTGATGGTCCTCGACCGGCGCACCGAGACGCTCCTTATCTATGGCGCCCGCGACCGGCGCGACGTCGAACTGCACCAGACCTACGACCTCTCCCGCGTCTTCTCCGACGCCCGGGGCGCCTCCGGCCTCGGACGGCGGCCGTGAGAGAAGAGCAGATCGCACTCGGACATCCGCCAGTTCTGGATGCGGCGCTCCTGCGCCTCCGCACGCGCTGCATTCCCACTTTGCCCCCCTCCGCCCGGCGCGGTACCGTGCCCGGGCATTCTCGCGTCTGGACCCGATCGGCCCGCCGGGCGTCGATCGGCTGACTTCAACCCCTCGCCCGGCGGCATGACGGCTTGTGACCCCGCCTCCGACCCGAAACCGGAGCGGCGCCATCGGCGCATGCCCCGCCGCACGCGAGAGGCCATTCCTCCATGTCGATCTTCCCCCTCCAGCAGTTCGAGGCCGACCTCGAAGCCGACCGCCAGGCCTACGAGAAGCTCAAGCCCCCGACCACCATCGTGGTGCGCTTCGGCCTGATGAAGATGGTCGGCGAGTTCCCCTACTCCGGCGACCAGAAGCCGGGCTGCGGCAGCAAGATCGTCGTCCGCACCCACCGCGGCGTCGAGATGGGCGAAATGCTCACCAGCACCTGCCCAAACGCCGGCTGCTCCAAGAGCGTCACCCGCAAGGAGATGCTCGAGTACATCGACAACTCCGGCGGCGCCGACTACCCCTTCTTCACCCAGGGCCGCGCCCTCCGCGTCGCCACCGTCGAGGATGTGCAGAAGCAGTCCGCCCTCGACGCCGCCCGACCCGCCATGCTGCGCCAGGCCCGCGCCATGGCGGCGGAGATGGACCTGCCCATGAAGATCGTCGAGGCCGAGCCCATCCTCGGCGGCGAGACGCTCACCTTCTTCTTCATGGCCGCCGAACGGGTGGATTTCCGCGAGATGGTCCGACGCCTCGCCGCCGAACACCAGGCCCGCATCGAGCTGCGCCAGGTCGGCGCCCGCGACGAGGCCCGCCTCACCGCCGACTACGAACGCTGCGGCCAGCACTGCTGCTGCAAGCAGTTCCTCAAGGTCCTCAAGCCCGTCTCCATGCGCTCCGCCAAGGTCCAGAAGGCCACGCTCGACCCCCTCAAGATCAGCGGCCGGTGCGGACGCCTCATGTGCTGCCTCCGCTACGAGGACGAGACCTACGAGACGCTCCGCAAACGCCTCCCCAAGCGCAACAAGCGCGTGGGTACGCCCGAGGGGCCGGGACGCGTCATCGACTCGCAGATCCTCACCCAGCTCGTGCTGGTGCAGCTCGAGAACGAGAACAAGCAGGTCGCCGTGCCCGTCGAGGAGCTGGGCGATCCCGACGCTCCCATCCCCGCCAAGGCGCCCGAGCCCGATCCCTTCCGAGGCATGCCCACAGCCGATGCCGAAACCCGCACCGACGATGAACAGCGCCGCCGCGGCCGGGGGCGTGGAAAATCACGCGGCGGGAAAGCCCAGCAGCAGGACGCCTATCGCGAACAATCGCAGTCCGAAGACCAGCCCGCTGAACAGGCAAAGCCGGACGCCTCCGGCGACGCCAGTGAAAAACCGCCCTCGAAGCGCCGGCGAAAGCGCTCGCGGCGTTCGAAGAAAGGCCGCGACGGCGCGGCGCTCGCCCCCGGCTCGAACGAGCCGAACACCGGCGACCGCCCCGCCCAAAGCTCCGGCGGCGCCGAGGGTGAGGGCAAGCCCAAACGGCGTCGTCGTCGACGTCGTCGCGGCAAGGGTGGCGATGGAGGCCCGAGTGGACCTGGTGGCTCTGATGGCTCCGGAGGCTCCGGGGGCTCCGGGGGTTCCGGGGGTTCCGGGGGTTCCGGGGGTTCCGGGGGCGGTGACTGACTGGTGGGGGTGTCGGTGGCGAGCGGCTTTTCCGCGTGGGGGCGGACCGGCTTTCGATGGTGTCACTATGGTTGACGCCGATGTCCACTTCGATGTCCACACCAGACGACATATCAGGCGGCGCGTCCGCCGACGTCTCCGGTTCGGCGCCCGCCGAGCAGCAGACGACGGACGCCGAAGAGGAGTCGGTGAAGCACACGGTCATTCTGGTCATCCTCGCCTTCGCGCTGACCTTCGTCTTTCGCACCTATGTGGTTGAGCCCTTCGTGATTCCCACCGGCTCGATGGCGCCGACGCTCTTGGGCGCGCATGTGCGCCTGCACGGCCCCGAGACCGGACACGACTGGGCGGTGGCGCCGCGGGATTATCTCGATTCGGCCCAGAACCGTCCTGCGCCTCTCCAGGCGGACCGCTCGCGTAACGCCTCGGCCCTGACGCCGACCGACCCCATGAGCCGCCGGGCGCTGTCGCGTCGCGATGTGCCGCTCCGCGCCGGCGATCGCATCCTGGTGCAGAAGTACATCTACTTCCTGCGCCAGCCGCGGCGGTGGGACATCGTGGTCTTCAAGAATCCTGAGCGGCCGGGGGAGAACTTCATCAAGCGTCTGGTCGGCCTGCCGCATGAGGAGCTGCGCATACTGGACGGCGACATCTTCACCCGCGAGCGCCGCGCGCCGGGCGAGGTCGCCGACAACTGGCGCATACAGCGCAAGCCTGTGCGCGTGCAGCGGGCCGTGTGGGTTCCGATCTTTTCCACAGAGCATGCGCCCCTCGATCCCGAGGGCCGGCCGCTGGAAGACTGGCGCGGCCCGTGGCAAGGTGAGGGCTGGATCGACGACGGGCGCATTCTGCGCACCGACGCCGCGGGCGCCTTCCGACTGGAATGGGACAAGGGCGACGAGATGAGCTCCAAGCGCTGGACCCTCACCGACTGGACCTATTACAACGACACACCATCGCTGCGCCTGGAGCGGGCCCGCCAGCCCACCTCCGATTTGCGCATGCGGGCCGCGATCCGCCCCGAGGGCGAACTCACCTTCAGCGCAACGATCGAGGCGCGGCGACACCAGTTCCAGGCGCAACTGCGCGACGGCGCCGCGATGGTGCGCATGCGCCCCGTCCCGAACATCGAGAACCCCGACCCTGCGTGGACCATTCTTGACAGCGTCCCCTTTGCAGATCTGCGGGCCGGCTCATTTCACGACGTCGAGTTCTGGCACGCCGACCAGTCGCTGCAGCTCTGGATTGACGGCGAGCGCATCGCCGGGGGCGCGTATGAGTGGGACGCCGAGGAGCGCTACCGCCACATCGGCGGCCTCGATCACGATGAGGAGTCGCCCGCCTTCGATCGCTTCGAGCCGATGAACATGCGCCCCACGCGCCTGTGGTGGGACATCGCCGGCGACGAGGCGACCCTGGCGCGCGTCGGCGTCGATCGCGACCTGTCGCACCAGGCGGCGCCGGGGCGGTCGGTCTTCCGGCTGGGTCCGGACCATTTCTTCGTGCTCGGCGACAACACCGCCGCCAGCAGTGATTCGCGCGTGTGGTCGCGCGTCGATCCATGGGTGGCGGGAAGAATCGACGAGACGCCCGGCGTCGTGCATCGGCGTCTGATGGTGGGCAAGGCGTTCTTTGTCTACTTCCCCGGCCCCAGCCGCGAGGCCCGCGGCCTGCCGGTTCCCGATTTCGGACGGATGCGCTTCATCCGATGAGTGCATCAGCTATCGTGTGATCCCCATGATGGAAGAGCCGCAGAACAACGCCGAATCGCCGCGAGACCCTGAATCGCGTCCCGCCGAATCGCGGCCCCCGGAATCGCGTCCCGATGATGCGCCGTCGTCAGAAGCAGCGCCGGAGACGCCGGCGCTGGCGGAGCAGCCGCCGACCGCGCCTGCGGCGCCTCCCGTCTCCGGCTGCGGCGGCGCGGGCAAGAAGAAAGCCAAGCCAGATGAGAGCTTCAAGGAGACGCTGATCTCGATCATCATGTCCTTCGCGATGGTCTTCATCTTTACGCGCTTCGTCGTCGCCAGCTACGTGATTCCCACCGGCTCGATGGCGCCGACGCTCATGGGCGCGCACATGCGCTTCTGGAGCGCGGACACCGGCGCCGAGTGGCCGGTGAACTTCTGGCATTTCGGGATGCGCGGCGGGCAGCAGGTTCCCCTTCCCGTGCAGGGCGACTCGCGCCGCCCCGACACCGGGCCCGTCGCCGTCTCCGACCCCTACACCGACATGCAGATCCCGCCCGGCGAGCAGCGCGACATCCCGCTCCGCGCCGGCGACCGCATCCTCGTCCTCAAGCACATCTACGCCCTCCGCGAGCCCCGCCGCTGGGAAGTGGCTGTCTTCAAATACCCCGGCTTCGCCAAAGAGAACTACATCAAGCGCATCGTGGGACTGCCCAACGAGGACATCCTTCTCATCGACGGCGACATCTTCACGCGCCCGGTGGTCGACGGCTCTTCAGAGGACCAGGCATGGAGCGTGCGGCGCAAGCCGGCCCGCATCCAGCGGGATCTGTGGTACACGATCTACTCCAGTGAACATCGCCCGGCGCGCGAGGAAATCGGCGGCCGTCGCTGGCAGGATCGCTGGATCGGCGCCGGGCTCGAAGCCGACGGCCCGCGCTACCGCGCCGACGACGCCTCGCCGGCCCGCCTGCGCTGGAACCCACAGATCCGACTCATCAACGACTGGGTCTCCTACAACAACATGCCGCGGGTAGACCCGAACTCCAGTTTCCCGATCTCCGACTTGCGGCTGCGGGCGGGTGTCGCCCCCGATTCCGCCGGCCTCTCACTCCAGTTCATCATCAGCGCCCGCATGTTCATTTTCGAAGGCGCCATTGAGGACGGCCGCGCTGTGGTGCGCATGCGCTCGGACACAGCGGGGCCGGAATCGGAGTGGGTGGAGCTGGACAGCGCCGACATCGGCGACCTGCCCGCCGGGCGCGTGACCGACATCGAGTTCTGGCACGTGGACCAGTCGCTCCAGCTCTGGATCGGCGGCGAGCTCGTCGCCTCCGGCACATACGACTGGACGCCGGAGGAGCGTCTCGCCCGCGCGCTGCGCCCCCGCGCCGACTCGGGCGCCATCCACGATCCCAACATGTACATGCGCACCGGCGTCGAGATGCGCTTCTCCGGCTCGCCGGTCACGCTCCACCGCGTCGGGCTCGATCGCGATCTGTACTACCAGCCCGCGATGATGTCCATGGATGGCGGGCCGCGACGCGTCCCCGGCTGGGGAACCGATCCCGACGAGCCCTTCCGCCTCGGGCCCGACCAGTTCTTCATGCTCGGCGACAACAGCCCCGCCAGCGGCGACTCGCGGGCGTGGCGCACGGTCGACCCGTGGGTCGCCAACCAGGTGGACGACACACCCGGCGTGGTCCACCGCGAGCTGATCATGGGCAAGGCCTTCTTCGTCTTCTGGCCCTCGTTCCACAAGGGGCTGGCGCCCATCTGGGTCCCCGACTTCGGCCGCATGCGCATGATCCGCTAGCGCGAAGAATTTCCCAGGCGTGGGCGACGCCGGGAGACCGGTCCGCGGCCCACCTACCATTGGCCCCACCGCGCAGCGCCGCCGGCGCGTGCTGGTGAGCCGGAGACGAGATTGAAGACGATCACACCGCCGCAGCCCGATCGGGCGGCCGGGCCCATCCCGGCGTCCGGCCCCGCCTCCCCTGCGCCGGGCTCGGTGGAAGAGGCGGCGCTGATCCGGCGCCAGGGCGCAGGGGTGGCGTACGGGCTGGCGGCGTACATCGCGTGGGGCATCTCGCCGATCTACTTCAAGCTGGTCGCGTCCATTCCGCCCATGGAGGTGCTGGCCCATCGCGTGGTGTGGTCGGTCTTGCTGCTGGCGTTTCTACTTACAGTGCGCTCGCGCTGGGGTGAGATCCGGGCGGCCCTGCGTCGGCGGCGCACCATGATCAACCTGTGCATCACCACGCTGCTCATCGCCAACAACTGGTACTGGTTCATCTGGGCGGTGAGCAACGACCATGTGCTTCAGGCGAGCCTGGGCTATTTCATCAACCCGCTGGTGAATGTGGGGCTGGGCGTGCTCTTCCTGCGCGAGCGGCTGACGCGGGCCCAAGTCGCGGGGCTCATGCTCGCGGGCGCCGGCGTGCTTTACCTCGCGATGGCGCACGAGGGCGTGCCGTGGGTGGCGCTCATGCTCGCCTTCAGCTTCGGTTTTTACGCCATGCTGCGCAAGCGTTCGAGCGTCGAGGCCATGAGCGGGCTGATGATCGAGACCACGCTGCTATTGCCCGCGGGCATGATCTTCCTGCTGTGGATCGGGATGAAGGGAGAGGGCACGTTCGGATCGGGGACGCCGACGCAGCACCTGCTGCTCTTCCTCGCCGGCGCTGTCACGCTCTTCCCGCTGCTCTGGTTCACCGAGGCGGCGCGCCGGGTGCGCCTCAGCACGCTGGGCTTCATGCAGTACATCGCCCCGACGGGCCAGTTCCTGCTGGCGGTGCTGCTCTACCGCGAGACGTTCACCGGCGCCCACGCGGTCGCCTTCACCTGCATCTGGGCGGCCCTGGTGATCTACACCGTCGATTCCGCCATAAGGCTTCAGCGCAACCGGCGGATGCGCGACCTGGCGATCAAGGCCGGGGCGCCGGCTCGGTGAGTATTGAACGCAGAGGCCGCAGAGATGCGCAGAGGGGGAAGGAACGCGGAGTGAGACGGAGTTTTTGAGGAAGACGGAGGAAGAGAAGGGGATTGTGTGTGGGTTCTGGTGAATCGGACGCCGGAGTGATGTTCGAGCATCACTTCAAAATCATCCGAGCAAGAAGCACAATTTCTTCATCCTTTCCGACTCCGTTTCACTCAAAAACTCCGTCTCACTCCGCGTTCCATCTCTTCTCCGCTCACCGCGGGCTTGCGATGGCGCTGAGGAGGTCCGGCGCTGATTCGTCGCGGACCAGCACGGGGTAACGCATGCCGCCGTTGTAGCGGAGGGTGAACGTTTCGAGGGTTTCGCCGTCGATGTTCACCAGCAGTTCGATGCGTCCGGTGTCGGGGGACTGGCGCACCGCCTCGCGCAGGGCGTCGCCGGAGTACGACTTGCCGTTCACCGCGACGATGCGCATGCCGTAGCCGAGCCGGGCCCGGTCCGCGGCGGAGCCTGCGACCATGCTGGTGATCTCGCCCTCGCGATTCGCGTTCAGACCGATCGAGTTGCGCAGGCTTGCGTGCTCGTCGCCGTCGCTGGATGAATGCTCACCGATGGGCTCATTCACGCGCTCCAGCGTGTAGCCGAGCAGGGCGGGCAGGTCGATCGTGAGATCCTCGACAGGGCGCTCCAGGCGCGTGCGCACCAGCGCGTCCCAGTCGTGGTCCGAATACACCCTGTTCAGCGTGTCGATGACGGTGTCGCGGGTGTAGGTCGCGGGCTCGCCGATGGGAACGGGGCCGACCTCGAAGAACACGCGGCAGAAATCGTCCAGCGAGCGCTGGCCTGCGGTTCCAACGCGGATGATAGCGTCCACCTCCATCCAGAAGAGGGCGCCCTCGGCGTAGTAATCCTGGCGCCGGCGCAGGTCTTCCCACGATGCGCTGCGGGCCCGCAGGTGGCGCAGTCCGGCGGCGGTGTCTTCGACGCTCCGCCACTGGCGGCCCGCCTGCAGTTCGTAGGTGTTGATGCGGTTGGCGAGGCGGTGGACGAACTCGTCCTCGGTGAGCAGGCCGCAGCGAACGGCGACGATGTCGGTGTAGTAGCTGGTCAGCCCCTCGTAGACCCACATGAGCTGCGTGAGCGCCGGGGTGTGGAAGTTCTCGTGGAACATGCCCTCGGGCGCCATCAGCTTGGCGTTCCAGCAGTGGATGTATTCGTGCGGCACGACGGCCATCGGCCCGCCGCGGGGCGTCTCGGCGTTGACGAAGGAGCGTTCGCCCATGCCGATGAAGGTTGACTCCGACTGCTCGATGCCGAAGCCGGTGATGGCGTCGCTGAGGATGACGAGGATGTGGTACTGGCTGAAGGGGAAGTCGCCGAAGATCTTTTCGCTCTGGCGCACCATCTCGGCGAACTTCTCGAGGCGCGCCTCGGGCAGCTCGCACAGCTCGGGGCTGCGGGCGACGGAATGGACGTAGTGGGGGGCGTCGTGGTCGATGGGGATGCGCTGCGAGTTCAGGTGGCGCCCGAAGATGACGGGGGAGTCGATGAGGCGGGCGAGCGTGGCGGGCTTGTAGCGGTGCTCAGTCGCGCGCACCTCAGCGCCGGCCTTGTCGGCGCCGTCGTGGCGCGGCAGCGAAGTGGCGGCTCGCCAATCCCGCGGCAGGCGCAGGGTCGCCTCGACCATGAACTCGCCCTTGTCCGCCTCGCCGGGGTAGACGAGGACGGTGTTCCAGTTCAGGCCGCCGTAGCCGGGCAGGCCGTAGGTGTCGGTCGAGCGCGAGTTCACGCCCGGCTGGTTGCAGATGTAGGAGAGGCTCACGGTGATGTGGGGGCTGCGCTCGGGGACATCGACGGTGAAGCGCGTCACATGCGTCGGGTCGCGGCGCCAGTGCAGCGCCTTGCCGGCGCTGTCCTCGATGCGGAAGTTGACGACGTTCTGGATGGGCCCGCTGGGGTTGTGGTTGCCGGGCGTCCACTCGACGAAGTAGAGATCCATCTCGCCGGGCGACGCGGGGATGCGCATCTCGCTGTGGACCAGGCGGCGCTCGATGTCGGTGGCATCGACGACGAGCGTCATGGGCCGGTCGGCCCGCGCGGGGGCGACGAGCAGCGCGAGAATCAGGACGGCGATGGGGAGACTGCGGAGACGATTCAGCATGGGGGATGGGCCTCTCGATGGCTCGGGGAGCGTTGACAAAGACTGGCGCGGTGGGCGGAATCGTAACCGGAGGATGCGTGGGACCAAAAGGACTCTTGGGGCTCATGGGAACTGTGGGTCGCCAATCGTGGCGAGATCCCAGATGTCACAGAAGTCCCATCGGTCCCATGAACATGGCGCCCTGCCATCGGAGCGCGGAAAAAAACGCGGCCATGACGCGTCGGTGAGGACATTTCGTCATGGCCGCGGATCAGAGATCCAGAGACCGGGTCGTCGTGCCGCTGTCGAAACGACGACCCGGGAGGAGATTCGGGCCGAGGATGTCAGACGAACGCAGGGGGAGTCCCTCAAAAGGCCTGCGGGCTGTTCAGCCCGCCCTGTCGACGAGCCGCTCCAGCAGGGCCTCGAGGCGCTCCATGCGCTCCTCCAGTCTCTTCAACCGCTCCTGCTCCTCCCGGTTTCGGTCGCGGGCTTCAATTTCTCGCTCGATCAGCCTCTGTGGATGTCCCGCGGCGGGTGGCGCCGGAGGCGCGGGGCGTCCGGGCCTGACCACGGCGCCGCGACGCTGCCCGTCGGGCAGGAACTCGACGCGCGGGGCGCCGATGTGAAGGCCGCCGGGGCCGGCGCCGATGCGGACGTTGACATCCACATTCTCGAGCGCTCTTGCGGCTTCGAGCAGCGCCTTTCGGACCGACTCCAGCGTCTCCGGGTCCAGATCGATTTCCAGGTTCTCGATCTGCTGGCGCAGAGTGGCGGCGAGCTCGGCCTGACTCTCGCGCAGCTTCGCCGCCATGCTTTCCGCCTCCTGCTGCAACCGGACGCCCTGGCCCCGGAGCGGTTCGAACTGCACGCGGAGCTTCTCCAGCTGCTCCTGTCCGAGTTCGAGGGAGCGGAATTGGCGGCTGAACTGTTCTGGATCGATCCTGCGGAAGATATCGAGCGCGTTCTGCGCATCGCGAGGCAGCGTTGCGAGCTCCGCTCGGAACGCGCTGAGCGGATCGACCGCCCCGCTCGCCTCGATCTCGACCGAGATCTCGTGCGGCTGGCCGCGGCGGAGAACGCGGAAGCGCACCTCTTCGCCGGGTTTCGCACCAGCGACCAGGCGCGTGAGCATGGCGATGGAGACCGGCGACTCGCCGTTGATGTGTGTGACGATGTCGTGCTGCTTCAGTCCGGCCCGCTGGGCGGGCAGGCCCTCGCTTACGCCGGTGATGAGGAAGACTTCGCTCGCGCTCAGGCCGAGATGGTCGGCGAGGGCGCTGTCGACCTCGCCGAGCGTGACGCCGATGCGCCCGCGCGGCGGCGCGGGAGGCGACGGCGCCGTCGGCTGGTCCTCGATCCTGATACCGCCGTCGGCGCCGGCCCAGAAACGGTACGTTGCGCCGCCGGGAAGCTTGATCTGGTGGAGGCCGCCTTCACCCCTGATGATCTGATCCTCGGGAACCTTCCGGCCTCCCAGCTCGACGCTCACCTTGCCGTCGACGTTGGTGACGACAATGGTCTGGACGCCTTCTTCGGTCTGCACTCTGGAGACGCCGGTGGCGCTGCTCTGCGCGAGCGCGCCGGGCGCCGCCACAGTCATCGACGCCGCGATCGCGGCGAATATCGTTGATCTGACGATGGACTTCATGATTGGAACTCCTGGTATGTGTGTCTGATCGTGTATTCGTGTTCAGGGAAAAAGGGCCGGACGCGCACCTGGACGCGGCGGATGCGCCCGGCCCGATGATTTCACAAGGACTGGTTCGCAAACAGGTTGGAAATGTTGAGCGGCACGAGCTGAGTCTCGCCCAGTTCGTCGAAGCCTTCCTCGTAGAAGTGGTCGACGTAGGCGCGTTCGTAGATCTGGCGGATGAAGCGCACCTCGTAGCGGTCGCCCTCATCCGCGGGGCGCGTTTCGACCATCACCTTGGGCAGCTCGCCCAGCACCCAGCCCTCGCGCATGCCGCGGGCCATGTACTGGTCGAGCATCTCGTCGGCGGTGAACGACGCGGGCGACACCGCGGCGACTTCGCTCTGATCGTCGAAGCCCGCCGCGGGCTGCTGCCGCGCCGTGTTGATCCCGGTGACGCCCAGCCACGCCAGCCCCAACGCCGCCGCCGCCGCCCAGCCGGACCAGGCGCCGAATCTCGCGCTGCGGAGCGGAAGAATCGTCGCGAGCGCCGGCCCCGGCGCCTCGGCCTCGATCCGGTCGGCGCCCGCGGCGACATGCTCGAAGCCGGCGCGCAGCGCATCGTGCTCGCGCCGCGTCAGCGCCAGGCGGCGCCACACGGAGGCATCGCCTGCCGCGAGCGATTCAAGCTCGCTCCAGTCGGCGTCGCTCGCCTCCTCGTCGACGACGCGTCCGATGAGGATCTCCAGACGCTCTTCAATATTGCTCATGTTGTGCTGGCGTCGTGTGTCCATGGTCACGCCCCTCTCTCTGCAAGGTCGTGTGCGGCGGGTTCGGTTCTTCGCTCGGTCAGTTCGCGCAGCATGCGCCGGGCCCGCGCCAGCCTGGTCTCGACGGTGGTGACGGGAAGCGCAAGGGCGTCGGCGATCTGCCGGTAGCTCATGCCGCGGACGCAGCGCATGAGCAGCGGCTCGGCGTAGTCGGGGTGCAGCTCGCGGGCGAGGGCCAGGAGCCGGTTCGCCTCTTCGCGGGCGTCGGGCGCCCGGGCGGGGTCGGCCTCATCGCCGGACCACGCGGTGGCCTCGACCCGGGCCGGCGCGCTGTTGCGGCGCAGCCGCGTCCGGCGGCGGCGCCCCGCCGATCGGGCGGCGTTCACCGCGACGGTGCGCAGCCAGGGGCGGAGGGCGTCGGGATCGCGCAGCTCGTGGATGTGTGTGACCAGCTTCATGGCGACTTCCTGGAGCAGGTCGTCCAGCTCGGCGCCCTCGGGCATGTGGGCGAGGAGCACCGCGGCCACCCAGCGCCGGTGGCGACGCCACAGGTCCTGAACGTCGTCCGGGCCGATCCTGGCCCGGCGGTCGTCGCCTTGCTGGGACGAATCCTGCATCTGTTCCATGGAGACGCGCACCGGGAGGGTTCCTGTCAGGAAATGGGATGAAGGCGGCCGGTCCGGGAACGCCTTGTCTCTCCGGCGTCCCTCCGGGGGCCGGGGGCCGGGGGCCGGGGGCGCCGCTCTTGTGAATCCTTACAGTGTGGCGACGTCCCCGCCGCGGTTCGGCGGCATCCCGGGGCGTCCGCACCCACCATGGCGACCAACGACCATCACGCCGCCATGTCCTTCGGCGACCACCTCGATGAGTTGCGCCGCAGGATGATTTTCGCCCTGCTGGGGCCGATTCCCATCATGATCGTGTGCCTGATCTTCGGCGGCACGCTGATGGATTTTCTGATTTCCCCCGTCGAGGACCAGCTCCGGGCCGCGGGCCTGCCCTCGCGGCTGCTGGCCACGAGCCCGGCGGAGCCCTTCGCGGCGTACATCAAGATCGCGATCGTCGCCGCCCTGATCTGCTCGGGGCCGTGGATCCTGTACCAGTTCTGGCTCTTCGTCACCCCCGGCCTCTACAGCCACGAGCGTCGCTTCGCCTATTTCCTGCTGCCCATGTCGGCGCTGCTGACGATCATCGGCACGGTCTTTCTCTTCAAGGTGCTGCTGCCGGTGTCGTTGCGGTTCCTGATCCTGTTCGGGGCGACGATCGTGCAGACCACGCCCCTGACGGCGCCACCCCCGGCGGACATGGCGTTTCCCGCGGCGCCGTCGCTGGCGTACGACCCCGTCTCGCCGCAGCCGGGCGATTTCTGGCTCAATACAAGGATGCAGGAGCTGCGGATCGCGGTGGACGCGGGGGACGGGCGCGTGCGCGTGATGGGGGCGCCGCTGACCGGCGGCGGGGCGATCGCGCAGCAGTACCGCATTAGCGAGTACATCAACCTGGTCTTCGTCTTCGGGATCGTCTTTGCGGTGGCGTTCCAGCTCCCGCTGGTGATGCTGCTGATGGGTTGGGTGGGGCTGATCTCGCCGCAGACGTTTGCGAAGCGGCGCAAGCAGATGCTCCTCGGCTTCACGGTGGCGGCGGCGATCCTTACGCCGGCGGACCCGGTGTCGATGGTGCTGCTGCTGCTGCCGCTGTACGGGCTCTTCGAGCTGGGGATCCTGATGATGAAGTTCATCCCCGCCAGCCGCGTGGCGGCGGGGCTGGGGCGACAGCGCACCGACGGAGAGGAAGGCGACGAATGACCCCCGGGAGCGCTCCCGGCTCGCTGCGGCGATGGCTGGATCTGCTGCGCGGACGGGCGGCGACGGCGCGGGCGCATTCAGATGAGCCGGCCACACCGACGGACGAGCGCATGATGGCGCGAGCCCTGGAGCTTGCGCACGCCGCGGCGGAGGCGGGCGAGACGCCCGTCGGCGCGGTGGTCTACGAGACTGCGAGCGGCGACATTCTCGCCGAGGCCCACAACCTGCGCGAAGGCCCGAACGACCCCGCGGGCCACGCCGAGCTGATCGCCATCCGGGCCGCGGCGGCGAAGCTCGGCGACTGGAGGTTGAATGCCTGCACGCTGGTGGTGACGCTCGAACCATGCGCCATGTGCGCCGGGCTGATCGTGAACGCGCGCGTGGGGCGGCTGGTGTACGGCGCGCGAGATCCGAAGGCGGGCGCCGTCGAGTCGCTTTACAGGCTGTGCCAGGACGCGCGGCTGAACCACCGCATCACGCCGATCGCGGGGGTGATGGAGGATCAGTGCGGCGTGGTCCTGCGGGCGTTTTTTCGGGAGCGCCGGGCGGCGAAGAAACACCGGCGCGATGGGGGGGAGTGACCACGGAGCGGCTGTGTTGATGTCAAGTGATTTTCTGAGCAATCCTGAGTTGGGACCACT
>RECQ01000020.1 GCA_007693965.1 Phycisphaeraceae bacterium | reverse complement strand
GGACCAATTGTTCGCGCGCGTTCAGACCCGTCGCGTCTTTGTGACGCGCAAATGCGGGGCGCACCGTGCCGTCGGCGCCGTGCCACTCGGCCGTCAATAGCAATCCGCGCTCATTGGCATCGATGGTGGCCTTTAACCTTCCATTCCTCGTGGCAAAGCCGGGGACGGCTATGCCACGGCACCCAACTGCTATGCCACGGCACCCACAGCAGCGCCCGCTTTGACAGAAATGTGGGGTTTCAGGTAGGGTTCGCCATGGCGACATCTGCACAACAGAAGATCAGCGGCGAGGGCATCACTTTTGACGATGTCCTGCTCGTCCCGCGCGCCAGCGGCGTGGCGCCGTCGGAGGCGGATACGTCGACGCGGCTGACGCGGAGCATCACGATCAACATTCCCCTCGTCTCGGCGCCGATGGACACGGTGACGGAGTCGGCGCTGGCGATCGCGCTGGCGCAGGAGGGGGGGATCGGGATCATTCACAAAAACCTGACGGTCGAGGCGCAGGCGCGCGAGGTGGACAAGGTGAAGCGCTCCGCCAGCGGCGTGATCCTGGATCCGATCACGCTGGGGCCGACGAGCACCGTCGCCGATGCGCGGCGGGCGATGCAGCGCTACAACGTCTCGGGCTTTCCCATCACCGAGGACGGCGCGACGGGGCTGCGCACCAAGGGGAAGGTGCTGGGCATCCTGACGCGGCGCGATCTCAAGTTCACCGAGGACGACAGCACGCCGGTGCGCGATGTGATGACCAGCAGCGGCGTGGTGACAGCGCCATCGACCTGCACGCTGGAAGAGGCGAACACGATCCTGAACCGCCAAAAAGTCGAGAAGCTGATCCTGCTCGATGATTCGGGGCGGCTGGCGGGGTTGATCACGCGGCGCGACATCGATCGGATGACGCAGTTCCCGCGGGCGTGTCTGGATGCGAAGGGGCGGCTGCGCTGCGGCGCCGCGGTTGGGGTGCATCAGTATGAGCGGGTCGAGGCGCTGATCGGCGCCGAGGTGGATGTGATCATCGTGGATACGGCGCACGGGCACAGTGAGAACGTGATCAACACGGTGCGCGAGGTGAAGAAGCGCTACGGCATCGAGGTGATCGCGGGGAACGTCGCGACGGCGGCGGGGGCGAAGGCGCTGATCGATGCGGGGGCGGACGCGGTGAAGGTGGGGATCGGGCCGGGGTCGATCTGCACGACGCGGGTGGTGACGGGGGTGGGCGTGCCGCAGGTGACGGCGGTGATGGACGCGGTGTCTGCGGCGGAGGGGGCGGGGGTTCCGGTGATCGCGGACGGGGGCGTGCGCAGTTCGGGCGACATCGCCAAGGCGCTGGCGGCGGGGGCGAGCAGCGTGATGATGGGATCGCTCTTCGCGGGGCTGGATGAATCGCCGGGGGAGCTGGTGATCAGCCAGGGTCGGCGCTACAAGAGCTATCGCGGCATGGGGAGCGAGGGGGCGATGGGCGCGGGGTCGGCGGATCGGTATTCGCAGGCGGACAAGCTGGAGAACGCGGGCGGGAACGATCTGTCGCGGGTGAAGTTTGTTCCCGAGGGGGTGGAGGGGCTGGTGCCGTATCGCGGGCCGCTGGCGGAGTTCGTGTACCAGATGGTGGGGGGCGTGCGCAGCTCGATGGGGTATTGCGGGTGCGCGACGATCGAGGCGTTCCGGAGCGAGACGCGCTTCTGCCGCGTGACGAGCGCGAGCATGGTGGAGAGCCATCCGCACGACATCCGGATCACGAAGGAGTCGCCGAACTACATGGTGGAGGCGGCGCGGATGTGAGGGGTGGTGGGGTCACTCGCTTCATTTTACTGAGTCCTCGGCAGATCATGGCGCACGATGAAGGCCGCTCCTTCCGACATCATCGATCGATTTCATGCCTACGCAACGGGCGAGGGGGACGAGGGGCGGGCGTGCGCGGATATTCCGGATGAGGCGTGTGTGGAGGCGCCGCGGAGTTTTCTGCTCAGCGCTTTGAGCGGGGCGTGTTCGAAGCTGGCGGAGCAGCTTGCAAGTCCGGGGCTGGTGTTGCCATGGCTGATGACGGCGGTGGCGGCGCCGGTGGGGTTGATCGGTCTGCTGGCGCCGATCAAGGAGGCGGGGTCGCTGCTGCCGCAGCTGGTGGTGTCGGGGCGGATCCGGCGTGTGGCGGTGCGGAAGTGGGTGTGGGTGGGGGCGGGGGTGGTGCAGGCTTCGGCGCTGGCGCTGATGGCGCTGGGAGCGTGGGCGCTGGAGGGCGCCGCGGCGGGATGGGCGGTGGTGGGGACGCTGGTGATCTTCAGCGTGGCGAGCGGTGTGGCGTCGGTGGCGTTCAAGGATGTGACGGCGAAGACGATTCCGAAGGGGCGGCGGGGTCAGTTGCTGGCGCTGCGGGCGTCGCTGGGGGGCGTGCTGGTGCTGGCGGCGGGGGTGGTGATCCGCATCTGGATTGGCGAGCGCGAGGACGCGGCGCCGTATGTAGGACTGGTGCTGATCGCTGCGGCGCTGTGGGTGGTGGCGGCGATTCTGTTCGCGATGATCGGCGAGACGGCGGGTGAGACGGATGGGGGGTCGATCGGCGATCCGGGAAGCACGCGCCGGGATGAAGCTTGTGCGTGAGAAGCGTGGGTTCCGGTTGTTCCTGACGAGTCGGGCGCTGCTGGCTTCCGTGCCGCTGGCGACGCCGTTTCATGCGCTGCTTGCGTATGAGATTACGAGCGGCGCGATCGGGGGGCTGGCGGTCTTCGTGATCGCGACGGGTTTGAGCCAGGTGGTGAGCAGCCCGGTGTGGGGGCGGTTTTCTGACAAGTCCAGCAGGAAGGTGATGATCGTGGCGGGGATGCTGGGCGGGGCGACGGGGGCGCTGGCGCTACTGATCGCGGCGGCGCCGGAGGGGTGGCGGAGCGTGTGGGTGGTGTCGACGATCTTCGTACTGGGCGCCTTTGCGCACGCAGGGTGCCGACTGGGGCGGAAGACGTACTTGGTGGACGGGGCGCCGAAGGATGAGCGGCCGTTGTACGTGGCGATCGCGAACACCCTCATGGGGGTGGTGATTCTGGCGGGTGGCGCGCTGGGTGTGATGGCGGAGGTGATCGGACTTCCGACGTTGATCGGGACGCTGGCGGTGGTTTCGGTTCTGGGCGCCGCGGCGGCGTGGCTGGCGCCGGAGGCGGAGGAAATGTCGGCGTGAGCGTGGTCGTCGGTGGAGTCGATCGTCTTCCAATGCGGGGTCGTTTTTCGTGATTGTTTGGGCCGGGAAGGCACATTTGGACGTGATTGGTGTGTGTCCGTCGCCGCATTTCCATGTGGGAATCGCTGTTTCGGGGCCATAATTATTCTTGACCCTTTGGAAGAAGGCCGTCAGAATGGTGGCTACGCGGTATCGCCGCACGGCGCGGCGATGGAAATGAGGAAGGAAGGACACGAGCGGGTCGCTGCCGATCAGCCAGATCGCGAGGAGGCTGGTTTTCGGCACACAGGCGCCCACCGGAAGACCGGTGGAGGGCGCATCGCCACGCTGGAGGCGGGGCGTTGCAGCGCACGATGAGGTCGCTGGATTGTTCGGTGACTGGATCGGAACGGCGATTCGCAGAGGAGATTGTAGATCATTCTCGATCTGGTCGAGCAGTTCACGCCGCATTGCCTTCCGGTTCACCGGTGGGGTTCGCGGCGTCTGCGCTGCAGCGCTGTCTCACGAGAGGCGCGCAGTCATACACAGCTTCTGATCCTTTGCAGGTGATGGAGCATTTCAGAAGGGCTATTCATGAGATTCTTCGACAGACTCGCCATTCCCGGATTGTCCCTTGCGGCTGTCATCGCGATCGGCGCGGCGACAGCATGGACACAGCAGCATCAGACGTCCCCTGCGGCGCTGAACATTCAGGCAGCGGCGGCGCCGGCGGCGGTTGCCGGGCTGGGCGATGTCGATGCGCCGGGGACCGGCTGGCTGCACCTGGAGGTTGGCGATATTCGAACCGCGGAGCTGGCGGATGTGCGGCTTCAGCGCGAGGCGCTGGACGCATCCAAGCGGTATGTGATCCAGTTCGATTCGCCGATCACGCCCGAGCGTCGGGCCCGAATGGAGGCGATGGGCGTGACGCTGGGCGACTACCTGCCGCACCATGCGTACATCGTTGTGGTTTCACCTGAGCGGGGCGCTGAACCGGCGGCGCTGGCCGCGGTTGATTCGGTGATGTGGATGGGCGAATATCAGGATGCTTGGAAGCTTTCGCCGGAGATCGGGAACCGCACGCTGTACACGCCCGAGCGTCAGGCGATGGCGGATCGCGGCGAGGTGGGGGTGATCGTCAATCTGTTCGCGGGCGCCGATCGGGCCGCGGCGCTGGAGGCTGTGAACGCAATTCCCGGCGCGCAGATTCACTATGTCAGCGAGCTGGGCGGGAACCCGTTCATCTCGGCCTCGATGCCTCTCAACCGAGTCGGATCGTTGGCGAGCGTGAAGGATGTGCAGTTCGTCGAGGAGGCGTGGGAAATTACAGAGCGGATGAACAACGTCCGCTGGGTGGTGCAGACGAACGTGAGCGGGATGACGCCGCTGTATGACCAGGGTCTTCGCGGCGAGGGCCAGGTGATCGGCATCCTGGACACGCGCATCAACGTGAATCACTGCTCGTTTGCGGATACGAATCCGATCGGTCCGGACCATCGCAAGATCCTGGCGTACAACGAGTCACTGGGCTCTGCATCGCACGGCACGCACGTGGCGGGCATCGCGGCGGGTGATTCGGGTGTGGATGACAACACGCGTGGCGTGGCGTATCAGTCAAAGATCGTGTACGCGACGTGGCCTTCGTTCACCGAGTCGGCGATTCTGCAGCGGTTCAACCTGCATCACAGCCAGGGCGGACGCCTGCACACGAATAGCTGGGGCGACGACGGCACGACGGCCTACAACGGGCTGACGCGCGGCATCGATGTCTTCCAGTGGAACGAGGAGGACTCCCAGACTTTCTGGGCGGTCACGAACACCGCCACGATGAAGAACCCTGAGAACTCGAAGAACACGCTGGCGGTCGGGGCGACGAGCCCGGTTCCGAACCAGGCGAACCACTGCACCGGCGGCGTCGGACCCACCAACGACGGCCGGCGCAAGCCGGAGATCTATGCTCCGGGCTGCTCGACGCAGGCCGCTTCTTCAAGCTCTTCCTGCGGCACGGTGGGCAACAGCGGCACCTCGATGGCGAGCCCCGCGGTGGCGGGCGTCGGCGCGCTGGCGCGGCAGTATTACATGGATGGCTTCTTCCCCACCGGCGAGGCCGATGCGGGTCAGGCGTTCACGCCCAGCGGGGCGCTGGTGAAGGCGACGCTGCTGAACTCCGCGGTCGACATGACCGGCGTTGCGGGCTATCCGAGCAACCTCGAGGGCTGGGGCCGCGTGCTGGCGAACGACACGCTGTACTTCCTCGGCGATACGCGCCGGCTGCACGTGGTCGATATTCGCAACGATGAGGGACTTTCGACCGGACAGGAGTATTTCGAGGAGATCACGGTTCTCGGCTCCGGCGAGAACCTGAAGGTGACGCTGGTGTGGACGGACTTCCCCGGCGCGGTCGGCACGAGCTTCGCGGCTGTGAACGATCTGGACCTCGAAGTGACTGGTCCGAGCGGCACGTATCTCGGCAACGTCTTCTCCGGCGGCGTGAGCGTCACCGGCGGGACGAAGGACGACCGCAACAACGTGGAGCAGGTTCACATTCAGAACCCGGATCCGGGCGTGTGGACGGTCCGCATCGCGGGCGCTGCGGTGAACCAGGAGACACAGGGATTCGCGCTGGTGGTGACGGGCGACATCGAAGTCGCAGCGCCTCCCTTCACGGTTTCGACCCCGAACGGGACGCCGAGCCTGATGGATCCGGGCGTGCCGGAGAGCTTCGACGTTCGGATCGCTGAGGGCAAGGAGAACATCGTTTCGGGCAGCGAGCGGCTGTACTACCGGTATGACGGCGGTTCATGGCAGAACATGGCGCTGACCCATCTTGGCGGCGATATGTACGAGGCGACGCTGCCGGCGCCGATGTGCGACAGCGAGCCTGAGTTCTACGTCGCGGCGATGGGCGATCTGGGCACGGTGCGCACCGCTCCTTCGCTCGGGCCCGACGCTCCCTACCAGGCTGCGGTCGGAGAGATCGTGACGAACGTTGTGTTCGAGGAAGGATTCAACTCCGGCTCGTTCCCGACCGGCTGGAGCAGCACGGGCATCTGGAACGTGACGAGCTCGTGCTCGATCGGTGATTCGTGCGATGGAGGTACGTGGGCCTACTACGGCGATACCTCGACGTGCACCTTCAACACCGGCGCCGCCAACCAGGGCGAGCTGCTCTCGGCGCCGCTGACGCTGCCCACGCCGCCTCCCGGTGGAACCGTGGTCGTTGAGTTCTGCTACACGCTGCAGACTGAGAACAACCCGAGCTATGACATCGCGCGATTCTCGATTCCCGGAAGCTCGATCAACGTGCGCATGTCCGAATCGCCGACGCAGTGGACCACGTTCACACAGGATGTCACGGCGATGGCGGGCGAGACCGTGCAGCTTCGCTGGCACTTCGACACGGTGGACGGCGTGCTCAACAACTTCCGCGGCTGGCAGGTCGACGGGGTTGTGGTGCGGGCGTCCGGGCTGGAGTGTGAGGACGTCGATCCTCCGTGTGGCCTTGCGGACCTCAATTGTGACGGGTTCGTCGGCAGCGAGGATCTGGCGATTCTGCTCGGAAGCTGGGGCCCATGCGTCGGCTGCCCGGCGGATCTCAATGGCGACGGCTCTGTCGGCAGCGAGGATCTGGCGATCATGCTGGGACTGTGGGGGCCGTCGAACCCGTAATCGGGCTCGTGTGATCGCGATCTGACAGATTCACGGCGCCGGGGCGAGAGCTCCGGCGCCGGTTCTTTTGAGTTCCGAGTACCAAGTACCGAGTTCGGAGTACTGCGTTCTGAGTGGTGTATTCTGCGGTCCGGGTCGCTGGATCGCCGGCTCGATGCGCTCACACGTTGAAGAGGAAGTGGCAGACGTCGCCGTCCTGCATGATGTAGGACTTGCCCTCTGTGCGCATGCGGCCTTTTTCGCGGATCGCTTTTTCGCTCTTGTATTCGGCGAGGTCGTCGACGCTGTAGATCTCGGCGCGGATGAAGCCGCGTTCGATGTCGCTGTGCACCGAGCCGGCGGCCTTGGGCGCGGTGGCGCCGGCGTAGGTGGTCCAGGCGCGGACTTCCTTGGGGCCGGCGGTGTAGAAGGACTGAAGACCAAGCAGCCGGTTGAGAGCGGCGCCGAGGCGGGGGAGGGCGGGCTCTGTCATGCCGAGGCCCTCGAGCATTTCGCGGCGGTCGGCCTCGTCCATCTCGGCCAGCTCGGCTTCGAGCTTGGCGCAGACGGGGACGAACTCCTGGCCCTCGGCCTCAGCACGTGCGCGGACGGCGCTGGCGTGTTCGCCGGCGCCTTCGAGATCATCGTCGTCGACGTTGGCGACGTAGAGCACCTTCTTCGCGGTGAGCATGCCAAGCTCGCGCAGTGAAGCCTGCTCTGCGGGGTCGGAGATTTCGCCCGCGGCGATCATGGCGCGGACGGGGCGGCCGTCTTCGAGCACGGGCGCGATCTTCGAGAGGACGGCGAGTCGAACGACGGCCTTGGGGTCCTTGCTGCGAGCGGAGCGCTCGGCGCGGGGGAGAGCGCCCTCGACGACCTGGAGGTCGGCGAGGATGAGTTCGGTTTCGACGGTCTCCATGTCGCGGGCGGGGTTGATCGAGCCGTCGATGTGGGGGACATCGGCGCTGTCGAAGCAGCGGACGACGTGGCACATGGCGTCGACTTCGCGGATGTGGGTGAGAAACTTGTTGCCCATGCCCTTGCCTTCGCTGGCGCCGCGGGAGAGACCGGCGATGTCGACGAGCTCGAGCGTGGCCCGGATGATCTTCTTGGTGGGGATGAAGGTGGCGATGAGGTCGAGGCGAGGATCGGGGATGTGGGCGACGCCGACGTTGGGACGCCCGGCGGCGCCGGCGCTGTCGCCGGCGTGCAGGCCGGTCAGGGCGTTGAAGAGGGCGGTCTTGCCCACGTATGGAAGACCGATGATGCCGGCGCGCATGGGGAGGTCCTTTTCGGGGGAGCGAAGCGAGGGGGGATGGGGGGGAGTACAGATTTGAGATTTCAGATTTGAGATTTCAGATTTGATATTTGAGATTTGAGATACGGGAATTGAGATACGGGATTTGAAATTTCAGATTTCAGATTTCAGATTTGAGATATGGAGTTTCAGATTTGAAATTTGAAATTTGAAATTCGAGTTGGGAAAGTGATGGGGAGAGGCGGCGGGTGTGGGGGCGGTCGGGGC
>RECQ01000028.1 GCA_007693965.1 Phycisphaeraceae bacterium | reverse complement strand
CGGCCATCACGAACGCGTGCGGATTGCAGAACGCGCTCTGCGGATACCAGATCGCACCCGCCAGCCCCGACGCCAGCGCCGGCTCGCGCTCTCGCAACCCGGCGCCGTCAAACTCCTCGTACTCGAACCCGAAGCGCTTCGTCAGCTCCGCGTGTTCGCGGGCATGATCCAGCGCCTGCGGCGTGCGATACACCTCCATGTACCCGCGCGGCGCATAGAAAAACGGCCGCCCCGCCTCGCGGGCCTGCGCTTCGATTCGCTCGAAGAGCCCGACCGTCTTGTGGCTCAGCTCCGCCAGCGTTTTCATGCTGCATTCAAGCCGCTTCTGCGTGCACGCCCCGCGGAAGCGCCACAGCCAGCGGGCCATCGCCGGATCGAGCCGGGGCGCGATGTAGAGGGGGCTGGCAGGATCGAACATCCAGCGGATCGCCTGGCGAACCACGCCGGGGCGGGGGATGGGCAGGTGTCCGAGGGAGATCAGCCCGGCGTTGCCGTAGGAGCAGGCGGCGCCGACCTCGCCCGCGTCGATGAGCGTAACCCGGGCGCCGCGGGAGACGAGTGAGTGCGCTGCGCACACCCCCACCACACCCGCGCCGACCACGATCGTGCGCACTCCAGCCTGTGTCATGAGCGTGATTCTAGAGAGACCGGCCGGGCCGGGCGCCGCACGTTGTCAATCGCTTGCTTCCAGCTCGCTGGCCTCGAGCAGGTCTCTGAGCTCGGGGGTTTGCATCGCCTCTTCCAGATCCCTGATCGCGGCCTCGATGGCGGTCGTCGTCGCCGGGTAGTAATGCTCGGTGTAGAAGAAGAAGCGCGCCACATCGACATCGATCACGTGGATCTTGTCGCCCTCCAGATCGGGCATCATCAGCAACTTGCCGACACTGACGTTGCCCAGGGACAAAGCCTCACGCCCGCCATTGAGCTCGACGATGCGCTTGAGCGCGATCGAGCGGCGCAGACGCTGCAGATCTTCCTGGTTGTGGATCAGGATCGTGAAGCGCCGGCGCCCGTCTTCGAGTGGCTGGTTCAGCTCCCACAGCATCCGCATCCATCGATCGCGATCAGCGCAAGGGACAAGCGTGATCTCGGGCACTGGCTCGCTGCCGAGGGCGCCGGCGTCCGACCTGTCCCGATCCAGCGAGAAGCTGATGGCGAGGGCCCGGTCCGGGTTCTCAGTGAAGAACGAGTCCATGGCGACATCGTCGCCCAGGCGCGACATCAGGTCTTCGAGGAACCGCACGCGGTACCCCTCCGCCGGCGCCGGCGAGGGATCGGGCTCGAAGAAGATGAGCCGCTCATCGCTGATCTTGTCGTCGAGTTGCAGCCGCTTCACCACCTCGTAGATCATGCGCGAGGCCAGGATCGGCTCGGACGGAACGCGCTCGCCGATGAAGAGGCGGAAGGGACGCCGTTCGGCCAGGCGGAAATCACGCCGCACGGCCGCCTCAACCAGATCCCGCGCCGCCCGCAGTCGCCGGTTCTGCGTCAGGAAGCGCAGGTCGAAGACCTCCTCCTCACGCATCCGGTACGAGTCGCGGAACAGCACATTTCCGAAGCTGTCGAAGCGGTCGTCGGTGCGGGGCTGGGCCCGTGATATGCGGCTGCGCTCCGGCAGGACGTACGGCGTGAGGACGATGATCACCTCGCGCTTGAGCGATGTGCGCCGCTCGGCCCGGAACAGGCCGCCGATCAGCGGCAGGTCGCCCAGGAGCGGCACCTTGTCCATCGTCACTGTGTTGTCGCGGCTGACGAGCCCGCCGATGATGAAGGGCGTGTTGTTGGCGATGCGGGCATACGTCTGCACCCTCCGGCTTGACACCGTCGGCGCCGAGGCCAGCAGGCGTCCGTCCGGATCGCGCAGCTCCAGGTCGGCGCCGGGCACTACCGCCGAAACAGTGGTGTCGATCTGCATGCTGATCTGCTCGTTCTCCGCGTCGATCCGCGGCCGGACGTTCAGCAGAATCCCCGTCGGGATATAACGAAAATCGAAGGCGATCTTGGAGCTCCCGCCCGTCACGCCCTCCTGGCTGGTCGCGATGGGGATGTCCTCGCCCACGCGGATGGTCGCCTGCCGGTTGTCCAGCGTCAGCACGCCGGGCCTTGAGAGAATTTCCGCCTTGCCGGTGCGCACCAGGGCGCGGATGCGCGCCGCCCAGTCCTCGGGCAGCCGCAGCGAATCGCGGAAGAGAAAATCGAGCGTCTCGGCGCCGGGAATACCGGGTGTCAGGGCGCCGAGCATGGCACGCGCCGAACCATCCTGGAACTCCCACTCGACCCCGAGCTCACGCAACCCCTCCTCGCTGATCTCCAGCACCATGCCCTCAATGAAGACCTGCCGCGCGGGCACATCGATGAGCGAGTTGAGCAGGTGGATCAGTCGGCTGGGCTGCTCCGGGTGGGCCGGGTGATGCAGGACGAGCAGCTGCGAGGTGCGTCCCGACACCGTCTCGGCGTCCATGCGCGACGCCACGCTGGGGATGAGCGTCTGGCCGCGCGGATCGCGGGCGACCTCGCCACCCCCCACCAGCGCCGTGGCGGCGCTGGCCGGGCCGGGCATCGCCGTGACAATAGGCAGATCGTCGAACGTCACCGACGGCGGCATCGCGTTCGACTCGTTCACCACCTTCACGCCCAGCCCCTTCAGGGCGGAGAGCGCCGATTGCGCATCCACATAGCTGAGCTGCACCACATGGGCCTCGAGTTCGGAGACGAACACCTCGCCCCGCAGCTCCAGCAGGCCGGCCATCACCGCTTCGACGGCGGGCCCGACCCGGTCCAGATCCTCGTTCAGGACCACGGTGTCGGGCTTGATCACCACGCCGTAGATCCACAGCAGGGCCGGCTGCGACAGCGAGCGGCGGTATCCCATCCGCACCAGGCGAAGGCCCTCATCCGTCGACCGCGCCAGGATCTTGCCGCCCGACACGCGCTCCGGCAGGGCGGGCAGCATGTCGGCGATGACCTCGCCGGCGGGGGCGTAGCCCAGCTCGGTCTGGAATCGCAGCAGCAGCGTGTCGATCAGCTCATCCAGTTCGGTGCGGCTGAGTCGGGGCAGCTCGATGAGCCGGCCCGCCTCGGGGGGGAACCGTCCCGGATCGGCGCCGCCGCGGCCTTGCGATTTGGAAGCGCCATCACCGCCCGATTCGCGATCGCGCCTGCGGGCCTCGATCTCGGCGCGCACATCAAGCGCGATCTGGTCCAGCTCGCGGACCGGCGCCTCGGTGCGCATGGACATGGACGCCTCGGCCTCGCGCCGGGCCTCCAGAGCCGCGACCACCTCATCGAACTGCGCCGCATCCGAGGCGCTGTCGACCCAGCCGTGCGTGGCCCGCGGGCTCTCCACTTCAAAGGATCGGCGCTGCGTCGTCTCGGAGACGCAGGCCCCAAGGAGGACCGCCGCCACCAGGAGCGGGCCGATCAGTCGCGCACTGCGGGTGCTTGCGTCGATGATGCGCCCGCCCGCGCCGCCGATGGGCTTCTCGGGATCGGGGGTCATCAGGATGGTCTTGGGCTCTTCACGACGGCCGCCGCTGACGCCGGAGACCACGCCCACATCGCGCCGGACCCGTCCGTGCTCCAGTTCGACCACGCGATCCGCGAGCGAGGCCAGGTCCGAGTCGTGCGTGATCATGATGACGGTTCGTCCTTTCATCATCTTCAGGATCGCACGGACGATCCGTCGAGAGGAGGGGCCGTCCAGCGAGGCGGTCGCTTCGTCGAGGATGAGCAGTCGCGGGCGCTTCAGCAGGGCCCGGGCCAGCGTGATCCTCTGCTGCTCGCCGCGCGACAACTCGCCCCCCAGCTGGTCGGGCGAGGTGTGATAGCCGTTGGGCAGCCGCTCGATGAACTCGTGCGCCCCGGTGACGCGGCACACTTCCACTATCTCATCGAACGACGCATCCGGCCGGGCGTACAAAAGATTCTCGTAAATCGAGGCGTTGAAGAGGAAGACACGCTGGAAGACGATCCCGATGGCGGTGCGGAGCCGGCGGAGCGGGAGCGTCCGCACATCCTCCCCGTCGATCAGCACCCGCCCCTCCGTCGCCACGTTGAATCGGGGCAGCAGGCTGGCCAGCGTGCTCTTGCCCGAGCCGCTCGGCCCCACCACCGCCACGTGCTCGCCGGGCTCGATCCGCAGCGAGACCCCCTTCAGGGCCGGCAGGCGACCGTCGTAGGAGAACCCGACATCCTCGAAGACCACCGACCCGCGGATGGGGTCGCCGTCATCGGGCTCGAGCTCGTCGTGGACGCCCACATCCGTCGGGCGCAGATCGAAGACCTCGAAGATCCGCTCGACGCTCCCCGTCGCCCGGGCCAGGTGGCTGGCGCCGCTGAGCACCTCCAGCACGGTCGGGTAGAGCATCATCACGTAGCCGAAGAACATGAAGAAGGAGCCCGCCGTCATCGCGCCCTGCTTGACCTGCCACGCCCCGACGCCGAGCAGCAGCACGGTCCCGGCGCCGATGAGCAGGTCCGCCGTCACCTTCTGGCCGAACTGGAACCGCTGCGTGCGGATCTGACTCCTGCGGCTGTCGCTGATGGCCTTGTCGAACTCGGCGCTCTCGCGACGCTCCGCCGCGAACCCCTTCACCACCTCCATGCCCAGGATGCGCTCGATCAGTGATCCGTACGCCGTGGCGTAGCTGTCCTGGGCCTGCGAGTGGCTCTGCTTGATCGACCCCTTGAAGAACCGGTACGTCGCCAGATGCAGCGGCAGCACGATCGTGCTCACGAGCGCCAGACGCCAGTTCACCGAATACAGGATGATCACCAGGATGTGCAGCATCAGCACGTTCAGCAGCAGCGTGGGCAGTTTCTCTTGGATGAAGGTCTGCAGCTTGAACGTGTCGTCCATCACACGGGCGCCGAGCTTGCCCGCCTGGTTGTTGCGGTAGAAATTCAGGCTGAGCTGCTGGAGATGCTCAAAGAGACTGCCCCTCAGGCGGAAGCACATGTCCTCCGCGATGCGCACCGACATCATCCGTCCGGAATAGAACAGCAGGTTGCGGCAGACGTAGATCACCGCCAGCGCCGGCAGCATGAACCACAGCAGCCCCCACGCCCCGCCGCCGGAGACGCTGGGGAACACATCGTCGATGAGGATCTTGATCGCCAGCGGCAGGGCCATGTTGGCCATCGCCAGCAGCGACAGCAGCCCGACCACCACCCCGAGCCGCCACGAGAACGGGCGCAGCAGCCGGCCGAACTGCCCGCCGATCGCCGAATGGGTTTCACGAATCCTGGCGATCATCCGCCGCCCTTCACGTCTGCGAATGCACTTCCCGAAAAACGCAAATCAACCGCGCTCACACAGCGCCGGGCCGAAACCGGCCCGCCGTCCCCCGGAACGAAAATCCCCGGACATCCCGCACGGAATATCGACGTACTGCCGCTTGACCGTTTATAGAGGCCGAGCCCTGCACGAACAATCGACAAATCGATATTTGCAGCGCCAAACTCGGGCGATCTGCCGCGATCTCCATTCTTCGGACCCATAACCACGCCGCAGCCCCCGATGCCGGCGCCGGGGCCGTACACTCCCGCCGTGACTCTCCTGTGCGTCTCGATCATGGCCGACGACGCCGAGGCCGCCCTCCGGCTCGCCACCCTCGCGCGCGACCGCGGCGCCGACATGATCGAGTTCCGCCTCGATCACCTGCTCCCCGACGATCCCACGGATGAGCAATTCGGCGACATCACCCGACTCATCTCGGCGTGCCCCCTCCCCTGCATCGCCACCTGCCGCCCGCTCCACGAAGGTGGCGACTTCGAAGGCCCGGACGCGGTCCGCCTCGACCTCTTCCGTCGCCTCGCCACGGCCGAGCATCCGCCCCGCTGGATCGATCTCGAGCTCTCCACACTCGAACGCGACGCCGAACTGGCCCGACAGCTCCTCGGCATCTTCACACCCGAAGCAGCCGCGGGCGACAGCGAACTGACATCCTCGCTTGTCGTCTCCACCCACGATTTCAAGTCCCGCCCCGCCGACCTCTACCAGCGCCTGGAACGCATGCGCCGCTTCGAGCCCGCGAAGACGAACAAGATCGCCTGGATGGCGCGCTCGGTGCGCGACAACCTCGACCTCTTCGAGCTGCTCTCCGAGCGCGACCGCCCCACCATTGCCCTCGCAATGGGCGAGGCGGGAATTCTGTCGCGCGTGCTGGCGCCGAAATTCGGCGGCTTCCTCACCTTCGCCTCGCTCGAGCCCACCGCCGTCACCGCTCCCGGTCAGCCCACGCTCGATGAGCTGCTCAATCTCTACAACATCCGCGCCATCACGCGCGCCACATGCGTCTACGGCGTCGTCGGCTGGCCGGTGGAGCAGTCGAAATCGCCGCTGCTGCACAACTGCGCCTTCAATCAACCCCACCCCTCCGACCACACCGCCCGTGCCCACGACGGCGTCTATCTGCCCCTGCCCGTCGCTCCCGGCTGGGAGTCCTTCAAAGCGACGCTCGGCGCCCTGGTCGATCATCCCACACTCGATTTCCGCGGCGCCAGCGTGACCATCCCGCACAAAGAACACCTGCTCCGCTTGGCGCAGGAGCGCGAATGCGAAGGCTGGATCACCGACCCGCTCGCCGCCCGCATCGGCGCCGCCAACACGCTGGCGCGCCGCGACGACGGCTCGTGGCTCATCACCAACACCGATGCGCCCGCCATCACCGTCTGCCTGCGCCGAACCATGGGCGATGGCCTGCAAGGACGGCGCATCGCCATCATCGGCGCCGGCGGCGTGGCCCGGGCCGCGGCGTGCGCCGTCAGCGACGCCGGCGCAACCGCCGTCATCTACAACCGCACGCAGCAGCGGGCAGAAATGCTGGCGGCAGAGCTGAAGGGCGCCGGCAAAATCGTCGCGGCGCCGTGGAACAAGCTGCACCAGTCCTGCGCCGAAGCGTACATCAACTGCACACCCATCGGCATGCGCGGCGGTCCCGCGCCGGACAAAACTCCACTCGACCTCGACACACTCGAAGACTGCCAGCCCCAGACAGTCATCTTCGACACCGTCTACAACCCGACGGAGACGCCCCTGCTCCAGGCCGCACGAGCGCGCAACCTCCCCACCATTGACGGTGTCGATATGTTCATCCACCAGGCCGCGGCCCAGTCGGAGCTCTGGACACAGCGCCCGGCGCCGGTGGAGCTGTTTGAACGACTGATGCGGGATGTCGTGTGAATGAGCTTGAACGCAGAGATCGCTGAGGGTGCGGAGTGGAATGAGCGGGTGGTGATTCTACGGACGAGTCGCGCGACCGGATGATTGTTCGCGCCTGTTCGTACATTCGTGCATGTGTACAGCGCACAATGTCATTCAACTGACTTGGGGCAGGACGTCACATGCAGCGCCTGTCCCGAGGCTTCGAGGACTCAGCCTCTGCGTCTCGTGCTCTGCCGCCGTGACTTTTGACGCTTGCGCGCCTGCGTTGCGGCGCTGCATCGCCTTTTCATCGGTTCACCCTTTATTCCTCACCCCTCACCGCTCATCCCTCACCCCTCACTTCTCACATCGCCCCGCCCGGCTACACTGGCGTCCTATGGGTGATCGACGATCCGACGACCTGATGCCGGCGCCGACGATCGCCGTGCCTGTTGAGGGGCGGATTCGCGTGCGCGTGCGCTACTGCGAGTGCGACCCGATGGGCGTGGCCCACCATTCTGCGTACATCGCGTGGCTGGAAATGGGGCGGACGGAGCTGTTGCGCGAGGCGGAGGTGAGCTACGCAGACATGGAGGCCGCGGGAATTCTGCTGCCGGTGACGAAGATCGAGATTCGCTACCGGGCGCCGGTGCGCTACGACGAGGTGGTGGAGATCGAGACGCGCGTGGTCGGGGGCGGGCGGGCCCGGATCGATCATGCGTACGTGGTGCGCAACAGCGAGGGGCGATCGCCGGTGGGGATGGTTGTCGCGGAGGGGTCGAGCACGCTGGGATGCGTGGGTCGGGATGGCCGGCCCCGGCCCCTGCCGGAGTGGCTGGCGCAGAGGCCGGCGAAGCGTGCGAAGGCCGGGCGGCGGGACTGAGGATTGGGTACGCTCCCCGCCCGCATGGATCGTCACAAGAAGCATCTCCGGTGGCGTGATCGGCGCCCGTGGGCTGGCGCGTGGCTGGTGTGCGCGCTGTCCCTGGCGATCGCGGCGACGGCGGTCTGCGCCGGCGCTGCGCACGCCTCGACGCCTCCGGCGGTCGCCGGCGACCAGGCGACGAACAACGAGCTGCCGGAGGCTTTGGCGGCGTTCATCGATGAAATGGCGGGCAGGCTGGAAGAGAACCTACGCAGCTCCTATCGAGACCGCGTGGAGGAAAAGCTGAAGGCGGACCCCGAGTTCTCGCCGCCCGAACCGGATGCGCGGATCGAGACGGCCGTCAGCCAGTTCCGCAATCGGGCCACAGCCCGCGTGCGCGAACTCTCAGCGCGCAACGCGCTGACGGATCAGGCCGGCGCCACCGCGGTGCGCGAGTCGCGTCGGCGGGCCTACGACGAGTTCAACGACTGGGTGCGGGCCGAGCTGCGGGGCGTGCCGCTGCCGGAGCGCGATGACGACGAGTCGGCGCTCAGCTACTTCCGCGACCTGGCGCGGGCCACCATCATTGATCAGAACCCGATGTCGGCGTGGCTCACGCTGCTGGGCTTCATCGGGCTCGGCGTGCTCGTCGGATGGGCCGTCTCGACGACGATGCGCTCGACTTCGAAACGCCTCGAATCGCACGACGCCCCGCTGCGCGGCCAGTTCGTCTCCAGCTTCATCAAGCCGGTGAATCTGCTCCTGATGACGCTGGGCGTGCGCATTGGGCTGGATGTCGGACGCATCTGGATGCCCGCCGGCGTCGACGACTTCTTCGACTCCGTGCTGGGAATGCTCGTCACGGTGTCGGTCTTCTGGGCGCTTTGGAATCTCTGCGGCGTCTTCACCACATTCGTCGCGAAGGTGACGGCGACCACCGGGACCACGCTCGACAACCAGCTCGTCCCGCTGCTCCGCAAGACACTGCGCATCTTCCTGCTCATCCTCTTCGCCCTCTTCGTCGCCGACAACATCTTCAAGGCGGACGTGACCGGCTTCCTCGCCGGCCTCGGCATCGCGGGCCTGGCCGTATCGCTGGCGGCGCAGGACTCGCTGCGCAACGTCTTCGGATCGGTCACGATCCTGGCGGACAAGCCATTCAAGATCGGCGACCGCATCAACCTCAAGGGCTACATCGGCACGGTCGAGGAGATCGGCTTCCGCTCGACCAAGCTGCGCACCTTCGATGGCCACATGGTGAGCGTGCCCAACTCGATCGTGGTGAACGAGTCGGTGGAGAACATCGCGTCCCGCCCGTCGATCCGGCGGCGCTTCACGATCGGAATCACCTACGACACGAAGCCGGAGAAGCTGCGCGAGGCGATCGAGATCCTCAAGGAGCTGCTCGACGGGCATGAATGGATCAACCCCGATTTCCCGCCGCGGGTGGTCTTCGAGAGCTTCGGCGATTTCAGCCTGAACATCCTGGTGCAGTACCACTTCTTTCCGCCGGACCACTGGGAGTTCATGGCCTTCAGCGAGTGGTTCAATCTTCAGGTGTTCGAGCGTTTCAACGCCGGGGGCATCGACTTCGCCTTCCCGAGCCGGACGCTGTACCTGGCGGGGGATGCGAAGCGGAAGCTGAGCGTGGAGATGCTGGGGGCGGACCTGAAGGGGCCGCAGGCGTCCTGAGGACGGCGCACCAACATCACTTTTTAGGGGTCGATTCGCTCCAGAATCGCCCGCAGCTCTGCTGCGCGCACTTCAGCACGGCGCAAGATGCTTCCCGCCACCATTCGCTCCTGCTCTGCTGTGTCGGGATTGTCGAGGATCGCCTGCTGCGTGCGGATCACGCGGAGCTGGGTCTCAAGCTGGTGGCGGAGTCCACGGATGGTCTGGGCCCGCGCATTCTCTTCGTTGCGAGGCGCAACCTGCCGCACTTCGCCGCCGATCTCGATTCGCTGCATGCGAATATCGCCCATGCGATTCTGCGAACTGGTCCTGAGTTGATGTCGGGGGAAGGAATCCACACCGTCGCCGGCGCCGCCACCCGCGACCACATCCATGTTGTGGCGCTGCAACCGCCCGACCACCTGATGGGAGGGCCATTTGTCGCTGTGGAGCACGACCGCGATCTGCGGCTTGCCCGGCGGGTGGAAGCCCAGCCGCGTCCGCCGCAGTGCCCAGGCGGCGTTGATGAACTGCTCATTGAGTGGCTGTGCGTTCATCAGGTCGTCATAGCGACCAAGCTTCACGGTCGTGTTCATGGTCCGACCATCGCGAATGATGCGGAGATCCAGTGTGTCGCCGGGGTCGTGTGAGAGGATGGTGGCGCGGATGGTGAGGTCGTCGATCGGATCGCCGCGAAGATCGACGCCGTTGACGCTGGTGACGATGTCGTCATTCTGCAGCGTCTCGGCGATGGGGAAGTTGCGAATAATGGGATTGAGGCGCACGCCGGGCGGGTTGTCCAGGCGGACGAGCCCGGCGCCGAGTCCGGCCCGGGGCGTTGAGATGAACAGCTCACGCAGAATTTCATCCAGCCGGCTCCACTGCTCGAAGCTCAAGTCTTCGATGGGCGCTGCATGGCGCAGCAACTCCTCAGGAGGGATCGACATGGAGTAGAGCTCCTCCATCGCGGCTTCACGGATGAAGAGGTCTTCGTCGTCAAGGTCGGTGATGAGGGAGAGGATGGTGGTGTCCAGCTCCTGCGTCGCCTTCTCCTCGGCAAGCGCCGGGACTGCGCCGGCGCCGGTGAGCGCCAGGATCGCGAGCGTGGTGATCGCCCGGGTTCGGAAGTGGCGAATAAAAAAGTGCATGGGGTGGTCTTCGCTTCCTGTCCTTCAGCCGGCGGCGATGAGATCGGCGAGCCGCCGTGCGTTCGATTCGATCCAGTCGACCTTGCGGCCGACCATGCGGATGAAGGCCCCGCCCTCTAGTGTCGCAAAACTGCCCGTGGCCGCAATCGGAATGACCGCCTCCACGATGAGCGACTCGATCATCAGCCAGGGCACGGCCTCGATCTCGGCCGTGCTGATGGTGCAGCCGCTCACACGATCATACCCGTGACAGAAGGCGAGGAAGCGATCTTCGTCCAGTTCGATGGGCCAGATGTCGGGGTCATCGCCCTGCATGGAGATGCTGAACTGGAGGGCCCCGCCGGCGATGTCGAGGGCCCTGGGGGCCATGCGGACGGAGTCGAAATCCAGCACCGCGATCACCTGCGGCCCGCGGAAGAGCATGTTGCCGGGGTGCCAGTCGCCATGGATGACCTGCTGGGGCCAGTCCGCCACCCCGGCCAGTTCAGCCCGCCGGGCGGCCTCCGTGTAGCGTCGCTGCAGCCCCGCGATGACGTCGGGCAGGGCCGCGCCCTCGGCCCCGGAGGCGCCGACCCGCTGCGGGATCACCTCCATGTGGGCCTGGATCCGGGAGGAATTGTGGTAACTGCCTGCGGGGGGCGACCAGTCGGGGTGAAGATCGGCGAGATTGCGATGAAATCCGGCCAGCTCACGGCCCGCGGCCTCGGCCAGCTCCCGGGAGTGGTCGTACGCGCTGCCGTTCACGAATTCGAAGAGCTCGTAGACGCGCCCGTTGAGCGAGAGAAGCGTGTTGTGACGGCGCCGCTCGCGGACGAGACGGGCGAGGGGAAATCCGCGGGCGCCGAGATGAAGCTGCACGGCGTGGGAGAAGTTGACCTTGCGCAGATCATCGCGTCCCGGCGCCCGGCGCTTGAGCAGGAACTCGCCACGTTCGCAGCGGATGACCACCTTGGGCGACTTGGAAGAGCCGCGGGGGAACTCGCGGATCTGCTCGATGACGCCGGTGTCGTAATGGGAGAGGACCGCGGCGAGCTCGAAGGGCTCGAAGGCCTCGCGCCGGCTTCCGGCACGCGCCGAGGATGATGAAGGCGATTCGGCTGATGCGGGCTCTCCGCGACGGCCGATGTCGTCCGTCTCCGCTGCCGGCGGGTCGCCGATGCCACGGACGCTTCTGGACGGGCCCTCATTCAACGTTCTGCACCTGCTCCTTGATCCGGTCGATGGCGCCCTTCACCTCGACGATATCCCGCGAGATGCCTGCATCGTTGGATTTGCTGGCGATGGTGTTGGCCTCGCGGAGCATTTCCTGGGTGAGGAAGTCGAGCGTGCGCCCCGTGGGGCCGCGGCTGGTGTCGCCGATGAGGTCGCGGAACTGGGCCAGGTGGGCGGAGAGGCGCGAGATTTCTTCAGCGATGTCGGTGCGCTCGGCGTAGATGGCGATCTCGCGGATGAGATCCACCGGTTCGATGGAGACACCGGCGTCCTGCAGCATCGAATCAATGCGCTGGCGCAGTCGGTTTTCATATTCCTCGACAACCGTCGGCGCCCGCAATGCGATGCGCTCCAGCCGCTCGGCGATGAGGCGCTCCTGGTCGGACAGCTCGGTGTGCAGGGCGGCGCCCTCGCGGGTGCGCATGCCGATCAGATCTTTGGCGGCCCGATCGAGGAGCCCTGCGAAGACCTCGCGGGCCCGGTCGAGGCGTTTCTCCTCGTCCGGCGGGGTCTGCAGCACGCCCGGGAGCGTGAGCAGCGCGGCCAGATCCAACCGAACCTCGCCCGATGCGACCTGCGGGGTTTGGCGGACCTGCTCGATGTAGTTCGAGAGGGCCTGGTGGTTGATCTCGTAGGCGGCCTGCTCGGAGGTGTCCGTCACCTTGCCGATGAGCGTCACCGTGCCACGGGTGAGGCGTCGGCGCAGCTCCGCCTCGAGTTCGGGCTCGAGGCCCTGCAGCTCGTCGGGGAGGCGGATATTCGCCTTGAAATACTTGTTGTTGAGGCTTCGGACTTCGAGGAAGTAGTGGGCCCCGTCGACCTGCGTCGAGGCTTCGCCGAAGCCGGTCATGCTGCGGATCACGCGACGGGGCTCCCTTCGCTGGCGCGGCGCGGCATGCCGCGCCGCTGCGCTGTGTGCGTCCCCGCCGCGGCGCGCCGCCGGTTGACGGGGTGATTCAGAACTGCGGCTCGTCGTCGCCATCATCATCGGCGGGCGGGAGGTCGAACTCCTCCGGCAAGACGGGCGCATCGGTCGAGGGCGTATCGGACGGGTCCACCTGATCAGGCAGCTCATCGAGATCGAACTCGACGTCGAAGGCGCCGCCCTCGCCGAAGCCGGCCTCAGGATCGATGGGAATGGTGAGGGGGCCGGGTTCTCCGGAGCGGACGGGGGCGTCGTCACCGACAGGCCGCATTTCCTGCGGGACCGGAGCTCCCGGCGCGATGGCGTAGTTCAACACCACCGCGGTGATGAGGTAGAGGATGAAGATGCCGATGGTGCCGATGGTGAGCGCATCGCCGGTCTTGGCGCCGAAGGCGGTCTGGCCAGAGCCGGCGCCCGCGCCGCCGAAGGCGCCGCCGAGCCCGCCGCCCTGCGGCCGCTGGATGAGGACCGTCAGGATGAGCATGATGCACACCAGGACGAAGAGGACGACAAGGACGGCGGTGAGCGCTGGGCTCCACGCGAATGTGAGCATGTTCATGGTCATGATGAAGCTCCTTGAAGCTCCTGTCTGGGACGGGCCGCGGAGCAGATGGCCAGGAATTCGTCGGCGTCGAGGGAGGCGCCTCCGATGAGGCCCCCGTCGATGTCTGGTTGGGAGAAGAGTTCAGCGGCGTTCGCCGACTTGACGGAGCCGCCGTAAATGATGCGGGTGGATTCTGCGACCGAGGCGTCGTACATCCGCCCCAGCAGGGCCCGGATGCGTTCGTGGGCGGACTGGGCATCGGCCGGCGAGGCGGTGCGCCCCGTGCCGATGGCCCACACCGGCTCGTATGCGATGATGATCCCGTCGAGCAGCGATGCGGAGGCATGCTCCAGTGCGGAGCGAATCTGCGCCTCATTCACCGCGTCGGTCTTCGAGCTCTCGCGCTGCTCCAGCGTCTCGCCGACGCACAGCACGCACAGGAGTCCGGATTCGAGGGCCGCGGTTGTCTTGCGTGCGATCAGCTCCTCGGGCTCGCCGATCACATGCCGCCGCTCGGAGTGGCCGACAAGCGCGGCGCCGACGCCCAGATCGCGCAGCTGCGAGATGGAGATTTCGCCGGTGAAGGCGCCCTCGGGCTCGGGATAGAAATTCTGCGCCCCGAGAACGCAATCGGCGCCGCCCCCGGTCTCGCGCAGCGTCTCGCTGACGGCGTTGAGATGGATCGAGGGTGGGAAGATGGCGCACTGAACGCCGGAGGCGTCGTCCGGCAGACCGTCGCCCACAGCGCGCGCCAGATGGACCGACGAGCGTCGGTCGGTGTTCATCTTCCAGTTGCCGCCCACGAAGGGCTGACGAGGGGACAAGGCGTTTCTCCAAGAGTGTCGCAGCGTCGGTGTCCGCCAGACCCCCGGACATACAGCTGCCTGCGAGGCGGGTCCGGCCGTGAGGCCGGTGGCGTCCCGGCGCGAGCCGGGCAGTATACGGGCGTCCGGCGGATGGTCCAAGGCGGGCGAGGATTGGCCGGCGGCGGGCGGATATGCACGTCCGGACCTCAGAGGCCGCACGCCCGCATGGAGTCAAGGGGGCGATTGCGAAGAGGCAAGAAGCGGCGGATGGACCTTGCGGCTCGCCGGGGTTCGCCCGCAGGCGCGGTTAAAGCGGCGCGGTCTGTGACGGCTGGATCGACTGCTCCATGTGGGCATAGGCCCCAGCGACCGACTCGCGATGAGTTCGACTCGACGACCTTCAGGGTTTGTGACGGGATGACGATGAACGGCGTCGCCATCCGAGCCGCGGCTCCGGAGTGGTTGGAAACATCGTTACACGCAGTCGTGGTCGCCTGAGTCGCAACCGAGGAGTCACAAGGATGTCAGGGAACCGAAATCATCAAGTCGAGAACGCAGGTCTGATTCGCAGGCCCATCTTCATCACTGCATGTGTCGCCGGCCTCGCCGCCGCCACGATGGCAGGGGGATGCTCATCCGTCTGGAACACGAATTCGAAGCACAGCTCGTACCGCTCGCCGGGCGACCATACGCTCAATGCGAAGGCCGCGCTTGCGACGACATCAATCGATCCTGCCGGCACGACCGGTCAGTACGATGAGATGTGGTACGAGTCGCAGGGTCGCGAAGTCGCGCTGCCCGAGGTGTGGGTGAGCGAGGCCCGCAGCGCCACCGCCGAGATCGAGGCGCTCCGCGCAGCGGCCCAGGCCGCCCGCGTCAAGCGCGAAGCCACGCAGTCGCAGCTTCTCGCCGACACCGACGCTCGCCTGCAGAATGAGTTCACCAAGGAGCAGATCGCCCTGGCCGACGCCGGCAAGTGGCGCCAGGTGAACCACGCCAAGGCGGATGAGTTCGCCGTCAAGGTCTCCGCCAAGGAGGCGCAGTTCGAGACCGAGGCCCGTCTGAACGACGCCCTCGTCAGCGCCTTCCGCAAGGAGCGCATGAGCGAGTTCGAGCAGATGCGCTCGCAGGCGGCCAGCGAGTATGAGCGGGCCCAGGCCCACCATGCCCGGATGCTCGCCCAGCGTCAGAGCGTCTCCCAGAACGGCCGCGCCGAGATCGAGCAGATGATGAAGGTCGCCGACATGACCGAAGCCCGCGCCGCCAGCCGCGTGCGCGATCTTCGCAAGGGCGCCGAGTCCACCGATCACCAGACCCGCGCCCAGATTGAGGATCTCAACCAGCAGATCCGCAGCCTGACCGAGCGCATCGGCGCCGAGAGCTCCAAGCTCCGCGCCAACGCCGCCTCGCTGGAGGAGCAGGCGAGAGCCGACGCCGCCGAGCTGCTCGCTCGGGCCGAGGCGCTTGAGAAGTCCGACGCCGACGCGGCGTTCAAGCTCGCCATGCAGTCCGCCGAGCTGCGCTTCGCGCGCACCGAGGCCGACGTCGAAGAGTTGCGCCAGCAGGCCGGCTCGATCATGGACGAGACCGAGGCCGAAGTGCAGCGTCGCCGCGCCGAGGCCGAGCGCTTCCTCTCCCTCTCTGAGGCCGACTTCCACAAGCAGCGCTCCGCCATCGACAAGTTCCGCGCCGACGGCGAGGCCGAAGCCTTCGTGCTCCGCGCCAAGGCCGACCGCATCGAGCAGGAAGCTCGCGCCAAGTTCGTGATCGCCCAGGCCGAGGCCCTCGCCAACGCCATCCGTCACGAGGCCGATCACCAGCAGGCGATCTCCAAGGCGCAGTACGAGAAGCTCCGCGCCGAGGCAGAGGCCGAGGCCTCGCGCATCAAGGCGGAGGTTCTTCGGACCCTGTCCACCAAGATGAGCTCCGGCGCCGTCGACTTCCCCTGGCAGAACCAGAAGAACGACGACCAGCTCACACCCCACGTCCCCACCCCCGAGCAGCCCGAGACGCCGGTCAAGCCCGCCATTGTGCAGGCCGACCACGCCGCCACATTCAAGGCTGGGCTCGCCCAGGCCACCAAGGTCCGCGGCGAGGCCGACGCCCGTGAGCGCAGCGTCCTCGCTACATACGAGGAGCGCTTCAGCCAGCTCGACGGCTGGTGGCGTCAGCAGCAGGCCCGGTTCGACGAGTTCCTGGCCCAGGCGTCCGCCTTCGAGCAGCAGTCGATCGCCCGCGCCGACGACCTGCTCGCCCAGGCCGAGAAGCACCTTCGCATCGGCCGCGCCGAGATGAACCGCGGCCGCGTCGAGGCCGAGTCCCGCCGCAAGGAGATCACGGCCAACATCGTGAACCTCCGCGCCGAGGCCCGCGCCATTCGCACCCGCTCCGAGTCGCAGGTGACCGAGCTGCTCGCCTCCGCCGAGGCCGTCGACCACGGCGGCGCCGCGGAAGTCCGCAGCCTCGAAGTCCGTCGCGACGCCACCCGCCGCCGCGGCGAAGCCCGCTCGCGTGAGCTCATGGCCGAAGCCAGCTCGCTCGAGTCCAGCCAGAAGGCCCTCCTCGCGCAGATGCGCCAGGAGATCAACTCGGCCAACCAGATCCTGAACGCCGAGCTGGCGCGCCTCGATCAGACCGCCGAGAGCTTCGCACAGATCGCCCGCGCCACCTTCGAGGAGGCCACGACGATCGCCGAGACCTTCGCGGCGATGTCCGAGATCGACATCACCCGCATGTACGCGACCAACGACGCCGGTCGCCGCTCCAACCGCGCCGAGATCGAGCACCTGCGCACCGTGACGGACGCCCGTCACCTCGCCGGCGAAGCCCGGGTCGATCGCATGATCGCCATGGCCGAGTCCGGACGCAGCATCGCCGAGGCGACTGACACCGCTCGTCGCGCCTCGATCTACGCTCAGGGCCAGATCGGCGATGCGCATGTCCATGCACAGCTCGCCGCGGCCAACGCCCACGAGGACACGATCCGCGCCACCTTTGACTCGCGCATCGCTTCGGTCCAGGCCGAACGCAACCGCGCCTACGCCACCAAGTATCTCAGCGAGCAGGAGACCAACGCCCGCGTCCGTCAGGCCGTCGCCGCGGCGAACGCCTACCGCGAGATGTCCAACCAGGCCCTCGCCACCCTCAACGACAAGTCCCGCTCGTTCGAGCGCACCGCCCAGCAGAACTGGGATCGGCGTCTCGCCCAGCCGGGCAACCTCTTCGCCTCTGAAGTCACTCCCAACGCCCGTCCCGCGACGGACTTCGAGTTCCCCTTCAACCAGTTCGCCGAAGTCGGCCTCGATGACTGATTGAGGCGCTCAAGCGACGACGACGCCTCTCGCGTCGCCGCCGCCGACTGACCATCGCTGCGTGCCTTTCAGGAGGCGGGCTCTTCCGGAGCCCGCCTCTTTTCTTTTTTGACGTTCGGGAAGGCCGGTAGAATCCTTTTCCTGCATCGCCGGCGCCGCGCCGGCCGGCCCCTGATCTGTGAGGAGAGAATCGATGTACGACCTGAAGTTGAAGTTGCCGGTCGCCATCGCGGCGGCTGTCGCGCTGTGGCTCGCCGCTCCTGTTTCGATCGCCGAAAAGGCCGAAGCCGAGCAACCCCACGATCGACTCGCCGTCACCGACCACTCGATCCGCACCGAAGCCGGAGAGCTCCCCTACACCGCCACCGCGGGCTATATGCCCATGAAGACCGAAGACGGCGAGCTCCGCGCCAACATCTTCCACATCGCCTACATCAAGGACGGCGTCGAAGACCCCGCTACCCGCCCCATCACCTTCGTCTTCAACGGCGGCCCCGGCTCCTCCTCCGTGTGGCTGCACATGGGCACGGCCGGGCCGCGGCGTGTGCTCATGGGCGATGACGACGGCGCCCAGCCCGATCCGCCCCACGCCCTCGCCGACAACCCCTGGACGTGGCTCACCGCGACCGACCTGGTCTTCATCGACCCCGTCGGCACCGGCTACAGCCGACCCGCCGGCGACGGCGAGCAGGCCGACTTCTCCGGCCTTGAAGAGGACATCGAGTCGGTCGGCGATTTCATCCGCCTCTACATCACGCGCGAGCAGCGCTGGCGCTCGCCCAAGTTTCTCGCGGGCGAGAGCTACGGCACGACGCGGGCCGCGGGGCTGGCGGGGTATCTCCAGAACCGCCACGGCATGCACCTCAACGGCCTGATGCTCATCTCGTCGGTGCTGAACTTCCAGACGGTGCGCTTCCACGTCGGCAACGATCTGCCCTACGTCCTCTTCCTCCCCACCTACACGGCGACTGCGTGGTATCACGAGCGCCTGCCCGCGACGCAGCAGCGCCGGCCATTGCGTGAGCTGCTCGATGAGGTCGAGTCGTGGACGATCCGCGAATACATGCCCGCCCTCGCCCTCGGTGACACCATCGACGCCGAACACGAGCAGGAGATCGTGAATCGTCTCGCCGAGTACACCGGGCTGGATGCGTCGTACATCCGCGCGACGAACATGCGCATCCTCATCCACCGATTCACCAAGGAGCTGCGCCGCGACGAGCGGCGCACCGTCGGCCGTCTCGACAGCCGCTACACCGGAGTCGACCTCGACTCCGCGGGCGAGCGATATGAGCACGATCCCAGCCTCACCGCCATCACCGGCGTCTACACCGCCACGCTCAACGACTACGTGCGCAGTGAACTCGAATACGAGAACGACATCCCTTATGAGATCCTGACCGGTCGCGTCCGACCCTGGTCCTACGCGACGCACGAGAACCGCTACGTCAACGTCGGCGAGACGCTCCGCGGCGCCATGAGCCGCAACCCCGCTCTCAAGGTCTTCATCGCCAGCGGCTACTACGACCTCGCCACACCCCACTTCGCCACCGACTACACCTTCAACACACTCGGCCTCGAGCCCGAGCTGCGCCAGAACGTGCAGACCGAGTACTACGAATCGGGGCACATGATGTACGTCCACATGCCGTCGCTGAAGAAACTGCACGCGGACATCGATTCGTTCGTTCGCGCGGCGTCGGGTCAGTAATTTTCACCACAGAGACACAGAGACACAGAGAAGCAGGAAGGAAGTGATGAAGAGATGGAGTACTTTGGAGCTTTGGCGCTTTGCTGCTTTGCTGCTTTTCTGCTTTCCCTCTGTGCCTCTGTGTCTCTGTGGTTCTCCCCCCGCTACACTTCTCACGTGCTCACGCTCAAAGAGCTCCGGCTTCTCCTGGACGAGCGCGGCCTGCGCCCGCGCCATGCGCTGGGGCAGAACTTTCTCATTGATCACAACCTGCTCAACAAGCTTGTCGACGCCGCCGGCGTGGGCTCGGGCGACGTCGTCCTCGAAGTCGGCCCCGGGCCGGGCCAGCTCACCGAGGCCCTGCTCTCCCGCGGCGCCCAGGTCGTCGCCTGCGAGCTGGACGACGGCCTCTCCGAACTGCTCGAAGACCGACTCGCCGACACCGCCGCCGGGCGCCTCACGCTCATCCGCGGCGACTGCCTCGAATCGAAGACCCGCCTGAATCCCCGCCTCGTCAGCGCTCTCTGCGGCCGGCCGTTCAAGCTCGTCGCCAACCTCCCTTACGGCGCCGCCAGCCCGCTCATGCTCACGCTGCTGCTCAAACACCCCGAGTGCGCATCGCTGCACGTGACCATCCAGAAAGAAGTCGCCCATCGACTCGCCGCGCCGCCCGGCTCGCGCGACTACGGCGAGCTCTCCGTCATCGCGCAGTCGCTGGCGACCATCGAACGCATCGCCGACGCCCCGCCCGAGTGCTTCTGGCCGAGGCCGAAGGTGACCAGCGCCATGATCTCGATCACACGCCGCGCACAGCCGCTCACGCAGGACGCGGATTCACTGGAGAGGCTCTGCAAAAGGCTCTTCCAGAAACGCCGCAAGCAGCTCGGCGCCATTCTGGGCCGCGATGTCGCCTGGCCCGAAGGCATCGAGCCGTCGATGCGCCCGGAGCAGCTCAGCGTCGAGCAAATCGAGGCGCTGGCGAAAGTTGTGGGGGAATGAACGCGGAGTGAGACAGAGTTTTTGAGGAAGACGGAGTCGGATTGGGGGATGGTTTGAACGCAGAGTGCGCAGAGAAGCGCGGAGGAAGAAGAGAAGAGAAAGAGAAGATTTACAAGAAAGAAAATTTTTGTGCATTGTGAATACACGCCATGCCAAACAGCAGCGCTCATTCCTGGAACAAAAAAAATCCCTTCTCTTCCCCTCCGTCTTACTCAAAAACTCCGTCTCACTCCGAGTTCCATCTCTTCTCTTCCCCCTCTGCGCCACTCTGAGACCTCCGCGTTCAATCCCCAGCCGAGAAACACACCGCCCCCACATGCCCCCCAAACCCCGCGGCAACGCAGAGCTGCGCGCCCGGCGCCACCATCGACTTCTCGCGCGCCAGCGGGAACGCGCACTCGATCGGCTCATCCAACCACGGCATCGGCGGGCGCTCTCCGATGCGCGCGAAGAGGCAACCCAGCACAGCATTCACCACACCCGCCGCCCCCAGCGGGTGGCCAAAGGCGCCCTTGGCCGCGTAGACGGGCGTTTCACGGGTGCGCTCGCCAAGCGCCGCGGCCAGCGCCGCCAGCTCGCGCTCGTCGTTGTCCTGCGTCCCGGTCGCGTGCGGATGCAGCAGGCTGATCGGCGTTTCCGCCGGCGTCACCGCCCGGGCCAGGCGCGTCAGTGTGTCAAAGCGTTCGGGCGATCGCACCATGTCAAAGGCGTGCGACCCCATCGCCGCGCCCAGCAGGCGCCCGTGCACATGCTTTGCCCTCCGCCGCGTCGATGCTTCAGAAGATTCGATCATCACCGCCGCGGCGCACTCGCACAGTGTGAAGCCGTTGCGGCGCCGGTCCAGCGGGCGGGCCACGTGCTCCTGCGCCGCCGCGCCGGGCGGCGTCGGCGCCAGCACACCCAGCCTGCGGTATGACCACACGAACAGCGGATGCAGCGCCGACTCCACCGCCACCACCAGCACGCGCTCCGCACGCCCGTCCACGATCTCGCGCCACGCGTGGTGCAGGGCCGCGATCCCCGTCGCGCACGCCGCCACGACCGAGCGGGCCTCCGCCAGCCCGACGCGCTCGCGCAGGTGATGGCACAGATATCCGTGCGGCGACATCGCCGCGCACGCCGCCCGCCGCTCGGGGCGCCGCTCATCGAGCAGCGCCATCACCGCCCCCTTGGAGGAGGCGACGATGCACGGCGCAGCGCCGGGGTCGAGGCCGGCGTCGTAGAGGGCCTCGCGGGCCGCCCGCTCGGCCAGGTCCACCGCGGGATCGACTGCGGAGAAGGCCCCGAAGGCCGATCCCCCCGTGGCCCGGGCGAGGGAGACGGGGTCGGTGTCTTCAGGGAGCTCGGCGAGGCGGTCCGCGGTGGTGCGGCCGGCCAGCAGGGCGCTGGCGGTCTGCCAGGCGCCCAGGCCCAGCGGCGTCACCAAGCCCAGCCCGGTGATGACGGGGGCTCGATCGGCGCCGACGCGGTGCGGAGAGGAGGGGGCCACGCGGGGGATCATGGCGACAACGCCGGCCCGAGGCCAGCACCGCGGCGGCGGAGGATGCGGGGATGCGGCTCATGACGGGGGAAGTTGTTGTCCACCCCGGGGGATCGTGGTAGTCTTCCCGGCCCGCCGGGGCGTCGAACCCTGAAAACCCCTCCGGCGGCAATAGTCGGGCAGTTAGCTCAGTTGGTAGAGCACGGCACTGAAAATGCCGGTGTCCCCGGTTCAAGTCCGGGACTGCCCATTTCCGCGCCGGTCGTCATGTGGGCCGACGATGGCGGCGGAGCTCCAACAGACAAGCGGCCTCCCCCAGTCGCGACCATCGCCGGTTTGAGAAAAACCTTGCCGATCGCGGGCTATGCGTCGTAGGATGTCACCATGAGACACCTCCTCAGTGGCGAGCTGCCGGTGGTGGGGGGACGCACGAGATCACGCGTGGCTTTCACGCTGATCGAGTTGCTGGTATCGATTGGCATAATCGCTGTGCTACTGGCGATTCTGACGCCCGCCTTGATGAGCGCCAGAGCTGCGGCCCGCAACACCTCTTGCTTGAGCAATCTCAGCCAGATTGCAATCGGCTGGGCTTCCTGGTTCGCAGACCACACGTTTTTCCCGACACAACGGGGACGCGACTCGCAGGGAAGGGTCGTCTACTCACATCACTGGTTCGATTGGGGTGGGATCCATCACCAGAATGTGCAAGGCAGCCATGTGAGGCCATGGCGACCGATGAATCAGTACATCGGCTCCGATGACATTGAAAAAGCTCGGAACAACGTATTTCTCTGCCCAAGTGATGATGGCTGGAAGTGGAGCGGTGAGGATGCGAACCAGAGCCTGTATGACAACCAGGAAGATTGGTACGGCCACGGCAGTGATGCTTGGGATGTCAGCCACACCACCTTCGCCCGCTACGGAACCAGTTACCGCGCGAACGACTGGATCTGGGCTCCGGTTGGCAGAAGTCTCGGATATGTGAATCCCGCAGACCGCAACTACGAGATCAAGGCGCGGAATATGCCGGAATGGGTCAGGCGCCCATCTCATTTCATAGTGGTCGGCGATCTTGCCGCTTTTCAGATGATCCGCTCCGACATGGAGAGCCGCAGGCGTTTCTGGGGCATCCAGTACAGTTGGTGGCATGCGGAAGAGCGATGCAATCTCGCCTTCCTCGACGGCTCAGCCCGCCAGGTGGAGAGCAACCCCGGCGACGCCGTCGGCCATGACTGGATGTTCTGGTTCGATGAAGACCTGCACCGGCCCCGGAGCTTCGTCTTCGTCCGCAGCGGCCTCGGCACGCCGACCGATCGCCTGCCGTGAAGGGCGCCGTCTGGTCTCTCTGTGAAAGCGTGATTTCTTCCCATTGGACGGCTCAGTTGCGCCCTGACTCTTGTATTCCGGGTGCAAGTTCCGCTATGATCACTGCTTATGGCGATTGTGTGTGTCGTCGCTGTGCGTTCGCGACGCGGTTCCAGTCCGGCCCGGGCTTTCACGCTCATTGAGCTGCTGGTCGTTATCTCCATCATCGCCGTGCTTATCGGACTGCTGCTTCCGGCGCTCGCCGGCGTTCGAGACGCCGCCCGCAATGTCGCCTGTCTGAGCAATTTGCACCAGATCAGCGTGGGCTGGAACACCTATCTCAATGACCATGTCCGCTTCCCCTCGCAGCAATACATCGACAGCGAGGGCAAGGAGCGCACCAACCACCTGATGATGAGCTGGGGCGGCGTCGATCATCAGGTTGGCGACGATGCGGTGTCCAGCTACATCAGCCGCCAGCGACCGCTGAACCCGTACATCGGCTCGGAGAGTATGCGCGAGCGGGCCCGGGCCGAGATCTTCTTGTGCCCGGGTGACGACGGCGTGCGCTGGTCCAATCCGGACTGGCAGGAAGACGTCGGCGCCAATACTTGGGTAGAGACCTCGCTGTCCTATGACCGCGGTGAGACGATCTTCGGTAAGCTGGGAACGAGCTACCGGGCCAACGACTGGATCTGGGCGCCCGTCGGCAGCCCCAATGGCTGGTGGGACACTGGGCCAGTAAAAAACAACCAAGGCTCATTTGTACGAAGTCCGTCACGGTTTCCCCTCGTCGCAGATTACGGCACGATGATGCCAGCGCGCGTGGCCGAGGAGTGGTACGGCATCGGCGGGGGTGTTGATTACAGCTGGTGGCATAAGCCGAAGGTGTGCAATATCGCGTTCTTTGACGGTTCCGGGCGGCAGGTTCCGATTGCGCCGGGGAAGGCGGCGTCGCCGGACTTCAGCTTCTGGCTCGACGAGACCGCCCACCCCACGAACAGTTGGCTCATGGCGTTCAGCGGCTGGGGCACGCCGTTTCGGTCCGAGTGACCTCCAGAAGCGGTCGGCGCGGCCGGGCCGCCCATCAATCATCATCAAGTGTCCGTATAACTCCTGCGTCCCTGTCGGCGCTGGGCCGGGATGGTCGATCTGCCGATGCATGGATGTACACTGCCATGCGCCGGACTCCGGCGGAGCGCCGGGGCGCTTCGCGGTTCGGACCCAGTCTCAGATATGCCGCGGCGGGCGCCGACAGAGCGAAAGGTGATCGACCCATGCAGAACGGAACTCTCCCCACTGAAGCCGGCCCCGCCCTGCTGCGTCTCCGCCCGTTCGGGGCGCTGGCCCGCGTTGCGATCGCGGCCCTCGGCCTCGCGCTCGCCGGTTGCGGCACGACGTTTCCGCGAACCTTTGACATCGACGCCACACCGGCCGCGGGCATTCCCGCGATCGCGACACCCACCGCCGTCGACGCCTCGAACAACCGCGGCGGCGTGGTGGTGCGGATCGACCCGCGGCTGGACACGATCCATGTCGCAGCCCGGATCCGCGTCTCTGACCGCGTCGAGAAGGAGGAGCGCGAGGCGTTGGCAGAGCAGGTGAGCGTATGGGCCCACCTCGATGAGGCGAACGGGCGCGCCGTGCTCCGGGTCGGCGTCGAGTCGGGCCGTCCGGACGAGGATGATCACCGCGTCGACCTGCGCATCACCATGCCCCGCTGCGATGGGGTGCTGGTGCGGGCCGCGGGCGGCGATGTCGTGCTGGTGGGCGTGGGCGGATCGATCCAGGTCGAGAACTCCCGCGGCGCCATCGAGCTGCGCACGGCCCGCGTGCTGAACGACCCCGTCGCGCTCTTCACCGACCGCGGCAACATCTACTACCAGGCTCCCCCCGGCTCCAGCGGCCTGTTCGAGCTCCGCTCTCTCGACGGCATCGTGACGATGGCGAGCATCGATCGCCCACGCGACGTGTACGCCACCCGCGACCTGTACCGGGGCGTGATCAACGACGGCGCCAACCCGGTGACCATCCAGACCGGCGAAGGCAACGTCCGGGCGTGGATCCGCGAGGACCCGGAGGCGCTGGTGCGGATGTTCCGGTGAGCCCGGAGAGGATCGAACGCGGAGTGCGCTTTGGGTGTGGGCAGGGGAGGAATGGTACCGGAGTTGAAATTTTGGGAGTCAGGGATTGGGGTTGCGGATATCAGAGTTGAGATTTCAAGTCTGCGATTTCAAGTCCAGAAGTCACAGACCTGCAGCAAACCCAAACTCTGAAACCCACTCCCAAAGAATCCACACGATTCACAATCTGCGCCCGCTCACCCACTCATCCACTCACTTCCCCCACGCATCCGCACGGTGCAGCGCTGCATCGCGCACCACGGCGTCTGCGGTGCGCAGTCGCAGCACGGCCGGGAGCAGCAGCGCGCACGCCGCCCAGACGAGCACGAGCCCGACCGTCATCACAAAGCCGAGCGACCAGATGCCGCGGTGGGCGCCGGTCATCATGCAGGCGAAGCCGATCGCAGTCGTCGCGGTCGTCATCGTGATGGCGCGCCCGGAGCCGCCCGCCATTCCTGCGGGTTTGTCCAGCGGCTGCTGGCGCCAGCGATGCACGGCGTGCACGCCTGCATCCACCCCCATCCCGACGATCAGCGGCATGACGACCATGTTGGCGAAGTTCAGGCTGGTCCCGGTGAGGCGCATCACCGCCAGCAGCGTCACGATCGCCACCGCGACGGGAATCAGCACACACAGCGCATCACCGATGTTGCGAAAATCAAGCAGCAGGATGAGCAGGATCGCGCCCAGCGCCATACCCGCCGCCGCCATATAGGCGCGTCCGATGAGGCGTGTCGATTCGTGGATCTGGATCGTCGGCCCCGTCGCCATCGGCGCTGTGGCCAGCACGGATTTTGCAAAGGGCCCCAGCCGTTCCGGACTCAGCGGCCCGCCGGATGCGCCGCCATCCGTCGGCGCTGCGGGATAGATGCGCAGCAGCAGCGAACCGTCCACGCCCACCCACTGCTCGCGCAGCGCTGTGGGCAACTCTTCAATACCCGGCGGCGTCGCCTGGCGCAGCGCCTCCATCCGCTCGCCCAGCGCCGCGCGCTCGCGGGCGTACACCTCGCCGATCTGCGCCAGCCCCGCATCATCCAGGCTCGCCAGCGACGACGCCTGCGCTGCAATCGATTCATCGCGCTCCGACCAGCGAGCTGCGAGCGTTTCCGCAGCGCGGCGCAGCGATCCGGCATCCGCTTCGCCCGCCCCCACCACGCGCGGAAGCGTGCGCAGGATCGCCCGTTTCTCCTCCACGTGCTTCGGAAAGAGCATCCCCGCCGCACCGACATCCGCGACCACATCCAGCGCCCGCAACTGCGTCGTCAGCGCCTGCGCTTCGGCCTCCGACTCGGCCACCACCACCGCGTGCCACACCGACTGCTGATCCGCCCGCTCCAGCCGGCGCTCCCAGCGCACGCTCTCGGCGTTCTCCGGCATCAGCTCGACCAGGTCCGGGTCATAGCGCACGCCCAGCGCCAGCCAGCCGCAGACACCGATTGCGATCAGCCAGATACCCAGCGTCAGCCGCGGCCTGTGATCAACGCCGTTGAGCGCACCGCGCATGTACGGGCGCCCCTCGCCGCCGGGACGCGCGCGCAGATGCCGCTCCGGGTGTGGCAGCACTTCCAGCAGCGCAGGAAAACACGACATCACCGCGATCGTGCACAGGATCACGCCACCCATCGCGATCAAACCCATCTCAGCCACGCCCTTAAAACTGGTCAGCGCTGTGGCGCCGAAGGCCGCAGCGGTGGTCAGCGCGCCGGTCATCACGCCCGGCCCCACCCCGCGAAACGCCTGCGCCACCGCATCGGGCATGTGGTCATGATCCGGGTGCACCAACTCCAGGCGAGCGATCAGATGAATCGCCGTGTCAACACCCAGCCCCAGCAGAATCACCACGAAGACGACGCTGAGAAGCTGAAGATGTCCCACCGCCAGCGTCAGCCATCCGAAGGACCATGCTACTCCCAGCAGCAGCGACGCGATCGCCAGCAATGGCACGACGGCGCCGCGGTAGACGAACATCATCAGGATGGCGATGAGCGCCAGCGCCAGAGCGGTGGCCTTGGACGCGTCGTCGAGAGACTGGGTCGCCTCATCAGCCTCCAGCACCGGCACACCGGTGACGCCGGCCTCAATCGTGGCGAAGCGCTGCATGGTGCGAACAGCGCGCAGGTGCGCGCGCAGCGCCGCGATCCCCTCCGCAGGCGCGTTGACCGTCATACCGCGCATGCGCGTCTGCTCGCCATCCTCCGCCAACGATGTCATGAGCACGATCAGCTCGTCATCGCCCACGACGAAACGGCGCGTGCCGTCCGGCGGCGTGAGTATCCACGCCCCCGCTTCGCCGCGGCCGACCCGCTCCATGCGCGCCAGCAGTGACGCCAGCTCGGCGCGTCGCTCGGCGTCAAGATCTTCCGCCGCCGCGGCGAGAGAGAGCAGGCCCTCCGGCGTCGACGACACCAGCGCGGGGCCGAGGCGACGCACGTCGTCCGCGATGCGCTCGATTCGCTCCGGCGGCTCCGCAAGGATCAACCCCGCCGGCGCTTCACTTGTCTCAAATCCCGCGACAACGCGGCTGAAGCGGGCGTCGCCCTTCAGGCGCGTGACAAGCTCCTCGATGAACGCCTCCACAACCTCCGGCGGCGCCGACTGGGCGTCGATCGCCACCAGCAGATCGTTCCAGCCGGGGAAGCGCGCCTTGTAGTCCGCGTAGCGCTGCTGCCAGGGGAGGGCCGGATCGATTAACTCGCTGCGATCGGAGCGGAACTCCAGTCGCCCCAGCGAGATGAGGATTCCCCCCGCCGCCAGAGCCGCGGCCAGGCACAGTGTCAACCACGGGCGTCCCGTCACAAAACGGGCCCATGCGGTGAGAAAACCATGCCTCTCGGCGCTCGAGGAGAAGACGGGCACGGCGGGATCCTCCCCCTCCCCACCCCGCACTGCAACAGGCAAGGGTCTGTGAGAGGATGACAAACACGACTCAAAACCGTACAAATGCCGCACAATCCGGGCGCCATCGAAGAGAAATTCGCCAAAGCCTCAGACTCGCCGGCGCCCTCGGGGCTTGTCGCACGAATAATCACCAGGTTCGCCGCAGCGATGAGAGGCCTTCAGAACCTGCTCGGCGGCGCCACAGTCCGGGTCACACACAGACGGAGCGACCATGTTCGCAGACGTCGCCATCCACTGGTTCATCGCTCAGGCGCTTGCGGCGCTCGCCGCCTATCTCTTCGGGCGGATGATCGGACGCGGCTCGACCTCGATGGTCGAGATCGGTCTGCTTCTGCTCGCGGCTCTGGCGATCGGCTGGGCGATGCGCCATGCCTACCAGGACGCCCTGCTGCACATCCTGCCGCTGGAGATGCTGGTGTACACCGAGGGAACGCTCATCGTGCCTGCGGTGATGCTGCTGGCGGGCATTCTCAGCGTGAACCAGCACATCCGGCGCCGGCACGTGCTGGGGCCGCTGCTCGGAGCGTTCGGGGTCTTGTACCTGTGTTTCAACGGAATGTGGATGCTCTCCCCCCATGTCGACCTGGCTGAAGATTCCGGCATGGAGGCGGGCCCGGGCGTCTTCGCCCAGACGCGTGAGGACACCTGCGTCGCCGCATCGCTCGCCACAGCGCTCGGGGCGCCGGGCATCGGCGTGCGCACCAGTGAATCGGAAATGGCCCGGCTTGCGGATGTCCGTGTCGGGCAGGGCAGCACGCTCATGCGCGCCCTTCGCGCCGCCCAACTCCGACTGGATGGATTGGGGATCGAAGCGCGATTGCTCAACATAACGGCCGAGCAGGCGGTTTCCTTCGCCTCCACCGATGTGCCGATGCTGGTCACGCTCCGATCCGGGGCGCGGCGACGGCACATGGTGGTCCTGCAGGGCTGGACGCCGGACGATCGCGTGCTCATCGCCAACCCCTGGATCGATTCCCAGCTCGGCGACCCCGATGTTCGCGCTCCCGCAGGACTCGCCGCCATCAGCTTCGGCGAGTTCTCCAGACTCTACACCGGGGCGGCTATCGTCTTCCTCCGCGCCGAGCTTCCGCGCAATGCGCCGCTGATCACGCGCGCCGCCACCGTGTACTGGACCGAACCGGAGCCTGAAGACGCGAAGTCGGCGCCGGAGCACATGGAAGACACGACGCCCGCCGAATCTTCCGAATACGACGATGGCGACTGGCTCAAAGAGCGGCCAGGCGGCGAATCCTGAGCCGGACGGGCCTAGAGTTCCACACTCGCCCCTCTCTCCATCCCGATTCTGCAACCCGCAGGACCCATGAACATGACCCGCACGCGATCGACTCCATGCATGACGACCCTCTCGCCGACGATCCGCAACGGAGCGCTTCTCTTCCTGGCGGCGTCGAGTCTGCTCGGTGTCGCCTGCGGCGTGCGCGACACGTCGGCCTCCCCGGAACCGGAGCAATCCTCAGCCATGACCAGCGCCGACCACACCAACCCCGCAACCTCGTCCGCATCAGGCAGTGAAAAATCAGCCGACGTCGCCGCGAAGGAGCGCCTCGTCCGCAGCGATGAGGAATGGCGCCGCCTGCTCACGCCCGAGCAGTACCGCATCCTCCGCCAGGCCGGCACCGAGCGCGCCTTCACCGGCGCCTACTGGGACACCAAGGAAGCCGGCCTCTACAGCTGCGCCGGCTGCGGGCAGGAGCTGTTCGTCTCCGACACCAAGTTCGATTCCGGCTGCGGCTGGCCGGCGTTCTTCGAGAAAATCGAGGGCGCGAACATCGTTGAGAAGCCCGACCACAGCCACGGCATGGTGCGCACCGAGGTCGTCTGCGGCCGGTGCGACGGCCACCTCGGCCACATCTTCCCCGACGGCCCGCCCCCGACCGGCATGCGCTACTGCATCAATTCGGCGGCGATGACATTCGAGCCCGCGAACGCCGACTGACCGCGCGATGCGTCAGAAACGCGAGAGCACCAGGCTCGCCAGAGTGATGGCCAGAATAATCTTGATGATGATCGTGATGATCGCCACCAGGATCGCTTCGCCGAACTCGATCTCCAGCGCCCACGCCAGCAGCGCCGCCTGAAGCACCAGGCTGGCGAGCGCAATGAAAAAGAAAGAGGGCAGCGCCAGCCCGATCAGAATCTGGGCGAGGCTGACAGTGCTCACCACCGCCGCCAGCCGGAGGCTGGTGAGCAGCCACGGCCGCCCGGGGCTGAGCCACATCAAGGCGCAGATGAAGATCGCCGCGATCGTGAGGCCGATCTCGAGGGGAACGATCACCAGGTAGGTGATCACGCCGTCCGTTCCCTCAGTTCCCTCGAGCACGACGAGCGCGCCGATCATCGTCACAACGAAGATGACAATGGCGTTGAAGACATCCTTGCGCATTGCGCCCGCCCAGCTTTGTCGCCTGGAGTCGTCCGTGACATCGACAGCGGCGCCGGACGCGTTGACCATCGTTTCGGCGCGGCGCCCGGTGTCCAGGTTGTAGCCGCAGGCGATGCACAACCGGGCCAGACCCTCCATCATCGCGTTGCAGGATGGGCACGCTCGGGCCCGCTCCCGATCCGAGGGCTGTATCGGCAGAATCCCGGCGTCCGCGCCCGAGGCTGCCGCCGCGCCGGAGCCGGAAGCAATGCCCGCGCCGGAGGACTTCGCCGCCATCGCCCGCTCGTAGCAGGCCCTGTGCATATAGCGACCCTTCGAGTCCTTGAGACGTGGCGTGTTCTCGACATCCCCGCCGCACAGCGCGCATGATTTCATGCTGCATACCTCCCACGACCTGGGCCCGGACGCCAACCAGAATACCCACGACCAACAGGTGTGAACAAGCAGAAAATGGATGATTCGATCAGTGCGCCGAATCCCCGGCATGCAGCGAACCGAGGAGAGCGGAGGGATCATCGGATCGCTCCTCCCTCGCGGCCTGCAGCAGTGCTTCGATGTGGTGACGAACACGCTCTTCGTAGTCGTCGGGGCAGCGAACCCCTGCCCGGAAGGCGAACCCGCTCATGCGCGCCCCCCGGCCCGAGGCGACGCCGATCCTCAGCTTGCGCCAGAAGAAACTCACCCGCTTCAACTCCACCGCGTTGGCATCGTCGTAGGGAATCAGAATCGTGTCCGCTCCGGAAGCATGCCGGCCCTGCTTCAAGGGCGCCCGCACCACGCCCCGATGCGTGAAGATGAACCGCTCGGCGCCGCGGCGCTCGCGTGGGCTGATGACGACCAGCACGACCAGCGCGCCGAGAATCGCCAGACCTGTTGCGCCGGCGAGAATCGGCGAAATGAAAAGGAGAAAGGCCCAGCCGACATAGAAGTAGATCAGCCCGGCGCCGATCACCGCCAGCCACGCCGCCCGTCGCCACACCGGCGCCCCCGCGCTGGAGGCGGGCACGCCGCAGAGCGTGAGCACATGGGCGTCGAACCAGACGCCGCACTCCGGGCACCTCCCCGGCGCCGTGAGCCCGACCAGTGGATAGCTGCACCAGAGGCAATGATCCGGAGTCTCACTCCAGACGGGATCCGAGAGCGGCTGCGATTTCTGACGCGCCATGGGCGATCAACACGGCATCGCATCGAACGACGCGCGGCCTCACACCGCGGCGGGGCCCTGGTACTGGGCGCTGCCGAAGCCAAGTATCGGGTAGAAGATAAATCCGAGGAAGAACAGGCCGATCGCGAAGAGCGCGCTCTGCCCGAACGACTTGGCCACATCCAGCGAGATGATGACGTACACCACGATGTTCACCAGCGGGATGAACATCAGAAGCACCCACCATCCCGGACGCCCGGCGATCTTGCAGAGAAAATACAAATTGACGATCGGGATGATCGCCAACCAGCCGGGATGCCCCGCCTTGCTGAAGACCTTCCAGAAACCCGCGATGATCAGGACGACGATCGCGATGTAGAACAGGAAGAAGACAAGACCGCCGACTTCGGATTCCGTTTGGGCAAGAGTCGCCATCAGTGACGTGAGCATGTCGCGGTTCCTCCACAAGGGTCAAAACGTTCACAGACCACGAACGCCGCGTGAGCCGCAACAGGCCCCGCTCAGCGGATTGAGAATACACTTCCATCGTCAATCCCGGGTTGATTGCTCCATCAATGGAGCAGGCCCGCACGATCGCCAGAGCGAGACGCCGGAGCTCCACCCATGATCGCCTACTTCTCCATGGAGATCGGAATCGAGCAGCGGATCCACACCTACTGCGGCGGGCTGGGCATGCTCGCCGGGGATTCGATCCGATCCGCCGCCGATCTCGGGCTCGCCATGACCGCCGTCACGCTCGCCTCCCGCCGGGGGTACTTCCGCCAGATGCTCGACAAGTCCGGACGCCAGACCGAGGCGCCGGCGCCGTGGCCCATCGAGGAGCTGACCGAGGAGACGCCCGCCCGCGCCGTGGTGCGCATCGAGGAGCGGGACGTCCACATCCGCGCCTGGCGGCGCGATGTCGTCGGCGTCGGCGGCGCCGTCGTCCCCCTTCTCTTCCTCGACACCGACCTGCCCGACAACCACCCCGACGACCGGCGCCTCACCGACCAACTCTACGGCGGCGACGACGCCTACCGGCTCAAGCAGGAGGCCATCCTCGGCATCGGCGGCGTGCGCATCCTGCGGGCCCTCGGTCACCACGACATCCACCGCTTCCACATGAACGAGGGCCACTCCAGCCTGCTCGCCGCCGAGTTGCTTCTGGAGCGGATGCGGGCCGAGGGAAAAGACGAGATCGACACACGCACCATCGCCGAGGTGCGCACACACTGCGTCTTCACCACCCACACACCCGTCCCCGCCGGCCACGACCGCTTTCCGCGAAATATGGTGCGGAAGATCCTCGGCCGGCACGAGGCCTTCGAGCAATCGGGCCTCTTCGACCACGAGAACAAGCTGAACATGACCTACGCCGGCTTCAACCTCAGCCGATACATCAACGGCGTGGCCAAGAAGCACGGCGAAATCTCGCGCCGCATGTTCAGCGGCTTCACCATCGACTCCATCACCAACGGCGTGCACCTGGGCACGTGGGTCTCGAAGCCCTTCGCGGAGCTCTTCGACCGGTACATGTCCGGCTGGCGGGCGGACAACCTGTCGCTGCGCTGCGGCCTGTCCATCCCCCACGCCGAGGTGTGGGAGGCGCACACATCAGCGAAGGGAACGCTGCTCGAACGCATCGAAGCTGATACGGGTGTGAAGCTCAGCGCCGACGCCCTCACGCTCGGCTACGCCCGGCGCATGACCGCCTACAAGCGGCCGCTGCTCATCTTCAATGACCTCAAACGCCTGCGCCGCATCGCCGAACAGATCGGGCCCATCCAGATCGTCTTCGCGGGCAAGGCCCACCCGCGCGACGACGACGGGAAGGCCATGATCGAGAAGATTCACAGCGCCATCGCCGAACTCCGCGGCGAGGTCGATTGCGTCTACCTCCCCGAGTACGACATGGAGCTCGGCGCCCTCATGACCGCGGGCGTCGACGTCTGGCTGAACACGCCCGAGCCGCCCCTCGAGGCGTCGGGCACAAGCGGCATGAAGGCCGCGGCCAACGGCGTCCCCTCGCTCAGCGTCCTCGACGGCTGGTGGGTGGAAGGGTGCATCGAGGGCGTCACCGGCTGGGCAATCGGCGGCCACAACAATGACATCGACCACGACCGCGACGCGACGCTCCTCTACGAAAAACTGGAAGAGGCGGTCCTCCCCGCGTTCTACAACGACCGCCACGCCTTCATCGACATCATGCGCCACGCCATCGCGCTCAACGGCTCGTTCTTCAACACCGAACGGATGATGCGGCAGTATGTGGTGAAGGCGTATTTCGGGTGAGGGGTGAGCGGTGAGGGGTGAGGGGTGAGCGGTGAGCGGTGAGCGGTGAGCGGTGAGCGGTGAGCGGTGAGCATTTTC
>RECQ01000057.1 GCA_007693965.1 Phycisphaeraceae bacterium | reverse complement strand
GCCGGCGCCCACCCCATCTTCCTCCCCCCCGTCCCCGAGCTCGCCCCCGACCACGCCCGCCGCTGCCACGCCATCGTCTTCTCCGGCGGCGACGACCCCCGCATGGAAGACTTCGGCGAGCCCACCCACCCCAGCGCCCGCCCCGTCGACCCCCAGCGCCAGCGCTACGAACTCCAGCTCCTCACCGAACTCGAACGCAACCACCCCGAGACACCCGTCCTCGGCGTCTGCCTCGGCATGCAGTACATGGCCCTCCACGCCGGCGGCCGCCTCAACCAGCACATGCCCGACGACATCCCCACCCACGAAACCCACCGCGACGACAAACCCCACAACGTCCGCCCCATCGTCGAAAACGCCCCCATCCCCGCCGGCATCGTCACCAGCCACCACCGCCAGGCCGTCACCGACCCCGGCCGCCTGCGCACCATCGCCATCGCCGAAGACAACATCATCGAAGCCATCGACGACCCCAACCGCTCGTTCTACATCGGCGTCCAATGGCACCCCGAACGCACCAGCACACATGCGGTCGGGCAGGCGATCTATGACAAGCTCATTCAGGCAATTTCACGATGAAGGAGGACTGAGTGGCCAGAAGCTGACAGATCGCAATGCAACTACCCCTGAGTACGTCACGCCTCCATGCCGAATGAGTAGAAGAGCGCGAACCAGAGCGAGTTGCGTAGTGGCCCGACAACTCCTAGGGTAGTGCATACTAACGCCGGTAGTCCTAGGGGTCGGTCATCCCATTTTGGCAAGGTCCAGCATGACATCAGCTCTCGGAACACCTTCTAAAGCGATTAAACGTAAACCCATCGCGATAGACCTGTTTGCGGGGTGCGGCGGTCTTACAGAGGGGCTCAAGCAGGCAGGTTTCCGCGTCGTCGGAGCAATCGAGATCGATGAACTCGCCGCAAAAAGCTATCGCATGAACCATCCTCGTGTTCGCCTCTGGAACAATGACATCAGGACCATACGGCTTCCGACACTCCGCAAAACTCTCTGCCTCAAATCGGGGGAACTCGACCTACTCGCTGGCTGCCCCCCGTGCCAAGGCTTTTCGAATATCAGAACCCTCAACGGGAATCGGTATGTCCGAGATCGACGGAATTCCCTTACCGATGAATTTCTCCGATTCGTGAAGGATCTCCGGCCGCGCGCCATCATGCTTGAGAACGTCCCGGGTTTGGCGAACAAGCGTCGGTTCCGAGAGTTTGCAGCAACTCTCGAGAGCATGGGCTACAACGTCAAGTGGGACATCCTAGACGCAGCCCTATACGGTGTGCCGCAGCGCCGCCGACGATTGATTCTTTTGGCATCGAAGTCTGGTTCCATCGACTTCGCACCTATCGATACCACCAGAATGACGGTTGCCGACGCGATTGGAGAGATAGAGCCTCCGCACATCAGCAACGATCCTCTTCACTGTCTGATCGGCCGGCGCAGTCATCGCATCAGCGAACTGATCAAGCGGATCCCCAAGGATGGAGGCAGCCGCAGTGACCTACCCGAGGAGATGTGGCTGGAGTGTCACAAGAAGTGTAGTGGATTCAAGGATGTTTACGGCCGGATGCGGTGGAGCGACGTGGCGCCGACCATTACGGGAGGTTGTCTCAATCCCTCGAAAGGCCGGTTTCTTCATCCAGATCAAAACCGCGCGCTGACCGTACGTGAAGCCGCTCTCCTTCAAGGCTTCCCGCCGGGCTACCGGTTCGCCACGGACAGAGGAATGTACGCGATCGCCGGTATGATCGGAAATGCGTTGCCGCCGGAGTTCATTCGCCGCCACGCGATTCAAATCGCTGCTGTGTTGAAGGAGAACAGAGTGCGGACATCACGAAAGCGCCAAGAATAGGTCTCGCAATGCCTAAACAGACCCGAAGGAAGCCAAACGATGGCAAGATCGACGAACGATGATCAGGCCTATCTCCCGTTTCGCATTCACCCTCGCGCATTCAAGTCGCTCGGCGCGGACCTTGTCACAAATGATGTAGTCGCCATCATCGAACTCGTGAAAAACGCATATGACGCGTACGCCACGCGGGTGGATCTCCGCTTCGTCAAGCCGTTGTCTGAAGAAGCAGCCATCGAGATTGAAGACAACGGGTCCGGTATGAGCAGGTCAGTCATTGAGGAGGCTTGGTGCACGGTCGCGACGCCGTATCGGCGAGATCACCGTTTCGCCAAGCGACCGGGCCGCCGGAATCGCCGCACATCCGGCGACAAGGGACTCGGACGGCTCTCAGCGGCGCGACTCGGAGACCGTCTTGAGATGTTCACGCAGGCCAAGAACGAGCCGTGCTGGAGGATCGACGTCGATTGGGACAGTTTAGCTGCATCGAACGACTTGGATGCTTGCCACGCGCTGATTACTCGTGAAACGAAGATCCAGTTCAACCCGAGTGGAACAGTTATTCGTATCGGCAGACTGAGGACGCAGTGGGACGACGCGAAGCTCGACGATCTGCGTGACAATCTCGCTCGCTTACTCCCGCCATTCGACACGGTCGATGACTTCGACATTCGGCTTGCCGTGGAGGGCGAGACGGAGCCTATCAGCATTGCGCCGCCCGAGTTCCTCAATCACCCCAAGTACATGATACGCGGAACGGTCGATGACTCCGGGCGCACGAAGTACACGTATAAGTACAAGGCCATCCAAGGGAACGGGGCTCGCAAGCTGACGGGCACAATGACATGGGCGCAGGTCCGCGAGATGACTGACGATCTCGCCCTCGCTTCGGTCGAGCAGCCGCGCTGCGGACCGTTCTCATTCGAGATACGCGCTTGGGACATCGCACCCCAAGACACACAAGAAATATCGGAACGCTTCGAACTCAAGAAGTCGTCCATCCGACGAGATATCCGCGCCTACAAAGGCCTATCGGTGTACCGTGACGGCGTACTCGTGCTCCCGAAGTCAGAGGGCGCTCGCGACTGGCTGGGACTCGACCTACGACGCGTGGGTCGAGTCGGTCCTCGACTGAGCACCCCGCAGATCGTCGGCTATGTATCCATCTCCGCGGACGAGAATCCGAGGATTGAGGACACCAGCGACCGGGAACGACTCGCGGCTACGGCCGAAGTCGCGGCCTTCGAGGAGATCCTACGGGCCGTCGTGGGCGTCCTTGAAAACGAACGCGATAAGGACCGCAGGCAGGCGACTCAAGAAAAGAGGGTGGTAGAGCTGTTCGACCAGCTCAGCGCAAAGGAACTGGTAAGCGGCGTTAGCCAGGTTGCCGAGGAGGGCGGTAGTGCGGAGGAAGCGCTCCCACTGGTCAGAGAGTTCAGTGATAGGCTTGACAAGGCACGCGAAGAGATTGAAGTTCGCTTCACCTACTACAGCAGGTTGGCGACTGTCGGAACGATCGCGCAGATGCTCGTCCACGAGGTGCGGAACCGAACGACGATCATCGGCAACGCGCTACAAACCATACGTAAAGTGTTTGAGGGGGCATCCGGCGCGGCTGGCGCTGGCCGGCGACTGAGCCTCGCCGACGATGCCGTGTCCGCACTTGAAAGGCTCGCAGACACTTTCGCTCCGCTCGCGAATCGAACCTTCCGGCGCAGGATGCGATCAACAGTGGCCGAAGAGAGTCTTCTGCGTACCGTCTCGATGCTCGCGGGAGACATCAAGTCGAAGAGGATCGAAGTCGCCGTTCCCAACAAGGGCACCACTGCCGTCGCCGTCGATCCAGGCGAGCTTGATGCGGTACTTCTGAATCTTTTGTCAAATGCGATCTACTGGCTGGGGAACTCGGACGAAGTGGAGCGGCGCATCGAGTGCAGAGTGTCGTTGGTCAACGATGGTCGCCGAGTCAAGATTGCGATCCACGACTCTGGGCCCGGGGTGCCGGACGACGACGCGGAGCGGATTTTTTGGCCGGGAGTGACAAACAAGCCGGGCGGAATCGGCATGGGTCTCACCGTGGCGGCGGAACTGGTTTCGGAATACGGAGGCAGGCTCGCTTTGGTCAGGCCGGGGAAACTCGGTGGAGCATCGTTCACTTTCGACTTGCCAGCTAAAGGTGCCTAAGCGGCGAAAAGTGACATGAAGACAATCCTCATCATCGACGACCAACAGGGCATCCTCGATATCCTGACAGAGGAGATCAATCAAGCTATCGTCGGTGTTCAGTGTGTATCGGAAACAGACTTCGACCGGGCGGTCGAGAAGCTTGAAGAATGCCGTCCGGATGCCGTCGTCCTCGACCTGCTCCAAGGGGCAGGCACAACCGACCCTCCCGGGCAGCGAACATGGCAACGAATCTGGACCGGACGATTCTGTCCGGTCGTCGTCTATACGGCATTCGATGGCATGCTGGACCCCCCGATTCCCGAGGATCATCCCTTCGTGAAGCTTGTAAGAAAAGGTAACGGGACGGAGGGCCAGGTGATTGAGCATCTGCGCTTGTTCAAACCGCTCGTCGATTCTCTTGCAGTGCTTCACCGCGAAATCGACCAGGTTCTTCAAAGAGTCCTGCGGGATACAGCTGGGGCGGCTCTCATCGGCGGTGATGATCCTACGCACCTCGTACACGCCGCACGACGCCGCGTGGCCGCCTTCATGGACGAGAAGACTGCAACGGAAGGCCGTGCGCTGTTCAGTTGGGAACAGTATCTTGTGCCTGCTTTCGGAGATCATCCGCTCACGGGCGATGTTCTTCGAGTTCGCGATGCGGATTGGCGGGCCGCTTCGCAGTACAGACTCATCCTGACGCCGTCCTGCGATCTGGTTGCCGGTCGAAACGAGAACGGGGTTCTTGTGGCCAAGTGCAGCGATCCGACTTCGTTGAAGGAGAAGCTCCAACTCCCGGGTAACGAGAACCGCGCAGCCGATCGTATCCGCAGCCAAGTTCTTACCCAAGGGTGCTGGAACGGATTTCTGCCACTTCCGGAGTTCCCGAACCGTATTCCTCTCCTGGTCGCATCGCTAAAGAGCTTGGAAGTGCTTGCATACGAGTCGATCGGGCCGCCGGACGGCGGCACGGATTACGAACGGATCGCCTCGATCGACAGCCCGTTCAGAGAGCAGATCGCGTGGTCCTTCATGAGCACAGCGGCACGTCCGGGCATGCCGGACAGGGATCTCGCACCATGGGCGCAAGCGATAGCAACGGCTCAGACGACTCCGGAAGAACGTGACGAGCAGGGATAATACGTATCGAGCACCTCACCAAAGGCCGGTGGCCCGACCCATTGTGCGCATCAGGGCGCCACGCCCACCGAGGTCTCCCGAGTCGGGCGTGGCTTCGCGCGGGATGCGCCGAAGATGCCGCCGATGTTCGAACCTCCCTTCGATCATTGTGTTGATGCAGGGCGCCGTCAGCATCCGCACACCCTCTTTTACGATGGGTCGGACCACCCGCCCGGTGCCTGACGGTTCGGCTTTCATACGGGTCACGATCGCGTGTCCAGCCGCGCGACCCGTCAGGATCGGCGGAGGGCCATATAGATTTTCTCAGAAAATTTCGTTGCAGTTCCAGGGCGCCCTGGAGTACGCTTCGCCAGACAAGCCTGAAGATGGATCCACAACATTGGACCGTCCAAGTCCCTTGGAGAAACGAGAAGGATCAACAGATCCAGAGGAGAAACACGATGTTCAAAATTCCAACCCTTCGTCCAGCAGTGGGCCTCGCCGCGGTCTTCGCCGCGGCCATGTTCGCCGCTCCCGCCGCCCATTCCCAGGTCACCATGGACTGGTCCACCGTCGGCAACGCCGGCAACGCCGCCGACCCGGCCACGGGCTTTGGCAGCGTGAGCTACGACTACCGCATTGGCACGCACGAGGTGACCAACGCCCAGTACGCCACGTTCCTCAACAGTGTCGCAGCCAGCGATCCGAACGCCCTTTACAACCCCAACATGGGTAGCAACGCCCGCGGCGGGATCACCCGTTCGGGCGTCGATGGCAGCTACACCTACTCGGTGAAGCCGAACATGGGCGACAAGCCGGTCAACTACACGAGCTGGTACGACGCCGCCCGCTTCAGCAACTGGATGACCAACGGCCAGGGCTCGGGCGGCACCGAGTCGGGCGTGTACACCTTCGACGGGATGAACTCGATCACCGCAATCACCCGCGACATGAGCAACCCCAACCAGGTGTTCATCCCGACCGAGGACGAGTGGTACAAGGCCGCGTACCACCAGCCCGAATCGCAGGGCGGCGCCGCCGGCGACTACTGGCTGTACGCCACGCAGAGCAACACCGCGCCGACAATGGCGACCGCGACGAGCACCGGCGATGTCGCCAACCCCGGCGCGAACGTAGCCAACTACGGTTTCGGCGCGGGCTGGGACGGGCTGAATGGCAACCTCACCACCGTCGGCTCGGCGGGCAGCACCAGCTACTACGGCGCGTTTGACATGAACGGCAATGTGTTTGATTGGAACGAGACGCTGATCGGCGATAACCGCGGCGTCCGCGGCGGCGCGTGGGGCTTCTCCTTCGAGTTCAACCTGCGTTCGACGTTCCGGGGCGACAACAGCCCGCTGGTCGAGAATGACAGCCTCGGGTTCCGTGTTGCGAGCCCCATCCCAGGGCCGGGCTCCGTCGCGGTGCTGGGGATTGCCGGGCTGGCTTTCACTCGGCGTCGGCGCTGATCGGTATTGAAGACAACCTGCGACATGAACGCCGCCCCGGCCTGCGCTGGGGCGGCGTTGTTGCGGGCAACTCTTCAGCCCGAACATGGACGTACATCACTCCGATGATTTTCCGCATGTCTCCGGGCGCCTGCAGTCGATGATCCGGTGATCCATGGGGCGGCTTCCCCGCAATTTCGACCAACGACTTAATAATGCCACGACACGTCAAAGAATCCGTTTCAATGAAAAGCTCTCGTCCCGTGATATTGCGCATGGACGCCGAGGTCGCCGAGACCGGGCGGGATTTGGCGGGGACGCTGGCGTCGGTGCTGCAGGCGCTGCCGGGGGCGCCGCACCAGCCTCAGCGGCTGGCTCGAATGCTCGGTGTGAATGTCGTGCTGACGAGCAGGTTGCTCAAGGCGACGCGCAGCACTGACGCTCTCGCGATTGCGCACACCATTCCCGGCCCTGAGCCGCTCCGACGGGTTCTCAAAATTGTCCAGGGCATGAATGTCGACGCCGACGTCGTCCGCGCTGCGGAGGAAGCCGTTGATCGTTTCGAACACCTCATCAATTCGCACGCGGGCGACCGCGCCGCCCTCGATTCGATGATCAGCTCATGGCTCCCGGATGTCCGCACAAAGCTTGATCTTGTCAGCAGGCAGGCTGTTTTCAAAGGGATGAGCCACATTCGCGGATACACTGTTAACACAGGGCTTACGAGTGTGCTGCTGACGCCGTCAACAGATCCGGCGAAGTGCGATCGAACCACAATCATCGGCCGGTATGGATTGCGACGGACCCGGGCGGGCGTCAAACCCACGATCAGCACATCAACCACCGCCCGGGAAGATCTTTCGGTGACGACGCTGGACGGGCGGCCGGTGGGTGAAGGGCACAGCACCATACTCGATGAGTTTTCAAACTCCGTCGTCAACCGGCTCGAAGTGCTGCGTGAAGGAGAGCTCACGCGCTATCTTTTGGGCGGCGATGAGGTTGGTTTGCGGACGGCCGTTGATCTTGTCATCGCGGAGCATCGGCCCCGAGTCGGGCGCGCCGTCTTCACCGAAGGCAGTCCCAACCACGCCGCGTACGGCGATCTTGTGGAAGATCCACTGCGACAGTTCGTGTTCGATATCCTCGTGCATGATGATGTCTATCCGGGTCGCGACCCGCAACTGGCTGTATACAACAGCGTGGGCGCCGGCTTCCCGGCGTTCTTTCTTGATCCGTCGCGGCGATGGGATCTGGTCGATTGCGATGAGAAGGTTGTCCCTCTCGGCCACGGAATCAGACGCTTTCGGACGGCGTCGATTCCGAACTATCTCGATGTGCTGGAGCATGCGTGTAAACAAAGGGGATATGACCCCGTCGCGTTTCGAGGATATCGGCTTCAGATCGCTTTCCCTTTGATTGGCTACACGTACCTCATGGGCTTTGAACTGTCCGGCGCCGCGAGCGGCGAGAACATGGCTGACGTTTGAATGAAAAACCAGTGACTGGCAGTGACTGCAGTCGTGCCTGAATCCCGTCCATTGCCCGTGTTCTCTACGCCTCTCCGAACCCCAGCCTGTGAGCGGGTGCCGGGGTAGAGCCGTCCGCGGCTCTGCCCCGCCGCTGCACTGTGAGTCTCCGCCACCTTTGAACGCCGGAATCCAGAGCAACCGACTGGGTTGATGCCGGCGTCGGAATCGTGTTTGTGTACAGAGTTTCCATTCGGCGTGGCAGAGCCGAAGACGACTCTACCACGGCGCCCTTTCCGTCCATTGCCCGTGTTCTCTACGCCTCTCCGAACCCCAGCCTGTGAGCGCCCGCAATCTGCCCGGTCTGCTGCGAACTCACTCCGGCCTTCTCGGCGAACTCCCGCCATCGCCGTACGGCGTCGATCACCTCGGCGAGGATCGCATCGGATCGACCGCGCTTCATGGACGCCGTCTCCGCCACGGCTCGGAAGTCATCCGTCGTGAACCCGTCCCGCTTCTGATTGAGGGACATCTGATGCATTGATGTCCAGGCGCCGCTCGGGTTGTAGCTGTAGATGATGTCGAACGCGGGCGAGAGCGACCACCTGCCCTGTTTGTCCATCAGGAACGCGATGTTCTTGACATGGTCGTCCTGGTTGCGGGCCACGACATTGAACACCATCCGCCGGAACTGCTCCTCGATTTCGTCCATTGACAAACCGAGCCGGCGCATGACGACCAGCCCCTGCTCGTAGGAGTGCCTCCCGGCCGCGTTGAAATCGAAGTGCGCGAGCGCCGCGAGCGACTGCATGTGGATCTTTTCGCCCGTCTCAGTCCGATCGAATCGCCGCACCATGAAGTGCCGCCGCCCGTTCTCCTCGAAGAGCCGGCTGTCGGACGTCCGAATTCCGGCAGCGCGGGCCATGAGCGAGTAGGCGTACTCGATGGCGCCGTAGCCGAGCGGGTCGGCGAGTTCACGGTCGCGGTTGTTCGATACGCCGTCGAACTTCAGGATCCAGTGCTCGAATCCCGGCGGCGCCTTGACCTGGCCGGATCGCACCTCGTTCGTCTTCGGGTTCCACGCGATCACGGCCTTGGCGCGCGCGCCGCCCGCCGATGCGCCGACCCGCAGGATGTCGCGGAGCGCATCGGCCTTTTCACCGTCATTGAGAAAGGTCTGGAACGATTCCCGGCCGCGGAGCACTTCCGATGCGAGCTCGACGAGCGCATCGACCTGGATCGGTGTTGATTGTTCGGATTGAGGCCCCTGAGCGGGTTGGAACTCCAGCGCCCCCATCCCGCGCTTGCCGGTGTAGCAGAGGCGCTCTACCGCATCGATCTCGTCAGGGAGTCGGCCCTGCGTCGCCAGCCACGCGTCGATGACCGCGTTGCCGAACTTGTCGGGCAGCGAGTCGGCGAGCAGCCCGGGGAGGCCGTAGAACGACTCCCTGGGCAGCTCCGGGAAGCGATAGATCTGTGCGCCCAGCGGCATCGTGAGCGGCGAGATCTCGACCCCGCTCTTGCGGAACGACTCGGCGTACTCGAAGGACGCGATCTGCCCCGGACCCTCGATCGTGACCGCCCCGATCTGACGGCCCCACATTCTGACCTCGGCGACAGTCACGCGTTGCCCTCCTCGCCATCGCCCCATGTCCACTCATCGGGTTTGGTCGACGGCCCCTGGTCGGAGCGCGGCGAGGCCCGCTTGCGCACGCGCCCCTTCGTGCGCAACTGCTCGAGCGGACTCGGGATCGGCGGCGGGACGAGCGCATCAAGGTTGCCGAGCAGTTCCAGCGAGCGAAGCACCCGGACGAGGTTCGTGAGCTGCGTCGATTCGCCCGCCTCAAGCCGGCTGAGCGTCCGCCTGGAGATGCCCGCCTCCCTGGCCAGCTCCGCCTGCGTGAGGTTTCGCTCGAGCCTGTGCCGAGCCACCCGCTCGCCGAGCTCGGCGAGAGCCGCGGAATCCGTCATGTGTTCGTACTTGGTCATAATGTGCCAGTTCTGTCTACTCTATCGGGTATTTGCCTCCAAGTCGACAGATTTATCACTTCAAGTGGCCCAGTCCCGGATCGGCCCGCCGCGAGAGCGAGCAGGAGGGGACGCCCGTCGCGTTGTTCTCGGACTCCAGCTCCCCCCGCCGCTCATTATCCTCCCCCCATGCCCAACCTCTTCCGCGATCCCCCCCGCCTCCCCCTCGTCGCTCCCTCCATCCTCTCCGCCGACTTCGCCCGCATGGAGGCCGACTGCCGCACCGTCCTCGACGGCCCGCCGGACGACCCCGGCGTCGCCGACCTCCTCCATCTCGATGTGATGGACGGCCACTTCGTCCCCAACCTCACCATGGGCCCCGATCTCTGCCGCGCCCTCCGCCGCGCGTTCCCCAGCGCCATGCTCGATGTCCACCTCATGGTCACCGACCCCGCGCAATACATATCTCCCTTCCGCGACGCCGGCGCCGACCATCTCACCTTCCACATCGAGCCCGCAACCACCAGCTACCGCGCCCCCACCGGCGCCGGCGGCGGCCCATCCGGCGCCGGCTACGACCCCGCCGAAATCGCTCAAAAAATCCACGACGCCGGCATGACCGCCGGCCTCGCCATCAACCCGCCCACGCCCGTCGACGCCATCCTCCCCCACCTCGAGCCCTTCGAGCTCATCCTCGTCATGAGCGTCAACCCCGGCTACAGCGGCCAGTCCTTCATCGAATCCGCGCTGAGCACCACCCGCGCCCTCCGCGCCAAGATGGCCCCGAACCGTCGCCTCCAGATGGACGGCGGCGTGAATCCCACAAACGCCGCCCGCGTCCGAGAAGCCGGCTGCGATGTCCTCGTCGCCGCGTCGGCCGTCTTCGGGCTGCCTGAATCGGCCAGACACGGGGCGATCGCCGGGATCCGGGGCTGAAATCTCCCGACATCTCAGACCCCCGGGGTTTGATCCGATCAATGAGGCTGGTATTCTCCCTCGCCTCGCGCCCCGATTCGCGCGAGCAGCCTCATGGCCAAATCCACCGACATCCAGGTTCTCCTCGTCCGATCCGGCCACACCGAATGGGACGACGCCGGACGCCTCCAGGGCGAGACCGATCTCCCTCTGAGCGACTCCGGCCGGACCGCCGTCCGCGCGGTCATCGATGCGCTCGGCGCCGAGCCTCCCGGCCAGGTCGTCTCCTCCGGCGACGAGGCCGCGGCCGAGACCGCCCGAATCCTCGCCGAACGCTCGGGCGTCTCCCGCCCCCGCACCATCGATGAGTTCACCGATGTCGACCTCGGCCTGTGGGAGGGCCTCCTCGAGAGCGAGCTGACCGACCGCTACACCAAGGCCTGGGGCCAGTGGCGCGAGAGCCCCGACGCCGTCACGCCCCCCGAGGGCGAATCCATCGAGGACGCCGAGGCCCGCATCATCATCGCCCTCTGCAAGGCCCTGGAGAAGGCCGGCAAGGCCCCCACCGCCGTCGTCCTCCGCCCCATCGCCTACGCCATCGTCCGGCGCCGCCTGGCGGAGCGGCCTCCGGCCGACCTCCGCGCCATCCTCGACGATGAGGCCCCCTTCGAACGCTTCACGTTGACGCGCGACCGTCTGAAGAGTCTCCTGTCAGAGGCGAGGGCGTCCCTGAAGACCCCCGCCGCCCGCTGACGGTTCGACATCCGAGCGCAAGAACGCCGACAAAGAACCTGCCGCCCCGCAGTTCGCTCCATTGTTCGAGCGCCGGGCGCGAAGGGAATTGAAAACCATGACCCAGCTCGCAACACCAACCACGCCGGAAGTGAAGGTCGCCACACGCCGCACCTCCATCCCCGAGGGCCTGTGGCTGCGCTGCCCCACCTGCGAGAAGACCATCTTCCGCAAGCGCATGGAGGCCAACCAGCACGTCTGCCCCGAATGCGAGCACCACTTCCGCATCGGCGCCCTCGAACGCGTCGCCCAGCTCACCGACCCCGACTCCTTCGAACCCCTCTTCACCGAGCTCCGCTGCGCCGACCCCCTCAACTTCACCGATTTAAAACCCTACAACGAGCGCATCAAGGCCGAGTGCGCCCGCACCGGTCGCGATGAAGCCGTCGCCGCCGGCCGCGCCTTCATCAAGGGCCGCCCCTCCATGCTCTGCTGCCTCGACCTCACCTTCATGATGGGCTCGATGGGCAGCGTCGTCGGCGAAGTCGTCACACGCAGCATCGAGCATGCCGCCGAGCGCGACCTGCCCCTCATCATCGTGAGCTGCTCCGGCGGCGCCCGCATGCAGGAGTCCGGCCTCTCACTCATGCAGATGGCCAAAACCAGCGCCGCCCTCGCCCGCCTCGACGACGCCGGCGGCCTCTTCATCTCCGTCCTCACCGACCCCACCACCGGCGGCGTCTCCGCCAGCTTCGCCATGCTCGGCGATGTCATCCTCGCCGAACCCAAAGCCCTCATCGGCTTCGCCGGCCCCCGAGTCATCGCCAACACCATCCGCCAGGAACTCCCCGAAGGTTTTCAACGAGCCGAAAGCCTCCTCGAAGGCGGCATGGTCGACCGCGTGGTCCACCGCCGCGATCTGCGGAATGAGATCGCGCGCGTGATTGACTACGCCGGAAAATAAGCAGGCAATCGTGCCAACGACCATCGTCCTCGATGGTCGGTGCTCAGAGGCTCCAGGCGAACACAACCGTGAGGAAGCACCGACCGCTCAGAGCAGCGGTCTGTGGCACGAGCGCGTCGCCGCAGTTGATGCCACCCGACGAGTATCGAGTCAGTAGACGGACGGAATCACTCAATGTCCGAGAGTTGGGATCTGTTGAATGAGCCATGCATGCAGATCATTCGGGCTCACTTGAGGATGACCATTCTGGTACGCAAAGAATTCCAAGCAGTCTACGAGTTGGCCGCCGTGTGCATCGACGATGTCTACGCGGCTTTCCGATGAGTAATTGCGAATACTTGGATCAAGCACGAGTATTTCGGGCGATTGCATACACAAGCCACGCTGAAGCAGCAGATCTTCGTACTCAGAGCAGACTGACTCGATGACATGGATCAGTGCAGACTCACGACGACTGACGTCATTCATTCAGGAACCCTTGGAAGTTGCACTTACTTGTGGCCGCGCCCGAAAGTTCGCCATTCCCGCCGCAGAGCGGGATGCATGAGAAAAAACGACCATCCGCCGCACTTACCGCAAGCCCTCCTCATGCGTGATAAAGCGGGTCCTCAAGTGCTTGCACAATGCGCTTATGAACACTTGAAGAAGACGGAACGACGAGAAATACCTCAGAATTTGGAGGCAGACGATCAAACATGTGAATGCCATCCCCCGCAAGGGATTTCTTCGACATTATATATACGATTGCCCATCCTTTTCCTGATTTCGACTCGACGCAGTACGCCCTTGAACACCACTTCAGCATGGGATCATTCTTAATCACATATTTTCTCGGAATTCTATTGCCCGTGGGCAAATCGCCAGATGAAAATATCCGCGTGGTGGAATAATTGATCAGCTCCAGATTCTTCTGGGCATCATGATCATTATCAGCATTTATAACTCTATATATGAATGCGCCCATACTGAATTTCCTGTCCAAAGCCCCATCCGTCCATGAACGCCCTTGCAGCTTCCGTCACGCATGGAGATGCTGTGCCTCCAATTGCATTGACTGCGGGCGGTTGGCCCCACCCAGCATGTGAAATCGGGCGCCACGCTCTGCGATGCTTTGCGAGTCGGGTGTGCGGGGACAATGTCCATCGGCACCGTTCGACCCCGACATGGAGCAACGTGCCACCGACCATCGTCCGCGATGGTCGGTGCTCAGAGGCTTCAGGCGGACAGAATTGTGAGAAGGCGCCTCTCAAACCGGAGTAGGACGCCGACGAGTACTTACTCTGACTTGGCGCGAGCGGCGTCTTCAGTTGCATAGAGTTCAGCCCAAGCGATGGACTCGACTTCATCGTTCCTGATGATGTCCTGTCCCTCGTAGGGAACGAGCAGCCGCGCCACGTGGACGTAGACCGGCCATCGTTCAATGGGAAAGAGTGATTCACTTTGGTGACGTGTTGCGATGACCACTTGGTCGATGTTGCGGCCGCCGAGACCGAAGACCTGGCCGTTGAGTGGCGGGTCGATGGCGGCGAGCAAATAGTCATCGCGATCTTCACCCTTGATCCTCCTGATTGCCTCACAGCGATGTGGGCTGGCCATCATGTAGCCTTCGCTGGAAACCATGTAGAAGTCCGCAGGTATCATGCTATCGACTCGAAAATGGGTGAGCACACGCTGGCCAGATCTCGCTCTCGATCCCCATCAATGAACGGTATATCCAATTTCTGATCGGCAGGTGTCCCCCACCCAGCATGTGAAATCGGACGCCACGCCCAGCGAGGCTTTGCGAGACGGGCGTGCGGGCGGAAACAGCTCCAGGCTGCGGGCGACGTGGCAGCGCAGTCTCGGGCTTGGCCTGGCGGATACAACCGCGAGAAAGCACCGACCGCTCAGAGCAGCGGTCTGTGGCACGAGCAATTTGTCGCAGTTGATGCCGCCCGCCCGTCCCTCCGGAGGCGCATTTTCTCGCAATCGGCGCCCCCGTTCGCCGAAGAACCTTCCAGCCCCCATCGGCGCTGCGCCTGAGCCGCCAGGCCGCTGTCCTCATGGCCTGACACGGAGACACTCGACATGGCAAGCGATTCAGAAAAAGCGCGGAGCCGCGCCGCGTACCTCGTCCCGGCGTTCGTCATCCTCGTCACTCTCTTTGTCTTCATCTGGGGAACCGCCCCGAACTTCGGCCCGAACCAGGGACAGATCCTCCAGTACAACGCGCCGGCGTCGGCCATGCAGCGCCTCGCCAACACGCTCGGCGCCTCGGAGATTACACCCACGATCACCGACGACATGCTCCACGCCGCATTCGCCCAGGTCGTCGCTCGGGCCGAGGAGGGCGAACCGGAAGCCGTCGCCTTCCTCTTCGAAGTCGCCCGCATCCAGCGCGCCAGCGCCGAGGAATCGGCGGATGAATGACATCCGACCCACCCTCTACTTACCTGCCCCCGAGGCACGGTCCAGGCGATGATCTTCGAATGACTCTGCAACGACCATGCAGATGCGCCATCGCAAGCCCGAACAATGGCATTACAAGGGACCTTAACGTACCTCAGAGATTGAGTCGCTCCAGCTCGTCTCGAATCATCACGACCATTTTGCCATGAATAGGGTCGTCAGCATTTGGAGGCGTGTCATTGAGAACCACCATCCATGCATTCCCCACACTCTGGAGCTGGACACCAGGAATATTGGTGATCTGAGTGATGCGCGGCTCTGTCGTGTAGAGAATCCAGTCTGGAAACAACCAGCCAATGACATAATTCCAGCGAGCGACTGCAGCAGATGAGTAGACCATTGCCTTGTCAGGCCGCCAGATAGACGCGAGGCTGAGGAGCAATGATGCCATCTCCTGTGAATTTTCCAGAGGCCCTAGGTCTGGAGGCAGTTCTAGAACCACGCAATTGGATCCGACGCCTGGAATTCGGCAGTGCAGCCCACAAGTAATTGAGATCGTTGCGGCCAATGCATCGTAATCGTGGCCATTCCACAGACTCAACGTAGACCCCAGATCTGAAATCACATGATTCTTTCTGTCTCGATTCTGACCGCGTTCCAATAGTTGACAAGCCACCGCATACGACTCAGTCTCTATTGGATTCATCAGCGCACTTGAGCGCGACATCGCCTTTTCGTGCCAGGAGGCAAACGCTTCATGTGCGCCCCGCAGAAGTCGAAAGGTCTTGACGACGCATTCTGCGCGATCATGCATTGATTGTTTTCTTGGCCCCCAATACAAGCACAATTGATATCTCTGCATGGTGCTTTTCACGGCGTGAGTGGAGCATGGACTATTTCAACCCCGATGACATTCTACCTGCGCAGAACCGCATGGAAGGTTGGTGTAGCTTCGCATTCGACGACATGCCATTGCACTGGCGTGCCATTTGCTGGCGGGTGGCCCCACCCAGCATGTAAATCGGGCTCCACGCCCAGCGAGACTCTGCGAGTCGGGCGTGCGGCCGGAGACAGTGTCCATCGACACCGTGCGACCCCGACTTGGAGCCGATGTCTCCGCATCCCCTGAACGATGTTCACCCCACACGCACCATCGTTCGCGGCGCAATGCCTTCGAGAGCCCGCAACACAGCAGGCGCAAGCGGTTTCAGATCATCCAGCACATTGCTTCGAGCGCGTATCAGGAGCACAGAGACAGGCAGGTCGCCCAGATTCTGTTGATGCTGAATTCCAGCATCCATCGTCAACAGCGCGTCGAAGCCGGCCGCCGCGGCGTTTGCCAGCAACTTCCCGTTCGTCACGCCCTGCCACCCGAGCGCTGCGACCGTGTCGACATCATGCCCGGGAAGAAAGTGTCTGAAAGCATGTGGCAGATTCTCATCCAGCAGCAGCTTCACCCCGCCGCTCGCCTGATCTCGAATCCCTGCTTCACAAGCTCCAGCACTTCATCCACCTGCTCGCGCGTCACGGTCGGAAACTGATCAAGAAAATAATCGACGGTGTATCCACGCCGCAGGTGGTCGATCAGAGTCTCCACCGGCACGCGCGTCCCCGCAAAGCACGGTGTTCCGCCGAGAATCTCCGGATTCGATTCGATCGCGCTCATGCGCAAAGTATAGAGCCGACGCATCCGCGAGAGCCGCAACCATGCCGCTCCGCCCCGCCGCGGCGCCGGGCCGTCGTCTCCCCCCTCCTTCCCCCCTCCCACACCCCACCACCCACTCCATACACTCTGAGCAGCATGCAATCCCAGATTCCCCCCAGGCTCACATCCGGGCGCGCCCGATCCTTTCTCTTCGCCCTCGGCGCCGGCCTTCTCCACGCCCTCCTCTTCGGCCTCGCCTTCCCCCCCTTCGACTTCTGGCCGCTGGCCTTCATCGCCCTCACGCCCCTCTTCTGGCTCGCCCTGCGCACGCCCCGTCCGGCGCTGGCGGCCCTCGCCGTCTTCCTCGCCACCATCCCCATGTGGCTCTTCCACCAGCGCTGGCTGATCGACGTCACCGCCCCCGGCTATCCCCTGTTGGCGATCTACCTCGCCCTCTACCCCGCCCTCTTCGTCTGGATCGGCGCCCGCCTGGCCCGCATGGCGGCGGGCGGACCGGTCGTCATCGCCGCCGACGCCGAAGAAGGCGCAGCGCCCGCCGCCGCTCCGGGCTCCGGCGCCCCCCTCGCTCGCGCTTCGGGCTCGTGGTGGCTCGTCCCGCTCGCTTTGCCGGTGATCTGGACCGGCCTCGAGATGCTCCGCGGCGCCGTCGTCTTCCACGGCTACCCCTGGTTCCTCATCGCCCACCCGACCATCGAGCTGGGCGCCTGGGCGGCGCTGGCCGCCTTCATCGGGACCTACGGCGTCAGCCTCCTCACCGCCGCCGTCAACGCGGCCATCGTCGCGGTGGCGCTCACCGCACTCCGGCGCGAGCCGGGCAAGGCGGCGCTCAGCGGCGTGTTGAGCGCCGTCGTCGCGCTGATCGCGCTGGCGCTGGGCTCGCTCGCGGGCTTCCACCGGCGCGACGCCGCCCCCGAAACGCCCATCCGCGTCGACATCACCGTCCTGCAGACCAATCTTCCCCAGGACAACAAGCTGACGTGGACCGAGCAGGAGCGCCGCATCGACTTTCAGCGATTCGAGGAGCTGACCCGGGACGCCGCCAACACCGAGCCCCCGCCGCACCTGATCGTCTGGCCCGAAACCATGTTCCCCGGCCTCGCCCTGAACAAAGACGCCGCGCAATGGCTCCACCAGTCACGACTCGCATCGCTCGCGTACTACAACGAGTACCTGAAGCAGACGCAGCAAGCCATCCGCGTGCCCCTGATTGTCGGCGCGATCGCGCGAACCAACATGGAGCTGACGCTCGACGACATCGGCGCCTACGGCCTCGAGCAGGATGCGATGCACAACAGCGCCTTCGTCATCGCCGGCGGCGCTGTGCAGAAGGCCAGGTATGACAAAATTCATCTGACACCCTTCGGCGAGCACATGCCCTACATCTCGCGCTTCAAATGGCTGGAGGAAAAGCTGCTGAGCATCGGCGCTGCGGGCATGGCGTTCAATCTCGACGCCGGCGACAACTTCGATGCCCTGCAGGTTCCCCTGCACATCCCCGATCCCGAAGCCCGCCCCGTCCCCGAAACCCTGCGTGTGGCGGCGCCCATCTGCTTCGAGGCCACCATGCCCGCCCTGTGCCGGCGCCTCGTCTTTCAGGATGGCGCCCGCCAGGCGGATGTCATCATCAACCTCACCAACGACGGCTGGTTCGGGCGCTTCTCAGGCGGCCGCGAGCAGCACCTCCAGGCGGCCCGCTGGCGCTGCGTCGAGCTGGGTACGCCTATGGTGCGGGCGGCCAACACCGGCATCTCCTGCCTGATCGACGGCGCCGGAAGAGTCATCGCCCGCGGGCCCGATGACCGAGAAGAAGAAGTCGATGTCGAGGGCGTGATGCGCGTCAGTGTCCCGATCCCGGGCGACGGCGCCGCCACGATCTACGCCCGCATCGGCGATCTCTTCGGCTGGCTCTGTCTGCTCGCAGCGCTGGGCGGGCTGGGGCTGGCAGGAGTCGACGCCGCCCGCGAGCGAAGATCCCGGCGTGAGCACAGAGCGGCGGCAAGAGCAGAGTCGGAAAGCGCCGAGAAAGACTCCAGATCACCCGCCTCGCGATCCAAGAAGAACCGACACTGATGGAGCAGCCAGACCCATGCACACCAGCACAAAAATTCGCAGCGGCGCCGGCGTAATCACGCTTGCGCTCGCGCTCACAGGCTCAGGATTCATCGCTGCCTGCGCTGCCCAGCGCTCGACGAACAACCAGGCGTCATTCATCGATCCGCTCAAGCGCTCCGAGCTGCGCGAGCGCGCCTTCGAAATGCTGCTCGATGCCGCGGCAAGCAACGATCCACTGCTCCGCGCCAACGCCATCGAAGCCCTGCAGATCGCCCCCGGGCGCGTCGAGCCCCTGGTCCGCAGCGCCCTGCACGATGACAACATCGGCGTTCGTTACGCCGCAGCCATGACGGTCGGCAAGCTCCAGCTCCACGAGTCGGCGCCCTTCGTCGAACCGCTCCTCAACGATCCCGACAGGCGCGTCCGCGCCGGCGCCATCTTCGCCCTGCACCAGACGACCGGGAAGGTCGATCCCTCACCGCTCGCCGCCATGCTCGAAGATCGCGATCCCCAGATACGTGCCCTGGGCGCCTTCGTCCTGGGCGAGATGGGGGACGCCTCCGCCATCCCGATGCTGCGCGAGGCGGCCAAGGCCCGTGTGGCCACCGCGCCGCTCTCCCAGACCCGGCTCATGCGCCTGCAGATCGCCGAGGCCCTCGTCAAACTCGGCGATCTGGACGCCCTCGAAACCATCCGCGCCGCGCTCTATCCCAGCAGGCCCGAAGATCTCGAAGCCACAGCCCTGGCGGTGCAGATCATCGGCCAGGTCGGCGACCGCCGCTCCATCGACCAGCTCATCTACCTGACCGCGATGCGCGGCGAGGATCGGATGCCCGCCGAGGTCCGCCTGGCCGCAGCATCCTCGCTGGCCCAGCTCGGTCTGCCGCAGGGCGCCTTCATCGCCCGCGAATTTCTCGACAACACCCTCCCCGCCCTGCGGGCTCAGGCCGCCTACGTCCTCGGAGAAACCGGCGGTACGGAGAACCTGGGGAAATTGAACGAGCTGATGCAGGATCGAACGGGAATCGTGAGCGTCACCGCGGCCTCCTCTGTACTGCGAATCACCGACCGGCTGGCGGGGCAGGACCTCTATCGTCGCTCTCCCGGCAACGTCCGATCAGCGTCGGCCGAGCCCTGATTTTCCGGCTGAAGCACACTTCTTGCCCCCCGATGCGCCCGTGCGGGTTGACAGGCGGGGCGTTCGGGCGGAATCTAGGACAGATCCCTTGATTTTTGACCTCTCCCGGATGGCCGTCGGACGGGACGAGGGATCCAAAGCGGCGTATGCTGCGTATCTGGAGTCCAGAGGGGCGCTGTCCTTCCCGCGCATCGCATGTGCGGACGTTGTCAGCCCCATGATCCGATTTTCAGGAGCCGAACGTGCACTGGTTGACCAAGATCCTCGCGGTGTTCGCCGCGGTCCTCAGCATTCTGCTCGCCGCGCTCTCGATCGCCTACAGCGCCAACGCCGATCGCATCACCTCCCAGTTCCAGTCGGAGCGGCTGGCCAAGGAAGAGATGCGTACGCAGCTTCAGGCCGAGCGGGCCGCCCAGGCAGGACGTGAGTCCTCGCTCCAGGGGCAGATCGACGACCTCGAAGTCCAGTCCCGCGAAATGCGCCGCGACAAGGAGTTGCTCCAGCGTGAGCAGGGTCGCCTGCTGGCGGAGGCCAAGACGGCCGAAGCCGCCACGCTGGCCATCCAGTCGCGCATCGATCAGCTCGCAGCCACCGGCCAGACGCAGGCCTCCCTCATCGAGACGATGTACGACGAAGTGGCCCGCCTCCGTCAGAATGAACTCACCTTCGCGCAGCGCGAAGTGCAGCTCGCCGATCGCGTCAACGATCTCTCCGCCCAGCTCGAAGTGGCGATGGAGTCCAACCGGGCCCTGCAGGAGCGCCTGGCGGATCTTCGTCGACAACTCGATACGGGCACAGCCGTCGCTTCAAGTGGCCGGGACGCGCGCGATCGCGTCCACAGTCCGGTGACGGCCCGCGTGACAAACGTCCGCCGCGATCCAGCCAGCGGCGCCATCATGGCCCAGATCGACGCCGGCACATCCGACCGCATCGAGCCGGGCATGGAGCTCACCATCTCCCGTGAAAACCGCTTCGTCGCCAAACTGGTGGTCGAAACCGCGGACCTGAACGTGGCCTCCGGACGCATCGACACACTCAACCGCGGCGGCGATGTCCGCCGGGGCGATCTGGTCACCTTCATCCGCTGACCCTCACCTCGACCCCATCCCCCTCGTCTGTCCGACAGAATACCCAAGCCTTCGGCCGCACAGCGCCGTTCGGGAGCGATCGATCATGAGCCAGTTCGGGATGCAGATGCCCGGTTCACACGCGCGGCAGCGCCCGGGGCCCAACGTCTACACCGCTCTCTTCTTCATCGCGGTCGTCTGCCTCCTCGGGGCGGTGGTGATCGTCTGGCAGGCGGGAACGAAGGTCTCCCCCGAATCCGGTGCGCTCGCGCCCTTCAGCCTGCAGGATTCGAACGCCATCCGCCTGGACGGCCGATAGTCCCCTGATGGCGGGTGATTCCCCTCGCGGCCGACCCATTCGCGCGTCGGCCGACGCACGACAAGCGAAAATCCGATAACTTTGAGCCTCCCGGGCGATCATGCCGATCGTGGCGACATGTGGCGTTCAAGGATGCAACGCCCGCCCAACGGCCCGATGCGCCCAGCGGAGTGCTGCACGTCGTGAATTTTGACAACATTCTCAGATGGTTCAGCGTCGACATGGGGATCGACCTCGGGACCTGCAACACACTCGTCGCAGTGCGCGGCGAAGGCATCGTCCTGAACGAACCCAGCGTCGTCGCTGTACGCAAGGGAACCAACCAGGTCATCGATGGCGGCAACGCTGTCGGTTGGGTCGCCAAGGAGATGCTGGGCAAGACCCCCGGCTCCATCACCGCCATCCGTCCCCTCAAGGACGGCGTGATCAGCGACTTCGAGATCACCGAGGCGATGCTCGGCTACTTCATCCGCAAGGTGAACGGCCGCAACAAGATCTTCGGCCCCCGAGTCGTCATCTCGGTGCCCTCCGGCATCACCGCCGTCGAGAAACGCGCCGTCTTCGACTCCGCCGAACGCGCCGGCGCCCGCCGCATCTACCTGGTTGAAGAGCCCATCGCCGCCGCCATCGGCGCCAAGCTCCCCTTCGCCGAACCCACCGCCTCCATGATCGTCGACATCGGCGGCGGCACCACCGAAGTCGCCATCATGTCGCTCGGCGACATCGCCGTGTGCGAATCCGTCCGCGTCGCCGGCGACGATCTCGATGAGGCGATCATCAGCCACCTCAAGAAGACCTACAACCTCATGATCGGCGAGCAGAGCGCCGAGCGCATCAAGATCGAAATCGGCTCCGCCGCCCCCGTCGGCGAAGAGACGTCGATGGAGGTCCGCGGCCGCGACATGATCTCCGGACTCCCTCGAAAAATGGTCATCACATCCGAGGAGGTCCGCGAGGCGCTCATGGAGCCCATCAGCACCATCACCGAGTGCGTGACCCGCACGCTGGAGCGGGCCGAGCCCGAACTGGCGGCGGACCTGGTGAACAACGGTATCGTCCTGGCCGGAGGCGGAGCCCTGCTCCGCGGCATGGACATCGTCCTCTCCACCAGCACCGGACTGGAGTGCCGCGTCGCCGAGGATCCCCTCACCTGCGTGGCCCGAGGCACGGCCATCTATCTCGAGAACCTCGACAAGTGGAAAAAGACGCTCGAGAACGACATGGACTTCTGATCCCCAACCGCCGCCGCTGAAACCAGGGGCAAAACCACGCGCCGGCGCCATCCGCCATGCCGAAGGGAACGCTCAGCCCGCATCGCCTCCTCCTGCTCACCACGCTCCTGCTGCTGGCGCTCACCTTTGCGCCCGCGGGTGTGTCGGGCTTCGTGGCCGGGCTGCGCGAACCGGTCATGTTCGTGCTCGCGCCCATCTCGAATGCGGCGTCCTTCGTCTCCCGCTCCTTCCGCCCGGCCCGATCCGCCACACTCCCGACAGACCCCGACTCCGCCAGCCTTGCGATCCAGCGGAACGAGTTCAAAACGCTCTGGCTCGACGCCGAACGTCGCATCATGGAGCTCGAGAGTCAGATCCGCGAGCTGCAACAGGGCCGCGCCACCGCCCCCGACATCGAGTTCGCCGCATTTCACGCCCGCGTCGTCGGCGCCTCCAGCGACACCGTCTCCGGCCTGCTCACACTCGACGCCGGGCGAAATCGCGGCGTCACCCAGGGCGATTCCGTCGCCGTCGTCAGCGGCGACAACCTGGTCGGTCGCGTGGTCGAGTCCGGCAGGCTCACAAGCTCGGTGCTCCCCATCACCCGCCGCGATGCAGGATGGATCCAGGCCCTGGTGATGACCGGCGAAGGCGCCAGCGGCGTCCGCTGCCACATCCGTGGCACACGCGATGGCGTCCTGCACGGCGACCTCTCCGAAGGCGCTGTCGGCGTCGAGCCCGGACAGACCGTGCGTCTTCAGGATCCTGAATGGCCCGAGACAGCGCAGATGCTGGTCCTCGGCCGCGTCGAACGCGTTGCGCCCAAGGAGAACGCGCCGCTGCGCCTGGAGATCACCGTTCGGCCCGATCTCCAGCTCGACAGAGTCCAGCGGGTCGTGCTGCGCGTGCCCGTCCTGGAGGATTCGCCGTGAGCTGGATCGCCTTCGCGCTCACCGCATGGATTCTCTTCGGCCTCGAGCTGGGGCTGAAAGATGCGCTGCAGCTCGGCGCCTCCGGCGTGGCGCCAAGTTTCGTCATGGTGCTCCTGGTCATCGTCTCGCTCCACGCCCCGCGCCTGACCGCACTGTGGGCGGCCCTCATCATCGGCGTCGGGCTCGATCTCACCGCCCCCCTCGTCAGCGCCAGCGGCCTGGAGACAATCACCCTCGTCGGACCCAAGGCCCTCGGCTGCCTCGTCAGCGCCTACGCAATCCTCACCATGCGAACGCTTGTGATGCGCCGCAACATCTTCACCATCGCCTTACTCTCCCTCATCGCGGTGTCGTTGCTCGAAATCGTCGCGGTCTTCGCCTACGTGTCGAGATCATGGTTCGATTCGCGACTGGAAATCACCGCAGGCGCAACGCTGGTCGCCGGCCTCGGCGCTGCGGTCTACACCGCCATACTCGCCCTGCCGCTGGGCGCTGCCCTCCAGTCCGCAATGCCCATCTTCGGCTTCCAGCAGAGCGTCAGCCGGCCGCGGATCCGCCGCGTCTGAGACGGACACCACTGCAAAGACGTGCGCCGTGGTAGAGGCGTCCTCGTCTCTGCCACGCAAATCACACCAAGCCCTCACCCCGCCACCGACGCCGCAAGCGCCGCGACAACATCGTCGTCCCTCGTCTCGTAAAACGATTCATAGTAGTGGCACACCGCATGCAACCCTTGCGGCGTGTGGATGCACACGATCTCATCCGCCTCGCCCCGCAGCGACTCGACAGCCCCCTCAGCCGCCACCGGCAGCGCAATCACCAGGCGCGCCGGCCCATGCGCCCGCATCAACCGCGCCGCCGCGGCCATGGTCGATCCGGTGGCGACGCCATCGTCCACCAGGATCACGATCCGCCCTGCAACATCAACCGGCGCCCGCGCCGCCCGGTAGGCGCGGGCCCTGCTTCGCAGCTTTTCAAGTCGATCGCGCTCTTCCCGGAAGATCGCATCCTCCGTCACATCCGCCGCGGTCTCCTCGTGCAGAAAAGCCCCACCGTCTTCACCGATGGCGCCGATGGCGAGCTCCGGCTGGTTCGGATGGCGCAGCTTGCTGACCAGAGCCACATCGAGCGGCGCCCCAAGCATCCGCGCAACCTCCGCCGCAACGATCACACCCCCGCGGGGAATCCCCAGAACCACCGGCGACTCCAACGCCATCGGCGCCAGCGCCTCCCCAAGTCGCCGCCCTGCATCCTGTCGATCGGTGAATCGCATTGTCCAAACCCCGCTGCCTGCCACCTCAAGCATAGCACTGCACCCGATCTTGAAGTCAGGGCCTTCAACCCGTTCTGGACAAACATATCCCCTGCTCCCCCACCCCGGATCGGCGTTGGGGCGGCTGCTATCATGTTGTGGAACAAACGCCGCCGGGAAACAGGGCGCCTGAGAGGCGGCCTGGGTTCCATCCAGCGGGGACACGCCCCCGAGAACCCTATGCCCGGCTCGCCCGCCCACCGGGCTCCACGGCCCGCAACGGCGGCGAGCAGCACGCAACCGGCAATGGAGGCTTACACATGTCGAGCATCTGGCACAACGTGATTGACACCGACGAGGCCCGGCAGGCCCTCGAGGCCGCCAAGGCCAGCGAGGATCAGCCGGCCGACCAGATCGACGTGGACTCGATGGTCATCACCCAGCACTACGACCGCTACAGCGATGACGACCACGAGGTCTGGAGCATCCTCTTCAAACGCCGCATGGAGCAGCTCGAAAAAGACGCCTCCAACGTCTTCCTCGACGGCCTCCGCGTCATCAACCTCAAGGAAGACGGCGTGCCCGACCTCCGCGAGGTCAACGCCAACCTGGCCCGCATGACCGGCTGGCAGAGCCGCGGCGTGCCTGGCTACCTGCCCGCCAAGAGCTTCTTCGCCTTCCTCGCCAAGCGCCAGTTCCCCACCACCATCACCGTTCGCCCCAAGAACTCGATGGACTACCTGCCCGAGCCCGACATCATCCACGATGTCTTCGGCCACGTCCCCCTGCACGCGGACCCCGTCTTCGCCGACTTCCTCCAGACCTACGGCCAGGCCGCCCTGCACACCAACGACCCATACCACACCGAGCGCCTGGCCCGCCTCTTCTGGTTCACCGTCGAGTTCGGCCTCATCCGCGAGGACGGCCGCCTGAAGCTCTACGGCTCGGGCCTGATCTCATCCGACGGCGAAGGCCGCCACGCCCTCCAGTCAGACGAGGTGGAGCGCCGCCCCTTCGAGATGGAGCGCGTCTGCGACACCAGCTTCGAGATCGATCACTACCAGCCGATTCTGTACGTCCTCGACAGCTTCGAACAGCTCCGCGACGCGATGAACAGCTACGCGGAGAAGCTGCTGAGCGAGCCGGCGGGGACTGCGAAGAGGTGAGAGTCCTCGACGCGGTTCGGTCTGTCATGTGATTGAATCGGGGGCGACTTCTGCGGGCGGCCGAGGCTTCGTCGAAGACTCCTCAGCCGCGGCGTATGAAGCGCGTCGGATCGCGCCGCAGTTGATGCAGCGGGGCGAGGTGATCCAGTTCATGTCGTAGTCGCAGTTGTGGCAATAGCGCTGCAGGCACAGCGTGCTCGGGAATGTGTCTGGTTCTGTGTCTTGCGCGCTTTGCGGGGGCTGCTCGGCGCCGCATTCGGGGCAGATGTTGGCGGGAAGTCCCCGGAGGTCGTACATGCACTTCACGCAGCGCCATGCGGGCCTGTAAGGCCAGACATTCGGCATCGCAAGCCCGACGACGATGCAGGCGGCCAGATAGAAACCGATGGTCGCGAAGATACTGGTCAGTCCATCCATCGCAGCGCCGAGAATCAACGCCGCGACGAATGAGGGCAGGTAAATCCATGCCACTGCCGTCGGGAGTTCCTTCCTTCGCAACACAAGCAAAGTAATCGGGGACGTCATGAAGCCCACATAGCCGCCGAAAAGCAGCCCCATGTACAGGTACAGTGTGTCGCCATAACTCATCGCACCGGCCCACATGCACCCGATCAATGCTCCACCAATGACCGTGATGATGAAAATCGAGACCAAGCGCCAGAACCACGCCCAGAATGGAGGCATTAGCGCACGCTCGCCCCTCGTCGGAGCCTGTTGTCCCGAGTGAGCGAAGCGGCCGGAGTTTGAGTTCTCACGCTCGAACATGAAGCCCCCTGCTCACTCCCCCAGCACCGCGCACAACCCCCGACAGCGCGCCTCATTCCGCTCGAACTCCCCCGCGAGCATCCCCTCGATCGCCTTGTCGATCTTCGCCCTCACCCTCTCGACGGCCAGTTCATCCAAATGGATGACCCCCTTCTCTCCCGTAGAAAGCACCCAGTACTCCGCCGCGGCGCCTTCGAGCGCGCCGGGGTCGGACTCGTACAGGTGCTCCAGCGCCAGCGCATACACGCACAACTGCAGATCGTCCTTCTTCGGCTCCGTGTACTTCTTGTACGCCTCGCCTGTCTTGTAATCGACCAGTCGGATCGACTGACTTGGGCCATCCTGGCGGAGGTCAATGCGGTCGAGCTTGGCGTAGAACGTGTGGTCGCCGCCGGGGCCGGCGTACGCGAATCTGACCGACTGCTCGACCTCGACGATCTGCGACGACGGATCGTGCAGCTTCTCGACGGCGAGACGGAGCTGGGCCCGGATCTGCTCAAGCTCATCGGGGCGGAAGACCTGCAGCCGCGGCAGGTGGCGCCGGTAGGTGAGCTCCGCGATCTGCATCAGCCGCTCGACACCGGGTGCGGGAAGGCCGTCCGCGTCGGCGGCCTGCGATTCACGGAAGAACGATTCGAGCGATTCATGCACAACCACGCCGGTCACGAGGCCCTGCGTGCGCGGTTCGTTCAGCCGCAGCACATGCTTGAGGTAGTAGCAGCGGGGGCAGGCCTCGATGTAGTCGTAGAGCTTCGTATAGCTCAGGCTCAGCGGCGCCTTGAGGGGGCGGATGAGCGACTCCGCCAGCGAGGCGCGGCGGAGGCGTTCGAGGCGCTCGGTCAGCGTGGCGGCGCCATCGTCGGCGGCGAGGAAGTCGGGCGGGGCGCCGCGGTCGCGGAGGGCGGCGAGCAGCGCGAGACGCCGGGCGGCGCCGCCGAGGCGCTCGGAAAGTGCATCGAGCGTCGCGGCGTCGACATCGGCGCGCTCGGCGCGGTGCAGCAGCGACACCCCCTCGCGCCGGGCCTCGACGATGAGGCGCCGGATGAGCGCCTCGTGCATGGCGTGGGTTTCGTCGGCGCCGTCCATGACCGAGACGGCGTCGTCATCGCGCTCGAGAATGTCGCGGGCGAAGGAGATCGGGACGACAAGATCGGGGCAGTCCTCGGTGAGCTCGATGAAGTAGTCGATGGCGTTGCCGCGGCTTTTCTTCTTGAGCGCGGTGAGCACGAGGCGCCGGGCGGCGCGCGTGCATGCGACGTAGAACAGGCGGCGCTCCTCCGACTCGCTGTCGGCGGGCTCGCGTCCGGTGAGCTCGGTGGCGAGCGCCTCCTCGTTGCGCATGGACTGGGGATATCCGAGCCGCGGCCGGACGCGCACCACGAAGACCGTGTCGAACTCCAGCCCCTTCGCCTTGTGGGCGGTCAGCACGTGGACCGCGTCGTTCTCGTCGTCATCGTCGGAGTCGTCGCCGTCGACGCGTTCGTCCCCGGCGGAGCGGAAGGTCTTTTCATCGTCGCTGAGATCGGCGTAGTAGGCGAGAAAGGCCGCAGCGCCGCCGGGAGGGTCGAGAACGCCGGCGCGGTCGCGCACGAAGCGGAGAACCTGCACCAGCGCGGTGATGCGCGTGGCCCGCTCCCGCCCGTCGAGGCCTTCGGCGTGGGCTAGGTCGGCCCGGTGAATGATCTCCTCGATGGTGCGATCGGCGGTCTGCTCCATGTCGCGCTTGCGGAAATGGCCCAGCATCTCTGTGAAGGTGATGACCCGCTCATCCTCCGGCGCCCGATCGCGCAGCCAATCGCTGAATGCGCTGGTGTCGCCCTCGGAAACGGCGCGCTTGTGCTCGCGGGCCCACTCCCCCACCCGCTCGGGCGAAACGAGCAGGGGCGGGCGCGTCAGCAGACGCTGGGCGGAGGGGCCGTCCTCGGGATCGGCGATCAGGCCCAGCCAGGCCATGAGGTCCTGCACGCCCTGATCGTCGAGCGCCGAGCGGGCGCGGCGCTGCGCGACGGGAACGCCGTGCAGCTCGAGCTCGCGCGCCACCTCATCGGCGAAGGTATTCGTGCGGGCCAGAACCGCGTAGTCGGCGTAGCGCCGGCCGGACTTCTCGCGTTCGGCGTGGATGATGGCGGCGATGGCGGCGCCGGTGTCGCGCTTGTCATCGTCAACCACCACCCCCTCCACCAGGCCGGGCGGGGCCCGATGCTCGGCGATCTCGGGCGAGCGGATGACCTTGTCGGGGGCGAAGCGTTCCTGGGCGCGGCCGATGATCTCGTTCGCCGCCGCGATGACCTCGGCGGCGCTGCGGTAGTTCTCCTCAAGCGTGATCGTCGTATGTCCCGGCCAGCGCTCGTGGAATCGCCGGAAGGCGCGGTCGTCGGCGCCGCGGAAGGCGTAGATGGCCTGGTCGTCGTCGCCGACGACGCAGAGATCGGGGCCGCTCGCGCCGTCCTTTCGCGGCGGGCACAGCAGCGTCAGCAGCTCGATCTGCGCGGGGCTCATGTCCTGGAACTCGTCCACCAGAACATGGCGGATGTCGTCGCGCACCATGGCGGCGACGCGCGGCGACTCGCGCAGAATGCGGCTGGGCAGGTTGATGTAGTCGTCCAGCGTGAGCATGCCGTCTGTGAGGCGGCGGCGCTCGTGGGCCTCGTAGAGCCGCGCGAGCTGGACATCGTTTTCGAGGCGGGCGTATTCGGCCTCGACGGCTTCGGGGTCGAGGTCATGATCGCCATCATCCAGATGGCGACGTCGCTCGGCGCACCATTCGCTGAAGCGCTCCGGGGTGACGGCGTCGGTGGCGCACTTGCGGAAATGGTCCATCGCCTCCACGATGACCGTCTCGCGGCCTTCGGCGGCGCGGTCGCGGAAAAGGCCCAGCTCGTCGACCAGCGCGCGGATCCCGCGCCGGATCATGGCGCTGTCGACAACCTCGGCGCCGGGGGGCAGGCCGATCACATCGCCATACCTGCGGACGATGTTCCGTCCGAACGAATGGCTCGTCATGGCGCCGATGCGCATGGCGAGCCGGGAGGGAACAAGCTCGACGAGTCGCGAACGCAGCTCTTCAGCGCTCTTGATGGTGAAGGCGATGGCGAGCACGGATTCAGGCTCGGCGCCGGCCCCGCCCTCCTCAACAGGAGCGACGAGACGGGCGATGCGCCGAACGATGACGCGCGTCTTTCCGGTGCCGGGGCCGGCGAGCACCGCGAGCGGGCCTGCATCGTGAAGGACGGCCTGCCGCTGGGCCTCGTTAAGATTGCGTAAATATAGTGGCGCGTCAGATTCCGGCCCGGCGTCCTGCAAATGGCTGCTCATCCCCACACTGTACCGCAAAGGCCCCCCTCCCCCCCATTCTCGGACGCAGACCGGCCCAAATCGCGGGATACACTTCATAGAGCACGCTGCGGTCGGCCGCGTGCGAAGTGGAGCCTCGACGTCGGTCCCCCCGTTGACCGCCGTAATGTTCAGTTTCAGTGAGTATTTGATATGCGCAAGCCGAAGAAGAAGCTCGAAGGCGTGGATGCGAACACGCGCGTCTCCGACGCCGCCCGGCGAACGCTTGAGGCGCGCCTCGCATTCGTGGCCGAGATGATCGAACTGGCAGGTCGTGAAAAGGGCGACGATGTGCTCGTCGAGCATGTCCACCAGCTCCGCGTCTCGACGCGCCGCGCCGGCGCCGCCATCGACGCATTCCGCCCCTGTCTCGAAAAGAAGTCCGGCAAGCTCCGCAAGAAAGCCCGCGCCATGCGCAAGCGGCTGAAGCGCATCCGCAAGGCCGCCGGCGAAGCCCGCGACTGCGATGTTCACCTGCAGCGCTTCACCGCCAAAATGGAGCACATGGATGAAGAGCAGCGCCCCGTCCTGGAGCATCTCATCCGCACAACCGGATCGCAGCGTGACAAGGCGATCAAGGACATCAGGAAGATCCGGCGCAAAAACCCCCGGCGCCGCCTGCTCCGCCGAGCCGGCGAACTGGTGAAGACCATCCGCCCTCCCGCGGGCGCCGTTGAAGAGCCCAGCCTGATTGAGCACGCCCGCGGCGCCACCCCCGTTCTGGTGCAGAGCGTGCATGAAGGCGCCGAGGCGGATCTGTCCAATCTTGAGTCCCTCCACGAGCTGCGCATCCGTCTCAAACGGCTGCGCTACGCGCTGGAAGTCTTCGCCCCCTGTTTCGAGAAGCAGCACCGCAAGGCATTCCAGGCGATGCTTAAAAGCATTCAGGACCACCTCGGGACGGTGAACGATGACGACACCATCATCGCCCGCATCGAGCGAACGATCGACGCCGCCGCCGCTGAGGGGGCCGAGGAGCAGCTCATCGCCGATCTGCGCCTCCTCGCGGACCGCCAGCGCTTCGAGCGCGACCGGCGCCGCGATGAATTCCTCGCCTGGTGGAATGAATTTGATCGCTCCGCCTTCTTCGCCTCGCTTGACAGGATGCTCCAGCCTGCCGATGGCGTCAGCGCCGCCGACGGTGTATCGTCGCACAGGGACAACGGCAGTCCCCCGCCGCCCGACGCGATCGGCGTCGACGCCCGACCTAGGCTTCCCACGGAACGGGAGCACTCGACTTGAGCACCGAGCCTCAGCAGCAGCATTCCAGCCCCGGCCGCCGACTCGCGGCTGTGGACGTGGGCACCAACAGCATCCGCCTCATCATCGCCGAGGCCTCCCCCGACGGGTCGTACCGCATTCTCGACGACGAGAAGGAAACGACCCGCCTCGGCCAGGGCATGGCCTCGAACGAGAACCGCATCAGCCCCGAGGCGATCGACCGCTCCGCCGAGGCCGTCGAACGCATGAAACGAATCGCGGAGGGCTACGGCGTCGAGGCCATCCGCATCGTCGGCACCGCAGCCCTGCGCGACGCCGTCAACAGCGACGACTTCGTCAATATGGTCCGCGAAGACTCCGGTCTCGAAGTCCAGATCATCAGCGCCGAGGAAGAGGCCCGGCTGGCCCACCTCAGCGTCTCCCGCGCCTTTGATCTCGAGTCCGTCTCCGCCGCGGTGGTCGACATCGGCGGCGGCAGCATGGAGGTCATCCTCACCGCCGGCGGGCTCATCGAACGCGTCTACACGCTCCCGCTCGGCGCTGTGCGCCTCACCGACACCTTCGGCGGCCCCGAAGTCTCCACCGGCGAGCGCTTCCGCGAGATGCGCGATTACATCGACGAACAGCTCAAGGAAGTCATCGGCGAGCCCCCCTTCGTGCCGCAGCTCGTCATCGGCACGGGCGGCACCCTCACCACCCTCGGCGCCCTCTCGATCCAGCGCCATCGCCTCGGGGAAGGCGGCGCCATCTCGCCCGGCGACCTCCGCGCCCACGAAGTGCAGCGCTCGGAGCTCCGCCACCTGGTCGACTGGCTCTCCAAGATGCCCGTCGCCGAGCGGGCGTCGGTCCCGGGCCTGCCCGCAGAGCGAGCGGACATCATCGTCGCTGGACTCACCGCCGCGGAGCGGCTCATGAAGCGCCTCGATGTCAACACCATGCGCATCCACGACCGCGGCATCCGCGACGGCCTCCTGCTGACGATGGTGGAGGAAATCCATCCATCCGCGGAGCGCCCCCGTCGCGACGACAAGGACCGCATGGCCTCGGTGCGCCGCTTCGCCGCCAAGTGCGATTTCGACCGCATCCACTGCGACCATGTCGCAAAGCTCTCCATGCGGATCTTCGACCAGCTCGCCCTGCACGCGGACGAAGACGACGACCCGCCCGAGTGGACCACACCCGCCGCGAGAGACATCCTCGAAGCCGCCGCGATCCTGCACGATGTCGGCTATCACATCAACTATTCCCGCCACCACCACCACAGCTACCATCTCATCGTCCACGCCGACCTGCAGCGCTTCTCCGCCCGCGAGATCGAACTGATCGCCAACATCGCTCGCTACCACCGCAAATCAGCGCCGAAGAAGAAACACCAGAACTACGCCAAGCTGAAAGAGCATGAGCAGGAGCTGATCAACCGCCTCGCCGCCATCCTGCGCGTGGCCGACGGCCTCGACCGCACGCACATGCAGAGCGTGCATGATGTCGTCGTAAGCGTGTCAGACGGCGTCGCGCGATTTGAGATTCACTGCCAGCGCGACCCCGGCGTCGACATCTGGGGCGCCACGCGCAAGCAGGATCTGTTTCAGAAAGTCTTCGACATGGAGCCGCGCTTCGAGTGGGTGGAGGAGTCCGCGCCGACCCCGCCCCACAGCCAGCCGGCGATGACATCCTGAATCACATATCCCCCATTCCCCATTCCACAGTGCCTGACCCCAAATCATCCATCCTCTTCGTCTGTCTCGGAAACATCTGCCGCTCGCCGCTGGCGGAGGGAATCTTTCTGCACGCCGCCCGCCAGCGCAGCGTGGCGGACCGATTCACCGTTGATTCCTGCGGCACCGGCGGCTGGCATGTGGGCGAACGCCCCGACAAAAGGGCCCGGGCCGTTGCGAAGAAAAACGGCGTCGAACTCCCCAGCCTCGCCCGAACGCTCGACGCCCCGCGCGACTTCGAACGCTTCCACTGGATCATCCCCATGGACCGGCAGAACAAGGCCGACCTGCTCGACGCCGGCGCCCCGAAAGATCGCACCCGCCTGTTCCGATCGTTCGATCCCGCACTCGCCAGCGCCCCCGAGAGCGACATCGAAGTCCCCGACCCCTACTGGGGCGGCGACGACGGCTTCGACCAGGTCTTCCGCATGATCAGCGACGCGTGCGAGGGAATGCTGGCGGAGTTGGGGACGTAGAGCACGGGCGATGCTGTGAACGCGCTCATAGGACAGATGGGACTCATATGACCCATGGGTCACATTGGTCCCATGCGTCCCATCGTTTCACTGCCCGCCACTTTCTCAAAGCTGCAGCAGCAACCGCTCCGGATCCTCGATGCACTCCTTCACACGCTTGAGGAACCCGACCGCCTCCGCCCCATCGACGATGCGGTGATCGTAGCTCAGCGCCAGGTACATCATCGGCCGGATCGCGATCTCCCCCGGCTTGTCCGGATGCTCCACCGGCCGTCGCACGATGTTGTGCATGCCCAGGATGCCCGACTGCGGCGGATTCAGAATCGGCGTGCTCATCATCGAGCCGTAGACGCCGCCGTTGCTGATGGTGAAGGTGCCGCCCTGCATGTCTTCCAGCGTCAGCTTGCCGTCGCGGGCCTTCTCCGCCACAGCCCGGATCTCCGACTCGATGCCGGCGAATGACAGGCTCTCGCAGTTGCGGATCACCGGCACGACAAGCCCCTTGGGCGTGCCCACCGCGACCGCGATGTCGCAGTAATGATGCTGCACCGTCTCCGGGCCGTTGTCCCCCTCGACGATCTGCGCGTTGACGAGCGGGAATGCCTCCAGCGCGTTCACGCAAGCCTTCACGAAGAAGGACATGAAGCCGAGCCCGACGCCGTGCCGCTTCTCGAAGGCCTCCTTGTGACGCTTGCGCAGCTCCATCACCTTCGTCATGTCGCACTCGTTGAAGGTGGTGAGCATCGCCGCGGTGTGCTGGGCCTCGACGAGGCGGGCGGCGATGCGCTGCCGCAATGGCGACATGCGTGTGCGGGTGGTCTCGCGGCTGCCTGGCGAAAGGGCCGGACTCGATTCCTTCTTCTTCGGCGCCTCGCCCTTGTCTGACTTGTCCGACTTCTCAGGCGCCTTCGCCTCCCGCTTCTCCTCCTTCGCAGGAGCCTCGGCGCTCTTCGAATCGAGGTATGCCAGAACATCCTGCTCACGGATGCGCCCGCCGGGGCCGGTGCCGGAAAGGCTCGAGACGTCGACCCCGCGTTCCTTGGCGATCTTCCGGGCCAGAGGCGTCATGCGGGCGCCATCACGCGAGGCCGCGCCGTTGTCGCCGCCCGATGGCCCATCGTCATCTGCGACGGCGGTCGAGGCGGAGTCGTCCTTCTTCTCGCGCTTGGCGTCCGAGGACGCTTTCTTGCCGTTCCCGGAGTCGGCCTTCTCCTCGGCGCCGCCCGTGCCTTTGGAGGCTTCCTTCTCCTTGGCGGACTTCTTGCTCCCGGAGCCCGACCCGTCGCCTGACTCATCGATGGCGCCGATGACATCGCCGACTTTGACCGTGTCCCCTTCCTTGGCCTTCTGTGAAACGACTCCAGCCACAGGAGCGGGGATCTCCATGGTGATCTTGTCAGTCTCAAGCTCGAGGACTGGCTCGTCGCGATCGACGGAGTCGCCCTCATTTTTCAGCCAGGAGGCGATGACGCCCTCGGTGACGGATTCGCCCAGACTGGGAATGACAATGTCGGTCGGCATCGGTCCACTCGTGCGATGAGAGCCCGCCGGCGAGAAGCGACGGCGGGCGGAAGGTCAGAGTTCTTCGCCGCAGCCGTGCGGCAGTCTCTCCAGTATCACCGGAAGCGCGTCGCTCTGCGCGCCGACCGGCGTGAATTCAGTTCGCCGCCGCCTTGGCCTCCGACTCCCGGGCCTCCTGGGCGACGCCGACGGCCTCTGCAAGAATCTTCTCCTGCTCGCGATCGTGCTGCTTCTTGGAGCCCGTCGCGGGTGTGCTGCTGGCGGGTCGACCGATGTAGGGCAGCTCCGGCAGACCCAGCTTCGGCGCCACGGCCATGCTCATGTGCGTGTAGGCGCCCATGTTCTTCGGCTCCTCCTGCGTCCAGACAAGCTCCGCCTTGTCGGGATACCGCGAGAGCACCTGGCGGAGCATCTCCTCGTGCATGGGGTAGAGCTGCTCGACGCGGACGATGGCGATGTCGTCGCGCCCCGCCTCCTCGCGCCGCCGGGCCAGGTCGTAGTACACCTTGCCCGAGCACAGCACCACGCGCCGGACCTTGCTCAGATCGCCCTTTTCGATGTGCTGGTCGGCGGAGTCTTCAGAATAGCGGGGATCGTCCAGGATCTCGCGGAAACGCCCCTCGGTCAGATCGGCCACGCGGCTGGTCGCCTCCGACAGCCGCAGCAGGCTCTTGGGCGACATCACGATCAGCGGCTTGCGAAACGGCCTGCGGACCTGCCGCCGGAACATGTGGAATCCCTGCGCCGGCGTGGTCGGGTAAACGACCTGCATATTGTCATCAGCGCACAACTGCAGGAATCGCTCCATCCGAGCGGAAGAATGCTCCGGCCCCTGTCCCTCATACGCGTGCGGCAGGAGCAGCGTCAGGCCATTCCAACGCTGCCACTTCAGCTCCGCCGACGCGATGTACTGATCGATGATGATCTGGGCGCCGTTGTTGAAGTCGCCGAACTGGGCCTCCCAGATGACGAGCATGTTGGGATCGGCCAGCGCGTAGCCGTATTCGAAGCCAAGGATGCCCATCTCGCTCAGCGGACTGTCGTAGATGCACAGCCGCGCCTGCCGCGGCCGCCCATCGGATCCCAGCGTGCCCGGCTCCATGCCCGGCGCTCCCGGCTCGCCCATCTCGCGCATGTTATTCAACGGGACATAGGGCTCGCCCGATCGGTTGTCGCGCACCACCGCATGTCGATGGCTGAAGGTGCCGCGCCGACTGTCCTGCCCGCTCACCCGGACCGACGTGCCCTCGAGCAGCAGCGTTCCATACGCCAGCGTCTCCGCTGTGCCCCAGTCGATCGGCGCATCTTCATCCACGATCGAGCCCCGCTGATTGAGCAGACGCTCCAGGTTGCGATGAAGCTTGAAATCCTCGGGATACTTGGACTGCGACATCGAGACTTCGCGCAGCATGGCCAACGAGACGGTGGTGTCCGCCGGGTCGTGGTTGTAGCGCCGCCCGAACCCCTGCCAGCGCCAGCTTCCCGGATCAATGGTGGGGTCGTGCGGGTTGCGCGACACCGAAGACTGCGCCTTCTCCATCTGCTCATCGAGACTCTTGCGAATCTCCTCGACATCGCTCTCCGTGATGACTTTCTCCGCGAGCAGACGCTCCGCGTAGGTCTTCAGCACACCCGGCTTGCGCTTGATGAGCGCCGCCATCAGCGGCTGCGTGAACGATGGATCATCACCCTCGTTGTGCCCCCACTTCCGGTAGCACCACATGTCGATCACAACGTCCTTGCGGAACGTCTGGCGATATTCCAGCGCGATCTGCGCCACATGAATCACCGCCTCCGGGTCCTCACCGTTCACGTGAAACACCGGCGACTCGATCATCTTCGCAATGTCAGTGCAGTACCGCGAGGAGCGAGCGTCTTCCGGACCTGTGGTGAAGCCGATCTGGTTGTTCACCACCACATGAATCGTGCCGCCGGTCGTATAGCCCTCGAGCTGGCTGAAGTTGAGCGCCTCCATCACCACGCCCTGCGCGATGAACGCGGCGTCGCCGTGGATCAGCAGCGGAATGACCCGCCGCCGCTCCATGTCCGCCTTGAGCCGCTGCTTGGCCCGGCAGCGGCCCTCCACCACCCCGTTCACCGACTCCAGGTGGCTGGGGTTGCTGGACAGCACCAGCCGAATCGACCGCCCGTTGGGCATCGTCCGGTCCCCGGAGTATCCCAAGTGATACTTCACATCCCCGCCGCCCTCGACGAAATCCTCATCCCAGCTCGCCTCGAACTCGGTGAAGATCTGCTCATATGTCTTGCCCAGCGTGTTGTTGAGAACGTTCAGCCGGCCCCGGTGCGGCATGCCGAAGACGATCTCCTCCACGCCCAGATCGGCCGCGCCCTCCACGACGCGATCAAGCAGCGGGATGAGCGACTCCCCGCCCTCCAGGCTGAAGCGCTTCTGACCCACGTAGCGCTTGTGCAGAAACGTCTCAAAGAGCTCGGCGCGGTGAAGCTGGTAGAGCAGGTGGACGCGCTGCGAGCGCGACATCGTCGGCCGGCTGCGCGAGCCTTCCATGCGTTCGGCGATCCAGCTTCGCTCGCTCGCGTTCTGAATGTGCATGAACTCGACCCCGACCGACTCGCAGTAGGTCTCGTCGAGCAGCGTGAGAATCTCACGCAGCGTCATGGTCCGCCCTGACCCGCCTTCGCCGGCCGATCCCAGATCGCCGACTTCGAACGCCTGTTCCAAATCCTCATCGCTCAGGCCATGGGCCGGAGGCGTGAGTTCGGCGGGGCCTTCTCGTTCGCGCCCCAGCGGGTCGACGTTCGCCGCCATGTGGCCCATCTCGCGAAACGAGCGGATGAGCGAGGCGACGCCGAGTTGGGATGGCGAAGCCTGGGCAGCGCGAAGAGGCTGCGCATCGACACCCCCGGGCCTGGCGCCGGCCAGCTCGAAGCCAAGGAAGAAGTTCGCCATGTCCGTGGAGACGGACGAGCGATCCTGCTTCCAGCGGTGGTACTGCTCCTCGATGTACTCCGCGTTCCACCCGTTCACGGAGGGAGAGACAACTTTGACAGAAGAGGACATAGAAGCTTGGTCCTGCTCAGCCTTGCGCGGAAACCGCCACGGTGTCCGCCCATACGCAGCGGCGTTGTGCTCAGGCATACTCCCGAAGTCCGGGAAGCCCGCGAATGAAACATACTAGTGCTTCGATCGGCCTTGTGAACAGCCCTTGATAAGCCCATTTTCAACGCCGCGGCGTCTCAGCCGTCACGCCGCCTGTTCTCGGGGTCTTTCCAGCCCCGCCGTAGACCGCTGCGCCAGCCGCGAGTAGACCGTGGCCACCGCCAGCATCAGGGCGCCGAGGCCCATCACGCTGACCACACGCCACGCCGCCGAAACACCGGCCATGTCCACCACCAGCGCCTTCCCCGCCGCCAGGGCCATCAGGCCCAGACCCGCGTACCGCACCACAGGGTGACGCCTCCAGAAGCCCAGGGCCACCAGGCCGACGCCGAACAGGCCCCACCAGGAGGAAATCGCCGCCTGCCGGGCCGTCTCATCCGCGGCGAGGACCATCGCCGCCCGACCCGCCTCCAGCGTGGTGGCGAGAAAGACCATGCCACCCGCCGCCGAGACCAGCCCCCAGCCGGGCGCCCGCTCCGCCTGACTCCGGTCAGCAGACCCCACCCGCCAGCGCCGGGCGAAGACCAGCGCCGCGAAGGGGATCAGCAGGCCGAGCGCCAGTCCCGGATGCAGGAAGGCGGGCGCCTCGAACCCGGACCAGTCGGCGCCGTACGCGATGAACCACAGCGCAGCGCACCCCGCCAGAGCGCCGGTGGCCATCCACCGCAATTCAAGACGCCCCTCCACCTCATGACCGAACCACAGCAGCGCCGCCACGCCCAGCCACACAGCGCAGGTCGCGGCCATCGTGGACTCGACATGCACCACACCCAGCAGCAGGAGCAGCGAGCCAATCACGCCGCCCACGATCGATGCAGCCCGACTGAATCGCATGCGGGATATGGCGTCTTCATCATCATGGCTGTCGAGCGAAAGCCATGCGCTCAGCAGCCACGCCAGGCCCCCCACCACAGCCAGCCCCATCCACTGGGTGACATGCAGACCGGACAGATCCTGCCCGCCGCCGCTGCTCCACCAGCGAAGCGTGATGAGCTGGAACGTTCCGAAGCTGAGCACGATCAGCCCGTACACCCGCAATCCGAATGACCCGATCCACCGGGCCGCGGCCATGGCGCTCACGCCAAGCCCCAGCCAGACGGCGGCGTTCATCCAGCCCGTGAACGCCAGGGCGATCGTGAGCGCCAGCAGCGCGCCCGCCTGCGTGGCGAAGTTGGCGCCGATGGCCTCAAGAAGATTGCGAGGTCGATCGGTCAGAGCCCGCATTCCGCCGCACAGCGTCAGGGCGCCCATCGCAGTCATCGCGAACCACGCCGCGGGAATCATCCAGGCCTCCAGCACGCCGGAGCTCCGCGCCGCCCACACGCCAAGGGCGACCGACCACGTCGTCGTGGCGATGCTGGTCATCATCGACCCACCCCAGAAGCGGACGCGCTCCCGCATCAGGGCGCGACGGTCCTGGAACGAATCCGCCTCCCGCGGCGCCGGCGCCTCGCGCTCCTCACGCCTGGCGTTCAACAGGGCCGCGCCATGAGCACACAGCCAGACGCCCATCAGCAGAGTGAAGGCCATCCACGCATGCTCCGGGGCGTTCGCGAGCACCCACACGCCGCCCATGGTCGCCGTCGCCCACCAGGCGAGCGTGCGCGCCCAGGAGAAATGGCCGCCCATCCAACCCGAAATCCACGCCGCGCCCGCATACAGCGCCAGCAGATACAGCGGCAGCACGAGAGGCGTTTCAGTCGCACCCGCCAGAAGAATCGGCGTGAGGTAGGCGCCGCACAGCGAGACAATGGCGACCGAGGCGAGCCTCCAGCGCATCGACATCCCGACGCCGATCGCCGAGCAGATCGCGAGCATCGAAAAAGCCGCCGGCGCGTTCACGAGCTGGAAGACCCCGTACGACGAAAACGCCGATGCGTACATCAGGCCGAGACCGGCGGCGCCGAGCCCCGCCGCGGCGAAGGCGCCGAACCGCTTCCGCATCACCTCGCCCATGAAGACAAGCCCAGCGCCGAAGAGCGCTGTCATGGCGCACCGCACCACCGGGCTGATGCTCCCGATCCAACCCTGGTCATACGCCAGCTTCAGAAACAGCCCCGCGCCGATCACAACGATCAACGCCCCCCCGATGGCGAACCACCGCCCGCCGATCTCTCGCTCAATGTCCACCCGCTCCTTCCGCGGCTTCGGCGCAGGCGCAGATCGGGGACGGACGCCGACCGAGCCCGTAGAGGCAGTCGCGCTGGCTGCGCGAAGTGAATTGAAGGATTCGGACTTGTTAGGTCGCGATGGCGCCGGGGCGTGCTCGCCGCGCTTCTCCTTGGCCTGAGTGCGAGCCAGGGCGCGAGCAGCCTCCCCCGCCGTCATGGTGATCGTCGCGCCCGCCGGCGCCGACACCCGCATGACCGGGGGCGGCGCCGGAGACGCCGGAGCGGCCCGTTGCCCCGACGCCCCCGCGCCGTCACCCCCATCACCCCCGGAACCCCCGGACACCCCGGACGCCGAAGCGCCCCCCGAGACCACTTCCGTCCCGGCGCCGGCGTCGCGGCGGAGAAGCCCCGCGACGCTCAGACGCCTTTCGAGCCGGTCGAGGCGATCGTTGATCTGATCCAGTCGGTGCAGCACTGCGCTAGAGCGGTCGCTGGTCATGGCCGGGCCTCCTTGGGTTCTCCAAGTAAGTTAGTACTTACTCATCGGAAGTCAAGGGGTCATCTTTCACTTTTTTCTGCGGGCTCTTCTCGCAATGGCGGGCCGTAACGGGGCGCGGGTCCGGAAAGAACCGCGTTCAGGCGCTCTGGAGCGGGATCGGGACGGGCGTCAGAGTCGCCGCGGCGGGCGTGTAAAGAGGGTGCCTGGGGTGTCCGGCGCCGGTCAGGCCGAACGTGACCGGAGCAATCCCGGCCCCGTCGAGATACCCAAGCACCGCCCCGCCGCGGCCGTGCAGAGCCCCGTGGTTCCCCCACGCCGCCACGACGGGAGCCCCCGCCCGGTGGGCCCGACGGGCGGCGGCGAGGATCCGCCGATCGTTGCCGGGGCCGACGGGGTCGCGTATAGCGAGCAAAGCCGCGGGCAGCGTCGAGCGGAGGGCAAAGATGTTCACCACCTCGACGCCGGCGTACCCCCAGTCGTGGGCGAAGCCGATGCAGCGCCGCACGGTCGGGTCATTGCGCTGGGCGTCCGCCGTGCTGGGATTGAGCATGATGAAGACGGCCGCGGGCCCGGCGCGGCGCCATCGCCGCCACAGGCGGAAGCGATACTTCCCGGTCGGGTCGAATTCGGCGCCGGTGCGGAGCATGGGGAGAGGGTAGCGGCGGTGTGCTAGGATCTCGATTCTGTCTCACGCAGAGGCGCAGTGATCGCGGAGTAAGAGTAGAGAATCGGGAGTGTCCTGATCTCGCTCCCCCCCACTCCTTTCGATGCTTTCTCTTCCTCTGCGCGCTCTGCGCCTCTGCGTGAGATGAATCTGAAATGCCTCCCGCGCTGCAAATTCCAGGAGCACCAACAGCATGCCGCCATGGATTTCGATCAATGAAGCCCGCAACGCCTCCCCCGGAACCGAGGCGACGCTGAAGGGCTGGGTGCGCACGCGGCGGGACTCGAAGGCGGGGCTCTCCTTCATCGCCCTCCACGACGGCTCCTGCTTCGACACCTTCCAGGTCGTCGCGCCAAGCGCGCTCGCCAACTACGAGGAAGAGATCCAGAAGCTCACCACCGGCTGCGCCATCGAGGTGGACGGGACGATCGTCGAGAGCCAGGGCAAGGGGCAGGCGGTCGAGATGCAGGCGAGCGCCGTCCGCGTCATCGGCTGGGTGGACAACCCCGACACCTACCCCGTCAGCCAGAAGCGGCACACGTTCGAGTATCTGCGCGAGGTCGCCCACCTGCGTTCGCGCACCAACACCTTCGGCGCGGTCGCCCGCGTGCGCCACTGCCTGGCCATGGCGACGCACCGCTTTTACCACGAGCGCGGCTTCCACTGGATTCACACCCCCATCGTCACCGCCAGCGACTGCGAGGGCGCCGGCCAGATGTTCCGAGTCAGCACGCTGGACGCGGTCAACCCGCCGCGGACGCCCGAGGGCGGCGCCGACTTCACCGAAGATTTCTTCGGCAAAGAGGCGCACCTGACGGTGTCGGGGCAGCTCAACGTCGAGACGTATTGCCTGGCGCTGACGAAGGTCTACACCTTCGGCCCCACCTTCCGCGCAGAGAACAGCAACACCTCGCGCCACCTCGCCGAGTTCTGGATGATCGAGCCGGAGATCGCCTTCGCCGACCTGAACGACAACGCCGCCCTGGCCGAGGACTTCATCAAGTATCTCCTCAAGGCCGTGCTCGACGAGCGCGGCGACGACATGGCCTTCTTCAACGAGCGCATCGAGCCGGGCCTGCTGGAGGCGCTGGCCCACGTGGTCGAGAGCCCATTCGAGCGCATCGACTACACCGAGGCGGTGTCGCTGCTGGAGAAGTCGGGCAAGAAATTCGAGTTCCCGGTGAAATGGGGCCTCGACCTGCAGAGCGAGCATGAGCGCTGGCTGACGGAAGAGAAGATCAAGCGCCCCGTGATCGTGATGAACTATCCGAAGGACATCAAGGCGTTCTACATGCGCATGAACGACGATGAGAAGACGGTGGCGGCGATGGACGTGCTGGCGCCGCGGATCGGCGAGATCATCGGCGGCTCGCAGCGCGAAGAGCGGCTGGACATGCTGGACAATCGCATCAAGGAGATGGGCCTGCCCGCGGAGAACTACTGGTGGTACCGCGACCTGCGCCGATACGGAACGGCGCCGCACGCGGGGTTCGGGCTGGGGTTCGAACGGTTCATCCAGTTCGCGACGGGGATGGGGAATATCCGCGATGTGATTCCGTTTCCGAGGACGCCGAAGAATGCGGAGTTTTAGGAGTGGGGCGCGGGGTAGTGGCGGGCGGTTTTGTCGGTGTCGCTGGGACTGATGGGACGGATGGGACGGATGGGACCGATGCGCTTTGCTGCGCGGGAGTGATGTGGTTTTGGGGAGGGCCACGGGGGGCGGCGCTCGGGGCGAGACGCCGAGGGTGAGTCTTCGAAGCCTCGGTCTGTTCGCGGGGCTGTGCGCGCGATTGCGCGTGGGGCTGCGCGTGGCTTTTTTCGGCGACCGGCGCCGGTTGATGTTCCTGCGTATCCGGCGTGCGGATGAGGCGGAGGGGCGGGGTGTGCGCGGGCGCTGTTGTCTGTGGTTCAGAGCGGGGCCGGCTCGGGCGCGGGGTGGGCGTGGGATCGCTCGGTGGCGGCGCGGGCGGGTCGGTGTCGGTTGGCGCCGGGCGCCTGGATGCACGGAAGAGGGAGGCGGCGGCTTTGCGGGCGGTTTCGTGCTTGTCGGAGATGACGGCGATATTCAGGAGCACCGCAGCGGCCTGGGGGCGGGCGCGGATGATCGTCGTGCGGAGCTGGACTTCGGCGATGCGCTCGAAGGCCTCGAGCTCGCGCTGGACTTCATCGGACTCGATGACTTCGAGAAGCTGGGCCAGCGAGAGGCCGCGTTCGAGGGCCATTTCGAGCGGGTCGCGCTCGGCGAGGATGAGATCGAAGATCAGCAACTGCAGGGGCGTGGGTTTGCTGTATTCGGCGGGCTTCGATGGCAGATGTGGAGGAGGCTGGGGCGCGGGGGCGGCGCCGTGATGGCGGCCGTTGTTCGCGGCAGCGCCCGCCGCGGGGGTTGGAGCGGGACGGGGCGGGGCGCCGTTGATGGTGATGTCGTGTGTGTTTCGCATGGCAGATCTCTGGCGGGATCGGTGTGGCGATCTCGAGGAGCGATCTTGCCATGCGGGATGGATTGGGGAAGGGGTTTTTTGGGGATGTGCGTGATGTTGCGCGCGCCCGGTGGTTGTGCGGGGAGATTGCGCACGGGGGGTGGTGATTGGGGGCCGGATCGCACACAAGGGAGTCGGGCCGTCTGCCGGGACCCTCAGTGTGTTCGGGAGATGGGACTGATGGGACGGATGGGACTTATGCGCATTGGCGCGTGTGCAGGAAGTGGCCCCGGGGGGCGATTCGCACGGGACGCGCCGAGCATTCCGACGGTGCTCGACCCTTCCTTCGTGCGCACATGTCGACGCTGTACGCTGTCCCCGTTCGCACGCCCGACTCGGAAGACCTCGCTGGGCGTGGCACCCGATTTCACACACTGGGCCGGGCCACACGCCGCAGCGCCCGGTTCACGCATGGGACCGAGCCACACGCCCAGCACTACCATAGGTACGACACTAGATAGAAGAACACACCAATATTAATCATCGAAATCATGATGCACAGCGCCGCAGCCACCGCGACGGAACGGCTGGCACACCCGAACACATACCTGAGCATCAGTATCATGACAATTATATACACAATCGGCGCCAGCAACAACAATTCGTACCAGTAACTCAACCTGCCTGGCCAGATGGCGAAGTCGACTGCCACTGCATTGGCTATGGCGAATATGAGCACATAACTAGCAGTAATAATATGTTTTCTAGCGATCGAGACGATTGAGCGGCGACATGTACCGGCACGAGTTGAGTCGCCGCACTCAGGGCACACGCTGTCAGCGCGGTGCCCTTGCAGATCATAGCCGCAAGATCGACATTTTTTGCCCATGGTGTTCAGGATATGATCCAAGATGGTGGCACGTCAGCGACCGGAGGGAGTCGGGCGTGGATTCGCGCGGGACGCGCCGAGCCTTCCGACGAAGCTCGACCCCTTGCTTCGTGTGCGCACACGTCGACTCGCTACGCTGTCCCCGTTCGCACGCCCGACTCGGAAGACCTCGCTGGGCGTGGCACCTGCAGCTCGGTCTCTCACGTCGGGTTGGGTCAGCCGCCCGATCACACTGCTAGATTAGGGGTGCGCCGGCATTGGCCAGTTGTTCTTGATGGCTTCGATCAAGATATCTCGCAACTGCTCTTCCGAAATGTCATATTTCTCGGCAACTTCTGATTTATATTTCTCATGTAGAGCGTGAAATGCGTCCGCCTGCTTCATGAACTGTGACTGCATGACTTCTGGAGAATAGGAAGGCTTGCTAAGATCTGGAAGCGGATGCATTTGCTCTGCCTCGGCACGGGCACGATCCTCAGCGACAACCGTTGCCTTGAATATTTCTTTACGTATGGACGCAGACAGGCCATGCCTGACTTCTGCTTCCGCATTGAGGCCTGAGATAGCTTCAGCCTTTAACTCGATATCAATTTGAGAGTTTGCGCCGACCTTGCTCAGCCTCGCAATCCACTGCCCCATGCCGGAATCGAAATGCTCTCTGGAGCTATATAAATAAATAAAAACAAGAGTTGACTTGCCACCATGGAAGCTGAAGTTTCTTGTCGCTTCCATTTCACTGTACATATTGTGGAGAAGCCGCTTGAGGCCATCTTCGGTGATTGCGCCCCTCACAACGGCAGATAGTTGCATTCCTGTCTTGGCCGGAGTGTCGTAATAATTTCGATCAATAACACTATAAGTGGGCAAAGGGACTTCGTGTTGAGCCCAAGGTAATCTTTGCGCTTGAGAGGAGTAATTTGCAGACTGCGGAGGGTCATTGTTTTGCGAATCGCCGCATGCAGAAAGGTGGATGGCAACCACAGCCACAATAATCGTCATAGTCACTATACAATTTAGACGTTCCACGCGAGTCTCCTGCTGCCTCTACTCTCTCAACACTTGTTGCCGGACCAGTCCTAATATCCTGCGGGAATGCGAAACGGCAAGCCGGCTACTACTTAGTCTGGCGCGCTACCAGGAGAATAGCTTTCTTCTGGTTGCACAAGCGATTCCTCCTTCGCCGCCTTATGTCTCGCTCGAGAGTTCAGTAGCCAACTCTTCCATACAGATAATGGACTTTGCATCATCCATAACTACCTCCCCCGCACCGTCAGCTCCGCCACCTTCTCCACATTCCCCGCGGCGATCTTCTCAAAGCCTGAGCCCAGCTCACCGATCGGGTCGGGCGGGACGATTTCGACCTTCTTTTCGCCGAGTTTCGCCTCGCCGCGGAGGACGCGGTTCTGGAACTCGACGCACTCGGCGTGGAGGCGTTCGAGGATTTCGGCTTCGGGGATGTTGGCGACTTTTTCGCCCTGGACGTAGATGATGCCGCGGCGGTCGCCGGCGAAGACGGCGACGTCGGCGCCTTCGGCTTCGCCGGGGCCGTTGACCACGCAGCCCATGACGGCGACTTTCATGGGCAGGTGGATGTCGGTGGCGAGTTTCTTGCGCACGTCCTGGACGAGTGTGAAGAGGTCGACCTGGATGCGGCCGCAGGTGGGGCAGGCGATGAGGTCGATGCCTTTGCGTTCGCGGAGGCCGAGGGACCACAGGAGTTCGAGGCCGTCTTCGACTTCGTAGACGGGGTCGCTGGCGTAGCTGATGCGGATGGTGTCGCCGACGCCGCGGCTGAGGAGGGATCCGAGGGCGACGACGGAGCGGATGCAGCCGGTTTCTTTGGTGCCGGCGTGGGTGACGCCGAGGTGGAGGGGATAGTCGAAGCGTTCGGCGATTTCGGTGTAGACATCGATGGTGAAGGCGGCGTCCATGCTTTTGGCGCTGATGACGATGTCATGGAAATCGCGCTCGTGGAAGATGTCGAGGTATTCCTCGAGCTTGGCGATCATGAGGGCCATCAGGTGGCCCTGCTTGTGGCCGGCGAAGTATTTGCCGAGCTCTTCCTTGCGGCGCTGCTTGTCCTTGCGCTCGATGATCGAGCCCTCGTTGACGCCGATGCGGATGGGGAGCTTGCGCTCCTTGCAGGCGTCGATGACGGCGTTGACCTGATCGCGGTCGGAGATGTTGCCGGGGTTGAGGCGGATCTTATGAACGCCGGCCTCGACGGCTTCGAGGGCGCGTTTGAAGTGGAAGTGGACATCGGCCACGATGGGGACGGTGGTCTGGTTGATGATCTCGGGGAGAGATTCGGTGTCCTTCTTCTCGGGGACGGCGACGCGGACGACATCGGCGCCGGCGGCGGCGAGCTTGTTGATCTCGGCGACGCAGCGATCGACATCGTGGGTGTAGCCGGCGGTCATGGTCTGGACGACGACGGGGGCGGGCTCGGTGGGGGCGCCGGAGGCGTCGGGGAGGCCTCCACCGATGCGGATGATGCCGGTGCGGTCGTCGCCGATGGCGACCTGTCTTGTGGGGCGTCTGGGGTTCATATGCGGTGATTGTACGGATGGGGCGGGGGCGATGCCGGGGTTGGGGCGGGTTCGGATCGGGGGGCGAGGTTGGTTGGTCGGTTGGTCGGGGGACCGAGGCTTCGGGGACTCAGCCTCGGCGTCTCTCGGGGGTTGGTGGTGGTTTTCAGGGTGGGCTGTGGGGTTTGCCTTGGTTTCGGAGGCTTGGTCTTTGGGTCTGGGGTGTGGGGTGGGTTCGGCATCCCTCTTCAAGGTGCGTCGGCGGGCGACCGATATCCCGTGGGCGGGGCCGGTTTGCGCCGGCGCCCTGCGACACCCTGTTGGAGATCTTAAAGATGCAGAGCAACATCGATCGTCGGCTTCACACGCGCTATTCGCTTCCGGCCATGTACTGGGCGGTGAAGGTTCGCCCCCTGGACAGTGACGAATTCCTGTGGGAGGGGCACGCGTATGACATCAGTGTCGGCGGCGTGCGATTTGAGCTGGATCGGGGGATCGAGCCGGGGACGCCGGTGGCGATGCAGATCGAGCCGCCGCACGCCGCGGTGGCGGGGACGACGGAGCGGCGGGCGGTCTTCGTCTTCGCGAACGTGGTGTGGTTGGAGGATGAGGACGAGCCGGGGCCGGTGCGGATGGCGGCGGTGTTCAGCCGTTTCGCGCGGACCGGCGATGAGGAGCTGCTGAAGACGAAGCTCTTCAACGGGTGGTTTGCGCAGGCGGCGTGAGCGACTGCTGCGAGATTCGTGCGGAGATGTGACTCTTTCAGGAATTCGTGAAGAGTTTTTCTGCGCGCTCCGCTGCGTCTTCGACGGTGTCGGCGCCTTCGATGATGAGATCCGCCAGTTCGCGATACAGGGGATCGCGCTCGGCGAAGACCTGGGCCATTTCTTCGACGGGGTCGGCGCCGGTGAGGCTGGGGCGATTGGGGTCGGCGTCCTTCGTTGACGATCGCATGCGCTGCTGCAGTGCCTCGACGGGCGGGCGCAGGTAGATGATTTTGGCGTTTCCCTCTTCGCGGGCGCGTTTCATTGTTTCGGCGGCGCCGGGGGCCGTGGGGGCGCCGCCGCCGAGGGCGATGACCTGGTTGTCGTTTTCGAGGGCTTCGAGTAGGGCTGCGGCTTCGGCGCGGCGGAAGGCGACGCGGCCGTGTTCGGCCCAGGCTTCGGCGACGGATTTCGCCCCAAGGCGTTTCAGGGCTTCGTCATCGAGGTCGATGAAGGAGATGGCGCGGCGTCTGGCGACTTCACGACCGACCGTGGTTTTTCCGGCGCCGCGGAGGCCGATGAGGAGGATGTTCATGAGGACGGCCTCTCGGGTGATATCGGACACAGAGCGCCAGCAGGGTGGCCCGCGTTGTCTCAGGGTATCCACGCGGGCGCGGAACGGTCGTTGCGGGCGTGTCCGGTTCGGGCGCATACTGTTTGAGCGATTCACGGCGAGGGCCTGGCCGGGCCTGTCGCGCTCGGACGCTGACACAATGCACCGCAATCTCATCATCATCCTGATGCTGCTGGCGACGCTGGGAACTGGCGGATGCGCGGCGTCGATTCCCAACTCACTCTTTCCGGCCGAGCGGGAGATTGTCAGCGCGGAGGAGGAACGGATGCGGGAGAGCCGGGTTGGCCTGGAGCGGCCGGTGGTGGTGCTGGCGGGATACCGGTCGGCGATGCGACAGCCATCGAGAATTGCAGCGCGGCTGCAGCGTATGACGAGCCGGCGCGGGGATGATTTTCTTCCGGTGTCGTATTTCTGGGTGTCGAACATTCACGAGGCGACGCGGCGCACGATCGACGCCGTGGAGGCGCGTTGGCCTTCATCGGATCCGGAGTGGACGACGGAGGTTGATGTGGTGGCGGTGTCGATGGGCGGGCTGGTGGCGCGGCTGGGGGCGACGGAGGCGTTCGCCGAGGGTGAGGAGGGGCGGAAGCGGCTGCGGATCCGGCGGCTCTTCACAATGGCGACGCCGCACAGAGGGGCGGCGCTGGCGGACCTGCTGGCGCTGGATTCGGCCGCGTCCGACATGAAGCGGGATTCGCTTTTGCTGCGCGCCCTGGATGAAGCGCTGCCGAGTTCGGAGTATGAGATCATTCCCTATGCGCGGACGCGCGACTGGACGGTCGGGGCGAGCCGGGCGGCGCCGCCGGACTGTGAGCCGATCTGGGTCGATGGACCGGCGTTCCTGAGCCATGCGACGATCGCGATGGACGGGCGGATTCTGATCGACATCGCGCGCCGGCTTCGGGGCGAGTGGCCTCTGGCGTTTCGTGGATCGGCGCCGCCGATGGATTGATGGCGGCTGAAGCGGCTCGAGCTGGTTCGCGATGCGATTCAGCGGGCGCTGAAGATGCGCTGCTCCAGGCGGGCGATCAGGAGCGCATCGACCTCCACACCTGCGACAGGCGCGCGGTTGAGGGCCATGCGGCAGGCGCGTTCACTGAGCAGGAGTGCGACGGGCGGAGCATCGTCGATCAGTGCGGCGAGTGTGCGCACCTGGCGACGGCCGCGGCGGCCGATGCAAAGACGGCGCGAGAGGGCCTGGAATGCGAGTTCTTCGGGCCTGATCAGTGGTCGGCCGAGGCGTCGTCGCACGGTCATCAGGACGCTGGCGGCGAGCAGGCAGAGGACCAGCAGTGTGAGCGTGAGGGTGATGAACGACCAACCACCCGATGTCGCTCCGGTGGCGGCTTGCGGATCTTCAATGATGAGCCAGACGGGCGCTGGCGCAGAAGCGCCGAAGGTGTTGAAGATGTGGAAGAATGTGTTCATGCCCACGATGCCTCCTCTGCACGTTCGCCGAGGGTGGCGGAGCGGGTCCAGCTTGTGCGCATGTTGGCGAGCATGCGCCGGGCGCAGCGCTGGGCGCGGCGGCGGACGTGTTCATCGTCATCGTCGCGGGCCAGGTGGGCCACGCGCTCGGCGAGACTTTCCGGCGTGAGTCGTTCGGCGACCCAGAGGCCGGAGATGCGGCGGCGGGGGTCGTCGTCCCGGAGCAGGTCGACCAGTTTCGTTTCGGCGATGGAATCACCGGCGAGCATGCGGGCGCGGATGGCGTTGGCGCTGGTGCGCGGATCGGCGTCGCCCATCGCTTCGATCACGCTGGCGCTGGGAGCATTCGATGCGCCGAGCGTCTCCACGGCGTTGGCGCGGACGCGGGCGTCCGCATGCGAAGCGCATGCAATGAGGGCGGACTGCGCCGAATCGCCATCGAGCGATCCCAACACGCGAACAGCGGTGGCGACGATGCGTGGATCATCAGCAGCGGCGGCGGCGAGGAGTTCGAGTTCGAGTTCGCGCGCGATCTGGAGGCGGCGGACCAGTTCGATGGCGTTCACACGCGAAGATGTGTCGCCGTTGCGAACACGGTTGCGCAGCTCGCTCACCACGCCATCTCGATCGGAGGCGAGGCGTCGATGGGCCACGGCGGCGCAGGACCAGCGGCCCTGGGGCGCCTTCCACATGTCCGTGTCATCGAGGCGGCGCTGCGCGATGGCGCGGACATCCTCGTGCGGCGAGCGCTGCAGCTTGCGCAGGGCTTCGAAGGAGGGCGCTTCTCGGAGAAGTGAAATCAGTGCGCGGCGGGCGACGCGATGGTCGCGGTCGAATGCGTAGTCGAGCAGGGCTTCGCGGGCATCGGGCTCGACGGGGGACTCATTCGCCAGGGCTCCCACCGCCAGCCAGCGGGTGGCGGGGTCTGATTCGGTGAGGAGACGGACGAGGCGGGCGGCCTTGTCAGGGCCGGCGAGGGGGAGCGTGCTCACCCAGGCGGGCAGGCCGCGGCGGGCGGCGGCGGAGAGGGCAGAGAGCTCGTGCCAACCGGGCAAGAACTGTGCGGGCTTGGGGGCGGCGCGGAGGCGACGACGGCGGGCGGCGTTGAGCAGCAGGTGCGATTCAGCGAGGAAGGACCACCAGGCCGGCCCCCCATCACGGCGTGAGAGGCGATCCATCGCCGCCGGCGCAACGGAGGGGCGGGCCAGGAGTCGGACGCAGCGGCCGGAGACGTCGTCTCCCTCGGCCCGGCGGACGACGGCGCGGAGGGCCATGTGGGCGGGATGGTCTTCCTCGGCCAGCCAGGCGGCGAGCTCGGGGCCGGGACGGTCGGCAAAGATGGCGACGGCCTGCATGGCGCGACGGCGCCGGTGCTGCTCATAGCCGCGGGCGGCGGCGGCGAGCTCGCGGTCGAGACACGCCAGCACGGGCTGGTCGAGTCGGTGGGCCTGACGGGTGATGTCGAGGAGAGCGGTTTCGGCGGCCTCGGCGACGGTTTCGTAAGGAAGGGCGAGCAAGGCGCCGACGGCCCGGATGGCCTCGGGAGAGCGGACCTCGGCGGCCGCGGCGGCAAGGCCGACCTGGACGGCGGTGTCGGCGGCGGCGGGTCCGGTTTCGAAGCAGCGGGGCAATTCACGGCCCATCGCGGCGAGGGCCATGGCGCGGAGCTGGGGGGCAAGCAGCGACCAGGAGCGGAGGAGCGCAACCCAGGCGGCGTCAATGGAATCGCGTCGATGCCTGCCCAAGAAGAGGGGCATGGAAGCAGCGCGGACCAGCTCTTCGACGAGGGACTCGGCGAGGGCAGCGCGCTCTGTTTCATCCGCAAAGCGAAGCCCTGCGTCGAGCGCGGCGATGCGCGATGCTCGGGGCAATCGGCGGAGCCATCGGATGCGAGTGGCCAGAGCGGGCATGGAGCGGGTTCCGAAGTCCCCGGTGTTCAACGGGGCGGAGGAGCGAGCTTCGAGTGAGTCGAAGGCGGAAAAGACACCACAACTTGTGGATCATCGGATTCGCAGGCGCAAAAACTGCCATTTTTCTGGACGTTTTTCTGTTGCAATCAGGCATGGAAAACGGAGAATCCACTTGCCGGATGGGTGTTTGTGGCTACACTCTTTGCCCCATCCAGCTCCCAGGACGGGAAATTTTCACGACGCTCTCTCGTCACGGAACACGATCACTCCTCCGATCGTAAGGACATTCATGAACGCTCCCACGAAATCTGCAAATCTGCAGGCATATCGTCTGATCCTGTATCGCCGGGCCCTGCACCCGGAGTTGTTCTCCGTCAAGGGGCGACGCGCCCTGCAGTATGGGGATTATGAACTCGAGTCCTGGATCATGCCCGGCTCGCACCTGATGCGGTTCCAGTTCGACGGCGCCTGCGCCACTGAGCTGGTGACCTCGCAGGAGGCGGGGCTTCCGGAGCGTGGCCTCGTCGCCGCCCTGCCCTGCGCCGGTGAGAAGGACCACGAGCAGCCCTTCACCGAGAAGCTGAATTACATGACCACGGTTCAGACCGAGCAGTTGCCTGACAACCTGTACGCCGCGACCTATCGCGAGCTCATCGAGTTCGGCGAGGAGAGCGAGGCGCTGATGCATCTGTGGAAGGACATTGACGGCGGCCTGTGCGCCTCGATCCTGGATGTCCAGCGCTTCCGGCGCGAGATCCACGCCCAGAGCTACCACCTGATCGCCCAGGGGGGCGTGGTCCTGCGGACGCAGACCATTTTCGAGCACAAGCCCAGGTGAGCCTCTGAACCGGCGAAGGAACCGACGCGACCGCGAATCCGCGACACGCAACTCCAGCCCCGGCCAGCAGGCCGGGGTTTTTTCGTGGCGTCACTTCCGTGACGCCGCTCGATACCATCACGATCCTGCCGAAGAGAGTGAGCAGCCCCACGCAGCAGCGAGCCCAGCACCATGAGCAGCCAGACGCCATCCGGATCTTCCACGCCGCCAAAGACGGAGGCGGAGCGACCGAACTACCGCAAGACGCTGAACCTGCCCAAGACCGCCTTCCCGATGAAGGCGAGCCTGGTGCAGAATGAGCCGGCGAGCATGAAGCGGTGGAAGTCGATCGATGTGTACCGGAAGCTGCGCGAGCGGGGCGGACCGATGGGCGTCTTCAACTTTCATGACGGCCCGCCCTACGCCAACGGGGACATCCACCTCGGGCATCTGCTTAACAAATGTCTGAAGGACCTGGTGGTGCGGACGCGGTCGATGGCGGGGGCGGACTGTCCGTTCGTGCCGGGGTGGGACTGCCATGGCCTGCCCATCGAGCACAAGGTGATGACGGAGCTGGTGCAGTCGGGCAAGTTCGAGAAGCTGCGCGGGCTCGATGAGGACACGAGGCGGATGGCGGTGCGGAAGGCGTGCCGGGCGGACGCCGAGAAGTTTATGAAGGTGCAGGCGGAGCAGATGCAGCGGCTGCTTACACTGGCGGACTATGACAATCCATATTTCACCATGGACCCGGGCTACGAGGGCGCCGCGCTGGAGGTCTTCGCCGACCTGGTGGAGCAGGGACTGGTGCACCGGGCGCTGAAGCCGGTGCACTGGTCGATCGCCAACGAGACGGCGCTGGCGGAGGCGGAGCTGGAGTACGAGGAGCGGGAGGATCCGTCGATCTACGTCGAGTTCGAGGCGCTGGACCGGGCGGCGGTGGAGCGGGCCTTCGGGCTGGAGGCGGATGCGCTGGACCGCACTCCGACGTTCATGATCTGGACGACGACGCCGTGGACGCTGCCGGCGAACCTTGTGATCGCGGTGCACGAGCGCGTCGAGTACGCGCTGGTCGAGGTCGATGGCTCCGTCACCGTGCTGGCGAAGGAGTTGATCGAGTCGGTGACGAAGAAGGCGAAGGCCGAGAGCGTGCGCACCATCGCGACAACGCCAGGCGCAGCGCTGCTGGGGCTGCGCTATCGCCATCCGCTGCTCGACGCCGCAGCGCTGGCGGCCTCGCAGGGGGCGGCGCCCGAGACGCTGCATCGCATCGTCGGGGCAGAGTATGTCACCATCGAGGACGGCACGGGGCTGGTGCACACAGCGCCGGGGCACGGCGCCGACGACCATCGCACGGGGCTGAAGGAAGGGCTGCCGGTGTATTGCCCGGTGGGACCGGACGGGCGGTACGACACCACAGCGCCCGAGTGGCTGCGGGGCAAGCTGATCTGGGATGCGAACCCTGAGATCATCGAGCATCTGCGCACGAGCGGGCACATGTTCTTCGATCACATGTTCATGCACTCGTATCCGCACGACTGGCGCGGCAAGTCGCCGGTGATCTTCCGGGCGACGGAGCAGTGGTTTATTTTGGTGGACAAGCCATACCGGGTACCCCATGAAGAATCCGGTCTTGCGATGAGCATCCTAGACAGATCTTTGACGACAGTTGGATTCGATTGGTTAAACCCTGTCACCGATTTGCAACGTCAGCGCGTTGAGGATTGCAAAGCACATCAGCAAGAAGCGTGGGAAGATGGAATGAAAAGGGAATCGGCCGGCTTACCAATTCAGTCTGCCTCTTCAGAAGAGATTGCAGAACTCGACAAAAGATTAAACGTATTCAGCACTACGCTTGAGAAAGTCAATTTCATCCCCGAGTGGGGCCGGAACCGGATGCGGGGCATGCTGGAGACGCGGCCGGACTGGTGCATCAGCCGCCAGCGGGCGTGGGGGCTGCCGATTCCTGCGTTCACGACGCCGGAGGGGGCGACGCTGCTGACGCCGAAGTCGGCGCGGGCGGTGGCGGCGGTGATCGCGGAGAAGGGATCGGACGCGTGGTTCACCGACTCGCCAGCCGAGCTGTTGCGCGGCTATGACCCGGCGCAGGACGCCGATGCGCCGAAGGGGATCGACATCGGGTCGCTCAGCAAGTCGCGCGACATCTTTGATGTGTGGTTCGAATCGGGCTGCTCGTGGGCGGCGGTGCTGCAGCGCGGCGGCGCCGAGGTTCCGTGCGATCTGTATCTCGAGGGCTCGGACCAGCACCGCGGGTGGTTCCAGGTGTCGCTGCTGACGGCGCTGGGCGCGACGGGTTCGCCCCCCTACCGCACGCTGCTGACGCACGGCTTCATCGTGGACAAGCACGGGCGGAAGATGAGCAAGTCGCTGGGCAACACGATCAACGTGCTGGAGCTGCTCAAGCAGTATGGCGCCGATGTGTGCCGCTGGTGGGTGGCTTCGCTTTCCTACGAGAACGACATCAAGGCGGACATCGATTTCTTCGAGACGGCGGGCGAGAGCTATCGCAAGGTGCGCAACACGCTGCGCTTCATGCTGAGCAATCTTTCCGACTTCGAACCGTCACTCCATGGCTCTGCGGGGATGTGTGTGGATCTGAAGTCGCTGCCGGCGACGGGGATCGACGCGTGGGCGCTGGCGGAGTTCAACCGGCTGTCGAAGGATGTGCGGGCGGCGTACGATCGGTACGATTTCCGGGCCGCCACCAGCCGGCTGTACAACTTCTGCAACGACACGCTGAGCGCTGTTTATCTGGCGGCGGTGAAGGACCGGCTGTATTGCGACCGGCCCGATTCGGCACGGCGGCGGCGCACGCAGACGGCGCTTTGGGAGCTGACGGACGGGCTGGCGCGGCTGCTGGCGCCGGTTCTGCCGCACACGGCGGACGAGGCGTGGCGCACGCTGCTGGGCGAATCGGGCGAGACGGAGACGGTGCACACGCGCGCGTTCATCGAGAGTTTCGATGTGTCAGCGGACGCTTCGTGGGTGACGGCGCTGGAGGCGCGGGACGCGGCGCTGGCGGAGCTGGAGCGTGTGCGGGCGGGCGGCGGCGTGGAGAACCCGCTGGACGCCGCGGTGACGCTGCCGGATCCGGAGGGTGCGCTGGCGAAGTTCGACCCTGTGGATCTGGCGGACCTGCTGGGCGTGAGCCGGGTGCAGCTCGACGCGAAGGCGGCGTCGCCGAAGGTGCTGGATCTGCGGATGGAGCCGCGGTGCGAGCGGTCGTGGAAGCGGGACGGGACGGTGAAGCCTCGTTCGGACGGCGGGGTGTTGAGCGACCGGGACGCGGAGGCGATCGGAGTTTCCTGATCGATACTCAGACGGGCTGCATGCATCGGGCGGTTGCTCCGTTGCGGAGATCGGCGTAGACCATTCTGGAATACCGGCCGCAGGTCGGGGAGCGGACAGGTGAAGGAGAAGGACCCGTGACGGAGAGCAGAACATCCACGGCAGAGGATCGATTCGTCGCGCACGGCGTGCTGGGCGAGATTCGCGGCGATCGGATTGTCTTCAAGATTCCGGAGACCGACTATCAGTTGGAGCTGGTCGCCGCGGAGAAGGTGGTCGCGTCGCCGGGGGAGCGCATCGCGGGGACGATCCGGGCTCAGGCGCGGCGGATCGACGTGATTCGCTCGGGCGGGCGCTACATCGAGCCGGTGAACGGGCGGCCGCGGCGGGTGCAGGGACGGATTGTTGATATTGACACGACGAAGAGCACCGTGACGGTGAACGCGGTGGTTCCGATCGTGTGCCGCACGAATGATCTGCAGAGCGCGGAGCAGTTCGAAGTCGGTCAGCTTGTGAGCTTTGATGTGACTTCGGGCGCCACGTTTACGCCGATGCTGTGAGGCGCTGCGGGGGGCGGTGGGGAAATCAGTTCATTGGTTCGCAGATCGCGCCGAGGAGTTGTTCCGGCGAGCGAGAGTCCGCGGGGCGGGCGGCGCCGGTTCGAGGCTCGAGGTGGCCGAAGCAGGTGATGCCGGCGAAACCGTCCCACTCGGTGCGATCGATGTGGATGATGAGTTCGTCTGCTTTCGCAGCGTGGGATGTGGAGCGCCGCGGCTTGTGGACGCTGTCCGGTTGGATGCTTTGTGTTGTCATGTAGCGGCCCTTCTGCGACCGTTACCCGGATCGCGATGCCATATCATATGCCTGTGTCCGGTTGAGTCGTCCGGAAATCGTTCCAGTTCCCTGAAGATTCTGCGGCGAGGAGCCATTCATGCCACAAGACGCCAGTTCCCGCGTGCGTACCGATGGATTGACGCATCTGGATGCGCAGGGGCGGGCGTGCATGGTGGATGTCGGCGCCAAGGCGCCAATGGCGCGGCGGGCGGTGGCGGAGGCGTTCTTCTGCGCCCGGGCGGAGACGATTGATCGCGTTGTTGCCGAAGGGGGCGGACTGCCCAAGGGGGAAGCCCTGTGCGTGGCGCGGATTGCGGGGATTCAGGCGGCCAAGCGGTGTGATGAACTGATTCCGCTGTGTCACTCGCTGCCGCTGGACGCTGTGGGTGTGGACTTCGAGCGGTCAGCGCCGGATCGGCTGCGGGTGGTGGCGACGGCGTCGACGACCGCAAAGACTGGTGTGGAGATGGAGGCGATTGTTGCGGCGAGCATCGCGGCGATCACGCTCTATGACATGGCCAAGGGCGTGGACAAGGAGCTGCGGATCGAGGGGGTGCGGCTGGTGGAGAAGACGAAGTCGCAGCTGAACGGCTGATCAGCCGCTGAACGCATCGGCTGCTCGGACCGCGTCGCAGAAGACGCGGATGAGGTCGGCGTCTTTTTCGCCCGGGGCTGTTTCGACGCCGCTGGAGACGTCGACGGCGTAGGGGCGGACGGCGCGGATGGCCTCGCCGACGTTGTCGGGGGTCAGGCCTCCGGCGAGGATGAGGGGGCGGGCGCTCGCGGCGCGGACTTGCGCGAGGGCGGCCCAGTCGAAGGACTCGCCACGGCCTCCGGGGGAGCCGTCGATGAGGATGGCGTCCACCTCTTCGATGGCGCTCCAGTATTTGAGATCGTTCTCGATAGTGTCGGGGTTGAAGCGGACGGCCTTGAAGATGCGCGGGCCGCAGCTTTGGACGACTTTTTCGGTTTCCTCGCCGTGAAGCTGGCCGTAGTCGGTGGGGCAGACTTCCTCGATGGCGGTGTACTGGTCGACGCTGGCGTTGACGGTGAGGCCGACGGTGGCGACGAAGGGGGGCAGCTCGGCGATGAGGCGCCAGGCCTGCTCGGGGGGGATGTAGCGGGGCGAGGGCTCGTGGAAGACGAGGCCGATGGCGTCGGCGCCGGCTTCGGCGCAGGCGATGGCGATGTCGGGGGTGCGCACGCCGCAGATTTTGATTCGGGTTCGGGGCATGGCATGGATGATACCGCGGCGGAGGGCGCCGCCTCCCTGTGGACTCCGGTTGAATTGAATACGATCGAAGGACCGACAACTGACATGCCGCCCTGGGATTGATCCCGATACGCCGGCGATCAATGGGGGAAGAAGGGAGCGCGCCCAATGCCGAATTCACGAACGTGGCTGAAGGTCATGCTCTGGGCGATCGGACTCGGCGCGGCGGCGGGCGTGCTCGCGGTTCCTTTCGCCGCTCATTTCGTGACCTATCGCGTGACCGGGACGTGCCTGCTCGTGGCTGGGGCGGCGCTGCTGATGATGGCGAACTCCCGGCACATGGACCGCGAAGAAAGTCGAGCAAGCGGCGTATTGGGCATGTGGATCGTCATCGCGCTCTTCTTTCTCGGGATCGGGCTGATCTGGGACTTTGACACGATACTCGACAATGCGTTCGGCCTGACGAATCTACGGTTCTCCTACGGCATGTGGACGACGATGGTCTGGATTGTGATCACCGGCGGGCCGTCGATGTACTTTCTGCGCCTCCTCCAGACCGATCGGACCCGACTTCCCGGCCTGGTCGGACTCACGATCGCGGGGGCCGTTTTCACGCTGTTCATGATCAACACCATCACCGGCATGTTCTTTGTGCCGCGTGGCGCATGGAATCAGAGCAATGCATCGATGCGATCCGGCTTCTGGATCGGGGCGATGGGTCTGCTCGCGATCGGTTGTCTTTTCGGGGCACAACGGCCTCTTGTTCGACCCTGGCGCTGGATCGGCGTGCTCTGCGCTGCGGGCGCCGTCGCGATGGCGCTGTCAGGGATCTGGCGGGAGATCTCTTCGAAACCCGGCGAAAAGATCACGATCGCCCTCATCAGCGTCGCAGGCGTCGTGTGCTACGCGAACCTGTTGCTCCTGCTCTCGGTTCGCGCTCGGCAGCGATGGCTGGTCTATTCCACGATCGCCCTCGCGGTCGTGACGACTTCGCTGGTGAATGTGATCATCATCCACGAACAAAAGTTCGGCGGCGATTCATTGCTGGAGCGAGCGATCATCGCCGGGATCATCCTGACCGCCTCGGGCACACTCGCGGTCGCCGTGCTGGCGCGACTGCATCGGCCGGTCCCGATCGGGAGGAGCGCTGAGGAAATTCGCGAGATCACCTGCATCTGCCCGCAGTGCCGCAGGAAGCAGGAGATCGCGACAGGACAACTTGCTGAGTGCTCACAATGCGGACTTCGCATCGAGATTCGGGTGGAGATGCCTGTGTGCCCCGAGTGTGACTATCCCCTTCACAACCTGAAGTCACGCAGGTGCCCGGAGTGCGGCCATCTGGCCGGCGCCGAAGCGTAAGACCGCCGCACTCCCCGGCGTCATGCACTTCCGGACCCATCCTCCAGATCCTGCAACAGGGACTGCGCGAGCGATCGTTCCTCTTCCATGCGCACGTTCTTCTCCGCATCGCGCAGCAGTTCGGCGGCCTGCTCTGGCTGGTCGAGGTAGCGGGCGTAGAGGAGGCCGAGCATGAGTTTGACGCGGGGGGTTTCGGGGTCGTCGGGGTTGCGGTCGAGGAAGAGGGTGTAGGCGGTCGCGGCGTGGGTGTGGTCGCCGTCCTTGAAGAGCTGGTTGGCGACGTCGAGCTGGATGCGCCGGTGCATGGCGAGCTCGGGGTGGGCGTCGAGGAGGTCGGCGTAGGCGCGGGCGGCGGATTCGAAGTCGCCCGAGGCGTGCAGGCGGCTGACTTTGGTGCGGGTCTCGATTGTCTTTGCATCGAGCTCGTGTTCGCGGCGCCGGGACTTTGAGATGCGCGGCGGGCGGTCGGGCGAGGGCGACCATGGCTCGGCGCCGGACTTTGCGAGTCGTTTGAAGGAGCGGCGGCGGTGGAGCTGTTTGCCGATGCTGAAGAGGTCGTAGGACTCGCGTTCGAGGATGCGCGTGGCGAGGAGGAAGAGGGCGACGGAGACGCCGAAGCCGTAGCCGCCGAGGTGGGCGAGGTGGGCCACGCCGCGGCCGCCGCCGAAGCCCTGGAGGAAGAGGTCCTTGGCGATGGCGAAGCCGATGAGCCAGGGGGCGGGGATGTTGAAGACGCCGATGACGATGAAGAAGAGGAGCGTGCGGATGTAGGTCTTGGGGAAGAGGACGAGGTAGGCGCCGGTGACGGCGGCGATGGAGCCGCTGGCGCCGACGACGGGGTTGGGGACGAAGAGGGCGTGAGCGAGGCCGGCGCCGACGCCGCCGAGGAGGTAGAAGGCGAGGTAGCCGATGCGCCCGAAGCGGTCTTCGACGTTGGGGCCGAAGACGTAGAGAAAGATCATGTTGCCGATGAGGTGGATGAAGCCGCCGTGGAGGAACTGGTAGGTGAAGAAGCCGTGCAATGTGAGGGCGCGGGGGTCGAGCCAGAGCGACTGGTAGAGCTCGCTGCGCTGATCGGGCGCGGTCGCGCTGAGGAAGAGGTCGGCGACGAAGACGGCGATGTTGGCGAGAATGAGCGCGCTGTTGACGCGGGTGGCCCTGCGGAGCGGTCGATCTGTGCCGAGAGGTATGAGCATCGCGCGGTCAGATGGTATCGGGCGCGACGAGGCGCCCCTCGACGATGCGCGACACGAGCAGCTCCGCCGACCAGTTGTAGATGAGGCGTCCGACGAGGTGCTCGTCGAGCCAAGTTTCGGGCGTGCGGAGGATGAGGAGGTCGGCGGCGGCGCCGGGCTCGAGGCGTCCGGCGTCGGCCCAGCCGAGGGCGTCGGCATTGCCACGGGTGATCATGGACCAGGCCTGCTCGGGGGTGGGGACGTGGGCTTCGGGAGCGATGGTCATGCGGCGGAGTTTGGCCATCTCGATCATGGCGCGGGCGACGCGGGGCATGGCGACATCGGGCCCGGCGGCGACATCGGAGCCGAGAGCGAGGCGGACGCCGTGTTCGCGGGCGGCGTCGAGGTCGAAGAGTCCGGCTTCGAGGAAGATGTTGGCGGTCGGGCAGTGAACGACGACCGATTTGCGCTCGGCGATGCAGCGCCATTCGTCATCGGCGAGGTGGATGCAGTGGGCGAGTAGTGTGCGGTCATCGAGCAGACCGGCATCGGCGTACACGGAGGTGTAGTTCGGCGCATCGGGGAAGAGTCTGGCGACACGGGCGCACTCGGCGGGAGATTCGGCGAGGTGCGTCTGGGTGAAGATCGGCGCGCCGGCGGCGCGGCGATCGCGCACGGTCCAGCCGATTTCGGCGAGCAGTTCGGCGGTGCAGGAGATGGCGAAGCGCGGGTTGGCGCTGATGGAGCAGCGTGGACGCCGGGCGCCGTGGTCGGGCTCCGGGAGGAGCGGCGTGGGCGACGGGGCGCGGCCGGCGCGCCAGCGGTCGTGTTCGAGCAAGTCGTCCGGGGCTTCACGATCCATGGCGACGCGGCCGACGATGCAGCGCGGGCGACAGGGCAGACCGGCGCCGGAGGCGAGGGCGCGGGTCGCGGCGGCGTTGACATCGCCGTGGCTGGTGAGATATCCGGCGAAGCCGAGTGTTCCCTGATGGATCATTCGTCGCACCGCGGTGCGGAGCATGTGCGTGGCGCCGGAGCGGCCCCACCAGGACTCGGCGGGGTAGATCACGCGATTCAGCCAGTCGAGCAGCTCCATGCCGTCGGCGCCGACGGAATCGATCTGGGGGAGGTGGATGTGCGCATCGATGAATGCGGGCGTGATGATGCAGTCCGGGGCGCCGGCGTCGGGGCGTGCGGCGCCGGGGGAGGCGCCTTCGCCCACTTCGGCGATGCGATCGCCGTCGATGCGCAGCCAGCCGGGCGTGGGCGGGCGGCCCGGGTCGAGCAGGAGGAGGCCTCTGAGAAGCATGGCGGCGTCCGGTGAATCCGGGGATTCGAGGAAATCGGGGAGCACGGGCGAGGAATGGGACGCCGGCGCTGGTGTTGCCGGGCGCGCCTGACGGCTTTATAGTCGATTCCCTCAGATTGCGGACGGGTGAGGCTTGGGCGCCCGGTCCGACGCACGCCACGCAGACACATCGAGAAAGACACGAAACATGAGCACCGCCGCCAAAGGCCTGGAAGGCGTTATCGCCGCAGACACCGAACTTTCCTTCATCGATGGCGAGAAGGGCGTTCTGGAATACGTGGGGATCGCCATTGACGAGCTGGCCCGCCACTCATCCTTCGAGGAGACCGTCTTTCTGCTGTGGAACAAGCGGCTGCCCAAGAAGAACGAGCTGGACGAGTTCCGGACGCTGATCCGAAAGAACAGTGAGATTTCGGATGCGACGGTGGCGCAGATCAACGCCCTGCCCAAGACGGCGCAGCCGATGCATGCGCTGCGGACAATGGTGTCGTACCTGGCGCTTGAGGATTCTGAGCCCAACAGCGTGAAGCCGGATGAAGTGCAGCGCAAGGCGCTGAGCATTCTGTGCAAGGCGCCGGCGATCGTGACGACGTTTGATCGACGCCGGCGCGGGCTGGAGCGGGTGTCGCCGGATCCGGATCTTTCGATCGCGGCCAACTTCCTGTACATGCTCAACGGCAAGAAGCCGACCGAGACGATGGAGCGGGCGTTCGATGTGTGCCTGATTCTGCACGCCGACCACGGACTGAACGCATCGACGTTCACCGGGCGGGTGATCATCTCCACGCTGAGCGACATCTATTCGACGATCACCGGCGCCATCGGCGCCCTGCGCGGCCCGCTGCACGGCGGCGCCAACGAGGGCGTGATGACGATGCTCAACGAAATCCCCTCGGTCGATGACGTCGAGAAGTATGTGCTCGACAAGCTGAAGCGCAAGGACAAGATCATGGGCTTCGGGCACCGGGTCTACAAGGCGTATGATCCGCGGGCGACGTATCTGAAGACGCTAGCCAAGCAGCTCGCCTCGGACACCGGGAACTCGGATCTGTATGAGAAGAGCCACCGCGTCGAGGAGATCATGGATCGCGAGGTGGGCTCGAAGGGGATCTACCCGAACGTCGATTTCTACTCCGCGACGACGTACCACTGCATCGGGCTTCAGCTCGACCTGTTCACGCCGATGTTCGCCCTCAGCCGCATTTCGGGCTGGACAGGGCACGCGCTGGAGCAGCTTGAGACGAACCGGCTGATCCGCCCCGGGGCTGAGTACAACGGGCCGCACGGGGTTTCGTACACGCCGATTGAGAAGAGGTGAGGGAGCAGGCAATAGGCAATGGGGAATGGGCAATGGGGTTGTGGAGTTGCGCCTTGCCCGCCGCTGTGTCAGCGCCCGAGCGTGTTGAGCACGCCGTCGAGGACGGCGCGTGATTCGGCGCGTTCGCCGATGGGGCGCACACAGACGGTGACGCTGGTCCTGCCGCCGCCTTCGCGGGCCTCGATGATGATGCGGCGGGCGACGATGCGCGACAGGCCCTGGCGGTGTTCGCGCCCCTCGATCTTCGCCGAACCCTTGTTGGCGCGTTTTTCCGTGATGACGTAGCCGCGATGGATCAGCGTCGCTTCGGCGGCGGCGATGACGGTGGGCGCGGTGTAGTCCATGGGGAGCTCGGCGCTGAGCACGCCGTCGACCCCGTAGACCCCGACCAGGCGGCCGCCGCGATCGGGGTCGCCGTGCAATGAGAACGAGAGGCAGCCTCCGGCCGGCGCCGCCAGCGCGGCGAGGAGGAGGATCAGGAGTCGGGTGATGGCGGGTGTGTGTCGATCCATCTGGCCATGTCCAGATCGTCCGGATCGAGCCTGCCGCGCCATTCTTCGAGGGCTTCGAGGAGTGTGGGGTCGAGTTCGACGGCGTGCTCGTCGGGGGCGGCGTCTGTGTCGCCTTCACTGGCGAGGCCGTTGGAGGCGCCTGCGGCGTTGCTGAGGCGGGAGACGAGGGAGTCGCCGGACTTGCCCGGGCGCTTGCCGGGGCGTTTCGGCGATGAAGATGCCGGGAGGAAGCCGGGAGCGCCGGGGCGGGCGGCGTCCTCGAGTCCGAACTCGCGGATCCAGCGGCCGACATCGTCCTGAGGGAGCGGCGTGGGAGGATGGGCCGCCGGCGAAATGCGGCGGACTGGGCGGGCGAGCGAACGCATGAAGTCTTCGCTGCTCATCCATTTGCAGCGCCGGCGCCGGGCCGCGGCTTTGAGTCGACGGTCGCTGCTGACGACGGTGAGGCGGCGCGGGGCGGTGTTTTCGAGGATCAGGCGCTCGATGAGGCTGTCGGCGTCGGCGCCGGGGCCTGCGTAGACGATCTCGATGCCCTTTTCGTCTCGGGTCGAATTCGGGCCGGGGACGCCGTCGCAGATCAGGCGGACGCGCTGACCCGCCCATTTGCCGGCGCCGATGAGGGCGGCCAGAGCCTCCACATCCCCCACCGCCAGGTGGGGCGGCAGGACGCCGGTGACATGCAGAACGTTGTAGGCGTCGACGAGGAGCACGGGGGGTGAATATCCTATCAGTTTGCGAACATGGCGGGGCGAGGCGGGCGGAGGCGTGGGGGCGTCTGGCGCTGGGGCGGATGACGCGAGGCGGCCGTTTGCCTTTCGGCCGGGTTTCCGCAATACTCCCCGTCCCCGGCGGCGGACAGGCCGTTTGGATCGGTGTCAACACCCCGCAATTCAAGACACAGTGAGGAAGACAAGCGAATGGCGATCCGCATCAAGGCCCGCGGCAACGAATCGGTGGAGCAGCTTATGCGCCGGTTCAAGAAGCTGTGTGAAAAAGAAGGCCTTACGAAGGACATCAAGCGCAAGCAGTTTTACGAGAAGCCCTCTGAGCGTCGTCGTCGAGAGGCGCGCAAGGGTGTGAAGCGGCGCGAGAAGACCGACGAGATTCGTCCCTCGTCTTCATCTTCTTCTTCCTGAGCGAACCGGGGGACGTGGGTCTTCCATGTGTGCCCGGCAGTTCTGTCGGGCCAATCGCCTGAAGCTCGCTGCAAGTGAGTTTCTGCGAGCAGTCTCGACAAACCTGACCAGAACCAGCCTCGGCCGTCCGAGCGGAGCGTGATCGACCCGAATCACCGCGCCGGGGCGCAGGCCTTTCCAGTCCAGGAGCGAACCAACGTGGCGACAACATCTCTTCAAACTCTCGCAATCGTGGGCGATATTCCCGCCCTGTACGTGCTCGCGCCGCTGGGCGCGATCGCAGCGCTCGTGACCGCTTTTCTCTTTGCGAAGAACGTGATGACGAAGAGCGAGGGCGACGCGGAGATGATCCGCATCGCGGCCGCGGTGCGTGAAGGCGCGATGGCGTACCTGGTGCGTCAGTACAAAGTTGTCGCGGCGGTGTTCGTGGCGCTGGTTCTGGCGCTGCTGGTGATGTGGGCGCTGGGCCTGCAGTCGGGCCTGACGGTGATCGGCGTGCCGGTCGCAGGTTTCTTCTCCGGCCTGTGCGGCTGGTTCGGGATGAAGATGGCGACGAACGCATCCGGGCGCACGGCCGCGGCGGCGAAAGAGTCATTGAATGACGGGCTTACGGTGGCCTTTCGTTCGGGCGCTGTGATGGGCATGGTGGTGGTGGGTTTCGCGCTGCTTGATATTTCATTCTGGTTCTTCATCCTGAACACGTTCGGCGCGAGCTTCGGCATCGAGCCTGATCTGCGGATCATCACGACGATCATGCTGAGCTACGGCATGGGCGCCTCGACGCAGGCGCTCTTCGCCCGCGTGGGCGGCGGCATTTATACGAAGGCCGCGGACGTCGGCGCCGACCTGGTGGGCAAGGTGGAGGCGGGCATTCCCGAGGACGACGCCCGCAACCCGGCGACGATCGCGGACAACGTGGGCGACAACGTGGGCGACGTGGCGGGCATGGGCGCCGACCTGTACGAGAGCTATTACGGATCGATTCTGGCGACGATGGCGCTGGGCGCCGCGGCTGCTTTCTCGCTGCCGCTGGCGGCGGGCGAGTCGTTCCGGACCGCGATGCTGCTGGCCTGCGCCCCGCTGGCGCTGGCGGGCGTCGGTATTTTCTGTTCGATCGTAGGTGTTTTCGCGGTGAAGGCGAAGGAGGGCGCCAACTTCGCGCAGCTTCTGAAGGGGCTGCACAAGGGTGTCTACGTCGCTTCGGCGATGATCCTGGTCGCCGCGTTCGTGATTCTGTATCTCCTGCTGGGATCGGGCGACGCCGGGAAGGCGTACATGGACGCGGGCGTTCGCTGGTGGGGCATCGGCATGTCGATCGTGTCGGGCCTGGTTGCGGGCCTCGTGATCGCGTATGCGACGGAGTATTACACGAGCTATGAGCATCCGCCGACGCAGCGGATCTCGCGTCAGGGCATCACCGGACCCGCGACCGTCATCATCTCCGGCGTGGCCGAGGGCATGAAGTCGACGTGGGCGGCGCTGCTGACGGTGGTGGTCGCGATCATCGCGGCCTTCAGCTTCGCGGGCGGCGGCGAGCACTTCCTGCTGGGTCTTTATGGCGTGGGCATCGCGGCGGTGGGCATGCTGTCGACGCTGGGCATCACGCTGGCGACGGACGCCTACGGCCCCATCGCCGACAACGCGGGCGGCAACGCCGAGATGACCGGCCAGCCCCCCCACGTCCGCGAGCGCACCGACATGCTCGATTCGCTGGGCAACACGACCGCGGCGACGGGCAAGGGCTTCGCAATCGGCTCGGCGGCGCTGACGGCGCTGGCGCTCTTCGCGGCGTACATCCAGATCGTGCAGACGCAGCTTGACACGCAGGCGGTCACGTACGCGGAGCGCGTCGAGTACACCGCGCCCACCCAGCCGCACGCGATTTACCAGGGCTACGGCAAGTTCGCCGTGGTGCTGCCGGAGGCCGGGGAGGAAGGCGAGGACATTCTCGGCGGCGCGATCCTGGTCGACCGCACGCAGTTCCATGATCCGAAGGACTTCCATCACCTGCAGATCGGCGAGGTCTTCCCGGTGGCGATGCCGACGACTGTTCGCGGTCTGGAGGGGGCGACGCTTCCGACCGCACGACGGCTGCAGCTTCGCAAGACGGTCCCGCACGGCGATCACGAGCATGCGTACGACTTCGAGATCCTGCGCGTCACAAACGCCTCGATCAAGGATGTGCTGGCGTTCTACGACGTTTCATTCATGAATCCGCGGGCTCTGGGCGGGCTCTTCATCGGTGTGCTGCTTGCGTTCCTTTTCTGCGCCCTGACGATGAACGCCGTGGGCCGCGCCGCGAACAGCATGATGCAGGAGTGCCGTCGCCAGTTCGCCAAGATGCGCGAGGCCTTCCACAGGGATGGCATGACGCAGGAGCAGATCAACGACCCGATGCAGTGGCCCAAGCAGGTCAACTACGAAGGGGTCGATTATCCGGATTACGCCCGATGCGTGTCGATCTCGACGGCGGGCGCGCAGAAGGAGATGGTCATCCCCGCGCTGCTGGCGATCTCCATCCCCATCGCGGTCGGCCTGGTGCTGGACGTGGCCGGCGTGGTGGGCATGCTCGCGGGCGGGCTGACCTCCGGCTTCGCGGTGGCGATCTTCATGGCCAACGCCGGCGGCGCGTGGGACAACGCGAAGAAGCTGGTGGAGAAGTATGGCCGCATCACCGCGGACGACATGTTGAACGACCCCGCCAAGCTCGAGGCCGTGCCGCACGAGCTGCGTGACGATCTCATCCTTCGCGCCGAGCTTATGCAGGCGGAAGGCCGCGGCGCCGGGGTGGTCTACGGCAAGGGCTCGGAAGATCACAAGGCGACCGTTGTGGGCGACACCGTGGGCGATCCGTTCAAGGACACGTCCGGCCCGTCTCTCAACATTCTCATCAAGCTCATCTCCATCGTGTCGGTGGTCTTCGCCGGCCTGGTGGTGAAGTACGGCTCCGTGGTGGCGACGGCCCTGGGGCTGGCGTGAGCCGAGTCGGCCAGATGAAGCCTTTCGATGAACTGCGCATGTCCGCGGCCCGGCGTTTGGCGCCGGGCCGCCGGACGGCGTAATGTCTGCCCCATGGCGGAGTTTTCCTCACGCATTCCGACTTCCACCTCCCCGGAGCAGCAGGAGCAGGCGCTGCGTGTCGCCGTGCGGATCGCCCAGGCGCTCGACGAGGCCAACTGTGAAGATATCGTGGTGCTCGATCTGCGTCGGCTCAGCCAGGTGACGGATTACATGGTCATCGCATCGGGCACGAGCGATCGCCAGATGCGCACCGCCGGCGTTCGCTGCGAAGAGGCGGCGGAAGAGCTCGGCGAATCGACCTTTCGCAAACAGAGCGACTCCGGCGATACGTGGATCGTGCTTGACTTCGTGGATGTGGTGACGCACGTCTTCGAGCCCGTGGCCCGGGCTCATTACGACCTGGAGCTGCTCTGGGGCGATGCGCCGCGGGTGGAGTGGACGCCGAACCGCCCGAACCCGGGCGCCCGACGCGGCGGCGCTGCGGACGCATGACCGCGCCGCTCGACTGGCGCAACGGGCGACCCGGGGCGACTGGTTCGGGCGCCATCGCGAGGCTGCAACCATGACACTGGGCATCTCGCTGGCGAACAAGTGTCAGCTTCTCTTCGGCGCGGCCATTGTGCTGATCATCACCGGCACGCTGCTGGCGCCGTGGATTCTGCTCGGCCGGGTGATGGACGCGGGCGAGCTGGCGGCGGCGCGGCAGATCGCCATGCTGTGGCCGGAGGTGGCTTCGGAGGAGATCATCGACGCGACGGGCGCGCTTGATCCCGATGTCGAGGACGATCTTGATCCGGACGAGCGCGGCCTGGCCCAGCTCTCGATCCGCTACTTCGATGCGGAGCGGCTTGATGAGATCGCGCAGGGACAGGGATTCGCGGCGGTGGCGGCGCGGCGCATCCGCGACGACCCCGACGCCGATGAGCACATGGAGTCGCTGCGCCTCGGTCAGCAGCGGGCGTATCGCTACGCCCGCCCGGTGCGCGACGAGGCGGGAGCGCTGCAGCATGTCGTGGTTGTTGAACACGTCTCGCCGCGGGCGGCGGGACAGCTCTTCATCAACCGGCTGTACCTGCTCAGCGCCGGGCTCTTCGCGGGCGGGCTGGCGGTGCTGGTCTTCTATCTGATCACGACGCGGCTGATCCTGGGGCCTGTGCGCGAGCTGCGCGACACAGCGGAGCGGGTGCACGAGGGGAACCTCGGCATCCGGGCCAAGATCGAGACGGGGGACGAGTTCGAACAGCTCGGCGAGGCCTTCAACCGCATGCTCGCCAACCTGGAGACGGGGCAGGAGCAGTTGCGAGCGGCGAACAAGACGCTCGATCTGAAGGTGACGGAGCTGGCCGAAAGCAACCTGGCGCTCTATGAGGGAGCGCGGCTGAAGGGCGAATTCCTGGCGAATGTGAGCCACGAGCTGCGCACGCCGCTGAACTCGATCATCGGCTTCGCAGAGCTGCTGGAGGAAATCGCCGAGAACGAGCGGCCGGGGCAATTCGGGGTGATCGATGAATCGCAGTACGCCAAGCGGCGCCGGTATCTGCAGAACATCGTGGCGGCGGGGCGCTCGCTGCTGGAGATGATCAACGAGCTGCTGGACATGGCGAAGATCGAGGCGGGCAAGGTGGATCTGCACGTCGAGCCGCTGAACGTGGCTGAGTCGTGCGAGGCGCTGCTGGCGCTGATCCGGCCGCAGGCGGAGCGGAAGCACATCACGCTGTCGCTGGAGCTTCCCAAGCCGGCGCCGCTGGAGGATGGTGATCGCGGGCTGGTGATCGAGACGGACCACCGCAAGCTGCAGCAGATCGTCTTCAACTTCCTGAGCAATGCGGTGAAGTTCACGCCGAGTGACGGATCGATCACGCTGCGGGCCGAGCGACTCTTCGGCGGCGACGGCGAGCCGCGGCTGCGCATCAGCGTGCTGGATACGGGGCCGGGGATCGCGCGCGAGGATCAGGACCGGATCTTCGACAAGTTCACACAGCTCGAGGGCGGGCACACGCGCCAGCATCCGGGCACGGGGCTGGGGCTGGCGATCTGCCGCGAGCTGACGACGCTGATTCAAGGGGAGATCCAGCTTGTGAGCGAGGAGGGACGCGGCTCGATGTTCAGCGTGATCGTGCCCATCCACATGGATATGGAGCGGGCGGCGGAGATGACGATGCGGCTGTCGGGGCGTGAAAGGAAGGCGGATGAAGCGGAGAACGAGCCATCGGTGGAGAGAGAGGATGAGGCGCCCGAGACAGAGGCGGCGATGGAGACGCCAACCGACCCGGAATCCCCAGGCGCCCTCTGAATGTAGACTCGGCCCGTCCACACACCCCGCCCCAGAGCCACGTTCGGGAAGAATGAACACATGACGACAGCTTCCAAGTCGGATCAAGCCGGCGCCGGCGCCACCATCAACGCCCTGCGCGAGCACAACGAGACCTTCCTCCAGACCGAGCGGCAGCTCCGCCTCGGCGGCGGGGTGAAGGCGATCGAGCGCCAGCACGCCAAGGGGCGGCTGACAGCGCGGGAGCGCATCGAGAAGCTGCTGGATGACTCCGGCGACAACCCGGGCTTCCCCGGCTTCGCTGAGTTCGGGCTGTGGAGCGCGTACGGGATGTACCAGGAGCACGGCGGCGCCCCCGGGGCGGGCGTGGTGACGGGCGTGGGGCCGGTGAGCGGGCGGCTGAGCATGATCATCGCGAACGATGCGACGGTGAAGGCGGGGGCGTTCTTCCCGATGACGTGCAAGAAGATCATCCGGGCCCAGATGATCGCGGAGATGGCGCGGTTGCCGCTGATTTATCTGGTGGACTCGGCGGGTGTGTTCCTGCCGCTGCAGGAGGATGTGTTTCCGGATACGGATGACTTCGGGCGCATCTTCCGCAACAACGCGGTCTTCAGCGCTGCGGGGATTCCGCAGCTCGCGGCGATCATGGGATTCTGCGTGGCCGGGGGCGGATACCTGCCGGTGCTGTGCGACACGCTGCTGATGACCGAGGGGAGCGGGCTGTATCTCGCGGGGCCGGCGCTGGTGAAGGCGGCGATCGGGCAGGACGCGGACAGCGAGGAGCTGGGCGGGGCGCTGATGCACTCGGAGATTTCGGGGACGATCGACTTCCGCGAGAAGGACGACGATTCATGCATCACGCGGTTGCGCTCGCTGATGGAGGCGCAGATGAGCGTCGAGCCCGTCGGGGCGCCCCCCTGCTCACCGGTTGAGCCGGAGCTCGCCACCGATCGCGTGTACGAGGTTTTTAAAGCCGAGGCCAACCAGCAGTATGACACCGTCGAGCTGCTGCGCTGCATCGTGGATGGCGGGACGTTCGACGAATACAAGGCGGAGTACGGCCGCTCGCTGGTGTGCGCCTACACCCGCATCGGCGGCCATCCCTGCGGCGTCGTCGCCAACCAGCGCAAGCTCACGCAGAAGAAGATGCCCGGCGGCAAGGCGGGGCCCTCGACATCGATGCAGATGCCGGGCGTGATCTACGACGATTCGGCGGAGAAGGCGGCCCGCTTCATCATGGACTGCAACCAGCGGCGCCTGCCCATCGTCTTCATCCACGACACGACGGGGTTCATGGTGGGGCGCGACAGCGAGCAGGGCGGCATCATCCGCGCCGGCGCCAAGATGGTGAATGCGATGAGCAACTGCATCGTCCCCAAGATCTCGCTGATCGTCGGAGGCAGCTACGGCGCCGGCAACTACGCCATGTGCGGCCGCGCGTTTGATCCGTTCCTGACGTACGCCTGGCCGGGCTCGAAGTGCGCGGTGATGGGGGCGGCCCAGGCGACGAGCGTGCTGGCGACGATCGAGGAGGCCAGCCGCAAGCGCAAGGGCGAGGAGATCGACGCCGACACGCACCGGCAGATTTTGGATGCGGTGCGGGCGTCGTACAACGAGCAGCAGGACATCCGCCACGGGGCGGCGCGAGGATGGGTGGACAGGATTATTCAACCGCACGAGACGCGGAACGAGCTGGCGTGGGCGCTGGCGATGGCGAGGGACTGGCCGAGGGATCGGGAGTTTAAGACGGGGGTTTTGCAGACGTGAGTGGTTGGCGCTCCCTGCGGTCGCTTACATCCGTCGTGACATCATCAAAGTCAGGATTGGTCAGATGAGACGCCGAGGCTGAGTCCTCGAAGCCTCGGGTTCGCCGTCCACTGCAAGCAGACATCAGAAATTGATCATAGAAGAGTTCAATGACACCCCTTCGTCACGCTGTGGCGGCGGCTGTCGTCTGCGATGCAGTCACTGAAGTCATGGGAGCACTACCCGAGGCTTCGAGGACTCAGCCTCGGCGTCTCTTGGGGTGTGTGAATGCCGGAGCCGGGGCTGGTCAGGGGGATTGTGATGCGGGTGTGATCCGCTTGACGTTGTTCGAGCCGTTGAGCAGGATATGGCCCATGGCGAACAGGCCGTGGGCTCACGTCATGTCTTCTTTTCGGGGGCAGTGGTTGCCCGGAGATCCTCGGGGGTTTCGTGATCATGGGCATCGTGTTCACTCGTCGGGTGACTATCGATCTCCGCCTGCGCCGGGTGAGCATCGGGAGCTGCTCGATCGGGCCCGGCGCCTGGCTGCGCCCGCCGTGTCGCTCGGGCGCGAGCAGCGCGAGTCGCTGGGACGGGCTGTGCTTGAAAAACTGGCGATGATGAAGATTCCCTGCGCCATTCTCGCCGTGGATGAATCGCATGTCCATGCGTTGATCCGGGCGGGAGGCATCGACGCGGTTCGGGTGTTCGGGCGCGCAAAGCAGTTTTCCTCGCACAGGATGCGAAAAGACTTCCCCGGCAAGCTGTGGGGCGCTTCCAGCCATGCGGTGCGGATACGCAACCTTGGTCATATGAGCGCGACGGTTTCGTATATCCGCAAGCATCGGACACGGGGGGCGTGGGTGTGGGAATGGTCTGAGGGGCTGGCGCGCATGGGGCTGGTGGGTCTGAGCGATGGTGAGGCTGGTCCACCATCTTGAGTACGGACGTTTCTTCCGAGGCTTCGAGGACTCAGCCTCGGCGTCTGGTTCGGTGATCGCTTGTGTGTGATTGTGTGGTCATGGTGTTTCGGGCGGTTTTCCCAGGCTTCGAGGACTCAGCCTCGGCGTCTCGAAATTGCGCAGGATTGAAGTCTCGATGGGAGCGTCTCTGGATCCGGAGATTCCGCATCGTTTGTGGTTTTCGTGCGCACGGGCATACGGCTATCATGGAGGACGTCTCTACGCGCCGGACAGGACAGGATTCATCTATGCCGAACAATGCGGACAAACGGACATCATGGTTGCTCGCCGCGTGGCCGGGGATGGGGAGTGTGGCGGTGCTGGGGGCGGGGCATCTGGCGCAGCAGCTCGGGTTTGATGTGGTCGCGGAGCTGGAGCGGCCGGAGCATTTTGATATTCAGGCGGTGGATGTGGTGAAGGGTGTGATCGAGACGCCGCGGCTGCCGAAGTCGATGTTTTTGCGGCCCTCGATTGTTTCGGCGGGCGGGGCGGCGTCGGGGGTTGTGACTGGCGCAGGCTCGGGCGCGCGGGCCGGGGGCGCGAATCTGACGATCTTCATCGGGGAGGCGCAGCCGGCGCAGGGGGCGTGGGCGTTTGCGCGGGCGCTGCTGGACCGGGCTCAGGAGTGGGGTGTGGATCGGGTGGTGACGTTCGCCTCGATGGCGTCGCAGCTCATGCCGGATCAGGAGCCGCGGGTTCATGGGGCGGTGACATCGAAGGAGATGGTCGATGAGCTGGAGCGGCTGGAGGTTTCGCCGCTGGAGGGCGGGCAGATCGGCGGGATGAACGGCGTGCTGCTGGGCGCTGCGGCGGAGCGGGGGATTCCGGGGTTGTGTCTGATGGGTGAGATTCCGTTCTTCGCCGCGGCCATAGCGAATCCGAAGGCGGCGCGGGCGGCGCTGGAGGCGTTCTGCCTGATGACGGGCCTGGAGGTCAACATGGATGAGTTGAACGAGCAGGGCCGCATCGTGGACCAGACGCTGACCGAGCTGCTGGAGCGGATGCAGCGGCAGGAAGAGGAAGGCGAGGGCGAAGAGGGCTTTCCGATCATCCCCGAGTCCGAGATTCATTCGCCCGGGGAGGGCGATGAGAAGCTGGATGAGGCGGCCAGGGAGCACATCGAGCGGCTCTTCAAGGACGCTGAGGAGCACCGTTCGCGGGCGGTGCATCTGAAGCGGGAGCTGGACCGGCTGGGGGTGTTTAAGGAATACGAGAACCGGTTTCTCGACCTCTTCAAGCGGGCGGAGTGAACTCCCCCGGCTCGGGTCGGCATATCCGGCGCAACCGGCGCAGGCGGTCCACCCGGTTGCGGGCGTCATGATTCTTCACGGCAAGAACGCGTCATGCGGGGCCGATGATTTCGCTGCTCGATCTCGACACGTCGCCCGTGGCCGATTTCCCGGCGACGCGGGTTTGGGCAGGATCGGCGTCGAGAGAATCTGGAGGCGGTGAAATGATCGGAGAAGTTTCCCGAGATGAGACCGCACGGATTTCCGCGCTGCGCGAGTGTTCGATACTCGACACGCCGCCCGAGAAGGCGTTCGACGATCTGACACAGCTCGCGGCGGAGTTGTGCGAGGCGCCGATCGCGATTGTGAGCCTGGTGGACCAGACTCGGGTGTGGTTCAAGTCGCAGGTCGGATTCGATCTGAGTGAATATCCGCGGGAACTTTCGTTCTGTCAGCATGGGCTTGGGAGCCCGGACCTGCTTATCGTTCCCGATGCGACGCGCGACTCGCGCTTCAGCGACTATCCACTTGTGAAAGACGAAGCGGGTCTGCGGTCGTATGCGGGGGCGCCGCTGCGAACGAGGGACGGGCTGTGCCTGGGTATGTTCTGCATACTGGACCGGAAGCCGCGGGAATTCACCGCCCGTCAGATCCACTGGCTGCAGGCGCTGGCGGAGCAGGTGATGACGCAGATCGAGCTGCGGCGGACGATCCACCAGCTCGACGATCTTCGGCGCGACCTCGAAATCTCCTGCCAGGCAGCGCAGCAGGCGAGCGCCGCCAAGTCGCGATTTCTCGCGAACATGAGCCACGAAATCCGCACGCCCATGACGGCCATCATGGGATATGCGGAAATGATGTGCGAACAGAACGTCGGTGAGGGGCAGCGGGCCGAGGCGGCGGACATCATCAGCCGTTCAGCGCGCCACCTGCTGTCGCTGATCAACGACATTCTCGACCTGTCGAAGATCGAATCGGATGAATTGACGCTGGAGCGCATCCCCTCAGATCCGCGTTCGATTCTGGATGAAGTCGGCGATCTGCTGCGGCTGCGGGCGGAGAAGAATGGATTGAATCTGGTCATCGAATCTTCGGAGTCGACGCCTGACCGGGTGATCGGAGACCCGCTGCGGATCCGGCAGATACTTGTGAACCTGGTGAGCAACGCGATCAAGTTCACACAGGATGGCGAAGTGCGGATGACGCTGGGGACTGCGCAGGACGCCAGGGGCAAGCCGCAGCTGCGTATCGAAGTCGCGGACACGGGGGTCGGGATCAGTCACGAGGCGCTGGAGGAAATGTTCCTCCCCTTCCGCCAGGCTGATTCGTCGACGACACGGTTGCATGGCGGCACAGGGCTGGGGCTGGCGATTTCGCGACGACTGGCCGAACTGATGGGCGGCGGGATACGCGCCGAGAGTGAGCCGGGGCGGGGGAGCGTCTTCACATTGGAGCTTCCGGCGATCGAGTGTGGTCATCCTGAGATCGAGTCGGACGACGCGCCGAATTGCGGGCGAACGGGTGAAGACGCTGCGTCTATGCCTGAACTTCAGGGCCGGATTCTGCTCGCCGAAGACAACCCGGACAACCAGAAACTGATCGGCCATATCCTGCGATCGGCGGGGGCGCAGGTTGAGATCGTGGAGAATGGGCGGGAGGCCGTCGCCGCGGCCATGAACGCGTGCGCCGAGGGGCAGTCGTTCGACCTGATTCTGCTGGACATGCAGATGCCGGTGCTGGACGGCTATGGCGCCGCCCGCGAGCTGCGCGAGCAGTGGTATGCGGGGCCGATCGCAGCGCTGACCGCGAACGCGATGGAGGAGGATCGGCTTCTGTGCTTGGAAGCGGGCTGCGACGACTACATCGTCAAGCCCATCGACCGGGCCAACTTCCTGGCGACCTGTCGGCGCTGGATCACGGGCGCCACGCCCCGGAGAGTGAGCCGGCCGGCGGCGTGATCCCGGCGCCGTGGGAGCGATGGCCCGCCCGTGATACGATGGCGGGCAATGTCCGAACGAGTGCGCATCACCGATGTCTCGCCGCGCGATGGTCTGCAGAATGAGCCGGCGCGCGTGCCGACGGCGGACAAGGTCCGTCTGATCGAGTTTCTGTGCGCGACCGGCGTCGACGAGGTGGAGGCGACCAGCTTCGTGTCGCCGAAATGGATTCCCCAGCTCGGAGATGCAGAGGATGTGCTGGCCTCGCTGGAGCTGGAGGCCGGGCGCGAGGGGCCGGCTCTGTCGGCGCTGGTTCCGAATGAGAAGGGCTTCGAGCGGGCGCTGGCGATCCACCAGGGTGGGCGCCCGCTGAAGATCGCGGTCTTCACCGCGGCGTCCGAGACGTTTTCGCGCAAGAACACCAATGCCTCGATCGCGGAGACGATCGAGCGATTCGGGGTTTTTCTGCCGCGGGCGTTCGAGGCGGGGATGGCGGTGCGGATGTATGTGTCATGCGCGGTGGCGTGCCCATTCGAGGGGGCGATCGAACCCGGCGCGGTGCGCCGGGTGACGGATGCGCTGCTGGCGCTGGCGCCGGGGGGCGGGGTGGATGTTGAAATCGACCTGGGCGACACGATCGGCGCCGCCACGCCGGAAAGTCTTTCGGCGCTGCTCGACGCGTTCCCAGAGGAGGCGATGCGCAGGCGGATCGCGCTGCATCTGCACGACACCTTCGGACGGGCGGCGTCGTGCGTGCGCCGGGGGCTGGAGCTCGGGGTGCGGCGGTTCGACGGCGCGGTCGCGGGGATCGGAGGCTGTCCGTATGCGGGCACACCGGAGAAACCGGCGCCGGGGAACATCGATACGGAGCTGCTGGTGGGGACGATCCATGATGCTGGGTTCGAGACGGGCGTGGACATGGACGCTCTCAAGCGGGCTGGAGATTTCGCGCGGCAGATTCTTGCACAATGCCGCGCTGCGGCGGTGAAGGGCGGCGCATCATGATCCGCATCGAGCACATCGAGACGCCGGGAGGAATGGTCGCGCTGGCGATGATCGACCGGCGCGAGAAGCGCAACGCGCTGACGCCCGACATGCTGGCCAATCTGCGCGACTGCGCCGTCCGATTGCGGGAGGAGTCGCACAGCACGGGGCCGGATGGCGTGCGGGCCGTGGCGATCGGCGGCGAGGGCGATGTGTTCTGCTCGGGGTTCGATCTGTCAATGTGCCGCGACGATGATCTGGCGATGGGCGCGCTGTTGACACGGCTCTCCGAGACGGTGCGGGCCTTTCGGCGGTTGCCGATTCCGGTGGTGATCGGCGTTCAGGGCGGCGCGATCGCGGGCGGGTGCGCCCTGCTGGGGGGCGCCGATTTCGTGGTGGTGAATGCGGACGCGAAGCTGGGATATCCGGTGGTGCGGCTGGGTGTGAGCCCGGCGGTGGCTTCGCCGCTGCTGGTGCGGGCGGTGGGCGCCGGGCGGGCCCGCGAGCGGCTGCTCGATCCGGGGTTGATCGACGGGCGCGAGGCGGCGCGGATCGGGCTGGCGCACGAATGCGTGCCCGACAGTGATGGTGTGCGTCCGCGGATGATGGAGATCGCGACGGCGTTGGCGGTCAAGCCGCCCCACGCCATACGCGCGACCAAGTTGTGGCTGAATCATGTGGACGGAACGGGACGTGATGATGAGTTTGATGAGGCGCTGCAGGCGTCGCTTTCGCTGTGTGGATCCGAGGAAGAGCGTGAGCGACTCGCCGCGCTGTGGAAAGGATGAACCAGGTGTCCGAACTCGCCACGATTGATCGCGATGGCGCCGTCGCACGACTCACGCTCAACCGGCCCGATGCGCGCAACGCGCTCTCGCTCGACCTGCTGGCGGCGCTGCGGGCGCGCGTGGCGGAGCTTGCGAAGACGCCGGATGTGACGGTGTGCGTCATCGAAGGCGCGGGCAAGGCGTTCTGCGCCGGGATGGATCTGCGGGCCGTCCTGGATGAGCCGGGGGCGCCGGAGAAGCTGCTGAGCGAGATCGCGGAGCTGACGCTGGAGTTGCGGGCCCTGCCCATGACCACGGTGGCGAAGGTGCGCGGCGGGGCGATCGGCGGCGGTTGCGGACTGATGTGCGTGTGCGACATCTCGATCACGCATCCCGAGGCGAAGATCGGCTTCCCGGAGGTGGACCTCGGCGTCTGCCCGGCGGTGGTGGCGCCATGGCTTGCCCTGCGGGTGGGGCACGGACAGGCCCGGCGGATTCTTCTGGAAGGCGGGACGATGACCGGGCGCCGGGCGGCTGAGATCGGCCTGGTCAGCACGGTGGTCGAGGAGGGGGAACTGGATACGCGGGCCCAGGCGCTGTCGGAGCGACTGGCCGGCGCCGGGCCGGAGGCTCTGAGGGCCACCAAGACCTGGCTGAACAAGCTGGAGAGTGGGCCTGATGGCGGGGATCTGGCTGAGATGGTGCGGAGCGGGGCCCGGCTGTCGGCGAGCGTGGTGACCTCTGAGGAGGCCAGAACGCGGCTGCGGCAGATGTTCGCGGGTTCGGGGCCGCGATAAACCGGTCGGATTCGCTATTCCTGTTCGGGACGCATCCGGGGTCACATTGACCTCGAAATGCCCTATACTTGGAAGACTGATGGGTTGCCTGCGGTTTCCGGAGTCAGAGGACCGGTTTTCCGCCGCGCCCCCCCTCGAGCGTGCGAGATGGAGCGACGCTCCACGCCTGAATCGTCTTCGAACTCACCCGCTCGACGCGGGTCATTGGAGCAGGGATGGACCACCGGCCACTGCCATACCAGCGCGACGACCTTGGAGGCCCGGGCCCCGTCGTCACGATTTCGCTGGAGCAGCCGGATCGGAAGGCGCTGGTGATGGACCGGGCCCTGCTCGCTCGCCTGGATGCGACGCTGGACGACCTTGGTGAAAACATCGGCGGGCTGGTGATCGCATCGGATTCGGCCCGTGTCTTCGTGGCCGGGGCCGATCTGAAGGAAATCGACGGGCTGGATGACTCAGAGCTAGATGCGTATCTCGCCTATGGGCAGCAAGTCTTCGGCCGGATCGCGGCCCTGCCGTACACATCGGTGGCGGCGGTGGATGGCGCCGCCCTGGGAGGCGGGCTGGAACTGGCGATGCACTGCGATGTGCTGCTGGGGCTGCGGCCGAAGGAAGGCGAGCGGGCGTATCCGATCGGGCTGGTGGAGGCGACGCTGGGCATCTGTCCGGGCTGGGGCGGGACGAATCTGTTGCCGGCGCGGATCGAGCCAGGGCAGGCGATCGGCATGACGGCCTCGGGCGCGACGATGATCGCCGATGAGGCGATGGAGATGGGTCTCTTCGAATCGTTGCACGATTCGCGCGAGGCGCTGCTGGAGGCGGCCAGGAGTCGGGCGGCACAGCGGAAGCCGGAGCGGTCTGATCCACGCCGGCCGCGGTGCGTGTCGCAGCGGGAGCATGTGGACGACGTTCGCAAGGCGCTTGAGCGTGTGAAGAGCGAACTACCCGAGGGGGATGCGGCGTCGGCGATCGCCGACTGCGTGCGCGCGGGGGTGAACGGGGATTGGGATCATGCTCTGGCGATGGAGCGGCGTTCGCTCATTCGTCTGCGGAAAACAGAAAAGGCGCGGGCTTCGATCAAGGCGTTCTTCGATCGAAGCGCGAGCAGGTAAAGCGGAAGTGACTCCGCCACGTCGGCGCCGGAGGGCATGGCCGCAGCGCGTCGTTGTACACACCGGAGAGGCATTCAAGCAATGGCTGACCTGAAGAATCTCAAGGGAATATCCGCCCAGGACCGGAAGATGATCGCGGACGCCGAGGCGATGCTCGGTCCGGAGCCCTCCGAGATGGGGTTCATGAAGAACTTCTTCTGGGGCAACTTCCGGGAAGAGCTGGCGTTTCCCTATCCGACGGTCGACGCGGAGGAGACTGCGCGGTGCGATCAGCTTCTGGCAGCGCTGGATGACTACCTTCGCAACGAGCATCCCGCGACGCGGATTGACCAGGATCAGGAGATTCCTCGCTGGGTGATCGACAAGCTGTTCGATCTTGGCGTGATGGGGATGACGATTCCGCGCGAGTACGGCGGCCTGGGGCTCGGCATCACGAGTTACAACCGGATTCTTGAGCGGATCGGCGCCTCCTGCGGATCGACCGCGGTGCTGGTGTCGGCGCACCAGTCGATCGGGTGCAAGGCGATCATGCTCTTCGGAACCGAGGAGCAGAAGAAGCGGTGGCTGAAAAAGCTTGCGACGGAATGGGTGTCGGCGTTCTGCCTCTCCGAGCCGAACGTGGGCTGTGACGCCGGCGGCCAGGAGACGCGCTGCGAGCTGAGTGAGGACGGGAGCCACTACATTCTCAATGGCGAGAAGAAGTGGGCCACCTCGGGCGCGCTGAGCAGCATCTTCACGGTGATGTGCAAGCAGAAGATCCGCGACGAGAAGTCGGGCAAGGAGATCGACAAGGTCAGCGCCCTGGTGTGCACGCCGGACATGGAGGGCGTGGACATCTATCAGAAGAACCGCAGTAAGTGCGGCATCCGGGGAACGTGGCAGGCGCGCATCCGCTTCAACAACGTGCGCGTGCCGCGTGAGAACCTGCTGCACAAGGAGGGGCGCGGGCTGAACGTGGCGCTGACGTGCCTGAACTTCGGCCGGTGCACACTCTCGGCGGGCATGGTCGGCTCGGCTCGTCGGAGCATGGATCAGGCGATCAAGTGGTCGCAGACGCGGCATCAGTTCGGTCGACCACTGTCGGCCTTCGAGCTGGTGCGCACGCGGGTCGCCCACATGGCCGCGATGTGCTACGCGATGGACGCGGTCCTCTACATGACGACCGGCATGCTGGATCGGCACGACGACGACATCATGCTCGAGACGGCGGCGTGCAAGGTCTTCTGCTCGGAGATGGGCTGGCGCGTGATCAACGACGCGGTGCAGATCATGGGCGGCGAGTCGTACATGACGGAGAACGAGGTTGAGCGGGCCTTCCGCGACAGCCGCATCAACATCATCGTCGAGGGCGCCAACGAGGTGATGCAGTCGTTCATCTTCGCCTACGGCGGCAAGCAGCTCGCTGAGCAGATGATCGGCGTGAAGAGCGCTGTGGGCTGGGACAAGAGCGAGGGCCTGGGGGAGAACCTGTCGCGCATCTTCCGGCACGCGTTCAACCCGACGATCATGAAGCTGTCCATCCCGCTGGCGACGGAGCTGTTCCTCGGGATCCGTCGTCCGGCGCCGCGGATCACGCGGCTGCACGGCTCGTTGACAGCGCACGCCGAGCGGCTGTGTGAGCAGGTGCGCGAGCACAGCCATCAGTTCAAGATGGCCAGCAAGCGACACGAGGAGAACATCATCAACCGCCAGGCGGTGCAGGCGCGGCTTGCGGACAACGCCATCCTGATGCACGCCAGCGCGTGCGTGCTTTCGCGGCTGGACCGGCAGATTCGTGCGGGCGAGGAGGGCGTGGAGTTCGAGCGCGACCGCGCCGCGGCGGAGTATTTCCTGGCGATGGCGGACGTAGAGATCCGCAGGAACATCCAGCTGCTGACCGACAATGCGGACGAGAGCATGCTCCGGGCCGCGGACGCCGCCCTCAAGCACAACGACACGCTGGCGAACGAACTCTATATCATTCCGGAGAAGTCGCCCGTGGCGGCCGGAACCGGTCGGACGCCGTCGCAGGATGGCGTGAAACAGTTCCTCGGCGACTCCCAGGAGAGGGAGGCGGCGCGTCACGCCGACGGCCAGAGCGCCTGATCGATTCCGCTGCCTGCAGCTTCACAACTGCGGACCTGTAAGTCCGTCGAGAGCAATTTTCGCACACACATCGTCAGAGTCGGAGTGACGCCAGATGGTCTTTGAATCAATGATCGCCAGGGGCCATGAGACCCTCGTATTCTGCCACGATGACGCATCGGGGCTGCGGGGAATCATCGCGATCCACAACACCACGCTCGGCCCTGCGCTCGGCGGCACGCGTCGCTGGGCCTACAAGTCGGAGGCCGCGGCGATCGAGGACGTGCTCCGGTTGAGCGAGGCGATGACGTACAAGGCCGCCGCGGCGGATCTGCCGATGGGCGGCGCCAAGAGCGTGATCTGGACCCGGTCGCCCGATGAGAAGCCGACCGAGTCGCTGGCGCGGGCGATGGGCCGGGCCGTCGAGCGGATGGGCGGCATCTATATCGCGGCGGAGGATGTGGGCGTCAATACGCAGTTCATCGACTGGATGGCGGAGGAGACGAAGTTTGTCATGGGCGGGGAGAAGGTGGCTGCGGGAGGCGATCCCGCGCCCTTCACGGCGCTGGGCGTTGTGTCGGGCATGCGGGGCGCTCTGCGTCACGTGGGCCGATCCAAATCGCTGAAGGACGTGGTGATCGCGGTGCAGGGCCTTGGAGCGCTGGGACGCAACGTGTGCCAGATCGCGGCGGGCGAGGGGGCGAAACTGCTGGTCACCGACATCCGGGAGGAGCTGATCGAGGATGCGGTGAAGCGTTTCGGCGCCACGGCCGTTCCAGTGGACGAGATCATCAGCGCCGAGTGCGACATTCTCTGCCCGTGCGCCCTCGGGCAGGTGATCACGGCGAACAACATCGCCTCGCTGCGGTGCAAGATCGTTGCGCCGGGCGCCAACAACGTGCTGGACGATCCTGATGAGGACGCCGCGATGCTGTCGGGGCGAAGCATCATCTACTGCCCTGACTTTGTGAACAACGGAGGCGGGCTGCTGCAGCTCGCCGGTCTGTGGTGCGGTTTCAGCGCTGCGGAGCTGGATCGTCGCATCAGGAATATTGAAAACGTGATTGAACAGATTCTGAAGGATGCGGAGAAGATGAGCTCTGCGCACGCAGCGGCCCTCGAGTATGCGAAGAAGCGACTCGAGGCCGGCAGGAAGGGTCCGTCAACGCCCCGCGTGCGCACCACGAAGGGCTCAGCAACCTCTGCACAGGGAAGCGCCTGATGCCGACGAAAGTCATATACAACGCGAAGATCAACCAGATCCAGATTCTCGATGAGAATGGGAAGCTGGATGAAAAACTGGCCCGCGGCGGGCTGAAGGATGCGCAGGTGCTCAAGCTGTATGAGCACATGTCGATCTGCCGTCACTACGACGAGGTCGCCTTCAAGCTGCAGCGCTCCGGGCGCATGGGCACCTACCCGCAGAACATGGGTCAGGAGGCGATCGGCGCGGTGGCGCTGGCTGCGATCCGCGCCGACTGGATGGTCCCCTGCTACCGCGAGAACGCGGCCCTGTTCCTCCACGGCCTGCCGATGGAGAAGATTTTGCTGCACTGGATGGGCGATGAGCGGGGGAACCAGATCCCCGAGGGCGTGAACATCACGCCGATCTCGATCCCCATCGGGACGCACATGCTGCACGCGGCGGGGATCGCCTGGGCGCTCAAGCTGCGCAAGGAGGACGCGGTGGCGTTCACCTTCTTCGGCGACGGGGCGACGAGCGAGGGCGACTTCCACGAGGCGATGAATTTCGCCTGCACGCTGAAGCTGCCGTGCGTCTTCATCTGCCAGAACAACCAGTGGGCGATCTCGGTGCCGCGGTCGAAGCAGACGGCGTCGGAGACGTTCGCGCAGAAGGGGCTGGCGTACGGCGCCGAGTGTCTGCAGATCGACGGCAACGACGTCTTCGCGGTGTACAAGGCTGCGAAGGACGCCCGGGCCCGGGCCCTCAAGGACGGCAAGCCCACGCTCATCGAGGCGTACACCTATCGCCTGGGCGATCACACGACTGCGGACGACGCCCGGCGCTACCGCGACGCCAAGGAGCTGGAGATGTGGCGCCTGCGCGACCCGCTGATCCGCACGCGGAAGTATCTCGAGGCCAAGGATCTGTGGAGCGACGACAAGCAGAAGACGCTCGAGGCCAAGGCCAAGGAGATCGTGACCAAGGTCGTGAAGAACGCCGAGGGCATCGAGAAGCCAACGAACGACGACATCTTCGATCACACCTTCGCCGAGCTTCCTGAAGAGATCATCCGCCAGCGCGACACCATGCACACGCATTCGCTGGGCCAGCGGCCCGAGCAGGAGACGCTCCGGGCCTCGGCCCGCGGCGTCTGATCGCCACTGGGAGAACGCCGCCATGCTCGTCAAGTTCATCGACACCAAGGGGCAGACGATCTGGATCAACCCCGTTCATGTGCGGGCGGTCCAGCAGAGGAAGAAAGTGACGGAGATCCTTCTTCCCTTCGGCGGATCGACCTTCAACAACATGAGCGGCGTGATCAAGGTTGAAGAGCAGGCCGACGAAGTCGCGGGGAGAATCAGTGAGGCGATGCCGGCGGTGATGGCGTACATCCCGGATGATGACAGCGGGGACGATTCGGGCGGCGCGGCCGCGGCGGTGATGGCGGGGTGAACTGCAGGATCATGACATGACGATCGAACAACTGAGACAGATCCATGCAAACCGCCCGTTTCTGCCCTTTGTGCTTCATCTCGCAGACGGCGGGAAGCTCCCGGTGCGTCATCCTGAAGTGATGGCGATTTCACCGAACAACAGGATCGCGGTGGTCTTCGATGACAAGGGCGCCAGCCACTTCGTCGATGTGATGCTCGTCAGCGATGTCGAAGTGCTGCCGCAGAATGGTTCAAATGGTAGAAAGCGAAAGAAATGAGTCCCGGCCGCTGATCGACGCGGCCCATTCATCGAAAAGAACTCTTCATGGCCAATCTCACACTTGTTCAGGCGATCAACCTTGCCCTCACGCAGGAGATGGAGGCGGACGACCGCATCGTTCTTCTCGGTGAGGACATCGGGCTCAACGGCGGCGTCTTCCGCGTGACCGAGGGGCTGCAGCAGCGTTTCGGCGAGGACCGCGTGGTGGATACGCCGCTGGCGGAGTCGGGCATCATGGGCTCGGCCATCGGGCTGGCGATGGCGGGGATGCGTCCGATTCCCGAGATCCAGTTCGAGGGATTCCTCGGGCCGGCGTATGACCAGCTCATCAACCACGGGGCGCGGTATCGCACGCGCAGCCGCGGCGCCATCACGGTCCCGCTGACGGTGCGCGTGCCGGTCGGCGGCGGCATCCACGCCCCCGAGCTGCACTCGGACTCGCCCGAGGCGATCTACGCCCACCATCCCGGCATCAAGGTCGTCATGCCCGCATCGCCCTACGACGCCAAGGGGCTGCTCATCAGCGCTATCCGCGATCCCGATCCTGTGATCTACTTCGAGCCCAAGCGCATCTACCGCGCTTTCCGTGAGGAAGTGCCGGAGGATGAGTACACGATCCCCCTCGGCAAGGCCAAGATCGTCGAAGAGGGATCGGACCTGACGATCGTGACGTGGGGCGCGCCGGTGCTGCAGTGCCTGGAGGCGATGGACAAGCTACCGGACGACATCAGCGTCGAGCTGATCGACCTGCGCACGATCTACCCCTACGACATGGACTGCATCGAGGAGAGCGTGCGGAAGACCGGCCGGTGCGTGGTGGTGCACGAGGCGCCCAAGACGAGCGGCTTCGGCGCCGAGATCGCCGCGATGGTGCAGGAGCGGTGCTTCCTCCACCTGGAGGCCCCGGTGCAGCGCGTGACGGGATATGACACGATCATGCCGTACTACAAGCTCGAGCTCGACTACCTGCCCGAGGCGGACCGGATCGCCGAGGGCGTGATGGCGTGCGCCGCGTATTGATCTCAGGCTTGTGTTCGGCCTGTCGGCTTTCAGTCACGCGCCGCCGAACAAGACAGCCCCCCACCGGCCCCTCGGACCCCCGGAAGCGAAGAGGGCCCCACGCCGCGGGTCCCGCTACACTGACCCCCCTTCCAACCCCCTGACTTCAAGAGGTTGCCACGATGGCCGGAGCGAAATCGACAGATCCCAACGTCTTCATCCTGCCTGACCTGGGCGAGGGCGTCCACGAGGCGGAACTCATCAAGTGGCGCGTGAACCCCGGCGACACCGTCGAGGAGCATGACATCCTCGCCGAGATGGAGACGGACAAGGCGCTCGTCGAGGTTCCCAGCCCGCGGGCGGGCACGATCGCCCAGCTTCATGGCGAGGAGGGTGAGATCTGCCATGTGGGGAACCCGCTGGTGACCTATGAAGGCGGCGGCGGCGAGAAGGCGAAGCAGCCCCGGGCCGAGGGCGCCGCCAAGGCGGCGCCGAAAACCGAGACAGCCCCCGAAGAGGAGCGCGAGGACGCGGGCACGGTGGTGGGCAACCTGAGCGCGAGCCCCGGCGTCAGCCGCACGGAGGGTAAGGCGCTGGCGACGCCGGCGGTGCGCCGCATCGCGCGCGATCTGGGCGTGGACATTGATTCGATTGAGGGCTCCGGCATGGGCGGGCGCGTGACGGAGCGCGATGTCCGGGCCGTGGCGGAGGGCGGAGCGCCGAGTTCACGCCGCGAGCCCGAGCCGGAGCGGGCGCCCGCCCGCCGCGAGGCGCCGGATCGTGAGACTGAGCCGCGGCACACGCAGCGGCAGGTGGCGGAGGAAACATCGTCTGCAGCGCTGGCGGTGAAGATCGCCGGGGGCGGCGTGCCTGCGCCGGCGGCGGGCGGCTCGCAGCGCATCCCCTTCCGCGGCACGCGGCGCACGATCGCGAAGCGACTGCGCGAGAGCATGGACACGGCGGTGCACTTCACCGTCATGGATGAGGCCGAGATCAGCGCGCTTGACGGCGTGCGTAAGCAGACCGCCGCGGCGAGCGGCGAGAAGGTGAGCTACCTGCCCTTCGTCGTCTCCGCGGTGTGCCGGGCTCTGAAGGAGTTCCCCTCGCTCAACGCGACGGTGGATGATGAAAAGGAAGAGATCACGCGCCACGCGGCGGTGCACATCGGCGTCGCGACCGACACCGAGCATGGACTGAGCGTGCCTGTGATCCCCGACGCCGACACGCTGGGCGTGCTGGAAGTCGGGCGTCACATCACGGAATTGGCGCGGCTGACGCGCGAGCGGAGCATCCCGCGCGAGCGGCTGATGGGCTCGACGTTCACCATCAGCAACGTCGGCTCGTACGCGGGGCGATTCGCGACGCCGGTGATCAATTACCCCGAGGTCGCGATCCTCGCGGTCGGGCGCATGCGCGAGGGCGTGGTGGCGGACAACGGGGCGATCCGTGTGGGCAAACTGCTGCCCTTGAGCCTGGCGTGCGACCACCGGGTGGTGGATGGCGCTGAGGGGGCGCGGTGCCTGGCGCGGATCATCGAGCTGCTGCAGAGGCCGCAGGAGTTGCTGACGCCTGTGCGGGGGTGAGGGTTGACCGGTCACACCGTTGGGCTCGTGTGTCGCGGTTTGATTTGAAGAGAGGCACCCGGCATCAGACATCAGGCATCAGCACGACAGCCTGATGCACTTTCCATTGCCCATTGCCCACTCCCCATTGCCATCCCCTACGTCCGCCCGAACTGTTTTTCCAGATCGCGGATGGTGAGACGGATGGTCGTCGGGCGGCCGTGCGGGCAGTTGCTGGCGCGCTCGTAGCGCTCGCGCATGTTCAGCAGGGCGCCGACTTCTTCATCCGTCAGGTGGTCGCCGGCTTTCACCGCGGCCTTGCAGGCCATCATGTCGACGATCTCGTGCACGGCGGACTCTTCGGCGGTGGCGCCTGTGAGATCGCCATCTTCGGCCCGCTCCAGCAGCTCTTCGAGGAACTCGGCGGGATCGACGCGTTTTTCGAAGAGGAATGACGGGAAGGCGTGGATGGCGATGTCCGACGGGCCCAGCGGCGCCGCCTCGACGCCGAGGCGAGTAAGGAGGGGTTTGAGCTCTTCGAGGCGCTCGATGCGCTGCGCGGTCGTCTTCACCACCGCGGGCGTGAGCAGTTGCTGACTCTCCAGCGCGCCCTCGCCAAGTCGCTGCATGATCTGCTCGAACATGAAGCGCTCGTGCATCGCGTGCTGATCGATGATGACGACGCCGTGCTCGTCCTGCGTGACGAGGTAGCTGTTGTGCACCTGGAGAACGCTGTCGGCGCGGCGCGGCGTGGGGAGGGGCAACGGCTCGGCGTCTTCAAGGCGCTGCTTTGCGACCGCATCGCGGAGGGCCTGGTAGTCGAAGCGGCCTGCCGCCGCGGCGGGCTGGGGGGTGGTGAAGCGGTCGGTGAAGCCCGACGCATTGGATTCCGGCGCCGGCGGAAGCCCGTCGCCGAACTCGGGGCGCGGCCCGGCGCCCCCGGCGCCTGAATTGGACCATTTCGGCGTGAGGTCGGCGCTGCGCAGGGCATCGCGCACGGCGCGGAGAACGACGGAGTGAACGAGCCCGGAATCGCGGAAGCGCACCTCGGCCTTGGCGGGGTGGACGTTGACATCCACCGAGGCGGGGTCCATTTCGAGCATGAGGACGGCCATGGGCTTTCGGCCGGGATCGATCAGGCCGCGGTAGCCCTCTTGGAGGGCGTGCTGGATGGAGCGGTCCGCGATGGGGCGGCCGTTGATGAAGAAGCGCTGGCCTTTGGCGGTGGGGCGAGCGATCTCGGGCAGGCCCACCATGCCCCAGAGGGCGATGTCGCCGGCGCCGAGGCCGTCGGAGGAGACCTCGATGAGTTTGCCGGCCAACTCGGTTCCGAGGATGGCCAGGGCCCGGTCGCGCGGCGACTGCTCCGGCGCCAGATCGACGACGGTTCGTCCGTCGCAGGTGGCGGTGAAGCCGATGCGCGGATGGGCCAGGGCGAGGGCGCGGAGGGTGTCGAGGCAGTGGCCCTGCTCGGTCTGCGAGGTGCGGAGGAACTTGCGGCGGGCGGGGGTGTTGAAGAAGAGGTTGCGCACGGTGACGACGGTGCCGACGGGGCCGGCCTCGGGGCGCGGCTGGGTGATGGCGTCGCCCTCGACATCGATGCGGTGGGCGCCCTCGGCGGTGCGGGTGCGCGAACGGATGGAGAGGCGGGAGACGGAGGCGATGGAGGCGAGCGCCTCGCCGCGGAAGCCCATGGTGGCGATGCGGGCCAGGTCGGCGGCCTCGCGGAGCTTGCTGGTGGCGTGGGGAGCGATGGCGAGGGGGAGCTCCTGGGGCGGCAGGCCGGCGCCATCGTCGCTGACGCGGACCAGCTCAACGCCCCCCTTTTCGATCTCGAGGGCGATGCGGGCAGCGCCGGCGTCGATGGCGTTGTCGACCAGCTCCTTGACCACGGAGGCCGGGCGCTCGACGACCTCGCCCGCGGCGATCTGGTTCACCAGCAGGGGCGGGAGCGTGCGGATGCCGGAGGGGGAATCGTGCTGACGCAGGTCAAGAGCGGACATCAGGGTGGTCGAGGTATAACATGTACAAGGGAGTAAGGCGACAATGCGACAGGTCATCCTTTATCAGGACGAAGACGGAATCTGGGTCGCGGAGGTTCCATCGCTGCCCGGCTGCATCTCTCAGGGTGCGACGCGCGACGAAGCCATGGCCAACATCCGTGAAGCCGCGATCGCGTGGATCGAGGCAGTGCGTGAGATGGGCGAGCCCGTGCCGAGCTCTGATGAGGATCGGCGGGTTGAAGTTGACACCCTGACGGAAACCTAATTCCCAGGCCCTCATTGAAAATTTTCAGACATGCAGCCTGATTGGAGTTGGGCATAGCGCTGTGTATGCACTCATATCATGGCCGCTGAGGCGGATTCGGGCGCCAAAGAGAGACGGTGGACAGAGTGACCTTGCCCACGAATGGTGGACACGCGGAAGCCGGGAGATACTACCCGGCGGCCAAGGAGGTCCACGATGGGCAAGAAGGTTTCCGGCGACGAGTTCCGTGAGTCTGCGGCCAAGATGGCGCTGAAGCAGAAGACTTGGGACGCCGAGCGCCCGAACCGCCGCCGGAAAAAGGGAAGGCGACAACATGAATCCCCTCCCGGTGGTGAGCGGTAAAGAGACGATACGCGCCCTGGAGCGCCTCGGCTTCGAGCGAAAACGCCAGCGCGGCTCACATGTCGTCATGGCCAAGAAGGGCGAGACGGTGCGAGTCGTGACCGTCCCGCTGCATCAGGAAATCGCACGCGGCACGCTCAGGGCGATCATCCGGCAGGCAGACCTGCGTGTTGAGGATTTCATCGAGGCGCTCAAGCGCTAACCGAGGACGATTGTCGATGACTCATTCTTCACCGCTGCCCACGCAGCAGCACGATTACGCCGGTCTACCTCGCCTCTCCACCGCAGCGCTGCACCAGCGGCGCGAGCACACCTTCCTGATCTTCGCGGGGATTTTTCTGGGCACGCTGGCGATGCTCAACATCCTGGGCATCACGCGGTTCATCAATCTCGCGGCCTTCATCGAGGGGTCGGAGGCGTGGAAGTACAAGATCGCCATCGCGGTGGGAGTGCTCCCCTACCCGATCACGTTTCTGTGCACCGATTTCATCTCCGAGCTGTACGGGCGGAAGCGGGCGAACTTCGTGGTGTTCACAGGGCTGATCCTGAATATCTGGGTGATGACGATTCTCTGGATCGGCGGCGCCCTGCCCGGCTTCGAAGCGCCGGACGAGGTCGGCGAAGGGGTCTTCTACGATGTGCGCCGGCTCGCCTTCGGGGCGGTGACGGCGTCGATGATCGCGTATCTCTTCGCGCAGTTCGTGGATGTGCAGGTGTTTCACTTCTGGAAGAAGTTGACGAAGGGCAAGCATCTGTGGCTGCGCAACAACGGCTCGACGCTGGTGAGCCAGCTTGTGGACACGACGGCGGTGATCCTGATCACGCATTACTACGCGGGTGTGCTGCCGATCGCGGAGGGCGAGTCGCTGTGGCCACAGTTGCTTGCGTTCATCGCGGCGGGGTACCTGTTCAAGGTGGTGGTCGCCGCGGTGGACACGATCCCGTTCTATCTGGGCTCGCACTGGCTGCGGCGCTATCTGCGGCTGGCGCCCGCGACGGAGCCGGCCCATCCGCCCGCGGCGGCGGCGGTGGAGGCGGGGGTGGGCTGATCGACGCTTTCGTGCGCACGCGGCGCGTGTATGCTGGCGGCGCCATGGCTGACACCATTTTCTCGAAGATCCTGCGCGGCGAGGTCCCCTGTCACAAGGTGTACGAGGACGACCTGGTGCTGTCGTTTCTCGATGTCGGCCCCATCAGCCGCGGGCACACGCTGGTGATCCCCAAGGAGCCGGCGGAGACGCTGGACGGGCTGTCGGACGAGTCGGCGGCGGCGATCGGGCGCGTGCTGCCGCGGCTGTGCCGGGCGGTGATGCAGGCGACTGGGGCGAAGGCGTACAACGTGCTTCAGAACAACGGGTCTGATGCGCACCAGGCGGTGATGCACGTGCATTTTCACATCATTCCGCGGTATGCGGAGCGCACGAGCGGCGCGGGGCTGGGCGTGGTGTGGAAGCCGCAGGAGTTTGATCACGCCGAGGGCGAGAGGCTGGCTGAGCGGATGAGCAAACTGATGCCCCAGTGAATTTGAGAGGGGCCTGTTCGGAAGGCGTCCGTGTCAGTGGGTCCGAGAAAATACCTGGAAGGATTTTGTTCTTGTTATTCTGGGTGCGTCCTGCTAGACAGGATTCGGCGAGAAACATTGTCAATGCGCGATCACCACAGCGGAGCCGTGGCGGTCGCAGTCCACTCAGAGTGAGGACTCACACGATGGAGAAGAATGTGGAACTGTTGAACCGGAAGAACCGTCTACACACGATCCTTGGCGTGAGCGTCGGCGCGCTGCTTGCACTGGTCGGCGCCACGGGCGGAATTGCGAAGGCGGGGTCGGAAGCCGCCGTCGCGATGGATGAATCCGTCAAGCCGCGGCTGATGGAGCTCATGTGCTATCCGCAGCACATGACTGATCGCGAATGGGAGCATGTGCTCGATACCTGGGGCGGCCTGCCTCCGACGCAGTTCGCACCAACGGATCAGCGGTACATCGTCGATACGATTGTATGGACAGGCGACGGTGGGCAGGGCCCGAGCGGAAGAGCTCAGCCGACGCGACTGACGTACAGCTTTCCTGATGACGGCACGACGTGGGGACTCAGCGCAGTTTCCTCGACCGGTCCGAATATTCTGAATTCGAGCATGACCACGGCCTATGGCGCCGGGAACCTTGACTTCGGCCGCGAGCTGATACGCCAGGGCCTGGCTGCGTGGCGGGTCACCGGCGTCCTTCATGACGAAGTGGCGGACGACAACAGCCCCATGGATCAGTCTGTGACGCGCGTTCCCACCCGCGGCGACATCCGCATCGGCGGTCTCGCCTTCGGAACCGGTTCGTTCATCGCATACAACGCATTCCCCAGCCCTTCAGGCGGCGCCGGCATCGGCGGCGGGGACATGACGATCAACACATCGTTCTTCAACGCCTCCGGATTCAACAGCGCGGTCAACAACTACCGCTTCTTCCGCAACACCATCGCTCACGAGCACGGACACGGCCTCGGCTATTTCCACGTGCTTCCGTGCAACGGCACCAAACTCATGGAGCCCTCGATCGACACCGGCTTCGACGTGCTGCAGGTGGACGAAATCCGCGGCGGCATCCGGAATTACGGCGATCGATTCGTCGGGAACCACTCCGCATCCGACGCCCATGATTTCGGCACGCTTGACACGCCCGTGCTCCGCTCGGTCATCGAGCGGAACCTGGGCACGAACGGCGCCAGCGGCTTCGGGAACACCTCGACGGACTGGTTCCGATTCACGATCGACCAGGCACGCGATGTCGTCGTCACCATCAACCCGACCGGCGGCACTTATCAGAATGGATCGCAGTTTTTCGGCTGTTTCAACTTCGGCAGCTCGACCGTAAACGCAGACATCGCCGGCAATCTGAATCTCGAAGTGCGTGACAGTACGGGCGGCTCCATTCTCGCGGCGTCCGGCGGGGCGCCCGCTGGAAATCCTGAGAGCGTCACGCTCACCGGCCTCGCCCCCGGCGAGTACACGGTCCGCGTCAACGACGGCGGCCCCAACGCCAGCGGCAACCAGATCGTGCAGCTCTACAACCTGACCGTGCGCGTCGACAACGCCCCGGCCACGCCGACGGCGATCGCCGGCATCAACAAGCGCGTCGAGGCGAACACCAGCGCCTTTTTCATCGGCAACATCAACTCTCGCACCAATGAGCCCGGCGCCGGATTCTCAACCGCTTCGTATGACTGGGACCTCACGGGCGACGGCGTCTTCGAGACGACCGGCCAGCCGCAGCCCGTCTTCATGTACCCGTCCAACGGCGTGTACGACGTGACACTGCGCGTGACCGACTCCAACGGCATGAGCAGCACTGACACGATCGCCGTCACCGTCACCGGCGCCAGCACCGCGGTCGACGCCGTGATGCCAATGATGGGCGATCAGGGGGCCTCGGTTCCAGTGACCATCAGCGGCGTGAACTTCAAGAATGTGGCGGACGCGAGTGAGGTCAGCGTCTCCGGAAGCGGTGTGACCGTCGTGGGCGCCCCGATCTCCGATGCGCTGGGTCTTGAGTTGACCGGCCTGACCTTCGAGATCGATCCCGGCGCCGCTCCCGGCCCGCGGGATGTCACCGTGACCAACGCCGATGGTTCGGCCACCGGCGTCGGCGTCTTCATTGTGGAAGAGGCCGCGAGCTGCCCGGCGGATCTTGATGGCGACGGCTCTGTCGGCAGTTCGGACCTGGGCATCCTGCTCGGCCTGTGGGGCACGAGCAACCCGGTCGCGGATCTTGATGAGAGTGGAAGCGTCGGCAGCGCGGACCTGGCCATCCTGCTGGGCAACTGGGGTCCGTGCCCGTAAGCGAGCCGCTCGAGCGCCCTGACGCAACGGGCGCTGCATCGGATAACACGACGAATGCGCATCGGGGGCGGCGATCAGGAATGATCGGCGCCCCCGACTGCGTCCAGGGGCACGCGGGTTTCGTCCTTCACCACCGCAAGACAGAAGTTGGTGCGCACGCGCCCGATGTTGGGCAGGGCGCTGAGTCGGTGGACGACGAAGCGTTCGTAGTGCTCCATGTCGCGGACCAGCACCTTGAGGATGAAGTCTTCCTCGCCGGTGGTGTGCCAGGCGGCCTGAATCTCCTCGAAGTCGTCGACGGCCCGCTTGAACTCGTCGAGGCGGGCCTCGCCGTGCTCGCGCAGGGAGACCTGGACGAGGGCGGTGATGGTCTGGCCGACAGCGCCGGGGTCGAGGCGGGCGGCGTAGCCGCGGATGACGCCGGCGGCCTCCAGCTTGCGGACACGCTCCAGGGCGCCGGCGGGGCTGATGCCGGCGAGGCGGGCGAGTGTGGCGTTGGTGAGTTTGCTGTCGGTCTGGAGCCGCTCGAGGATGGCCAGGTCCACCTCGTCGAAGCGGATGCGGGTTGAGGACGGGGCGGGGGTGGAGTTCTTCGTCTTTGCGGCCATATCCTGAATGATCGTCAGCATATGGGCTGTTTTCAAGAATATTCTTCAGGTTCGCGGCGGGTTCTCGGTAGATTCTGTTGAAAGAGGCGGCCTCGCGGGTATGATTGGCTGATGTCGAAGCCGGGTCCCCCAAGGCGGCCGGCTCAACGCCGCCCACAATCTGTGGGCGCCCACTTGCACCAGCGCATCCACCTGACCACGGAGCCGATTGATGAGCACGACCAGAACCACCGACACTCCCGCGACCGCCGAGGCGAGCAAGCGCGTCAGCGACCCGCTGCAGCTCATTGATGTCGACCACGTGCGATTCTATGTGGGCAACGCCAAGCAGGCGGCGTACTTCTATGCGCACACGTTCGGCTTTCAGGTGGACCAGATCAGCGATCTGACCACCGGCAGCCGCGAGGAGGCGACGTACCTGCTGACGCAGGGCAACATCCGCCTGCTGCTGACGACCGGCCTGCACGACAGCCATCCGGCCCAGCACGAGGTGCTCAAGTATGGCGACGGCGTGAAGGATGTGGCGATGACGGTGCACGACGCGGCCGCGGCGTATGAGCAGGCGGTTCGCAACGGCGGCGAGTCGGCGTATGAGCCCATCGATTTCGCGGATGAGCACGGCGTCGTGACGATGGCGGGAATCAAGACGTACGGGCGGGTGGTGCATAGCTTCGTGAGCCGCAGCGGCGATTATTCCCTGACCAGCGTGAAGAAGGGCGGCCCCTTCATGCCGAAGTTCCGCAAGGTCGAGAACTTCGCGCTCAACGACTACAACAAGAAGCATCCCTGCGGCCTCAAGTACGTCGACCACTCGGTGGGCAACGTCGAAGAGGGCAAGATGAACCACTGGGTGAAGTGGTACGAGGATGTGCTTGAGTTCAAGATGTTCAAACACTTCGATGACAAGGACATCTCGACCGAGTATTCGGCCCTGATGAGCAAGGTGATGGCCAGCGGCAACCACCTGATCAAGATGCCCATCAACGAGCCGGCCGAGGGCAAGAAGAAGAGCCAGATCCTCGAATACCTTGAGTGGCACAACATGACGCCGGGCGTGCAGCACCTGGCCCTGCGCACGGACGACGAGCTGCACAGCGTCGCCGAGCTGCGCCGGCGCGGCGTGGACTTCCTGATGCTGCCCGACACGTACTACGACATCGTGTGGGACCGCGTGAACTCGATGCTCAAGAAGCACGGCCACGAGACGGTGCGCGAGGACCACGACCGCATCCGCGAGCTGGGGATCCTGGTCGACGCGGACGATGAGGGGTACCTGCTGCAGCTGTTCACCAAGCCGCTGCAGGACCGGCCCACGCTCTTCTTCGAGATCATCTGCCGGCGCGGCAGCCAGAGCTTCGGCAAGGGCAACTTCAAGGCGCTCTTCGAGGCGCTGGAGCTGGAGCAGGACAAGCGCGGGAACCTGTGAGGGATTCCGGGCGGGTCGGGACGAGGACCGGGTGAGGCGGGTTTTATTCGCCCGCGCGCTGCGCTCCGTGTGCGCGAGCCTCTGTCACGATGCGATTGAGCTTCGCGTCGAGCGCTTCGGCTTTGCGGCGGGTTTCGTATGCTTGGCGCGATGCGTCGGTCATATGGCGGGGGCCTTTGATCTCTGTGTTCTGGAGCGCATCGGCCCAGGCGCGGAGTTGGCGGGAGATGGATTCGGAGAGGGATTTGAGATTTGAGATTTCGGATTTGAAATTTGAAATTTCAGATTTGGGATTTGAGATTTCAGATTTTGAGCCTTGGGCTTGGGAGCTGCGCTCACGTGTCGCCATGCGCTCCAGGATTGTCAGCATGGACCGGACCTCTCCGGCGGAGCCGCGGGCGTAGTAGAGGAATGTCAGGAGCTCCTGTGTCGTGCCTCGTTGGAAGCCTTCGGCGATGTTGTTGCTGATGGAGAGGGCGGCGCGTTGGAGCTGGTTGGCGAGGTCGCCTTTGCCGCGGAGGTGGTGGGACTGGGTGAGTGTGAACGTGCGCTCGGCGAGGTCCGCGGCGGCAATCCAGACGGGGAGATCTTCAAAGCGGGTGTATTTCGCCATGGATCTGGTCCTGGGATGCTGGAGATTGTGTGCGGCGGCGTCGCACTGAAGCGGTTTGCGCGGTTCAGATTTTCGGTCTTGGGGGTGGATATTTCAAGTTTGGGGTTGGGTGGGGGATAGCGGGCGCCAGTTGGTCGTTCGAGGGGGGGTAAAGGTTGCTGATTTGTGATTTCAGATTTTTGATTTCAGATTTCAGATTTCAAATTTGAGATTTGAGATTTGAGATATGAGATTTGAGATTTGAG
>RECQ01000070.1 GCA_007693965.1 Phycisphaeraceae bacterium | reverse complement strand
GCGGGCGTCTTCGACGATGCGCGTGACGGCGCGGTGGTCGGGGTGGGCGTCTTCGAAGAAGGGGACGAAGAGAATCTGCGACTGGTGCTCGCGGATCACCGCCGCCACCTGCTTGCGGGCGTCGATCGTGTGCTGAACCCAGCGGTTGGGCAGGTCGAGGGCGGTGCGCCGCGCGCCGAGGATCTTCGCCGCCGCCGCGGCCTCCTTCTTGCGCGTTTCGGGATCGCCGTAGGGCGTCGGCTCGCCGCTGGTCATGTCGAGGAGCAGCACATCGTGGCCGTCGCCGACGAGCCGCGCGATGGCGCCGCCCATGCCGAGCTCCTGGTCATCCGGATGGGGGCCGACGACGAGAATGTTGGCCATGTCGGTTCCTTGTGTGCGTTTCGGGCGGAATTAAGAGGGATTACCACGGAGGCACAGAGGCACGGAGAGGGGATTGGAATAAGAGAAAGAGAAGAAGTTGTGATTCAGAGTCTTTTCCTGATTCTTCTCAGTGTCTCAGTGTCTCAGTGTCTCAGTGTCTCGGTGGTTTTCTTTTCCCTCGCTTGCGCTTCAGGCTCGTTGTGTGCGTGAGTGTATTGCCGCGTTCAGTTGGGTGCGTCGGCGTCGGGATCCGATTCGGGTGGCGTTTCGACTTCCTCGGGATAGCGGATCCATTCCAGGCACAGGCCCGTTGGCGGGAGCGTGGGGCCTGCGAGGCGGCGGTCGGCGGTGCGCAGGGCTTCGCGCACCTGTTCGGCGTTCATCTTTCCCTTGCCCACCTGCACCAGCGTGCCCGCGATGATGCGCACCATGCGGAACAAAAATCCCGTGCCCCACACGTCGATGGCGAGCAGTTCGGGGTCGTCGAGGCGCTTCACCTCACAGCCCAGCACGGTGCGCACGGTGGAGAGTCGTCCGTGTCCGGCGTTGGTGAAGGCGCCGAAATCGTGCTCGCCGACCAGCTCCGCCGCGGCGGTGCGCATCGCGTCCTCGTTCAGCCCGACGTGCAGGTGATGCACGTACCTGCGGTTCCACAGCGGCGGGCGCCGGCCGATGTGCAGCGTGTAGCGGTAGCCTTTCGACTCGCAGTGGCTGATCGGGTCGAAGTCGTCGCGCACGCGGCGCACATCCACGATCTGCACATCTTCGGGAAGTCGCGAATTGATGGCGAGGTCGAGGCGGTCCTCGGGCGGGCCGCGGGTGGCGTCGAGGCGGGTGAAGGCGCCGACCTGGGCCCTGGCGTGCACGCCTGAATCCGTGCGGCTGGCGCCTCGCAGTTCGACGGGCTCGCGCACGACCTCCCGCACCGCCCGCTCGACGACGTCCTGCACGGTGCGCAGCGGCCGGGCGCCCGCATCGGCCGGCGCGGCGGGGGCGTCCTCGCCGGGCGGGTCAGTCGCCTCGGCGGCGAGCTTCTGCCAGCCGTTGAAGTCGGTTCCGTCGTACGCGATGGTGAGCTTGTAGTGGGGCATGGTCGGTGGCGATGGGGTGGGGTGTCCGGCGGGCTTGGTGGCTGGGAGTGCGGAGAATAGGGCGCCAGAAGTCGTGTGAAGAACTTTCGCGCAGATTGTGGAACCACTGAGCCGGAAACACGAATAACCAAGTGACAGGTTTGATCCACTCACCTCCAGACGCCGGCGGGAATGACGCAAGCGGATTCGAGGCGACAGCGGGTCTTTCCGGCCCTCCATGAAGCGGGTCCGGACGAGCGACAGGCGCCCGGACCGCTTCATGGCGGGCGTTGCAGAAACATCAGTCCTCTTTCGTATCGAGGCACTTCCGCTTTGGCCCGGTCCCCGCCGCGTGGGATCGGGCCATTTTCCTGCGCGGATGCAGGGAGCGCGGTGCGGATGTGCTTCAGCGGATCTCGGCGTCCAGCGTTTCGAGCGGGTCGATCTCGTTGAGAGCTTCGCTGGTTTCGGTGAGCAGCCAGATGGAGGAAAAGTCTCCGGGCTGGATCCACGCGTAACTCGTTGCGCTCGCTCGATAGCGACGGAAATCGATCGCGGCGAACGAGAAGACCTGCGAGAGAAACATGCTGAGTTCGGAATGGCTCCACACATGTCCCGAAGCTTCCGAACGCTGCAGGTCCACAGTGATGCAGTTGCTGAGCGGCTGCGCCGAGAGCAGCCGCAGATCGCCGGGGGTCGGCCCCCAGTCAGACTCATCGAGGGCGTCGAGGCCGAAGTCCTCGTCGGGTGCGCCGTCGCCGCCTGCGCGGCGGCCGACATCGTTGCAGATCACGACCGTCGCGATGGGGCGGAGCAATTCGCCGGCGGAGGGCGGCTTGTCCGGCGCCGCGCTCTTGGTGCATGCCGTGTCGGTAGCCTTTTTCGTATCCCGTTCGGCCGACGCTTCCTGCGGCGCAGTCTCTCCACCCACTTCCCTCTCAGAGGCCGTGGCGGGTGCTGCGACGATGCAGGACAGCGACAAGAGCCAAAGTGCTGGGGCGCCGCGCTGAAAGAGCATTGGTTTCTCCGGTTCGGATCGCCGGCGCTGTGTGACGCGAGTGGCCGGTGGAACCAAGGGGATTTGGTTCCGAAAACACATTAGCACGTGCGCTCGTCTCGTCAATGCGCAGATCCGGCGTCTGCGCAAACTGAGCGCCTGGCCATGCTCAATCCGCACATTCACAGAGCGAATGCCGAGGCGACGCCGCGGCCCAATCAGTGCCCGAACAGGTTCGTCGTGGCGAACAAGCCCTTCTCCTCGAAGTGTTCGAGGGCCTCATCGACGGTCCTGAAGATCTTCGTCGCCGTCTCGGTGATGAAGGGCGAGGGGTTCTTCTGCGGGCGCCAGACGATGTAGACATCCTTGGTGTGCTCGAAAGCGTGGTGCAGCTCGCGCTCGACGCCGGAGGAGAGGGCGGGCACGCCGCCGGGCAGCTCGGGGATGTAGCTGACGATCATGTCCGCCTGGTCGATCAGCTTGAAATCGCGCATGTAGATCTGCCCGTCGATGTCGCCGGCGATGTCCAGCACCTCGCGCACCTTGACGCGGAAGCCCTGCGGGTGGTGCGGCGCCGGGTCGACATCGATGAAGTCCTTGCCCTCCTTGGCCGCCTCGATGGCCCGGTCCAGCAGCAGCTTCTCATCCACATCGCCGGGGTCGAAGGTGATGAAATTCTGCGCAATCTTCGCGCGGAACTCATCGATCTCGGCCAGAACGTCCGGCATGTTCACCACGTGGCTCATGGGGAAGCTGGGGTAGACCTTCTTCATGTCGGGCCGCGTGATCAGGCGGAACAGGGTCGCGATGTTGTCCTGGTGGCGCCCGCGGCTGACGATGTAGAACTTGCCGCCCATGGCCTGGGCCATGATCTCGGTGGCGAGGATTTCTTCCTCGCGCCACACCATGCAGTCCTTGAGCGTGGCGTCGATGTCGTGCTCGTTGTGCAGTCGATAGTGGACGGTCTCGATGTTGTCGACCAGGCAGATGTAGAGGTCGAGGTTCAGCATCTTCACCTGGTCGAAGTCGAAGGCCTTGAAAAGGCCGTGCCGCCAGCGAAATGTGGCGTGCGAGTTGACCATCAGGTTCTTCGAGTCGCGGGCCTCGGCGATGATGTCCTTGAAGGCGGCCCGGCGCAAGGCGTCCAGCCGCGACCACGACAGATCCAGGATCCGCCCCGGGCGCACATCCGGCGCCTCCTTGTACATCAGGTCGCCGACGTGATAGAGGTCGATCTGCTCGCCCTGCTCGGCGGCGAAATCGCTCACGCCGTTGAGGTACGGCTTCTTGTCCATCCCGACCTGTCCGGCCACGATTGCTCGCATGCAACACCACCCTTCGTTTGGAGCCTCGACAGTATAAGTGAGAAGTACGTTCGGATTGCGTTTGGCGGTGGTCAAAAGCTGCTGTGAACTCTGATCTATGACAGATTGCGATGGCGCCCCAACCCTCTCCCCCTGGGAGAGGGCAGGGTGAGGGCTCCTCCTTCTCTTTCTACTTCTACGCTCGAACGCCTGATGTTCACGTTCGGGGGGCGGCGTTGGAGAACGGGGTCTGAGTTGATCGAGCGATGGAGGAGGGGGGAGGAGAAGGAGCCCTCTCCCGGCCTCTCCCGGGGGAGAGGGGTGGGGGCGCTTCTGGTGTTCGTTCGCCTCTGCTCTGCGCGGCGCGATTTTCTCGTACATCGAAATCACATCGCGGCCCTGGGTGTCGAGGCGGGCGTCTTCTCCGGGGCAGCGGCGACCTGGCGATGTGCTGGTCGCATGGGCGCCGTGCTTCTGATTGTTCCACAGCGCATGCGCTGCGGGAAATGAAAACGCCGCCGCGGTGGTCGAACGGGTTCGACCGGCCGCGGCGGCGTTTTTCAATTCTGTACTTCGCGTCAGTTCCGGCGTCGCCGGGCGACCCCGAGGGCGACAAGCGCGAAGAGGGCGCCGGCGCCGGGCGCGGGGATGGTGACGGCGAAGATGCCGCTGCGGCCGTCGGCGAGTTCGGCGTAGAAGGCCAGCTCGCCGCGTTCGTCCATCGCGCTGGCTGAGAAGGTGAGCAGGCTGATGGTGGAGCCCAGCAGCTCATCGCCGACGGAGACGACGGTCTGCGCTTCGGCGGCGCCGAATGGGTCGAAGAGGGCGACGATGGACTCGACCAGGCCGTCGGTTTCGAGGCCGCGGTCGGTATCGGCGACCAGGCCGAAGACGAGGAATGGGTCGCCATTGGAGCGATGCGAGTTGTCGCCCCAGCAGACCACATTGCCGGTTTCCCGGATCTCCAGACCTGCAGCGGGCTCGTACAGCAGACTGACGGCCTCTCCGCCCGCTTCGAAGCCAAACAGCGGATTCGAGATCGCGCCGGTGTCTGGATCCTCGATGCGGGCGCTGAACGCGATGTCTCCCTGCTCGTTAATGGTGGGCTCGCTGAAGGATGAGGGAGGGAAGGGAAAGTTGGGGACCGTGCCGCTGAGGCCGCCGTCGCTGGAGACGGTGTAGATGCCGGGCTGGCCCTTGTCGTCGATGGCGCGGAAGGCGATGTCGCCGGCGCTGTTCACGCTGGGCTGGCCCTGGACGCGCGTCCCGCCGAAATTCTCGCCGATGAGGGTGACGAAGTCGCCGCCGGCGGCGGGTACGGCGTAGATCCCCGGATCGCCGGAGGAGGAATCGGTCGCGCGGAAATACGCCATGCCGTTCTCGCTCAGCACCGGGTTGCCGATGTCGGAGAGCATGTCCGGCGCTACGATCATGTCGGGCGCCACGATCATGTCCGGCGGCACAACCTGCTGAGTCCAGAGCCCGGGATCGTTGTTGATCTCGTCGTAGAAGACGACGGTGGCGGCGTCCGCGCCCATGAACGCGGGGCGCGAGGGGTTGCGCAAGCCGGCGCCGAAGTTGGAGCCGCGAAGGGTGATGATCACACCCGTGCCTGCGTTGACGGCGTAGAGGCCGGCGTCGCCGAAACCATCGCCATCGGCGTCGGGCCAGATGGCGCGGAAGATGAAGTTGCGCGAGGCAGCGTCGCGGTGAACGATCCCGGTCGAGATCGAGCCGCCGTCGATGGCGATGGGTTCGGCGACGCCGTCGAGATCGACGGCGGCGTCAAGGATGGGCCGGATGGGGAAGTTGGAATTTGCGGAAGCGGTGGCGGCGCCCGCGCCCGCGACGACTGCGGCGCACACGAAGCGCATGGACAGCGCGACGAAACGACTGCGATTCAATTGATGCATGGCGTGTTTCTCTTGTCGATGCGGCGACGCCCGGTCCTGCGTGTCGATCAGGCGCGCCTTGGTTTGACGTGGTCCTCTCCGTTTCGCCGCCCGGAGGCGACAAACCGAATATACCCCGCGCATGGCGGAGAACACCCCCTTTTTCAGGATTGAAGGGGGTTTCCTCACCCCTCCGGCGGGTCTGCGGCCCCGAGGCTTGACTTGCTGGGGGTGGTTCCTATCATTTCGACGTTTGGCGAAATGACGATATGAACATCGACCGCTTCATCCTGATCGCGCAGGCACTCTCCGACCCCTCGCGGGTCCGGGCCATGCTCGCCCTCCGCCGCGGCGAGCTGTGCGCCTGCCAGCTCGTCGAGCTGCTGGACCTGGCGCCCTCCACCGTCTCGCGCCACATGGCCCTGCTCCGGCAGGCCGGCCTGATCGAGTCGCGCAAGGACGGTCGCTGGATGCACTACCGGCTGGCGGAGGGCGCCTTCGATGGCGCCGCGGCGACGTTCGCGCAGTCGCTGGAAGACCTCGCGGCGAGCGAGGCCGGCGCGGGCGATGCGAAGCGGTTGGACGTGATCCTCAGCATCGAACCGGAGGCTTTATGCGAGATGCAGCGAAACGGAATCGCGTGTTGTTCCTCTGCACCGGCGCCTCCTGCCGCAGCCAGATGGCGGAAGGATGGGCCCGGGCCCTCCGAGGCGACGAGTACGAAGCCTTCGCGGCGGGGCTCGAGCCCAAAGGGCTGAACCCGCTGGCGTTGAAGGCGATGGCCGAGGCGGGCGTGGACATCAGTTCGCAGCGCTCGCGCTCGATCGAAGATGTGTTGGCGGAAGAGGGAGATGAATTTGACCTGGTCGTGACCGTCTGCGGCCATGCGCACGAGACGTGCCCCGTCTTTCCCGCCGGCGCCCGTGTGATCCACCGCGGCTTTGAGGATCCGCCGAAACTCGCCGCGGACGCGAAGTCGGAGGAAGAGGCGCTGGGGCACTACCGGCGGGTGCGGGATGAAATCAGGGAATTTGTTGTTGGTTTGTAAAGAGGCATCAGGCATCGGCCACCAGGCATCAGGAGACCTTTGAAATGAAGACGAACGAGAAGCAGTCGCAGCTTGACACTGTTCGGACGGGGTATGCCCAGATCGCGGAGCAGGAAGGATCGTGCTGCGGCGGGGGCGCGTGCTGCGGGCCGACTGTCGCGCCGGACGAGCTGGCCGAGCGCATCGGCTACAGCGCCGAGGAGATCGCCGAGTTGCCCGAGGGCGCGAACATGGGGCTCTCCTGCGGCAACCCCGGCGCGATCGCATCGCTCAAGCTCAGCGAAGTCGTGATCGATCTCGGCTCCGGCGGCGGGTTCGATGTCTTTCTCGCAGGTCCGAAGGTGGGTGCGACCGGCCGCGTGATCGGGATCGACATGACTCCCGAGATGCTCGCCAAAGCGCGGCGCAACACAGAGAGCTACACACAGTCAACCGGACTCGACAACGTCGAGTTCCGCCTCGGCGAGATCGAGCACATCCCGGTGGCCGATGCCAGCGCCGATGTGGTGATGTCCAACTGCGTGCTGAACCTGTCGCCGGACCAGGCTCAGGTGTGGCGCGAGATCGCGCGCGTGCTCAAACCCGGCGGCCGGGCCGCCATCTCCGACCTCGCCCTCCTCCAGCCACTCCCCGGCGACGTCGCCGAGATGGCCGAGGCGCTGATCGGCTGCATCGCCGGCGCCGCGCTGGTGGAGGACGTCGAGCGCATGGCCCGCGAGGCCGGGCTGGAGGATGTGCGGATCGAGAAGAAGGGCGGCTACATCGAGGCCCTCGGCGACGACCCGCTGGTCCAGAAGATCACCGACCACCTCCCAGCCGGAACCACCCCGAGCGACTACATCACCAGCCTCCTCATCACCGCCAGAAGGCCCTGATCCACACTCCCCATTGCCCGTTGCCCATTGCCCACTGCCTTCCAACCCCCCATCCGCTATTCTCTGCGGCCCATGCCAATTCTCATCGACGCATCGACCAGGGTCATCTGCCAGGGCATCACCGGCGGGTTCGGCCAGCTTCACACAAAGGGCTGTCTGCTCTATTCACCCGCCGTCGTCGGGGGCGTGACCCCCGGCAAGGGCGGGCAGAAGGATCCCAACGGCCTGCCCATCTTCAATACCGTCGCCGACGCCGTCGCGGGCACAAAGGCGGATGCGACGATGATCTTCGTCCCGCCTCCCTTCGCGGCGGACGCGATCCTCGAAGCCGCGGCGGCGGGGATCCGGGTCATCTGCTGCATCACCGAGGGCGTGCCGGTGCGCGACATGGTGCGCACGCGGGCGGCGCTCGATGAGATGAACGCGGGGCGGAGCGAGAAGGAGCGGATCTACCTCGTCGGCCCCAACTGCCCCGGCGTCATCACGCCGGGCCCGAAGACGGGCTCGGGCGAGTCGAAGGACGACCCCTACACGCGCGAGGGGTGCAAGATCGGCATCATGCCCGGCTACATCCACACGCACGTGAGCGAGTCGAAGTCGGGGCGGTCAGTCGGCATCGTCTCGCGCTCGGGCACGCTCACCTACGAGGCGGTGTGGCAGACCAGCAACGAGGGCTACGGCCAGTCCACCTGCGTGGGAATCGGCGGCGACCCGGTCCGCGGCGTGGGCTTCATCGACTGTCTTGAGCTGTTCGAGAAGGATGCGAAGACCGACGGCGTGCTGATGATCGGCGAGATCGGCGGCACGGACGAGGAAGCCGCGGCGGAGTGGGCCCAGAGCAACATGAGCAAACCCCTCGCGGCCTTCATCGCGGGCCGCACCGCGCCCCCCGGCAAACGCATGGGCCACGCCGGCGCGATTATTTCAGGCGGCGAGGGCGGGGCTGAGTCAAAGATCAAGGCCCTGCGCGATGCGGGCTTCGAGATCGCCGAGACACCCGCCTCGATGGGTCAGGCGATGAAGCGGGCGATGGAGGGGTAGGGAAAAGCGGAAAAGCGGAAAAGTTCTGCAGTCGGACTCGAAGCCATTGTTGGCGCTCTTTCATGCATTTTGATGCTTTGCTGTTTTTCCGCTTTGCTGCTTTTCCCTCACCCTCCCATCTCATCCCGCAGCGTTTTTCTCTGTCCTGCATTGTCGGTTGACCTGGCCAGCTCATCCAGCAGCGCATCGGCGGCGGCGCCTCCGGCGATGCGGCGCAGGGCGCGGGCAAGCAGGACGCCGTCTTCGCCGTGTGTGGCGCTGCGGGTGCGGGTGCGCAGGGTGTCGATGACCAGGGCGCTGGGGCGCATCTTCAGCGCGGGGCGCTGGACCATCCACATCAGATCCACGATGAGCGGGTCGTGAGAGGATTCGTCGTCAAGGTCGAGGAAGAGGCGCAGACACTCGGTTGCGTCACCCTGTCGGCATGCGGCGAAGAAGGTGGAGCGGGCCATGGCGGGCGTCCAGGCGTCGGGCGCATCGCGGCGGATGGCGTCTGCGAGTTCGAGGGCGTCTTTATCTCGGCCCAGCATGATCAGGCCGCGGAGGGCGGTGTGGTATTGCTCGCCCTGGAGCGCATCGTTCAGATGATCGTCGAAGGATGCGGCGCCATCGAGCGTGACGACGGGGGCGCGGGCCTGTTCGGCCGGCTCGGTGAGGACGGGAGCGCCGATGGTGATGAGGGGGTCGCCGATGACGGCGATCTTCCACGTCGGCGAGCGGTCGAGTCGGGCGGCGGCGCCGAGGGGGGCGGGTGTGAAGAGGCGTCCGAGCAGGGTCGCGGGCGGCTGGAAGGCGTGGAGGAAGGGCTCATCGACGGCGCCGATGTAGGCGTAGGCGCCCTGCTCCAGCCAGCGGGGGGCGATGGTCTGCCGGTTGCCGAGGCGCTGGGCCGAGAAGGAATGGACAAATGAGACGATCGCGGGGCGCAGGAGCATGGGGATGTCGGAGGTATGGGCGCGCGTCCGTGCGCCCGCCGCGGTGTGAAGCTGGAACCACCCGGCGTTGCCTGCGGAGTTGACGGCGATGAAGCCGGCGTCAACGGGCTTGTGCGCGCGCCGGCGCCAGGAATCGACGCCTGCGTTGGGGTTGTTGTCGAGCGTGATTGACTCTTTGCCGGCCATCTGCAGCGCCTCAGCCGCGGGCGCCATGTTGAAGCGGTCGAAGGGCGGCTCGCCTGAGTAGCCGTTGAAGAGCCAGAAGGTTTCAGGCTGGAGGAAGAGGGCGCACATGGCGCGGTAGGCGCTTGTCGCCTCGTCGCCAAAGAGTTGTCCGGCCCAGGCGTAGCGGGGCGCATTGTCATCGTCGCCGTGGCGTCCGATGCGGTCGGTGAGCGCGAGGGGGCCGCGATCGCCCTGGGTGATGCGGACTGGCATATTGAGGCAGATGGCGAGGGCGTCGATGGTGTCGCCCTCGTCGCGCCAGGGGTAGTCGAGGTCGTTGAGTCCGGCGCGGAGGGCGCTGTCGAAGGCATTGAGCCGCTGCTGATTGAGCACGGCGCCGACCGGGACGCGGACGGGATCGACCCACACGATCTGCTGCCCGCGCCCCGCGGCCAGGGCGAGGGCGGCGGTCCAGGCGGGATCGTTCTCGGAGGCGACGACGGCGCCGGGCGGCGCGAAGCCGAGTTCGCTCCAGCGCTCAGGGAGGTTTTCATAGGTATCCGCATCCCACGCCGCGGCGATGGCGGCGTGGACGTGATCGATGCGCGCCCCGGCGGGCGCATCATTGGCGGGCCCCCAGTGCAGAATCGCTTCGGGCTTGTACGCGCGCACGAAGCGGGCGATGTCCTCCATCGCCTCGTCGCTTCCATCATCGATGAGGACGGGGAAGCGGCGCTGCAGCGACCATTGTGCGATGGCGCGCAGGTAGTCGTGGGCGTCTTCGACGATGACGAGCGTGGGCGAGATGGGAAGGCGCCTGCGGGTGATCTCGACGCGCACGCCGAGGCGCACCGCGGGCGGCAGCGCATCGACACGCTGCCCTTCGGCGCCGTTCGTTCCTTCCTGGGCCGGGGCCGGCGCGCTGTGCAGCGCCAGCGCGAGCAGCGCGAGGGGGATGAGCAGTGTGTAAGCGTGGATGATCGATCGTGTGCGCATACGGATGGCGCTCCTTGGCGTGAAATCAGAAGGGTCGCCGGCCGCGATTCACGACGACATTGTCGCGTCCGAGGACGAGCAGGTCGGCGATCTCGACGGCTTCGAGGAGAGATTCACGCGCCTTTTCGAGGCTGGCGCATTGGGGGAGGACCATGCCGCGCTCCATGTGCTCGGCGGTGGGGACTGCATCGCCGGCGACGAGGATGGTGTGTCCGGGTTCGGAGACCAGCAGGCCGCAGAGACCGGGCGTGACGCCGGGGAGTGGGAAGAGATCGACGTGGGGCGCCAGGTTGTCGGGGGCTGGGCGGCAGCGCTGCAGCAGGCCGATGTCGCGTTCGAGCGCCTTGACGATCTCGGCGTCGCCCTGATCGGAGGCCTGGCGGAGCGTCTGTGCGAGGGGGACGCCGACGCCCTCGCGCTCGGCCTCGCTGATCCACCAGACGGCTTCGGGGAAGGCGTCGAGGCCGCGGGTGGTGTCGGGGCGGAAGCTGGTGAGGAAGACGTGGGTGATGTCGGCTGGTTTGAGATTGGCGCGCTCGGCGAGGCGGGCCTGAAGGATGGGTCCGGGCAGGCCGGGATCGACGAGGATGGTCGCGTCGCCGGAGCGAATGAGCGTGGTGGTGGCGTGCCCGGTGCGCACGGGCGAGCGCTCATCCCACAGCGGATGGGCGGCGAGGACGCCGATGCTGATGACGCGGAGGTCCATAGGGGTCGTACCGAGTTCCGAGTTCTGAGTTCCGAGTGCGGAGTAGTGCGGAGTACCGAGTTCCGAGTACCGAGTTCTGAGTATTGAGAGCCGAGTCCTGCGCTACTGGGGTCGAGTGTCGGTGCTTGAAAACCCGGCACTCGGAACTCGGAACTCCTTACTCGGTACTCTCTCACTCGCCTCGGAGTTTGCGGAGTATGGGTGGAGATTCGGCTTTTTTGGCGCGCAGGCGTTCGATGACCAGGGGCGGGCACATGGTGGAGAGGGTTTCGAGGTTTTCGCCCATTGCGGTGATTTGTTTGATGAGGCTGGAGGAGGTGTAGGCGAAGCTCTGGCCGGCGACGACGAAGACGGTTTCGAGGCCGGCGACTTCGCGGTTGGTGATGGCCTGCTGCACTTCGTTCTGGAGGTCGGAGAGGTTGCGGATGCCGCGGAGGATGGCGGTGGCGCCGATCTCGGCGCCGAAGTCGACGGTGAGGCCGGAGAAGGGGCGGACCTCGACGGGGGCGGCGTCGGGCTCTGCGCGGGCGATTTCTTCGACGAGGATGCGGGCCATGTCGAGGCGCTCATCCATGCTGAACAGGTGCTGCTTGCCGGGGTTCTGGCCGACGGCGACGATGAGTCGGTCGAAGAGGTGGCGGCCTCGGCGGATGACATCGAGGTGTCCGTAGGTGACGGGGTCGAAGGAGCCGGGGTACATCGCGATGTGGCCGGTCTTCTGGGGCATGTGGGGAGTGTACCGGGTCGGTGCGCGCACCGAAAAGCGAGCCGGGGCGTCTCCGCCCCGAATTCGGCAAGGCCGATTCACCTCGGGGCGGGGACGCCCCGGCTCGCGGGGTGTCGGGGGATGACTGCGATGCGTGCTCGCAGCGCGCGGGAAGAGATCAGATCTTCGGCGCCTGCGGGAAGTCGATGTCGCTCTCGTTGATGTGGTTGAAGTAGTTGGTGAAGACGCTGAGTGCGTATGTGGCGACGGTTTCGGCGATGTGGCCGTCGTTGTAGCCGGCCTTGCGCACTGCGTCGATGTCCTTGTCGTTGACGTGGCCCTTCTTCTCATGGATGGCGCCGGCGAAGCGGACGAGGGCGTTGAGCTTGTCGTCGTTCATGCGCCCCTTGCGGGCCTCGATGGTCTGCTCTTCGGAGAGGCCGGCCTGCTTGCCGAGGGCGGTGTGGGCGGCGACGCAGTAGCCGCAGCCGTTGGCCTCGCCGATGGCGAGCAGGATCGCCTCGCGTTCGGCGTCGCTGAGCGAGCTCTCTCCGAGCGCGCCGGAGAACTGGAGATAGGCGTTGAGCGCTGCGGGCGAATTGGCCAGGCCCTTGAAGATGTTGAAGTGCTTGCCCTTGAGGGGGCCATCGAGGATCTCTTTGGCTTTTCCGGAGGCTTTGGCAGGGTCGACGACGTTCAGGCGTGGCATGTGCGGCTCCTTCGTGGGTTTGCGTTCTGCTCCATCGGTCTTCTCGTACGATCGTTCACGCGGGCGTCGGGCGGGTCAAGGGTATTCGAGCATCAAGAGCGGGTGAAGGACGTATTGCGGTCCGGGTGGGGACCATGAAGAATCGGTGAGTCATGCGGGATATTCCCTGCGAGTTGATCGCCGGGACACGCCATGGACCGATGGATGCTCATATTGTTGCCCGGCGGGATGCGCCGGGCCCAGGAGGCCGCCGCGGGACGATGGGGCCTTCTGAATCGCCGGCGCCCATTTCAGGAGTCGACGTGAAGACAGAACCAGCACAACACGTTTCGGAGTGGAGAGCGGGGGTCGCGAGCGGCGCCGCGGCGCGTCTTGTGCGCGCGGATCTGCACGTGCACACGCACGCCAGCAGCAAGCCGGTCTACCCGGCGCTGAAGCGGCTGGGATGTCCGGAGTGCTTCTCGGCGCCGGAGCGGGTGTACGAGATGGCGCGGGCGCGGGGGATGGACTTCGTGGCCGTCACCGATCACGACACTATCGACGGCGCCATGGAGCTGGTGGAGCGCGGCTGTGACGGCGTGATCGTGGGCGAGGAGGTGACGGTTCATTTCCCGGAGGACCAGTGCCGTCTGCACGTGCTGGTGTGGGGGATTTCCCCGGAGCAGCACGAGCAGATCGAGACGCTGGGGCTGCGCAAAGATGTGTACGCCTTTTCGGACTGGCTGCGCGAGCAGAAGCTGGCGCATGCGCTGGCGCACCCGCTGTGCGCACAGAACGGGCGACTGACGCGCGAGAAGCTGGAGCGGTGTTTTCTTCTGTTCGACGCCTTTGAAACACTGAACGGCGCGCACACGACGTGGCGGCAGCGCGAACTGGTGGAGCGGCTGCTGGATTCGCTCACGGATGCGAAGTTGACGGCGTTGGCGGCGCGGTACGGGATGGCGGCGCCGGCGCCCGGGTCGTCGCGCAAGGCGCGCACGGGGGGGAGCGATGATCATGCAATGCTCAGCCTGGCGCGCACGTGGACGGGTGTTCCGCTTCTTGAGCGGGAGCGGATGGTTTCGCCCGAGGTGTTCCTGCGTCGGCTGATGGCGGGGCGGGGCGTTCCCGGCGGGGCGGAGGCGTCGGCGGCGGGGGTTGCGCACCAGGTGGCGACGGTCGGCGCTCACTTCTATTCGAAGCGATTTCACGAGGGCGCCGATGCGCACACGCAGGCGCTGGCGTCGAGGCTGGCGCGGTTCGCTGGAGTCGAGGCTCGGCGGCCGACGCGGAAGGAGCTGTGGATCGAGGCGATTCGGCGCAGGACGCCGTTGTCGCGGCGTCGTTCGTTGCCGCTGACGCGGGCGCTGCGCGAGTGCCTGCCGCAGGCGCTGGAGGCGTTTCCCGATCTGCGCTCGCGGCTGACGCCGGATGCGGACGGCCCGCCGATGGGCGAGCACGAGCGCATGGCGGAGCTGTTCGATTCACTGGCGCCGAAGCTGGCGACGGCGCTCGCGCCGGAGCTTTCGCGGGCGCTGCGGAAGGGCGATCGGGCGGGGGTTGCGGATGTGGCGATGAGCTTCGCGGTGATGGCGGCAGCGCAGGCGCCGCACGTGGGGATGTTGTTTTACCAGAACAAGGAGCGCCGCCTGCTCGATGAGCTGGAGCGGAGCCTGGACGGGGCGCGGGGGGAGCGCGAGGAGCCGGCGCGGGGGCTGCGGGTGGCCGTCTTCACCGACACGCTTGGCGATGTGAACGGCGTGGCCCGCTTCGTGCGCGACATGGCGGGGCAGGCGGAGGCGAGCGGGCGCGAGCTGCACGTTTTCACCAGCACGCGGGTGAACGTTGAGCCGGGGCCGAACATTCACTGCTTCGAGCCGGTGCTGGCGCGGAAGATTCCGAGGTATGAGCATCTGGAGGTGGTGGCGCCGCCGGTGACGGCGATGCTGCGGCGGGTGGATGCGCTGCAGCCGGACATCGTGCATGTGTCGACGCCGGGGCCGGTGGGGATGACGGGGCTGCTGGCGGCGAAGATGCTGCGGGCGCCGGTGGTGGGCGTGCATCACACCGATTTCCCGGCGTATGTGCGCATGCTCTTCGATGATGCGGCGCTGGGGCAGGCGGCGGCGAAGCTGCTGGGGCTGATGTATGAGCGTTTCAGCACGGTGCTGACGCGGACGCGGGGGTCGATCGAGTCGGTGGAGGCGCTGGGGGTGGAGCGAAGCCGGATCCGCGCGTTCACGCCGGGCGTGGATGTGGAGACGTTTCACACGCGCCGGGCGGACCCGGCGGTGTGGCGGGGCTGCGCCGGCGTGTCGCCGACAAGCGTGAAGGTGCTGTCGATCGGGCGCGTGAGCGTGGAGAAGAACATGCCGCTGCTGGAGAAGGCGTGGCGAAAGGCGCATACGGAGCTTGTTGCGCGGGGGGTGGAGGCGGAGCTGATCGTGGTGGGCGACGGGCCGCACAGGAAGAGGATGGAGAAGGCGCTGCGCGGGCGGGGGGCGCATTTTCTCGGTTTCCGGCATGGCGAGGAGCTGAGCGCCATCTATGCGTCGAGCGATGTGTTCGTGTTCCCGTCGGAGACGGACACGCTGGGGCAGGTGGCGCTGGAGGCGCAGGCGTCGGGGCTGCCGGTATTGGTGAGCGATCGCGGCGGGCCTCGGGAGGTGGTGGAGGACGGCGTGACGGGGCTTGTGCTGCCGGGGGATGATGCGGAGCGCTGGGCGGGGGCGATCGTGGAGATGGTGGTGGACGGCGAGCGGCGGCGCCGGATGGGGGCGGATGCGCATCTGCACGCGCAGCAGTATTCGCGGGAGCGATCGTTCCAGGATTACTGGATGGCGCACGTGGAGGCGTGGCGGGGGGCGGGGGTGCGAGAGGAGGCCGTCGCGACGCCAGCTTCGCTGTGGCGCTCGCGTCCGCTCACTCCAGCGCGATGAAGCCTGTGAAGAGCATGGCGCCCATGATCACGCAGAGGATGATGCGGTACCAGCCGAAGGCGGCGAGGCCGTGGCGGGAGAGGAAGGCGACGAACCACTTCACCGCCGCGGCGGCGACGATGATGGTGACGACGACGCCGATGATGATGGGGACCATTCCCAGATCCTCGATGATTCCCGGTCCGCTGTCGGCGTCGCGGCGCAGCTCGCGCATGATTTCGTAGGCGGTGGCGCCGGCGATGGTGGGGAGGCCGAGGAGGAATGAGAACTCGGCGGCCTTGGCGGGCTTCATGCCGAGCATGGTGGCGCCGGCGATGGTCATCATGGCGCGGCTGGTTCCGGGCCAGATGGCGAAGAACTGGAAGCAGCCGATGCCGAGGGCCTGTTTCCAGGTGAGGTCGTCGATACCGAGGTCCATCTCGGCGCCTGCTTCGAGGCGTTTGGCGCGCCAGCGGTCGATCCAGATCATCCACACGCCGCCGAGGAAGAGGGCGGCGAGGACGGGCCAGGGGGTGAAGAGCCACTGCTTGGCGGCGCCGACGAGGAAGGGCCAGAGGATGAAGGCGGGCAGGCAGGCGATGACGATGTTGATGAAGAGGCGCAGGCCCTTGGGGTCGCGGCCGAGGAGGCCGCGGAGCATCTGCATCATGCGGGGCCAGTAGAGGCCGACGATGGCGAGGATGGCGGCGCCCTGGATGATGATGTTGAAGGCGTCGACGGAGTCCTTGATGTCTTCGCCGTCGAGGCCGATCAGCGCCGAGGCGATGATGAGGTGCCCCGTCGAGCTGACGGGGAGAAACTCGGTGACGCCTTCAACGATGCCGAGAATGACTGCCTGCCACCACTCCATGCGGATCTCCCGAATACGGATCGGACGCCTGACGGGGGCGACACTGTAACGGGAGGGATCGGCACGGAGCGGGGGGGGTGTTCAGGGAATGGGAGGGGGCAATGGGGAATGGCGAGTTGGGGTCAGCCGGCGCGGATCCAGCGGACCAGGCCCATGAAGCTCGGGGGCTTGCCGTACATGAGGACGCCGATGCGGAAGATCTTGGCGGCCATCCACACCATGACGAAGACGCCGGCGAAGCCGACGACGGTGGTGGCAAGGATTTCCCACAGCGGAACCGCGTGCGCGGTCTGGCTGATGCGCAGGATCATGACGAAGGGCGTGGTGGGGGGGAAGAAGCTGAAGACCATCGCCAGCACCGAGTTGGGGTTGTCCATGATGAGGAACCACAGGAACAGCGGCAGCATCAGGACGGTCATGATCGGGCCCATGAGGCTGTTGGCCTCGCGCATCTCGGTGACGGCGGAGCCGACGGCGGCCATCATGGCGGCGATCATGAAGTAGGCCATGACGAAGTAGACGCCCAGCCAGACGAGGCTGGAGAAGGGGATGTGCTGGGTGACGTTGAACTGTCCCGCGGCGAGCAGACCGACGCCGAGGTAGATGGCGAGGATGCTCAGTCCGACAAGCCCCTGCCCGATGATCTTGCCGGTCATGAGCTGGAGGGGCGAGACGGCGGAGAGGAGCACCTCCATCACGCGGCTGGATTTCTCCTCGATGGTGCTCATGAGGAGGTACTGGCCGCCGGTGAAGACGGAGATCCAGAGCAGGATCATGAAGATGATGGGCATGATCATCTCGAGCTGCTCAGCGGAGGCGGTTTCGCCGGTCTCGGTGACGAGGCGGGTGTTGGAGCTCGGGGTGGCGACCAGCGTGCGGATGTTGGAGGGGTCGTGGCCGGCGTTGCGGATGCGCTCGTCGACGAGAACATCGGAGACGCCGGAGCGCACCTCGTTGACGAGCTGGGCGCCGAGCGTGGGGCTGCGCCAGAGATCGAAGACGGAGTCGGATTCGAGGGCGTCGGGGCCGATGTTCACGAGTGCGACGAGCTCGCCGTCGCGGACGCGTTGTTTCTGAAGCTCGATGTCGGCGTCCGCGGGGAGGATTTCGAACTCGACATCGCCTCCGAGGGCGCGGGTGATGGCGGCGTCGGCCATGGGACCGGCGTCGGCGCCGCCGGGCATGCGATCCATCTGCTCCTTGACCTGTTCGCGGACCTGGTCGAGTCGTTCGAGGATGCGCGTGGGGGCTTGGGAAGCGACGGGCTGGCCGGGGAGGGCGTCGGCGATGGCGATATTGCCGCGGAGCGTGGGGCCGTCCTGCTTGAAGAGCTGGAAGGCGGTGATGACATAGATCACGCCGATGATGACGGCGGGGAAGACGAGCACGCCGAAAATGAAGGCCTTGGTCATCGCCGTGGCCTTGAATTCGCGTGCGGCGATGAGGGGAACATTAAGCATCGGCGGCCTCCAGTTGCCCGGCGCCTTCGCTCACGAGAGCGCGGACGTCTTCGGAGTCTTCGGGGGCGACAAGGTTGACGAAGATGTCCTCGATGGTGGCCTTGCGCAGCTCGACGCGGCGCACGGGGAGCGTGGCCACGATTTCACGCATGGCGTGCGATGGGTCGACGCCCTCGGCGAGGTGGGTCTCCAGGGCGCGGGAGCGCCGGTTGAGCGTGTTGACCCGTTCGACGGAGGGGAGGCGTGTCAGCGACTCGGTGAAGGCGTCGAGATCCTCTGTTTCAAGCGGCTCGACGGTGAGCGTGCGCGGATCGAAGCGGGCGAGGATGCCGTCGATGGGGCCGTCGAGCACCTTGCGGCCTTTGTTGATCATGAAGATGCGGTCGCACACCTGCTCGGCGCTGGAGAGGACGTGGGTCGAGAAGATGATGGTGCGCCCTTCGGCGTGCAGATCGTCCATGAGGGTGCGGAGGAGCAGGGCGTTCATGGGGTCGAGGCCGGAGAAGGGCTCGTCGAGGATGATGAGCTCTGGGTCGTGGATGATGGCGGCGAGGAACTGCACCTTCTGCTGCATGCCCTTGGAGAGTTCTTCGCAGCGCTTCTTGCGGACGCCGGGGAGGGCGACGCGCTCGAGCCAGTCATCGATCTTTTTCGAGAGGCCGGAGGCGGGGACGCCCTTGAGCTTGCCCATGAAGGTGAGGAACTCGCCGACCTTCATGGTGCGGTAGACGCCGCGTTCTTCGGGGAGGTAGCCGATGCGGCGCTTGGATTCGGCGGCGGAGCTTTTGCCGAGGACGGAGATATTGCCCTGGTCGGGGTGGAAGATGGACATGACCATGCGGATGGTGGTGGTCTTCCCGGCGCCGTTGGGGCCGAGGAAGCCGCAGATGGATCCGGTGGGGACGACCAGGTCGAGGTTGTCGACGGCGACTTTTTCGCCGAAGCGTTTGGTGACGCCCTCGATGAGGATGGCGGGATCCTGTGGCATGCGAACTCCGGGGGGTTGGACGGGTGTGTCGCTCGCGGGCGGGCGTGGGCCGCGGGCGCGCAGGGTAGCCATGTTTATTCCGTGTCGTTGGGAAAGAGTTTCGGAAAACCTGCGTGAGGATTTCGCGCCGGGGCAGGAGGCGTCGGGTGGCCGGGGCGGGGCGGGGCTTTATCCGTATTTCCGGATGAATGGATGGAGTCGGCTTGCCCGGCCGGGGGCGGGCCGGTAGCATCTGGCTGGATGGGGTGAGGGGTTCGTACTCGGAAGATTCCTATCAGAGGCCGAACAAAGACATGCCAAGCACATTCCTGAAAGCCCTCGAACGACGCCCTCTCTTTATTGATGGGGCCATGGGCACCTCGATCCACAACTGGGATCTGGACCTCGAGAAGGATTACCTGGGGCTGGAGAACTGCACCGAGATCCTGGTGCAGACGCGGCCCGATGTCATCCAGCAGATCCACGAGACGTTTCTGGAGGTGGGGGCGGACGTTGTCGAGACGGACACCTTCGGGGCCAACAAGCTGGTCTTCGCCGAGTTCGATCTGGTGGAGAAGACGCGCGAGCTGAACCGGCTCGCCGCGGAGATTGCGCGGGCGGCGTGCGACAAGCACGCGACGAAGGACAAGCCGCGGTTCACGCTGGGTTCGATGGGGCCGGGGACCAAGCTGCTCTCGCTGGGACACACCGACTGGGACACGATGCTGGAGTCGTACCGCGAGCAGGTGCGGGGGCTGCTGGATGGCGGGGTTGATGCGCTCATCATCGAGACGTGCCAGGACATTCTGCAGGTGAAGTGCGCGGTGAACGCGTGCGTCGCGGCGTTGGAGGAGGTTGGGAAGACGCCGGACGATGTGCCGATCATGGTGAGCGTCACCATCGAGACGACGGGGACGATGCTGCTGGGGACGGAGATCGCGGCGGCGGCGCACGCGCTGCGTGGGTTCCCGATCGCGTCGCTGGGTCTCAACTGCGCCACCGGGCCGGTGGAGATGGTCGAGCACGTGCGCTGGCTGTCGAAGCACTGGGACCGGCACATCAGCATCGTGCCCAACGCGGGGCTGCCGGCGCTGGTGGAGGGGCGGACGGAGTATCCGCTGGGGCCCAAGCCCTTCGCCGAGGCGCTGCGGAAGTTCGTGCGCGAGGAGGGGGTTTCGATCGTGGGCGGCTGCTGCGGCACGACGCCGGAGCACATCCGTCAGATGGTCGAGGCTGTCGGCGATGCGCCGCCGGGGAAGGTCGAGAAGGAGCCGATGCGCCCCTCGTGCACATCGCTCTACTCGGCGGTGGAGATGCGACAGGATTCGTCGTTCCTGATCGTGGGCGAGCGGACGAACACGAACGGGTCGCGCCAGTTCAAGCGGCTGATCAGCGATGACGAGTTCGACGAGACCGTCTCGATGGCCAAGGAGCTGATGCGCGACGGCAGCCACGTGCTGGATGTGTGCGTGGACTATGTCGGGCGCGACGGCGTGAAGGACATGCGGGAGGTCGTGCAGCGGTTCGTGCGCCAGGTGGCGGCGCCGCTGATGATCGACTCGACGCAGATCGATGTGATGGAGGCGGGCCTGAAGCTGGCGGGCGGCAAGTGCATCATCAACTCGATGAACCTGGAGGATGGCGAGGAGAAGTTCGCCGCGATCTGCAAGCTGGCGAAGACGTATGGCGCCGCGGTGGTGGCGGGGACGATCGATGAGGACCCGGAAGAGGCGATGGCGAAGACGGCGGATCGCAAGATCGCCATCGCCGAGCGGATTCACGACCTGGCTGTGAACAAGTATGGACTGGACGCGGGGGACATTCTGTTTGATCCGCTGGTGCTGCCGGTGACGACGGGTGTGGAGGCGGATCGGCGGCTGGCGCTGGAGACGGTGGAGGGGATCCGGCGCATCAGCGAGCGGCTGCCGGACTGCCACACCATCGTGGGTCTGTCGAACGTGAGCTTCGGGCTCAAGCCGGCGGCGCGGATGGTGTTGAACTCGGCGTTCCTGCACGAATGCCGCGAGGCGGGGCTGACGAGCGCGATCGTGCACGCGTCGAAGATTCTGCCCAAGAACAAGATCGACGAGGAGCGGTGGCAGGGGGCGCTGGATCTGATTTACGACCGGCGGCGCGAGGATTTCGACCCGCTGCAGGAGTTCATCAAGCTCTTTCCGGAGGGCGATGAAACGTTCGGCGCCGACAAGCAGGCGATCGAAGAGCTGCCGGTCGATGAGCGGCTGCAGCGGCACATCATCGATGGTGAGAAACGAAGCCTCGGGGAGACGCTGGATGAGGCGCTCAAGGAGTATGGCCCGCTGGAGATCGTGAACGATCACCTGCTGGCGGGCATGAAGGTGGTGGGCGATCTGTTCGGCAAGGGGGAGATGCAGCTTCCCTTCGTGCTCCAGTCGGCGGAGGTGATGAAGATGGCGGTGGCCCATCTGGAGCCGCACATGCCCAAGGTCGAGGGCCAGAAGGGCAAGGGCAAGGTGGTGCTGGCGACGGTGCAGGGGGATGTGCATGACATCGGCAAGAACCTGGTCGACATCATTCTGACCAACAACGGCTACGACGTGGTGAACCTGGGCATCAAGCAGCCGGTGGCGAACATCATGAGCGCCCTGAAGGAGCACGAGGCGGACGTGGTGGGGATGTCGGGGCTGCTGGTGAAGTCGGTCGCGGTGATGCAGGAGAACCTGCGCGAGATGGCGGAGCGGGAGATCGAGGCGCCCATCCTGCTCGGCGGCGCCGCGTTGACTCGGAATTACTGCGAGACCGAGCTGCGCAAGACCTACACCACCGGCAGGGTCTACTACGGGAAGGACGCCTTCGAGGGCCTGCGGCTGATGGACCGGGTGATGGCCGGCGAGTTCGAGGAGATGGAGCAGGAGATCGAAGAGCGGCTGGTGAAGCGGGCCGACGCCGACAAGAAGTACGAGGCGGCGAAGGCGAAGAAGAAGGCCGCCAAGGCGGAGGCCGAGGCGGAGGCGCTCGCGGCGGCGGGCGACGACGCCGAGGACTCCGGCGGCGCCGCGGTGGCGACGAAGCCGGCGGCGAAGGTGCGCTCGGACGTGCGCACCGATGTGGATGTGCCGAAGCCTCCGTTCTGGGGCGATCGCATCATCACCGACATCAAGCTGGACGAGGTGTATCCCTTCATCAACACGATTGCGCTGTTCCGGGGCCAGTGGCAGTACAAGCGAGGCCGCAAGAGCGACGAGGAGTTTCAGGCACAGATCAAGCACGATGTCGAGCCGATCTTCGAGCGGCTGAAGGCGATGTGCCGCGATGAGGATGTGCTGCGGCCGTCGCTGGTCTACGGCTACTACCCCGTGCAGTCGGACGGGAACGATCTGATCGTCTTCCACCCTGAGGATCAGGATCGCGAGATCGAGCGGTTCACGTTCCCGCGGCAGGAGTCGCGCAAGATGCTCTGCATCTCGGACTTCTTCCGCAGCGTCGATTCGGGCGAGAAGGATGTGCTGGGGCTGAGCTGCGTGACGGTGGGCGAAGAGGTGAGCCGCCGGGCGAAGAAGCTCTTCGACAACAACGATTACACCGAATACCTGTACCTGCACGGCATGGGCGTCGAGTGCGCTGAGGGCCTTGCGGAGATGTGGCACAAGCGCATGCGCCAGGAGCTGGGGATCGGGAGCGAGGATTCACCGAAGATCCGCGACCTGTTCACGCAGACCTACCGCGGCTCGCGCTACAGCTTCGGCTATCCGGCGTGCCCTGACATGAGCGACCAGGACAAGCTCTTCCGCCTGCTGAAGCCGGAGCGGATCGGGTGCGTGCTGACGGACAACCACCAGATCGTGCCCGAGCAGAGCACGAGCGCGATCGTGGTGCATCATCCTGAGGCGAAGTATTTCAATGTGTGATAGGAATTCCGATTGACTCTCGTGCCGGGCGTGTGATCCGGACGTCCTTCGATTCAACCGCGATTCGTGTGGATTTCAGGGGGATGGAACGCGGAGGAACGCGGAGGAACACAGAGTTTTTGAGGAAGACGGAGGGGGGAGAATTGGGGCAGTGCTGCGAGCGAAGTTGGTGAAGATTGACCACGCAAGCGCAATGTCGATCAACCTGAGCCGGATTTCGAATCGAGGAAACCATCTATTCCTTCCGACTCCGTCTCCCTCAAAAACTCCGTGTTCCTTCGCGTTCCTTCCCGCTTTGGGATTGCGGTTGATCCGGAGAATCAGGGGTCGTGTTTATTTCCGCCTCTCCGGGGCGGTTCCCCGGGTGGGTGGTTGTCCACCGGTTTCGTCCGCTGCGCGGACTTCGCCCGTGGCGACAGCCTGGCGCCCCTTCGGGGCGGCTCCAGCAATCGCTCAGGTGTGAAACTGGGCGAATTTGCCGGGTCGATTTCCTCCTGCGGTGCATCCGGGGCCGGGGCACGGGCGTATGATGCTGTGGCAGGCTGACAACAGGAGACTCGATATGGCGTCGAAGAATATTCGTCTCGTCCTTTCGTGCGGCGTGATCGCGGGCGCCTTCCTGATCGCGTCGGAGACCGCCTCCGCCTGGCACAGCCGCTCCGGTTTTTCAACGCACATCTCGATCGGCTCGCGGGGCTATTGCGCTCCGACCTACTCGCAAAGCCGCATCGGCTTCGGGTATCACCGTTCGAGCCGGCGCTCCGGATTCAGTGTGGGCTTCTCGGCGCCGCTGTACAGCTCGTATACGCCGCCGCGGCGGACGATCCATCGGTATGAATCTCGGCTTTCCTGCGGCTGCGTGAGCATCTGCAGCTGCCGTTCGCGTGTGAATACCTACACGCGGCATGGTCGTGTGTATTCACCGCCGCCGCGTGTGGTGTATCAGGCCCCGCCGCAGGTGGTGGTGGTCGAGCGTCCGCCGTCTGAGTATGAGCGTCGCATCGTGGCGGCGCCGGCGCCGACGCGCACGGTGGTGCAGCGGTCGCCGAGCGTGGTGGTGGTCGATCAGCGGGCCGCTTCGGCCTCGTCGTCCGGCCGGGCCGCGGCTCAGAGTCTGCAGCGCGGCTGGGAGCTGCTGGGCGCGGATCGGCCGGATGCGGCCCTGCGCCAGTTCGGCGCGCTGGCGTCTGAGAATCTGCAGGACGGTCTGCCCAAGGTTGGCTACTCACTGGCCGCGGCGATGCGGGGCGACGACCGCTCGGCATCGTGGGCCATGCGCCGCGCCTTCGAGTTCGACCCCGAGCGCATCATGTACACGCCGGTCGATCGCATGCTGCGGCAGCGCATCGAGAACCTGTCGCACCGCTACTACGAGCTGGTCGACCGGCGCCCGAACGACGCCGAGGCCCACTTCATGCTCGCGTCGATGCACTACCTGCTCGGCAATGACGACTCGGCCCGGCGCGCCATCGAGAACGCGATCCGCCTGGGCGATGAGTCGGTCGGCGCTTCGAACCTGCGGAATCTGCTTCCGGCAGCGCGCGTTCCGGCGGACATGTACGGGCCGGGCGACGGGGAAGACATGTATGGCCCCGGGGATGGGGAAGACATGTACGGTCCCGGCGGCGGCGCGGATATGTATGGGCCGGATGCGAGGTAGTTTCTAATAGCGCCAAAGCGAGGGCGCCGTGGCAAGCTTGTTTTTGCTTGCCACGCGCATGGAAGTTCTCACGCTGGCTGACGAATCGCGTGGCAAGCAAAAACAAGCTTGCCACGGCACCCAGCACGCAGCGCCCAGTTCTTGCTGCGATCCCGGACTTCCCCCAGTCCACGGCGTCCGCCCAGTGCCATTGAGCGCTTCGGCCTCCCCTCGCTACACTCTGCCCCCATGCCGCAGCAGCCCCCGCCGCTGATCGTCTTTGACGACGATCCCGAGTCGCTGAGTCCGATGACCGATCTCCGTGCGTCCTTCGAGGTGCGCACGGGGGCGCTGACCACGCTGGAGCGGATCGAGCACGCCCTCGGGCGCGACGCCGCGGCGGTGTGGACGAGCGACGGGCTCGCCGGGCTGGCCTCGGAGCGGCTGGATGTTGCGGTGAACGAGCTGCCTGCAGGGGATGCGCTGCTGCTGGTGAGTGCGCGGTGCGCGCTGCCGCCGGAGGCGATCGGGGAATTGAAGGTGGGCGAGGCGTTGCGCGAGGCGGGCGGAGGCGAATTGGTGGCGGCGCATCTGGCGCGGGCGGATGCGGAGCGGTTTTTGAAGGCTGGGGGGAAGGCCGGGGCTCTACCGCGGGGATTGAAGTCGGTCGAGCAGAAAGAGCGCTGCATGCTGCGGCATCCGTGCGATGTGATCCGCCTGCGCGATGCGGCGATCGCGATGGACCTGGCGCTCTTCGCGGATGAGGAGCAGGTCGAGGGGCTGGGGCCGGGCGTGGCGATCCTGGGCGATCACCATGTCGCGGTCGATCCGACGGCGGAGATCTGCCCGCTGGTCACGCTGGATGCGCAGGGCGGGCCGATCGTCATCGGGCCGGACGCGGTGGTGCGCCCCGGCGCGGTCATCTGCGGCCCGGCGTACATCGGCGCGGGCTCGACGATCGTCGATCGTGCGCACATCAAGGCGAATACGGCCATCGGCCCGGTGTGCAAAATCGGCGGCGAGGTGGGCGGCACGATCTTCCAGGGGTTCTCGAACAAGGCCCACGACGGCCACCTCGGCGATTCGTGGGTGGGCGAGTGGGTGAACTTCGGCGCGGGGACGACCAATTCGAACCTGCTCAACACCTACGGCGAAGTGATGATGCAGTCGAGCGCCAAGGCGAAGCGCGTGCGCACGGGGATGACGTTCCTCGGCGCGGTGGTGGGGGACCATGCGAAGTTCGCCATCGGCACGCGGCTGATGACGGGCGCTGTGATCGGCACGGGGGCGATGGTTGCGGTGAGCGGGTTTGCGCCCGCGACGGTGGAGGCGTTCGCGTGGTGGACGGATGCGGGGGAGAAGCGGTACCGGATGGAGAAGTTTTTGATCGCGATGGAGGCGATGATGGGGAGGCGGGATATGGATGCGACGGGGAGGTATGTGGAGCGGGTGAAGGGTTTGGGGGATCGGGCTGGATGACCGGCGTTGCGCCGGGCGGCGGAACGCGAATGGAAATGTTCAGTTGTCCGAGCGCATGGACGCCCCGTCCGGGCGCATGCACGCGCCCGCCCGGGCGCATGGAAGCCCCGAAGGGGCGATGGCATGTAGCCACGGGTGAAGCGCAGGCAGCCGCAAGGCTGACGGCGCGGAACCCGTGGACAAAGTTGCGATTTTTGGGGTCGCCCCGGATGGGGCGAGGGGAGCGCTGTTGCGCAGCGTGTGATCGATCGATGATTTCGAGAGTGGCGGTTGTTTCCTCCGCCCCGTCTGGGGCGGCCCGCATTGTTGCCACACGACTTTGTACACTGTGCGTGGTGTCTCTAAACTTTGCGTTTACTGATCATAAGAGTTGAAATACAGCGGTCTCCGGGATAACGGGGAAGCGCACGGTCAACCTTCTAGGCGGAGCGATTGTCATGGAGAACGTAGACAAGAGTGCGTTTACGGGCGCAGAAGCGCCTGTTGATCGTGACTCGATTCAAGAGGCGTTGCCCGATAGCGATCGTGAGGCCTCAGATGAAAATCAATCCGACTCTGAGATGGAAGCAGACAGTGATGCCTCTGGTAGCGAAGACGCTGGAGGCCAGAGTCGCAAGGGCGCATCAAGAAAAAAGAAGCGCCCATATCGCAAGCCGAAAGCTGATGCTTTTGAGCAACGACTGCAGGGACGTCGCGCATTGTGCAAACATGTTGCCGACATTGCTCCGCACATGCTCAAGACCGTGAAGCTGCGAGTGCTCGGTCAGCACATAGATTCGCGCAAGGGCTTGAACGATGACGAGCTTACGGACTTGATGGTGCGAGAGGCAAAGAAAATTGCATCAAAAGATCATGTCCTGAGCGCGCTTGATGCAATCGATCCGGATGTGGATCGGAGAAATCTGAAATGGATCATCCTGTTCAACGTGCTGCTTCAAGAGGAGACATACAGCCTTGAGGAGCGCAGACTAGAAGAGAAGGTCATCGAATTTGAAAAGTCGATTGTCGAGAGGGCCAAGAGCCTGGATTTCTTCGACAAGAAAAAGCACGATGCGGTTCGTTGGCATCACTATGACACGTACCGGATCGTGCTTGAAGCCGCGTGGAGAAATGATGACGACATATCTGCGGACGAGGCGCAGTTGCTCAGAGCCCTCAGGGCGCATCTGAGCATTTCAATGGAGGAGCATTGGCTGATTTCGACATACATCAACAGATTCCCGAAGAAGAATCGCGGCCTGCATACACCTGATGATGTTCATGAAGCGCGGAAAAAGCTGCAGCGGGAGTCGTTGCTCTGGAGTTATCGAGATGAAGTCAACCGGAATCACGATGTAATTCCGGTTGAAGTAGTCAAGACACTGCGATATGACGTCGCTGGATTGCAGCTGCAGGATACGAATTATTACCGTGTTTTGCAGCATGACAATGTCAAGCTGGCTGATCTTCGCGGAATACTGATTGCGAAGGGCATGGATCGGTATGGAAACAAAGAGGAACTGATCCATCGCATCGTCAGAAGTGATCTGGCGCCGGCAGAAGTGTTGGAGATGCTTGACAAGCCCAAGCTCGCCGAGATGTGTCGGCAGGTCGGGCTCAGTGGATCGGGGAGCAAGCCCGGGCTTATCGAACGTCTTATCGATTTCTACGACGACCTCACGTTCGAGGAAAGGACCACGAAAGACGATCGAGAGGTTCATTACAACAATTTTGAATTGCTGGCAGCGCGTCGATACAGCGATCTCAAGGCAAAGAAGCTGATTTCAAAGGATCTGGACATCGAGCACTTCTTTGAGGCCGCCACTGTGTTTTTGTTTGAGCGAAAGCTGGGGGCGAATGTCGACAAGAAGGGATCAGGTAGAACTGCAGACGGCCGCATTTTGCTCGACGGCAACTTCAGCATGCTCTGGGACTGCAAGTCGGTTGAGAGACAGGTCAATCTTCACGATCATCTGGACTCACAGTTTGATGTGTATCTCCGAAGAGAGCAGGAGAAAGGCTACAACCCGCTTGCTTTTCTCGTGATCGGCCCTGACTTTACGCCGCAGTCGCTCAAGCTCGCGCATCAGTATAAGGCCAGAACGAATTGGGATATCGCGTTGGTGACTGCATCTGGACTGCGGCACCTTGCTGAGTCGTGGAGCACAGCTGAGCCGAATAAGCCGTTTCCCATTCGTCTGTTCAACCGGACTGAACTGATTGACAAGGAAAAAGCTGAGCTGCTACTGAGTCTCGCCTGATCCACACTCGCATGGTTCGGAGAATCGTGATGGCGACTGCTCGTGATCGTGTCTGGTCCGTGCTTGATGCGCATGGTCAGTTGAGCCCGCTGAGCAGGTTTGTGAATCTGTTCATACTGGCGCTGATTGTGGTGAGCCTGTGCGCAACAGCGCTCTCGACGGTGGAGGCCGTGGCTTTGGAGGCGGGGGGATTGTTGTGGGCGATTGAGTTCGTGGCGGTCGCCGTGTTCACGGTTGAGTACGTGCTCCGTGTGTGGGCGAGCGGATCCGGGCCAGCCCGGGGGCGGCCGGTGGTCGGGCGGTTGGCATTCATGTTGCAGCCGATGATGATTGTCGATCTGTTGGCGATTCTGCCGTTCTATATCGCCGCGTTCCCCTTTGGTGGTCCGTATCTCAGGGCGCTGCGACTCCTGCGGTTGGTGCGGGTTATCAAGGCGACTCGCTATTCGAACGCGCTGATTCTGCTTCGTGAGACGCTATCGCAGAAGAGAGGGGACATCGCGGTCGCCGGCGGTATGATGCTCATTGTCATCGTTGTCGCTGCCTTTGTTCTCTATGAGGTGGAGAACGCCGTGCAGCCGGAGGCATTCTCGAGCGTTCCTGCGACGCTCTGGTGGGCTGTGGCGACGCTGACGACGGTGGGGTACGGCGACATCTATCCCATCACGGGGTTGGGGAAATTTCTGACTGCGATCATTTCGATTGTCTGTGTCGGACTGGTCGCGCTCCCGACGGCGATCCTGGCGAGCGGGTTTGTCGAGTCGATGGGTCGATTGCGTGCCGGCGCAGGTCGGAGCGAACGGGTGTGCCCTCATTGCGGCGAGACGATCCCGCCCCATGAGGTGTGATAGATTGCGCCAGTTCGTTCGATGCTCCCTCCGTCCCATCCGAGGCGGTTTTTGCGCGGGTTTTTCACCACGGGCTGCGCTTCGGCGGACTTCGTCGCGCCTTCGCTTCGCCCGTGGCTACATTCCGGCGCCCCTTCGGGGCGTGGTGGGTGCGCGTCGGGCTGGGTTGGAAATACAATGTCCGCTCCACCGGGCTCGGATGATGTTCGGGCCGTTTGTTGTGCGCTTTGTGTCGTGCATGTGGTGATCTGTCGTTGCGCCGCCGCGGCTGGTTTGAGACTTCGTTTGAACTCCCATGAAAACCCTCTACATCATCGACGGCCACTCCCAGTTCTTCCGCGCGTTTCATGCGATTCGGACGCCGATGTCGTCGCCGGTGACGAACGAGCCGACCAACGCGACTTTCGGGTTTGCGGGGATGCTTCTGAAACTGCTGCGCGGGCAGCGGCCGGATTATCTGCTGGTGGTGATCGATGTTTCGGGGGATCGGGAGTCGTTCCGGTCGGAGTTGTACCCGGAGTACAAGGCCAATCGCGAGGCGGCGCCTGAGGGGTTTCATCCGCAGGTGGAGCGGTGCGTGTCGATGCTGGAGGCGATCGGGGCGCCGGTGATCGGTGTCGAGGGGGTCGAGGCGGACGATGTGATCGCGACGGTGGTCACGAGGCTGGCGCAGGGGGAGGGCGGGGAGGATCTGCGCATCCGCATCGTGTCGAAGGACAAGGATCTGCAGCAGCTTCTCATTCCCGGGCGCGTCGAGATGTACGACATCCACACCGACACGCTGATCGATGTCGACAAGCTGAAGGAGGAGAAGGGGGTCACGCCGGAGCAGGTGGTGGACATGCTGGCGCTGATGGGGGACACGGTGGACAACGTGCCGGGCGTCGAGGGCGTGGGGCCGAAGACGGCGGCGCAGCTCGTTTCGAAGTACGGCACGCTGGAGAATCTGCTGGCGCACGCGGATGAGATCAAGGGCAAGCGCGGCGAGAAGCTGCGGGCCGCGGGCGATCTGCTGGCGCTGTCGAAGCAGCTCGTCACGCTCAAGCGCGATGTGCCGATTGATTTCGATTTGGAGAGGACGACGGTTTCGAGGCTGAAGCTGGAGGAGCTGGCGCCGATCTTCCGTGAGCTCGGGTTTAATCGGTATCAGGACGAGTTGAAGCAGCTTCTGCCCGGGGGCGCGACGTCGACGCCGCAGACGACTGCGCGGGGTGAGCGCGGCGGCGGCGAGGGCAAGGACGACGGCGGTTTCTCCGGTGGCCTCTTCGATCAGCATCCCGCTCCGGCGTGGGCGGCGACTTCGGTTTCCGGCGCCTCGACGGGCGATCAGTACGAGACGATCGCCACGAAGAAGCAGCTCGATGCCCTGGTGAAGGCGATGCGCAAGGCGGAGATCGTCGCCATCGACACAGAGACGACGGGCCTGGCGGCGATGCAGTGCAAGCTCTGCGGCGTGTCGATCTCGATGGAGGAGGGAACGGGCTGCTACATCCCGGTGCGCTCGCCCGATCCGTCGTCGCACCTCGATGAGAAGACGGTGCTCGACGCATTGCGCCCCGTGCTGGAGGATGAATCGGTCCCCAAGTGCGGCCACAACCTGAAGTATGACCTGCTGGTGCTGCGGGGGGCGGGTGTGCGTTTGCGCGGGATCGTCTTCGATTCGATGATCGGGAGTTTTCTCGTCGATTCATCGCGGTCTTCGCACGGGATGGATGCGCTGGCGCAGGCGCTGCTCGATTACACCTGCACGCGGATTACGGATTTGATCGGGAAGGGGAAGAGTCAGCGGACGTTCGACGCCGTGCCGCTGGAGCAGGCGACGCCCTACGCCGCGGAGGATGCGGATGTTTCGCTGCGGCTGCGCAACAGGCTCGAGCCCGAGCTGCGGGCGCTGGGGCTGGAGAAGCTGTCGCGCGATGTGGAGACGCCGCTGCTGGAAGTGCTGGCGGAGATGGAGTGGAACGGCGTCGCGGTTGATCCGGATGAACTGGACCGGCAGGCAGAGCGGCTGCGGACGAAGATTCAGGGGTTGCGCGAGCAGATCGAAGACGCGGCGCCGCGGCCATTTAATCCGGATTCGCCGAAGCAGCTCTCGGAGATCCTGTTCAACAAGCCGGACGACCCGCTGGCGCCGGGGCTGGGCATCCGGCCGCTGCGCAAGACCAAGACGGGCCACTCGACCGACATGGAGGTGCTGGAGAAGCTGGCGCAGGATCCGGCGGTGACGACGCCGGTGCCCTCGCTCATCGTCGAATACCGCCAGCTCACCAAGCTGGTGAGCACGTACCTGGTCGCGCTGAAGGAGGCGATCCATCCGGAGACGAAGCGGATCCACGCTTCATTCAACCAGACGGTGGCGGCGACGGGGCGGCTTTCTTCGAGCGATCCGAACCTGCAGAATATTCCGATCCGCACCGAGATCGGGCGCGAGATCCGCAGGGCGTTCGTGGCGCCGCCGGGCAGGATGCTGATCGGGGCGGACTATTCGCAGATCGAGCTGCGGATGCTGGCGCACCTGTCGCGCGATGAAGCGCTGCTCGAGGCGTTCCGGCGCGGCGAGGATATTCATCGCGCGGTGGCGGCCCAGATCAACGATGTGAAGCCCGAGCAGGTGACGCGCGAGCAGCGCGATGCGGCGAAGATGGTGAACTTCGGCATCGTCTACGGCATCACGCCGTGGGGGCTGGCGCGGCGGCTGGGCGTCGGCGATAAGGAGGCCGCGAAGATCATCGACGACTACAAGGCGCGGTATCCGGGCATCGCGACGTTTCTGCAGGAGTGCATCGCGCAGGCGCGGGAGCACGGGTATGTCGAGACGATTCTGAAAAGGCGACGGCCGATCACGGGGATCGATGCGAAAAGGCCGCAGGACAAGGCGCTGGCGGAGCGCATGGCGATCAACTCGGTGGTGCAGGGCTCGGCGGCGGACCTGATCAAGCTGGCGATGCTGGACCTGCACACGCGCATCACCGCGCCGCAGAAGGGCGATGCGGGGGGGCTGGAGGGGACGATGATGCTGGTGCAGATCCACGACGAACTGCTCTTCGAAGCGCCGGAGGAGAAGGCGGAGGCGGCGCGGCGGGTGATCGTGGAGCGCATGGAGAAGGCGATGGAGTTGACGGCGCCGCTGGTGGTGGAGTCGGCGTGCTCGCGGACGTGGTATGAGGGGAAGTAGGGGGGGAGGGAATGGGGAATGGGGAATGGGGAAAGGGCGATGGGCACTGGGGAGTTGGTGCGCGTTGGTTTCGTTTGTCAGCGAGCCGGGGCGTCCCCGCCCCGCTGCAGGATGGAGAGGGCTCCAGGCGCCTCGGCCCGGCTTGCTTCAAACCGCGCGATCTCCGCTTGAAACCGGCACAGATCCGACCCGGAACCTGCTCGTATCCGGCCCGGATCCGGTCCGGAACCGGCTCGGCGCTTCGCTATCGCGCAGGCTCGGCGTCCCCTCGGCCGCCCGGCGCGGGCCCTTCGAGGGTCGGGCCGACCGGTTGCCTTGACACGGTGGCGTCGGGGGCTACATTTCACGGTCCCCGTCCGGCCGCGAGGCCGCCGGGGCGCGAACGAATCCCAAACGGGGCGGTAGCTCAATTGGTTAGAGTACCGGACTGTCGATCCGGTGGTTGCGGGTTCGAGTCCCGTCCGCCTCGCTTCGCTTCTCCGCGATGGCGCCCGATGACACGGGCTGGCGTGGAGCGCCCAAATCCCGACTGAGTCGCGACTCGCGGCGGCCTTCCGAGGCCGCCGTTGTGCGTTGTGGGGCGGGTGTCGCGTTGTCGTGGGATGACGCCGCATGGCCAGGAGTGGTCTGGGCGCGCTGCGATCTGCGCTGCGATTTTGGGGCGGGGCTGGAGGTCGTTTCCGCGGCGGGCGCCGCCAGCCGGAGGGCGCGCGGGGTGGCCCCGTCGCGGCCCTCGTTGGGCCGTGTCGCGTCCGGGCCGGAGAGGTGGCCCGTTCCGGGGGAGGTGTCGTCGGTCCCCGTCGCGGCGGCGTGGGCCGCGAGTTGGTCGTCAGCCGTCTCGCTGACTGTGATGGCGGGCAGGGCCGCGAGGGCCTTCGAGGTGTCCGCGAGCGCCACATGCGCGTAGCGGTCCATCGTGAGTGTGATCGTCGAATGGCGGGCGAGCGCCTGGGCGACCTTGGGGGTGACGCCAGATCGCGCGAGGCGCGTGATGAAGGTGTGGCGCAACGCGTGGAAGTCGACCACGCGCCCCGCGTCGTCGCGAACGGGGATGTTCGCGACCTTCAGATCCTCGGCCATGATGCGGGCGATCTCGTCGGGGAGCTTGGGCCAGAGCGGCTCACGCTTCGGGGCGGTTTCGACAAAGGGGCGCAGCGCCTCGGCGATGTCGTCGCGGAGCGGCTGCACATCGCGCCGGCGGCGCTTGGAGTACGACGCCTCGACGGTTACACACTTCGGTTCAGACGCGAAATCAAAGGATGCGGGGGAGAGTGACTTGATCTCGCTGAAGCGAAGCCCGGTGGATGCGGCGAGCAGGTAGAGCAGGTTGCGGCGCTCGATGGTGAAGGTGCGCGTGCCGAGGCGGAGCTTGCCTTTGTTGGGGCCGGCCTTGCGGATGTAGCGGTGCTCGACGGTGACGGACGGGATCTCGGCCGCGACGCGGAGCAGGGCGGCGAGCTCGTCGTCGTCGAGAGCGCGGCGCTCGCGGCGTCGGTCGGCGGCGATATTGAGCAGCTTGACGCCGACGAGCGGGTCGCGAGCAACGCGGTGGTTGGAGAGCAGCCAGCGGGTGAAGCTCTTGACGGAGCGGATGTGGTGGTTGATGGTCGCGTGGCTGCGATTTTTGGCGCGGAGGCGGTCGATCGAGAGAGCGAGGCTGGCGTGGTCGATGTCTGCGATGGTCTTCCACGGGCCGACCTCGGCGGCGAAGCGGATGTTTTTGAGAGTCTGCTTGGTGTGGCCGGGGGTGTTGCCCTTGGCCTCCATCGCCCGCTTGTAGTCGGCGAGGTGGTTCTCGAGCGGCGCCCGGGCGTGGGCGGCCATGCGCTCGAGCGCCATGTCGATGGTCCCGTCGCGGCGCGCGCGGGCCTCATCCTCGAGCTGGCGCGCGAGGCGCTCGCTGAGGAGTTTGTCGGAGTACGCGCGGCGCGTGCGACGGTGGCCGATCTCGTCGGTCCAGGCGATCATCCAGCGCGTGTTCCGCTTGCCGCGGTCGGCGGCGGTCTTGTAGACGGTGGGCATGTCGGCGATTCCTTTCGCACACACTGAGGGGCAAGGCGGCAAGAGGATCAAGTCCGCCCAAGGAAGGCGGAATGCTGGGCGAACTGGCGGTCAGGCCGTGGGGGCCTCGGACGAGGGTTGGGCCCACTCGCCTGAGTCCCCGTTTCCGAAACCCCTCCCCGCGGCGGCGTCGCCGGGGGTTTCGGTGCTGCGCTCGATGAAGCGGAAGCGTTTGGTGGGTCGGCCTGGCGCGCCACCGCCTGCGTAGTCCCACTTGCCGGCGCCCGACTGCACGAGCGCATCGAGCGCAGCCTCCGCCTCCTGGCTGGTCGCGAAGCGGCGAGTGCGTTTGCGGAGTTCGTTGGGGCTGACACCACGGCCGGGGTCTTCGATCAGGTGCTCGATGAGGTCGACTACCTCGCGGCGGCGCGACGCGGGACCTTCCTCGCCGAGCATCGTGTAGACCCGCCGCGCCTCCGCATTGCACCAGTCCATGATCACAATGGCGCGGCGCACCGCATCGAGCGTGACCTCGATCGGTCCCGCTTCCGCCACCGCGGCGGCGAGGCCCGACGCTGTGTCGGTTTCGCGCCCCGCCCATGCTGCGAGTTCCACGACCAACGCGAGGCGCGCGAGCGTGCCGCCGGCCTTGCTGAGCAGGGCTCGGATGTCCGCGTCGGGCTCTTCGAAGCGCTCCGCGTCGGCGCCGTTGTGCCACTCGATGAATACGGCACGGGCTTCGGGCGACATGGTGACCTCGACGGGCGTCCACGTGTCGCCGTCCGGCAGCATCGCGAGGGAGAGGAGGCGGTCGAAGACGCGCCCCATCGCATCGATGAGACGCTGCTCGGTCTCCGTTTCGGAGAAGGGCCTCTTTCGCGACGGTGGGGCGGCGATCAGAAAGCGGGCGAGCAGGCCGGCCTCACGGTCGGTCTTATCCGTCGCGGATTGCAGCACGCCGGGCTGGATGACGCCGGTGATGGAGACGGCGGCGCGCTCGACGGCAATGAGCGGCTGCGTGCTGCGATCCTTGACATACGGCCGGGCGCCATAGGCGGCGAGCCAGAAGGGGCGGTCCTTGCCGGCGCCGCCCTTACGATAGGCATCGAAGCTGGCGAAGAAGCCGGAGAGCTCATCGCGCTCGAGCAGCAGGCCGCGGGGGTTGGCCTCGAGCGCAGCAGCGGCGGCTTCGATGGTGGTGTCCTGGAGCGTGCAGCGCTTGGGCGGCGGGGGCGGATCGTCATCCTGCGCGTCCTGCGTACCCCGTTTCGACGCCTTCTTTTGCTTCTGGTGCTCGCGGGTTGCGCGGCGCCACTCGGCGATGGCCCGCTGGTCCATGCTTCGCAGAAAGCCCACCGCGGCATCGAGTCCGGGTGACTTCGCATCGCCGGTGCGCGCGACGACCATCGACCAGAGGACGCACGGCTCCTTCCAATCGCTCTTGATGCGAACGATCCGCGCGTTGCCGATCGCGCTCGCGATCGCCGCGAGCAGTGGCATGGCGATCGTCGCCGTGTGCAGATTGATGGAAGCTGCGGCCTGCTCGACATAGGACCGGACGGGCTCGGGCAGTGAGTCGGTGGGAAACGGTCGGAAGCGCTCGATGGAAGGATGCGGTCGAGGAGTCTGCACGAGCTGCGAGAGATCGACGCCGCAGGGCACATCCGGAGTAAGCAGCCAGCCGTTGGGCTTGTCAAAGGGCAGGCGGTGGGCCTCGGCGAGTTTGCGGGTGATCTCGCGCTCGGCTTCGTCCGACGGCCAGGGCGGATCGAAACGAGCGTTGTGCTCGACGAGGAGTGGGCGCGCCGAGTCGTCGTCGAGCATGAAGCCGCGGACTAGAGCACGCGCGGCCCACAGCATCGCGCCGCCGCGCTGGCCTCGCACCGGCGCCGGTGTGACGCCGGTGAGGTATGCCCGGGCGCGCTTGATCGTGTCCGTCCATGGTGTTGCCGATGCCGGCTGCTCCGCCACGATCGATGCGCGAATCACTGGGTTCGACGCTTGCGCGATCTGGTCGATCAGCCACGCTGGCAGCATGGGGAGCGACTTCGGGGCGACCTCGAGTTCGCACTCCTTGCGCCAGAGGTACGGCTTGCCGTTGAGGACACTCGGGGCGACGACGATGTACGCGCCGGCGCCAGTCTTGATGTCCACTCCGGGGGCCAGTTTGCCGCTGGTCGAGTGAAGGTCGACGCCATCGGGCGCACGAAAGAGCAGGTGGATGCCGCGGGGCGTCTCTTGGATCGCGCCGGCGGTCATCTGGAGTTCGGCGGCTCGCTCGGCGTCGCCGGGCCACGGCGTGTCAGGGTCGTCAATGTCCACGACGAGGATTCCGCCAAGCGCGAGCCCGAGGTTGGCATCGGGGTGTGCGCGCCACCAGACGGCGAGTGTCTCGGGGTCGGTGGTCGCGTCATGGACGCCGCGTGTGCCGGATCGCGGGCATTTGGCGTTTGGGGCGAGGGCAAAGACCCTGTGGCCGAGCGACGCGAGGCGCAAGGCTACAGTGAGTGTTGTGGTATCGGGAGTGATGTTCATCGGGCGCCTCCGTTTCGCATGGCCGCCGATGGGCGAGACAACTCGGAGGTCCGGTGGGCATGGTCTGCCAGCCGTTGCAGATGCAAATCGAGGTCCGCGAGGCGCCATCGGACGACGCGCTCGGAGAGTCGGATCGGCGCGGGGATATCACCAGTCTGGGACATCCGCCAGACAGAGCGGACATGGACGCCGAGGAGATCGGCGACCTCGCGGGCGGTGAGGAGGGCGATGGGGCGGGTGGGGTTGTCGGTCGGTGTGTTCACGCGTCACAGCCTTCCGCACGCTCGGCCTTGGCCCGCTCGGCGAGAGCGGCCGCAACGGTCGGC
>RECQ01000010.1 GCA_007693965.1 Phycisphaeraceae bacterium | reverse complement strand
CCCGCCCCACGATCCGGCCGCCATCACAACGAACGGACAACCCCACAACCCCCCAACCCCGCAACCCCACAACCCCACAACCCCACACCCCCGCCGACTCAAGGTCTCAGGCCGGGCACGCCTCATGATCCAGGTACCAGCGCAGCTCGCCCTCGTGCGGCGTGATGGGCAGGTCGGACCTATCACCCGCTTCCCGCCCCCCGCCCCGCGCTGCGCCCCCGGAAGCGCCCCCGGAAGCGCGGCCGAACCCGCTCAGCCGGGCCACCGTGTCGCGGCTGGACCGGCCCGCCGCCAGCACCGCCACGAACCGACACGCGTTCAACATCGGCAGCGTGAGCGAAATGAACCCCTCCGGCAGCTCCGGCCCCGCCTCGCCCATCGCCGGGTCCACACTGTGCATGCGCACCAGCCGATCCCGCTCAGCATTCGTCGGATTGCGCCCCACCATGCTCGCCTCAAACCCCGGCGACAGCAGGGCCGAACCGCCCGAATTCCCGGCGCTTCCAGGGTCGATGTCGGGTTCGCTACCGGGTTCGCTTCCGGGGGCGGGGGCGGGGGCGCTTCCGGGGGCGGGGGCGGGGTCTACCGTGAGCAGGGCGAAGTCCAGCCGGTCGTGCCCCTTCTCGCGCCAGCCCAGCGTCTCGCGCAGTTCGGCCTCGTAGCGCTCGTCGGCGTCGTCGGCGAGGGGAAAGATCGGGTGCGTCTGCTCCGGGGGGATCCCCGAGTGGTCGACGATCGTCTCGCGGATCCGCCGGAAGGCGCTGCGCTCATCCTCGAAGCCGACGCGTCGCTCTTCCACCAGCCACAGGTGCGTCCGCCGCCAGGGCAGGTTGCGGTAGGAGGGGTCGGTCATCAGCCGCATGTAGAGCGGCTCGGCCGCGGGCCCGCCCGAGAGGGCCAGGTGAAAATCGCCGAAGGCCCGCACACAGTTGTGCGCATGGATCACCAGGTCCGATGCGATGGCGTCGATCAGATCGTCCACACCCCGGCGCACCACAACGACCCCCGGCAGATCCGGCGCCGCCGGAAGTGGCTCAAGCTCGTACCCGCCGTTCGATTCCACGCCGCGATTGTAGAGCCGCCCCCGAGCCCGCGGCGAAACCACCTTCAGGGAAAACCACAGTCGCTCTGTGTTTCTCCCTCCCGCTCTGTGATCCCCCCGCTGGACGCACCCGGGCCGCGTGCTAAACTCCCCCCCTGAAGCGCGCCGGGCACAGGCCCCGCGTCGCCCCTCTAGCTCAACTGGCAGAGCAGCTGACTCTTAATCAGCGGGTTGAAGGTTCGAGTCCTTCGGGGGGCATTCCCGGTGGCGCGGCTCTCTGGGCCGCGATGAAGCGTGGGAACGCACGGCTCAGAGAGCAGCGCCACCTTCCTCATCCTCACCGCAACTCCCCGCCCGCATCCTTCTTCCCCACTGGCTTCCCCAGCCGCCCCGAGATGGCCACGCTCGCGGCGTGAACGCGGTTCGACCACAGGTCCCACTCGCATTCCAGACTCCGCAGCGCCGACTCCCACAGGCTCTCGCTCACGGGTTTGCTGGTGTTGGTCTTCTGGATCAGGAATTCGTACAGCCGGATCGCCCGCTCCGCGCACGCGGGCATCGAGAAGCGCTCCGCCGTCTCCAGCGACGCCCGCCGCAGCGACTCGCGATCCTTTTCGCTCCGCGATGCGACCCACTCCAGCGCCGCGGCGAAGTCGGCCTCGTCGTCCTTCTCCAGCAGGCGCCCGTTGCTGGTGTCGTTCACCACCTCGCGGGCGCCAGGCGCATCGACCGCCACCACCGGCGTTCCCGCCGCCATCGCCTCGGTCAGCACCATGCCCTGCGTCTCGGTGTGCGATGCAAAGGCGAAGACGTCCATCGCGTGGTAGATGTTCACCAGGTCGTCGCCGCGCATCACGCCCGCCAGGATCACCCGCTCGCTCACGCCCGCTTCCTCGGCGACAGTGCGGATCTCCTGCTCAGACGGCCCGCCGCCCACCACGACGAAATACGCATCGTCGCGCTTTTTCAGGAACTCAGCCGCGGCCCGCGCCAGAAACCCGAGGTTCTTCTCCGGCGCCAGTCGCCCCACATGGCCGACCACGAAGGCTTCCTGCGGCAGGCCAAGCGACTTCCGCGCCGCCGCCCCGTCGCCCTCACGGAACTTCGCCGCGTCCACGCCCGTGGGAATCACCTCGATCCGCGACTCCACACCCCGCTCGCGAAGCACGCGGGCCAGGCTCTCGCTCGGCGCCACCACCGCGTCGCACATGTTCGCGTATCCCGTCGAGAGCTCGACCACGAAGCGCTTCATCTGCTCCGAATCGCCGGGCACGTAATGCGTGTACCACTCGTACATCGTGTGGTGGGTGAAGACGAGCGGCAGGTCCATCGTCGCCGCGGTGCGCAGCGCCGTCTCGCCGAGCAGGAAGGGGTGGTGCGAATGGATGATGTCGGGCCGGAACTTCTCCACACGCTCATAGACAAGCCCGGGCGTGGGGATCTGCACCGCGAAGTCGCTGCCGTTGAAGTTCTGGATCGCGGGCACACGCAGCGTGTCGACCTCGTCCGCGGGCGAATCCTTGAACTTCGGCGCCACCACCAGCGTCTGGTGGCCGCGTCGGCGCAGCTCGTCCGTAAAACGCCCCACCGAGCGCGCCACCCCGCCGACGTGGGGCGAATATGTGTTGGTCATCATCGTGATGCGCATGTCTGCAACCCTTGTTCCGCCGGCTCACACCGCGGTTTCACGCCGGAAGAGCACAGCGCTCTGGCCCGGTTCTGGAGTAATCGAATCTTCCCCGCATTCCCCCGGCGTTCGCACCACGATGGTCGGCGCCGCCCTCCGCCAAGTTGCCTCCCACTCGACGCGCACCCCCTCCTCCTCCGGCTTCACCCGCACCAGCACATCCCCCCAGCTCGTGGGCGAGGGTCCGAAGCGCAGCTCTTCGCCGCGATCGAGCCACTCTCTGCGGATTCCCGGCGTCAGCACCAGCGTGTCGCCCTCCTCGCGCAGGAAGAGGGCCCGCATCATCAGCACCCACTCCGCCGCGGCCCAGGCGTGCTGGCCGTCGCCCATGCACCCGCCGTGCGTGTGCGGGTGGATCGCCTCCGGCCACTGCCCGGTGGGCGATGCGTTCCGCGCCGTCGCGTCGATCAGCTCGAATGCCCGCTCATCGCCCGCCCGCAGCATCACCTGCGCCACGTGGATCGTCAGGTACGGGTTGATCCCCGAATGAATCATGTCCTGGAAGAAGCCGCCGTTCACGAAGCAGTGATCGACGAGGAACTCGATGGTGGCGAGCAGGCGCGGGTCGTGCGCATCCCAGAGCTGCAGCGGATAGCCGCAGACGATGGATCCGATCGCTCCCGCGTCCATCCGGCGGTGGGGGGAGGCGGGCACGCCCGCGTAGTCGCCGCGGCGTTTCACGTGCTCCAGACTGCGCTCCACCGCCTTCGCCAGCGACTTCGCCTCGTCGCGGCAGCGCTGCGTCTCGTCCATCTCATCGAACGACTCCGCAAGCGCCGCCGCCGCCTCCAGACCCGCGATGGACCAGAAATCATCCCAGTAATAGAAGTCATTCGGCCCCAGGTGCTCGGCGCTGAAGCCCGCGGGCAGCAGTCCGGCATGGGGGGCGTCGATCTTCTCCGACACCCGCTTGCGCTCGATCCACCGCGCCGCCCGTTTCACCGGCGACCGCCACGAATCGTCCAGCGGGCGACCCGTCATCTGCCGGTAGCGTTCAAGGATCCACAGCACCTGCCCGTTTGAATCCCACTCACCCTCCTGCGAGCGGAAGTATCCCCCCGTTGTCTGCCGCGCAGGAAAACGCTTGAGCGAGCGCTCCACCCGGTCGGCGAGCCCGACGCCAAGCATCGCATGCATGATGATGGCCGCATCGCGGAACCAGAATCGCTTGTAGGTGTACGGGCCGGGGTACACATCATGGGGCGAGAGAATTGTCAGTGTGCGCAGCGCGGCGTCGTAGAGAAACTGGTATCGCTCATCCGGCACGCGCAGTTCGGCGACGCCATCGAGGGCGCTGGCCCACGTCGGCGCCGTCTGCGTCACCTCGCCCAGCGGCACGCGCACCGTCACCGAGCTGGCGGCGCCGGGCTCGATTTCATACATCGCCGCCGCGGTCGCCATGCCGATCTCGCATGCGCACTCGGTCTGTTCATTCTCCTGCAGCAGGCGGCTGCGGACATCCCCCTCGCGATAGGTCGAGCAGTGCATGCGCTCCATGGGCGTCTCGAACTCGATGCGCGCCTCGCCGTCAACGTCCCACGAACGCCGATCGGCGCCCATCGTCACCACGTGCACAAAGCTCACGCCCTCCGGGTTATACGGGCGCAGCGACACCACCAGCCAAGCCTTGCGGTCCGCCCGCCCTGTGACCCGCAGGCGGCACACGGGGTTTCCCTCCTCCATCACCATGTCCGCCAGCGTCTCCAGATGCAGATCAGCGCCGCCGTCAGTGGGGGGAAGGCTCGATCGCGTGCGCACGCACAGGCCGTCCTCCAGCAGCAGCTCCTGCTCAGCGTCCTTGTCGCGGCAGGGGATGAGAATCTGTGCGCCGTCGTCCGTCACGATCCAGGCGTCCAGCGACCACTTGTCATCCAGCGCGGTGAGCAGGCCGCGCGGATCGACGATGGGCGTCGCCTCGATGTCCGGCAGCCCGACCGCGGTCCAGTTGCGGTGCGTGAGGTTGACATGCGTGATCGAGAAGGCCCGCGGGATGAAGGAGACATCGCGCGGGTTGAACTGCCGCTCGACCCAGTAGGGCCACACCCAGTCCAGGTTGTGCTGAATCGCCCGCGTGTTGATCAGGCCGCGGGCGTGAAAGATGACGCCGGCCCGCAGCAGCTCGATCGGCTCCATCACTTCCGAGGGCTGCGCGAAGCGGTGGGCGCGGGCGAGAATCGCGAAGGGGTCGATGAAGCCGTGCCGATGCGCAGCGCGCCGGATGATCAGCTTCCACGGGAACCATCGTCGCAGCATGGGTGATCATAGCCGCGCCATTGCGCAACGCAGAAAAGAGCGCAGACACGGAAAAGCACGACGCTTCAGCCCGCGACCGGCTCGCTCCGCCACCGCTTCTTCGCCGCGGCGCCGAGCTTCTTGCCGACCTCCCACACCGGACCCGGGAACCTGTGGCACGCGCCCACCGCCGCCTCGAACGCCTGCGCGATCTCTTCCGCTTCCTGCTCGCTCAACACCAGCGGCGGGATCAGCTTGATGATGTCCATCCGATGCCCCGCCACCTGCGCCAGCACGCGGTGATCCATCATCAGCGGCATCAGGATCGCCTGGCAGAAGAGGCTCTGGTCCATCGTGTGCAGCATGGTCCAGCCCATGCGCAGGCCCGGCGAACGGGGCGGGCCGAACTCGATGCCGATCATCAACCCCTTGCCGCGGATTTCCTTCACCATCTCGTAGCCGCCGATGCGCTCGCGCAGGCGGCGCATCAGCAGCTCGCCGGTGTCATGGGAGCGTTCGATGATTCTTTCTTCCCGCAGATAGTGCAGCGTCGCCAGCCCCGCCGCCATGGCCAGATCGTTCATCCCGAACGTCACCTGGTGGGCGCAGCAGCGCTCCATGCTGGGGAAGACGCGGTCGTTGATCCAGCTCCGGCTCAGCACCGCCGCGGACGGGATGACGCCGCCGGACAGCGCCTTGGCGACGACCATGATGTCCGGCTCGACGCCCCAGTGCTCGGCCGCGAACATCTTCCCGGTGCGCCCCAGCCCCGTCTGCACCTCGTCGAGAATGAGCAGCGTCCCCGTGCGCCGGCAGACCTCCTGGACGCCCGTGAAATACTCATCATCGGGGATGCGCACGCCCTTGCCCATGATCGGCTCGACGATGAACGCCGCGGCGTCCTTCTTCGCAAGCGCCCGCTCCAGCGCTTCAAGATCGTTGAAGGGGACCTCCGTCGTGTGCTCGGGCAGCGCGCCGAAGCCCTCTCGGAACTCGCGGTTGCCGTTGACGCTGAGCGACCCGAGCGTGAGCCCGTGGTAGGCGCGGGCGCAGTGGACGACGTGGTCACGCCCCGTCGCCGCCCGCGCGAACTTCAGCGCCGCCTCGACCCCCTCTGTCCCCGAGTTGCAGAAATACACCTTCTCCAGCCCGCGCGGCGCAATCTCGACAAGCTCCCGCGCCAGGGCGCCCGCCAGCCGGAACGGCCCCACGCCCGGCAGGCTCGGCAGGTTCATCTCCATCGCCTGGCGCACGGCGTCGCGCACGCCGGGATGGTTGCGCCCCAGCGCGTAGACGCCGTACCCGCCCAAACAGTCGATGTACCGGTTCCCTTGCGCGTCATACAGACACGCCCCCTCGCCGCGTGTGAACGATGCGTCGAACCCGATCGTTCTGAGCATCTGCGCGAACGCCGGATTGACGTGCGAAGAGAAGAGCCCCAAGTCGCCGGGGGAATTGGATTCGAGGATCGCGCCGAGATCGAAAGCGCCGTTCGTCATCGTCTGCCTCCGTGCGCGGCTGTCATGGGCCGCTGCAGAAACATAGTCGGAGCATCCGCCCCGGGAAGACTGGTGGGGAAGGTACCCGATCCGCCCGAACCGCGGCGATCGCATTCACCCGGAGCGTTCGCCTCGCCGTCGCGCCAGCGTCCCCTGCACGCGATCCCGCGCCGAGAGCAGCGCCGGCAGGATCAGCACCGACGCCGCCATGCAGGCGACGCTGCCGATGATCATCATCACACCCAGGCTCCGCAGCCCCCTGTGCTGGGCGATGAGCAGGCAGCCGAAGCCCACCGCCGTGGTGACGGCGGTCAGGATCACCGCCCGGCGCGTCGCCCCCATCTGGAAACGCCGCTCCGTGTCCTCCTGCTCGTGGTAGCGGTGCAGGATGTGAACGCTCCCGTCCACCCCCAGCCCGATCAGCAGCGGCAGGGCGAAGAAGTTCGCCAGGTTGAACGACACCCCCAGCGCCCCCATCGCCTCCACCGTCCACAAGACGCCCAGCCCGAGCGCGATCAGCGTGAAGAGCGTGTCGACGATGCGCCGGAAGTCGATCATCAAAAAGACGGTCACGCACAAAATCGCCAGCAGCGACATGCGCACGAACCCGTCGCGCATCTCACCGAGCGACTCGAAGTGCGTGATGGGCACGCCCGTCACGTCCGGGTCCACCGCCCGCAGGTCCGCCACGAACCGCTCCATCGGCTCGTACTCCCACACGTCCTCGCGCGGATGCAGCATCACCAGGAAGCGTCCGGATTTCGAGATGAACTGCTCGCGCAGAGCGTCCGGCAGCGCCTCGCGCAGCGGCAGGGCGTCGCCGTCGAGCATGATGCGCAGCCGCTCCCCCGCGACATCCAAAGCCTCATTGATGCGCGCCAGAGTGGATTCAGGGTCTTCATCCAGGGCCCGACGCCGCTCGACCAGCCGCGCGTGCAGCGACTTCAGCGCCAGCGCATCCTCCGGCGACGCCATCCGCGCCAGCTCGGCCATGCCCTGCACCCGCGGCAGCGCATCATCCAGCGCCCGGCGCACACGCCCGGCGTCGCCCGCCTGCATCGGATCAACCGGCGCCGGAGCGTCCGCCGCTTCCTGCAGCTTGTCACGCCACCGTCGCCGCTCCGGTGTGTCCAGGCGCACTATGTCCAGCACGCTGCGCCCGGCGCCGATGGTCTCCATCTCGTCCGATCGGGCCAGCACGCCGGGAATCTCATGCATCTCGTCGACGATCACCGCCCCGAACCACGTCGACGCCACCGAATCCTTGCGGATCCGCTCCTCCCACTCCACCGCCTCCAGCCCCTCCGACTGCAGCTCGAGCAGGTTGTATTCGAACCCGGCGCCGCCGGGCAGCACGGCCAGCAGCGCCGAGATCACACCGACCAGCGCCAGCACGTGCCACGGCCGGTCGATCAATGCCCGCTCGAAGCGACGCATCGGCAGTTCGATGGGAGTCGGCATGTCGCCGCGAACCGTTTGCGGCGTGCGATCGGTGGCCACGAAAAGCGCCGGCAGGACGAACGACATCGCCACCAGGCACAGCAACAGCCCCACCCCCGCGATCAATCCCAACTCGCGCAGTCCCTGGAAGTCAGTGAAGAGCGCCATGAAGAAGACGGCGCATGATGTGAGCGCCCCGGTGATGTTCCCCGTCGCCGCCGTGCGCATCACTCCCCGCAGCGCCCCCGAAAGCGGCCGCTTTGCGCGGAACTCGTTGAACCGCGAAATCATGTGTACGCCGTAATCCAGACCCACGCCCACCAGCACCAGCACGAAGACCACGCTCAACAGGTTGAGATGCCCGATCATCACCGTGGCGGCGCCGTACGTCCACGCCCCCGCCATCAGGAACGCGCCCACCGCCAGCAGCGGACGCACCACCGTCCGCAGCGCCAGGATGATCAGCCCCGAACACAGCAGCAGCGCCAGCGTCGCCGCCCGGCGCATATCACGGTCGCTGGTCGCCAGTTCATCCGCCTGCAGGGCCGGACGCCCGGTCAGGCCGATCTCAACATCCGGAAACTGCGGCCGAACCTCATCCATCACCGCCCGGATCTGACGCAGCGGCTCTGCGATCACCGCCAGCGTGCCGTAGTCCTTCACGGGCATGATCTCGACAAAGAGCATCCGCCCGGTGTCCGACTCCAGGAACCGTCGCGGCAGGGGCTCATCGCCTGCCATCGCCATTTCAGGCGTCGAGGCGATCTGCTCCAACGCCAGCACCGCAGCCGCCCCCATGGCCTCACGTCGCTCCTGTGGGGCGTCGGGCGCCAGGGCTCGCCGCAGCATGGCGCTCGCCGTCTCGATCGCCGCCGCTGCATCCGGCTTCGAGAGCAGCAGGGGGATCGCCTCCGAGGCCCGTGCCAGACCCTCCAACTCGTTCTCGGGCATGGCCCGGGTGGCGATGCGGAGCTGCTCAGCCGGCTCGATCCAGCCTGAGACGCCCGGCAGGGCTTCGATCTCACGCAGTTTCCGCACCAGCTCGACGACGCACCGTTCACCCTGTTCGCGATCGCGCCCGGCGTCGACGACGATGTAGATGTATTCGAGGTCGCCGAAGTCTTCGAGGAAACGCCGGTACTCGCTCATGAACGGGCGGTCGCTGGCGATGAGGTCGTCGGTGTCGGCGTTGAGGTCGAGGTTGATGGCCGCGTGAGCCCCCGCCAGCGCAGCCAGAATCAGCGCGGCGGTGATGATCCACCACGGCCGTGCGAGTATGAAGTCCGCCATCGCATCCAGAATCCGCCCGCGCATGGCGGAGAACCTAGCAGACTGGTGACGTGTGGAAAATCAGCGCTCCCGCTCAGAGCCCACGCAGAGCCCGCCGCGCGAGCGGTGGGGCGTCACGAGCACAGCGCATGAAAAAAGCCACGGCGGGAAATTCCCGCCGTGGCTGCGTTTGCGTCGTGAATGTGTTGCTCTTCGACCGGACGGCCTGAATCAGGCGGCGCGGCGGTTGTAGGTGCGGCGGCGCTTGGAGGCGCTGGCGCCTCCGGAGCCGCCAACCAGGCGAAGCCTGGGCTGGCCCTGCGAACGGATCGTAGTGCGGTTGCGGCTGCCCGAGCGCTTCGGAGCCTTGTACTGAGCGCTCGTGCTCCGCGTCACGCGCTTCGCGGTCGTGCGGCGGGCCGTGCTCTTGCGAGCGGTGGTGCGACGCGCGGCGGGCTTGCGAGCCGTGGTGCGACGCTTGGCGGTTGTCGTGCGGCGAGTCGCGGGCTTGCGCGCCGTGGTGCGACGCTTCGCGGTGGTGGTGCGGCGAGTCGCGGGCTTGCGAGCCGTGGTGCGACGCTTGGCAGTGGTGGTGCGGCGAGTCGCGGGCTTGCGCGCCGTGGTGCGACGCTTCGCGGTGGTGGTGCGGCGAGTCGCGGGCTTGCGAGCCGTGGTGCGACGCTTGGCAGTGGTGGTGCGGCGAGTCGCGGGCTTGCGCGCCGTGGTGCGACGCTTCGCGGTGGTGGTGCGGCGAGTCGCGGGCTTGCGAGCCGTGGTGCGACGCTTGGCAGTGGTGGTGCGGCGAGTCGCGGGCTTGCGCGCCGTGGTGCGACGCTTCGCGGTGGTGGTGCGGCGAGTCGCGGGCTTGCGAGCCGTGGTGCGACGCTTGGCAGTGGTGGTGCGGCGGGTCGCGGGCTTGCGTGCCG